>CBFGUV010000004.1:0-253887 GCA_965652385.1 uncultured Fimbriimonadaceae bacterium
AGTACATCGACTGGATCGCGCTCCACCGCATGAACACCTTCCACTGGCACCTGATCGACGACGGCGGGTGGCGAATGGAGTCCAAGAAGTATCCGCTGCTCACCGAAAAAGGCGCGTGGAGGCTGGGCGGCCCCGGCGAGTGGAGCTATTCCGATATCGTCTTCCCCGATGACCGCACCGGAAAGGAGGTGTACGGCGGCTTCTACACCCAGGATGAGATTCGCGATGTGGTTGCCTACGCCGCAGAGCGGCACATCACCGTCGTTCCGGAGATCGAAATGCCCGGCCACTGCTGGCCCGCGCTCTCCTGTTATCCCGAACTGGGATGCGATCTGTCCGACCGAAAGATTCCCAACGTCTTCTGCCCCGGCAACGAGAAGGCCTTTGCCTTTCTTGAAGACATCCTCGACGAGACGCTGGAACTGTTCCCTTCCGAGTTCATCCACATCGGCGCCGATGAAGTGAATCGCTCAGATTGGGAGCGGTGTCCGGACTGCGCCAAGCGGATGGCTGCGGAAGGGCTGGACGATGCCGAAGAGCTGCAGAGCTACTTTGTGCGCCGGATGGAGCGCTATCTGCGCTCAAAGGGACGGCGGCTGATCGGCTGGGATGAGATTCTCGAAGGCGGCCTGGCTCCCGGCGCGGCGGTCATGTCTTGGCGGGGCATCGAGGGTGGACGCGACGCGGCTCTCGCCGGACAGTTCGCGGTCATGTCGCCCACCTCGCACTGCTATTTCGACTACAGCTACGCCAACATCTCCACCCGCCACGTCTACGGCTGGGACCCCATTCCAACGGGTCTCAATGCCGAGCAGCGCCGCCTTATCCTGGGCGGACAGGCCAATATCTGGACCGAGTGGATTCCCACTGAAGATCGGTGCGAATACATGATCTTCCCCCGCGTGGCGGCCTTGGCCGAGAGCCTTTGGCTGGAGCCAGACCTGAAGGATTGGGAGAAGTTCGACGCGATGATGCCCGGCTACCTGGCTCGGCTGGATCGGATGCAGATCAACTACAATATGCCCGTCCCCGACCTGCCGGTTTCGGCCTGGTTCCTGGATGGCGACCCGGTCGAGCTGAGCATCCAGAACCGCTACCCGGCGGCGATGACCCTGCGCTACACCGCAGACGGCTCTCTGCCGACGCTCGATTCGCCCACCGTTCCCCAGCGGCTCTCGCTCCAGGCGGGACAGTACACGTTCGCCTATGTCAACGCGCGCGGCGTGGCCGGCGACCCGGCTCGTCTGACGGTCTCTCGGCCTGAGTTCATGCTTCCCGCAACCTTCAGTTCTGGGTTGCGGGTCGAGTCGTATGTCGGAAAGTGGGACAAGATGCCGAACTTCGACCGACTCAAGCCGGTGAAGACCGGCATCGCGGCAGCGGTGACCGCCGACCACGGCACTCAGCCCGAAGAGTTCGGCCTCCGGTTCACCGGATGGCTTCAGGTGCCGGAAGACGGCCGCTACACCTTCGCCCTGGGCAGCGATGACGGCAGTCGCTTCTGGCTGGGCGGCGCGCTCATCGTCGATCATGACGGGCCTCATGGATATTCCGAAAAGCTCGGAAGAGTCCGGCTCAAGAAGGGCACGTATCCCATTCGCATCGAGTTCTTCGAAGCCGGCGGCGCGGAGCGGCTCACCTTGAGGTGGGGACTTTCGGAGGAGCAGCTCGCCCCCATCGGGACACAGCACCTGAAACATTAGCCTGGGTAAGCGACTTTTTCCTGAACATGCATCCGGCAGTCGCCGATACCTAAAAGGAGTCGGAACTGAACCCTAATGCTATCGATGTCGAAGCTGAAAGGAGGCTGGATGAAAGTCCGGAGTTCTTCCGGCAAAGCAGGTGCTTTGCCGGAAGAGCCGTCCGTTGCCGACCAAACCTGGTCGCAGAGCCTCGCCACCGTTCAGGAAAAGGCGGATCAGCTTATTGCGATGCTGATGATTCCGCAGTACCTCGCGCTGGCCACCATTGCCACGCGGGTGGTGCCGGACGGCCTGGGCGCACTCAAGGAGATCGACAGCCCGGCCTGGACGATGCTGATCTACGGGCTGATGACCGTGCTCTGCGCCGGAATCTTGGCCATCGGCTGGCCTGCCAAGCGGTGGAGTCGGCTTCTCATGGCGATCCTCCAGACCGGCATGGCCGTGCTGATGGTCACCGCTATGAACGGGATGGTCAACGTGCTGTATCCCATGTTCGGCACGCTTGGCCTGCTTTGCCTATACCGCGACTGGCGGACGGTGTTGGTCAGTTCCATCGCTTTTCTCGGCTTCCGCGTCAGTCAGACCGATCTGATCAGGGCCATCGCCACTCAGTCGCTTCAGGAGCAGCACTGGCAGGTGGTCGAGATGGCCATCTGGCTCGTCTTCATCTCGGTCATTCTGGGGGCCGTCTGCGTGGCCAGTGCGCGGGACCTGCGCCTGACCTCGGCGCGGCAGGCAGAACTCGAAGTCGCCCACAAGCGGCTGCGGGAGGCCGTCATGGCCCGCTACCGCGACAAGGAGAAGAACGCGCAGCGGCAGACAGCGGTGGTCAACCACGCGCTGGACGGCATCCTCTCGCTGGATTCTGAGGGGCACATCCTTGACATGAATCCGGCTGCCGAACACATCTTCCGCCGTCCGCGCGAGGAGATGATCGGCCGGGCGATCATCAAGCTGCTTCCGCAGGACCGCTGGGGCATCATCACCGACAGCCTGAACGCGCTGAAGAAGAACGCAGAAGAGAACGTGCTGAACAAGCGCGTAATGATGATGGCCCTCGACCCGGAAGGCGAAGAATTCCCCATCGAACTCTCGCTCACCGCAGATCGGCTCAACGAATTCTCCTTCGTCACCGCATTCGTGCGCGACATCAGCGAGCAGAAGAAGCTGGAGACCAAGCTGGCGCACGCCCAGAAGATGGAGTCCATCGGCCAGCTCTCCACCGGAATCGCCCACGAGATCAACACGCCGAACCAGTACATCGGCGACAATGTGCGCTTCCTGATGGAAGGCACGACTTCCCTCTTCACCGCGCTCGACAGCTACGACAACCTGGTCCGCAGCGTCAAGGGCGCGCCCAAGCCGCTGATCGACCGGATGGATCAGATTCAGGACCAGCACGACATCTCATTCTTGAAGGAAGAGATGCCCCGGGCCATCGAGCAGGCGCTGGAAGGCGTGGACCGCGTGGGCCACATCGTGCGGGCCATGAAGGACTTCGCGCACCCCGGTTCGCGGCGGCATACCAGCGTGGACATCAACCAGGTGATCGACAACACCATCACCATCTGCAAGCACGAATGGAAATACGCAGCCCAAATGGACCTGCATCTTGGTGAAGATGTGCCGATTATTCAAGGAGACCCGGGAGAGTTGGGACAGGTTCTGCTCAATATGATCGTGAACTCAGCGCACGCCATTCAGGCGCGGCACGGAACTTCTGGTGCCGGCGTCATCTCCATTGCGACCCGCAAGAACGAAGATGCGGTTGAGATCATGGTCCGCGACAACGGGATCGGCATCCCCAAGCGGGTGCAGGAGCGCATCTTCGACCCGTTCTTCACCACCAAGGGCGTCGGCATCGGCACGGGACAGGGGCTGGCCATCGCCCACTCGGTCATTGCAGAACGGCACGATGGCGAGATCAAGCTTTATTCGGTCGAGGGCCAGGGGACGGAGTTCCGGATTCGCCTGCCCATCACTGGGGCGGAACGGCTGGCAAAGGGTGATGCGGCGTGATCAAGGTTCTTTTTGTCGATGACGAGGTGCGCGTCCTTGACGCGCTTCGCCGCATGCTGCGCAGCAAGCGGGATGAGTGGGAGTGCCACTTTATTGAGTCCGTCGATGAGGCGATGAACCACTTGATCGTCGAAGGGACCGACGCCATCGTATCCGACATCAACATGCCCAACAAGACGGGCTTCGATTTTCTGAAGGCGGTGCGGAGCCATCCCAAGTTCTCCTACATCCCCTTCATCATGCTCACCGGCAACAGCGACATGTCGGTGAAGCGCGAAGCCCTCAATATGGGCGTCACCGACTTTGTCAACAAGCCGTGCGACTTCATCGAGCTGACCGCACGCATCAACAACGCGGTGCGGATGAAGCACTACCAGGATCAGATCTGCGAGTACTCCAACACGCTTGAATCGAAGGTGAAGCAGCGGACGCAGGAGCTTGAGGTTTCGCGGCGCGAGATCGTCTATCGCCTGGCAAAAGCGGCCGAAGCAAAGGACCTCACTACCGGCGGACACATTGTGCGGGTCGGCCTGATGAGCCGCATCATCGCCCGCGAAATGGAGTTGAGCGAAGCCGTGCAGGAGCGCCTTCTACTCGCCAGCCCCCTCCACGACCTCGGCAAGATCGGCGTTGCCGACGGCATCCTCAACAAGCCCGGCAAGCTGAGCGAAGAGGAGCGCGAGCAGATGAAGAAGCACTGCGAAGTCGGGGCGGAGATTCTGGCTTCGGAACTCAATCCCATTTTTGCCGGCGGAAACAGCCAAGTGGCCGATGACGGCCTCATGCTCACCGCCGCCCGCATCGCTCTATGCCACCACGAACGCTGGGACGGCAACGGCTACCCGGTCGGCCTCAAGGGCGAAGCCATTCCCCTCGAAGCGCGGATTGTGGCGATCGCCGACGTCTACGATGCCCTGCGGTCGACTCGTCCCTACAAGCCCGCTTATAGCCGAGAGGAGGCGTGGAAGATTCTCCAAGAAGAGTCCGGCAAACACTTCGATCCGGCGGTGGTAGAGGCTATGGGTCGGTGTCTGGATGCCGTCGAGAAGATTCTGGCCTCCGCCGATCCGGCGGAGCAGATTCGGTCTGCGGCGTAGGTATTAACGAAGCAAGAGATTCCAAACTATGCACTAGACATATCCCTTTTCCTTATCGACATTAGGCGCTCCCTTTCTTCCAAATAGACTCTGCCCGCACTACTAGGCATATTCTTGAACAGCCAGAGACAATACCACCAGTGTGACAAAGTAAACACTACTCTCTCTTCCAACCCGGATATATTTCCACCTACACTACTTTTCGCAAGAGCTAATACCACTTTCATTGAGTCACCACTAAGACCATACCTCAATTCTGACCAACCTTCTATTGAAGAAGGTGAAGATGATTTTGCTGTCAGACGGTAGCCATTAATAAATGAAACCAGATTAAGCTCCCTAAAAGTCTCAATTGAAGCACCAAGAGAGATTACGCAAAATAGAGCAGTACCGATCGTGTCCGATTTCGAATACAGTAACGATATCGCCAAGGGCGCAATAATCGGAATAAAAACTATAAAGAAACGCCACAATTTTCCAGGGCCTATTGATAGTATAGGATCAATAAATTTAATACTGATATCGCCGTCAGTTTCTAGTACCCTGCGAATTTGAATAGATCTGATAACTAAATTGAATGAAATCGCCAACACTGCCATGGGAAAGACATTCAGAACAACACGCCTAGGAATTTCGTAACCGAACAACTCCACTGACTCAGAAAGAGGGCCGATTGCTACGGAGCCAAAAACGGGTATGAGTATCCAATATATAACAAATAGCCTCTTTAAATCACGTATACGACCAGTGAAAGCCTGTATCTTTTCCAGCCGCAATCCACTTCTAGTACGTCTGTCAGGTATCCACCGAAAGCACATGTTTCTCTTTTACAGAGACGGAGTTGACCTAATATGCGACTCCAAAGTACACGAATTCGAGGAAGCCACAAGAGAGTGCCGCTATCTCATGGTGGGCAAGGAGGGACTCGAACCCTCACACCTTGCGGTACTGGAACCTAAATCGGACTAATTTTGGCATTTGTAGGTTCAAAAATCAAGGGCCAAGGCCCTTCCAGGGTTATATAAAGGGTTAGAAAAAGGGTTATATGAAATCACTGTGCGAAAGAAGCAGGACGGCACTCCCCATCCCTACCAATTCCGGGTGACTCACCGAGGGCAAATCAGCTACGTTTTTGGGCGCAAAAAGGCTGATGCCATGCCCGGACGCAAAGAGGTCGTCACCTACCGCCTGCATGTCTGGCTGCCCGAACAGCGCGGCGACAGAGTCGAGCTTCAACGCAAATCGGTGTACGGCGAATCACCAGCACTTTGCTACTCCAAAGCGGAATCACTGAGAAAAGCTGCGCCCTTCGTGCTTGACCTCGCTCAAAACACCGTTGGCATCAAACTCGGCTTGGCATCGCTTAGAATGGGCGCCGAGGTGCTCGAAAAATACGACTCCGGCGAATGGTCAATGCCCGCTATGCAAGAGCGGATTCGCGCCAAGAACGTGCCCACCATCAGGGCACTTGCTGAATCAGCCATCGAACACAAAAGGCGGCTTGGCAAGAATGTCGTCTCTGATAAAACCCACTTAAACAAGCTATCACTTCCCTTCCAATTCGATGGCGCCAAGCTGCGCTTCGGCAATATCAAGGCGCACGAGGTTTCGCAAAGACACCTCGTCGAATGGGTAAAGATGATTTCGCTGCTGCCTGGTAAGAAGGATGGCGAAACCTTATCCCCTCACTCGATTGACCTTGCAATTGCATTGGTCAAATCAGCTTGGCAGCAGCTTCAGCTTGGTGAATTTGCCGACCTCAAAGACCGCCTTGCCTTCAATGACTTGGGAGTCATTTATCGCCAGCAGAAGCGCAAGATGCCCAACGATAAGGCTGTCATCCCGCTCGATACCCTCAAGGCAATCGCTGAGCTTGACCTGAGCAAAGCTGAGCGCGGCGCGTTCGCTCTGCTGTTGGCGGGAATCCGACCGAACGAGGTCGGAGCCGTGCGCCCGCAGGATATCGTGAGTGATGACGCGGGTCGTCTTTGGCTTGAGCCGATGGGTTCAGTGGGCGCAACTGGGCGCGAGTGGCGTGACGGCACCAAGACCGGGCACCGGGATAACCGCAGCATCCCTTTGAGCCCTTATCAGGCACGGCTCATAGCCGACTGCATGGATGGCTCGTTCATTGCTGACGATGGCTCAGGCTTGCCGCTGGGCACGAGGAACGTCCGTGATATGTTCCGCGACCTCGTGAGCCGCGCCGGAAAGAGCCTTGGCAAAGGCGAAGACGTCGGCACGATGAGGCACACGGTGATTACTGCCGTCACTCAGGCAGCCGGCATGGCGACGGCAGACGCATTCCAACACGCGAAGCTGCCAAACACGATGGCTGGAAAGCACTACACCCTGCTTGAGATTCGCGAGCTGCGCCGACTGAGCCGACCAGACCTGATGAGGGACGGCAAACCCGTGTGCGACTTGCTGCCTTGGGCTGAGTGGTGAAACTCAGAAGTCCATTCCCTCTTGACCAGCTCTTTCCTCAAGCAACTTAAGTCTTCTGCCCTTGTAGAAAGTGGATTGCGCCCTAAGAAAAGGGTCGTTTAATTCTTCCTCTGTCAGCGGCCGCTCTGGAAAATACGAAACTGACGCCCTGCCGACGTGTTTGTAGCTGCTATTGATATTACGGCTCTGCTTAGGACAGTTGATGCGCTCAAGCAACGGTCGGAATGACTCAAATGCCAGGTCTCGGCCAGGTCGGGGATTATGCGCCTCAAGTCCGTACATCGTTGCACCAAGCAAGATATCGCACAGTTGAATGAAATGACTCGCCTGCGAACAAGCTGCTTCCTTCTTGTGGTCAGAGTCTACGAAAATGACTTCACTGCAACCAAAGGAAACGTTGGCCTTTTCAATCGAAATCCTGTGTTGGGCGTGCCATCGGAACCATTCATCCATTTCCAGTTTCCCTTCCCTATCGTGGTAGCACCGATGGACTCTCACGCTGTCGTTCTGTCTGCTTAGGCTTGCAATGTGATAAGCCAAGCAAGAGCGGTAAAAACGTTTGTGAATGTTCGTCAGCTGATTTCCCTTGCCCTCACCGAAAGCCGACTTAACCAACTGCTCGGTGTCTATGCCAAGCACCGTAAATCGCCACAGGTCATGCTCATTTACCAGGCGGCCAAGCCAAGCGCTGGCAAGCTTGGCCCTTGCGCTACCTGCTGTTTTGATGTCAGTCCAGCCAATTTCTGTATGCAGACCGAATTCCTCTCTATCGGCCATCAGGCGCGACAGAGCTTCCTTAGCCCGCTCTGCGGGTACAGAAACTATGCCGATATACGCCCACGTCCGCTTGGCATCAGGCTTGATTTCATCGGCAAAAGTCAAGATTCGAGGGCAACTGCGCCCATCCTCACCAAGCAGGTTTTCGTTGTATCCCTTTCGCACTCCCAAGGGAAAGTATAGACTGACCAGCTAACGGCGATGTCAGGTGATGTACAAACCGAATCCAAACCCAAAATCCTTCAGTGACGCGATTAAGGCGGGGATAACGGGCCGACCAACTGAGTACGAGCCCTCGCGCTGGCTTGAACTCTCCGCAAAAGCGGAAGAGCAAAGAACGCGATTGACTTCGCTGTCTCATGACATTCAACAGGGAACCCCAGGTCAAGCCATCACTCATATAGCTCAATTGGTGACCATCTCGACAGACATTCTTGAAGTGAGTAGAAAGCAACTTGAAACGGCATATCTTGATTCAGTGCGCCAGGCCGAGCAAATCCGCGTACTCGAATCCTCAGAACTAAGCCTTCGCCAGCTTGTATCTCAAACGGAAGCCGATGCAGCGGCCGCCCGCAAACAAGCAAAGCGCAACCTTTCGATTGCGCTTTGGTCACTGGGGATAGCAGTGGCTGCTCTGCTCTATCCGGTCGTTCGGGACATATTAACCGCCGCCTTCTAGTTCAACACCCTCCGGCAAGTCCAAACCAAGGTCTTGTTCGTCACTCAGCGCCTTGAGGTCATCAAGACTTAGGTAGAGCTTCCCTTCCCTCACCTGACAAACCACGTCGTGGTATTCAGCCAATGCCTTGATAACTTCAAGCATCTTAGGGTTATCTGAGACCAAGCAGTAATCAGCCATCACTGCAAGCCCGCCCGCTCAGAGATTTCAGCCAGCTCTTTCATGTATTGCGTGAACTCAATCATCCCCTCTTTATCCTCAGTGTTTTCCGCGCCAAAGTCGGTTTCTCGGAAGAGGTGCTCCATCTCACCAATCGCCTCGGACGCACTTAGCTCCGGCTTGGGTTTGATGGTCTTCGCCGTGCCATACCCAGCCGCAAAGCCGAAGAACAGAAAAGCGAGCACGGACGTCCAGAACAACGAAACGGGTATCGGTTTCATAGAGTTCTTATAGCGGGCCAGCTGTGCGTCGCCGTGGCCTAGTGCTCAGCTTGGGGTGTAATTGAGGGATGGGGAGCAAGCGAAGCAGGAACAAGCCTAAACGCTCTCGGAAAGCACAAGGTCAGCAGCAAGCGCGTCCAGCTCACAAGAAAGCAAATTCTGACAGAGTATCGGCAGACGCACGATACTCAATGCGATGGCAAATCGCGTTAGCTGCTGCCAGCATACTTTTCGGCGGCTTTAGCATTCAATCAAGGTGTTCTTTCAATCAAGCCCGCCGCGAAGTGTCTGGCAACTACTATATGGATGCTCAAGCTGCAGATTACTTCCGCGACAAAATTGCTGATATAGAGGAATATGCTGACCTTGACAAAACTAAAACCACCCCGATTGAGGTTGTTACCGCAGAGTTAAAGACCATGCGCTTGACGCTCAGACCAAACGGTACTGCAACACTATCTTGGTTTGATTCGAGTTGCTCACTCCATTTCAAAGCAACCACTGAAAAGATTGAACTCATCTTTGACGACTATCAAGATTCTATGACCAAGATGATGACTGGTGCCAGAAAGAGGTACCCAACATTAACTGCGAACCAAATACGCTTTCCGAGTCAAGAATTCTTGGTATTGAAAAGGACGCCAAACCCCAACATGCTTCTTTTTCCGTTGCTCCATGAACATATTACGGATGAAGGTGCTGTTGAAAAAGAAGTTATCTATGATAACAGGCTGTTTCTGTCCAGGCAGTAGACTCAGCTCACCCTTTAGGCATTCCTCCCTCGACGTATTCCCGACCGTCATCCAGCAAGATGCTCAGACGCTTGTATTTCCTGCCCACAATCCAAACTGACTGCGTACCTCTTATGTGCATCTTGCCTTCGCCGCCCACCTCGCGGAACCAGACCTCGGCGTAGTCTTTTCTGTAACATTCAAAAATCGTCTTATCGTCGCTTCCCGGCGCACGGTCGGTTATCTTGAACTTCGGCCAATCTCTCATGCCGCCATCATAGTAGCTCCGTGTCTACCATTGCGGTACCTTAGTTCCAAGAAGTCATGTGCAATTTTTTCTATCAAAGGCACCAAGAGGAAAAGCGCGCCCTCGGCAGGCTCACCCGCCGAGCCGAAACATGGGAATACGAGCGAGCCTGTTATCCCGGCCGCGAGGTCGCTGTCGTGCTCTCAGACGGCGCGGGAGACCTCGATTTGATGACGATGCGCTGGGGTTACGTCGCGCCTTGGATGAAGTCCATTGATACAAGACGCCACATGAACAACGCTCGCTCTGAGGGCTTGCTTGAGCCTGGCAGAAACGTCTTCAAGCCGTCGCTGAAGGCTCAACGGTGCATCCTGCCGGGCACATGGTTTGTGGAGTGGACTGGTCAAAAAGGCTCTAAACTCAAGCACCATCTCGCAAGAGCCGATGGCGAGGGACTGCTTTTCGCTGGACTGTGGACCAGCAACGAGCAAGTTCAAGCAGAGCCGCTCTTGAGCGCGACGATGATAACGACCGCCTGCAATGATTGGATGAGCAAATACCACGACCGGCAGCCTGTGATTCTTGAGCCCGACGAGGCTCTTGAATGGCTCAATGCGCCGGAGCCGCCCTTGCATCTTTTGACCGCCTGCAACGAGGAATTATTGACGGAGCTCGATATTTGATGTATAGTTCTGTCTACTATGGCTACAACGCCAATGATTGAGCAGAACGACCAGTTCGAAGGCATCGTATCAGCCGTCTTGATGTACTCACCCTCCCTCGGTCTAGTCGAGTGGACTGGCAGCCAGCCGGGCACCTTGTGGGCGGCAAAAGCGGGCGCAGAGTGGGAGCTCAGAGACGGAGTGTTTGAAGTCGGATTGAGCTCAGACGGCATCTCAGCCTGTGTACCCGTTAAGGTTGGACAGCAAGTCGATGCTGATGGCCGGCCGCTGCTTAGTGCCGCTCAAATCATCGACTACCTCAAAGAGCACGGCCAGCCGATAAGGGAGCCGGAGAACGATGAGCCGGAGGGGGATGAGCGCACCTCGCCCGATACTCATGGCTTTGCCAGTGATGACGAATATTACGACTCGGCGTCGTTCCGCTTTGACGGCGCATTTGAAGGGTGGACTTTTGCGAAAGTCGATGCCGAGATGACGGAATACGAGACCGATGAGGTCTGGCTCAGGTGGATTGCTCTGCCGCAGCTCGAATCGAGTTCGCTGGTGCTGTTCAATTACCAATTTAAGAGCGACGGCGAACAGGGCACACTCGTGCCCTGTGGAGTCTTTTATATCCCCACCGCGAACCTGCCTAGTGACGTGGGTGCGCTGGTGCTCAAGGAGCTCAAAAACCCGAGCGAGGGCACGGTGATTGACAGCGTGGCGACGTTTCCCTATCGGCAGTAAGTTGGTAAAAAAGAGTTGAGCACTGACTATCGGTGCTCAACTCTAATATCAGTTGACTCCCACCAATCAGCCATGTCATTTTGCCAGCGGAATTTGCCGCCATGCTCAACGGAATATGCAGTCGTGTAACAATTCAGAATGACGACATTCTCAGTTGCTCTGCCAAATTCCCCGGCTTTCTTTCTACGCAGCTTATTGCCATCACCAGGCGCATATTTCAACACCTGATAAAACTCGGCATCGACTGGCAAGCCATTCCATTCAAAGCACACGATGACCTTTCGATGCAGCGTAAAGGGGCGCCGCTGCCGCCATTCTTCATCATTGAGCAAAACTTCGGGCTTGCCCTTACCAGGGTTTTGCTCCGGCATAATGACGTAAGGAATGTCCTTATTGCGGAGCCAGCTAGTCACTTCAACCATATTTGGACATTCGCGAATGTGGATAATCGACGTTGTGCAGGTTGAGTATTCCTCTTTGAATATCTTGCCCTGCCAAACCCAATACCACTCCCCTAAATCATTAATGCCAACTTCAATGGCATTATCACGGCAGTAATTTGCCATCTCATACATGCCCATGTTATAATGTCTTCTCAAACCGATTTCAATATCCCGAATTTCAAACTCCATGATATTGTTATCGCAGGTTTTTCAATATTTATTGCGCCTTTTTCATTTATCTGAACATAATACTGTGCCTTCAAAATTCTTTTGTATAAGAGTATTGAAGGGAAACCTCGCCCTTGCCAGTGCTGATGGCAAGACGAACAGAACGATTTCTCGCGGTAGGCACCGCAGAATAACTCCATGAGCGTCTCGCTGCAGCACCAGCGGGCGCTCTTTTTCTTTGTGGAGTTATCAAGTGCCTTTGCAACCAAAATCGCCGTTCACGCGGCCCACGAAACCGCTGCCATTTTTGAGCTATCTGGATTGGGATACGTTCTTTTTCCTGCCATGCAAACCAGACCTCAAATCCCTCCGGCGCATGAAGCCTCTCAAAGAAATCGCAGAAGCCCTCGCCAAGGCGACAGCGGGACATAACTGGGCAGTCCAGCAGGACAACGGCAGCTGGCCGCAGCATCACTCGCTCAAGCAGCAAATCAATCGCTTCACGAACAGGCATGAGCCATTAGGCGCACTTAAACCCAAACACTGCCTGCTCGCCCTCGCTGGCTATACAAACGCAGTAGGTACTGCCGACCGTCCAGGCATCCCCCTCAAAGACTGCCGCGACCGGGCGCATTTTGAGCACCTCGCCAACAAACTCCCCCTCACGGCATTAAGGCTCGACATCGACTGTGATGACGCATTTGCCAACAATGACCTCACCGCGCTCCAACACACCACTGATAGGGCACGAGAAGCCTTCAGCAAGCTCGGCTTGACTGCTTACATATGGACCACTGGCGGCCGCGGCATCCAAGTTGTTGCTCCCTGTGCCGGGACATGGCATGAGGTGCGCCGAGCCGAGCAGGAAATCAAGCGATTGCTCGCTGATATTCCGGGCGTGGATAAGGCGGGCACGGAAGGCATTCTCAGGCTGCCCTTCGGGCTGCACCCCAAAACAAAAAGGCTTGGTTTATATCTAGATGAAAACTGCGAAATCATTGATATTGACCAGCAATTGCAAATGCTCAATGTCTCGTATGGATTAAATGCGCCCGTATTGCCCTCTATTTGCCTCGCAGACGAAAGAAAGGATGCCCAGGCATATGAAATATCAGTTAAACCCGAAGCTGCCCTTAAAACGCAAAATAAGAGCATTGTTAAAGATTCTGAGAATAATCGCAAATGGGAATTGCTAAGGCGCGAAAAACCACAGCCTGGAAAAACGACAGAATGGCTGATGACCTATGGCAGGATTTATGCCTTTGTGTGGGCTTATGGCAAAGATGGAGCTCGTGAACATCTATATAAGATAATGGATGAAGTGTCGGGCACGGAAAGCCAACGAATAAACCGACGACAGAAGATTGATTCTTTGTTCCAGTCATTTGTTGAGTACACTGGCAGTAAGAAGTCTGAGCCGACCAAAAACCTGAGTGCCGAAGACGAACGAACTGCCAAAGAATATAAGCAATCGCTCACAGGGCGCAAAGATTTCATCAAAAGGCAGTACCTTGTGTACCGTGCCTATCTGCACGCAATCACCTCTTGGGGTGATTCTATTGACGGCGGTGATGTGCTCCGCATGTGCGGGTATCTGTATGGGAAAGATGCGCCGAAGCGCACAGCGATATTTGAGGCGTTCAGCAGGATAAGTGTAGATACTAATATATGCAGTCCGGCTTTAGGTTCAAAAACGTATATTTTGGACGGATTCTTGGTGCCCGATGAACATGTCAAAACGGGCGCGGAAATCCCCGCTAAACCGACCAATCCGAGCACCGAAGAACATTCATCCCATACAACTGAGTCACGGGACATGCGTACCAATCATCAAACTGCTCCATTTCTTTCAGCATGGCAAAATCCCCCCAGCCAGCAAGCATTATCTCGCGAATGTCATCCAACTGTTCTGACGGTGCTTCAATCGCGACCGCACAAACGTAGCAAGTATCCGTGCGATATTGATACGGCGGCACTAGCAAATGCAGGTTCATCCAGCCCTTATCGCGTCTGTCACGCGAGCACTTAACGTCAATTCGGCAGTCAGGAAAGTCGCGGTTGCCATCCCTAACCTTGCCGGTTCTAATTGCACCGCTCAATGATTCAAGGCGGTGCTGATAAACAGGTTGGATATCGCCAAAGAAGTATTTGCTGGCGGCAAACTCGCCAAGGATTGATAGGTAATTTGATTCTTCGCTATTCAGCTTATCCGCTTTGCCATACATCGCAAAATGCTTGCTCAGTCTGGCCGCTGTTACAGCTTCATCATCGGATAATCTAATAGATTGGTAATGCTTGCCATTCCCGCTGCTCATAAATATCAATTAGCAAAGCAACTAATCAACACCTCTATACACAACAAAGCCCGCCAGTCTATGAGCAACGGGGCGGGCTTAATGCTGTTTGAGGTAAACGGATATGGCAAATCCGGTTAATCTATTATATATATATTGGATGGCAGGGCGCAAAAGTATTCCACCAGAAATAAGATTTATGAGCGAATATGAAATCGTTGGCGAGCCTTTCGTGCAGCGCATTGAGAACAACGGGGGATTCTCCAAACAACAACGGCTAATGGTGCTTGTGCAGGACAGCGAAGGCAAGCTGAGCCAGCGACTTGCGTCTGAGGTAATCCGAAGCCCGAAGGGCAAGGCGAAGGCTGATGAGCCGACCGAGCATGGAATGCCGGAGGTCCAAGATGCTTAATCCCGTCGCTCAAGCAGAACTCACCTCTCTCGCCGATAGATGGGGATTCGCGGCTGTTGGTATTGTCTTGGTCATTTACATCGTTTGGCAAAACAGGCTGATGATAGAAAAGGTCGGGCCGATGCTTGAGCGCACCTCAGTTGTCTTGGAAAGGGTCGCACGAATGCTTGAGGATATCGAGAGTCGAGGGAGCAAGTGAGCGACCAGCCAGCAGAAAAAATGAGCTGGGATTTGCCGGAGCCAAGTGCGCCGGAGGCGAAGCCGAAGCCCAAAGCCCGTAAGAAGGCAAAAGACAAAGACCTCAGTCACCAATTTGCCGAAGCGTTCGAAAAGAAGGCAGAGAATGGTTTGGCTTGCTTGGACTTGATATCATCAGAGAACCCGAGTCAGCTTGCGAAAGCAGACTCAAACAAACAAAACGAATTGACAGCAATCGCGCACGCGGGCGCGTGGGTCGAAGGCTTCTTGACCTCGCTGGCCCGTCACGGCACCATACTCGCCGCATCCCGTGAGGCTGACGTGACTCGGGCTCGCGTGTACCAACTGATTGATGATTCGCCCACATTCGCAAAGGCAGTTGAGGTCGCCAAAGCCGAGTTCGCCGAGTTGCTTGAGCAGGTTGCAATCCAACGGGCGATGAATGGTTCTGAGCGGCTGCTTGAGTTCCTTCTGAAAGGCGCCCTGCCGAGCAAGTACCGTGAGAACGCGCAAGCCGTTCAGGTTAATGTAGGCCAACCGATAATCGTCGACGTCATCGAATCGCAGCCGATAGATGCTCAGGTAGTTGACCAGAGCTAAGTAGACTTTCAGAAGCCCGAATGCCGAAGCGCCGCCTAAGCAGAGAATTTGAGGATTGGATTATTGATAATCAAGTGCGCCCGCTGCCGAGCGCGGCTGAGTGGGACGGGCGCACCATCGACAAATTCGGCACGGTACGCAACTTTGAAGACCTTGAGCCGCGAGTCAGGTCAAAGATGTCGCAATTGATTCGCAAAGGCTACTTCGAAGACAAAAAGTAGCTGTATAACCACTAATGGCGGCGCGGCCATCATTTGCTCCGGTGGTGTTGCTTTTCCTGCTTCAAAATGCGCCGCTGCTCACTCTCTTTCTGTCCGGTCCGGGCACAAGGCCACGATGTTTTGAACCTGTGTATACATATACGACCGTTTATGTGTACAACAAGCATTGTGAGACGACCAATCAGCAAGTGCAAGAGCGGCAAAATCCGCGTCATCGGCTATGTGCGCGTGAGTACGGAAAAGCAAGCTGATTCGGGATTATCCTTGGCGGGGCAAGAGCGGCAGCTGCGGGATGAATGCGCCGAGCGCGGCTGGTGTCTGCAAGAGGTCATCACCGACAAAGGCAAGTCGGCAAAGACCATGAGCAGAGACGGCATAGCAGCGGCTCTGAGTGCATTGAGGGCAGGTGAAGCCGATGCCCTAATGGTGAGCAAGTCCGACCGCGCTACCCGGTCTGTCAAAGACCTGTATGACTTGATGGACGCTTCGGCGGCCGGCGGCTGGCTGCTGGTTGATTTGGAACTCGACTTCGATTCAGCCGACCCAACGGGTCGGCTCATCGCAGGTATGCGCGGCGTAGTCTCTCAGTGGGAGCGCGAAATCATCAGCAAGCGCACCAAGGATGCCTTGGCTGAAAAGAAGGCGCAGGGCATCAAACTCGGCAGGCCATCAACAGTGCCGCAGGCATCACTTGAGCGGCTAAAGAGCCTGAAAGCCGAAGGCTTGACCGTGAGGGCTATTTGCGAGAGGATGAATGCCGAAGGGATGCCAACGGCTACGGGAGCCCGCTGGCATCCTACAACGGTTCAGCGACTGTTGAAGACTCAGGCTTACTCGGATTCAAATCACCGCCGAATGAAAGGGCGGCCGCAATCCAAACAAAGAGACTGTTGCCCATGACTTCCCCGGTCATTAGCGGTATATCATCAAAGATATACATGCCAATGAAGTACAGCAAAGCAGCTGAAGCAAGCGCGACTAATGCAACGGGTGTTGCTTGAAGACCTTTGATTGTACGAAACAGGCTGGGATTACGCTTCATCAGGACCAGCACAGATGCAAGTGCAATGCCCAGTACAACAAACCAGAAGGCCAGCAAGATGCCATTAGTACCCGCGCTTTCAGTGGTTAAGTAGGCAGAAACCCCTGTGTAGCCGAGAATAACAACCAGTATTGCCGCCTGAGCAAGACGCGCAAATCCCGGCAATGGGCTCTCTTTTCCAGCAACAAGGCAAGCTAGAACTTGAAGCACTTCTAGGAAGCCGACAGCACTCAGATATATAAACACACTAGCCACGACATAACTTCTATATGTGTGGGAATGAACATCACCATTATCTGAAAACGATGGCAAGGAAGCCACTTCAGCCAGACAGTGAGCACCTGCAAAAGAAACAAGCGTAAGTGCAATCGCATTGGCTACGAAATTCTCATACTTCGCCTTATCGGCATTGTTGGGTAGAGCCGCACCTATGCCAAGTATAGTCAACAGCGCACCGCCCAACGCGGCTAGAAATGAGCTATGTTGACTCGCCAACTCACGAAAGTCAAATGGCACGTCCACAGTTGACATTATCCGTGCAAGCTGGTTCGGGTTGCGACAGGTCATTCATCCCTCACGGCAGAAATAGCACCATGTGCTATCCGAGTCAGCCATCGCCGTCCTTCGCGCCCTCGACATTTCCGACAGCCAGCGGCAAGTTCGCATATCCACTGACCTAGACCGACCGCTATACGAGCAGGTCAATGAGGTGCTTACACGGCTCGGCGGCAAGTGGAGCCGGAAGGTCAAGGCGCACGTCTTTCCATATCCCTGCACCGCTCTCATCGCGGCCGTATGCGCCAGCGGCGCACTGCCGCCGAAGAACCCGACCGCGTTCTTTCCAACGCCGAAGCCTGTGGTTGATGAAATGCTTGATGCAGTCGGCATCAGTTCGTTCTGGGATGAATCTTCGCGCATTCTTGAACCCTCAGCAGGCACGGGCGCGATAGCCAAAGCAATCCGACTGATTGCACCAACCGTGCAGATTGACTGCTGCGAGGTCTTGCCTGTCAACAGGGAGGTTCTGAACGCCGAAGGGCTTAGGGTTATCAGCAACGATTTCTTGACTTATGAGCCGACTGAGCTCTATGACGCCGTCTTGATGAACCCGCCCTTTTCTGTGGAGGGCGATAAGACGGCGTATGTCACTCACATCGAGCACGCCTGGTCGCTTCTGCGCCCTTATGGGAGGTTCGCCGCCATCGTTCCGGGCGGCTGGCTGGACGGCTCGACTAAGCGCTTGACGGCATTCCGCGAGTTCGTTTGCGACTGGCTCAGCTTTGCTGAAATCGGCTCAGGTGCGTTCGCTGAAAGCGGCACTGAAGTCAACACATGGATGATATGGGGTGAGAAGGCGAACCCGCGAACTGAGCCATACAACGGCTGGCCGTCATATCACGCTTGGCAAGCTAGCCTGTGGATTGACAACAACCAGAGCCTTTATTCCAAGGCTCAGAAAGCTCAGACGATGGATGAAATGCGGGACGTGTGCCGTGAGGCGGCAGAGCAGCTTGTACGCCGCGAAGCCGTGCCGATTGTGATTCGGGAGGGTGATGTTGAGGCGCTGGCGGGGTATTACGCCGACACTAGATGGAACGGCCCAATAGTCAGGTCAAGTTCTGCCCGCTGTCGATGACAGCGAAACCAGGTACCGACGCCCTAGCATTTACGAACTGCTGCAGGGAATGGAAGGGGTATACAGCCCTGCACCGCGCTATTCAAAACTATGGGCTTCATTCATGGATTTCAGACGGCAGTACCCTTGTTGACGAAGTTCAGCTGAGGCGGACAGCGGTTGCTATTGCACCGTATGAGACGGTTGGAGAGACGACTCTCAATGTGTACAATCACGAGCCGATTGAGCGTGAAATACTTCAACACACTGGACCGATACCAGTCATTCTCGTACCCTTATCAACTGGCGCACCAAGACATCATCGTAATGGGCTTGAAATAACTGCCAATGAATGCTTGGATGGACTATGGTACATGGAGAAGGCTACTAGTTTTGAACAGCTTGCGGTGAATATTCTAAACCACATCAATCTATTCATCATGCCATTTCATTTCGAGGAATGGTTGCCCAGCGATAATCACGATGAACTTGAGACAGGTCAATTGATTGCGGCAAAAATTCGCAAAACACCTAATTCACTCAATTACATTTCGGACCGTGACTTCGAGTTCTTGATTGCATATCTGTTGCATAGACAAAACTACTGCGTTACGGTTACTAAGAAGTCAAGAGATGGCGGGTTAGACATCCTTGCTACCCACAAATCACCAGTTGCTCCTATGACGTTTATTGTCGAATGCAAACATTATCCCAGCACTCGCTTGGTAGGAGTCAGAGCAGTCAGAGATTTAGTTGGCGCAATGTCCATAGAAAACGCCTCTAGTGGGATAATTGTCACTACTTCTGGCTTCACAAAGCCCGCAGTTGAAGCAGCTGAACGGGCTGGAAATGTGTTTTTGCGTGACTCATCATTTATTCACGCTCTAATTCGAGACTTAGATGAATGAGCACCGTTGGTCGCCTCACCCTAGCCGTTCACGCGCCTTGTGAAGAAAGAACATCGCGTTGGATTCGCGCTCTTGCTTGGCTTTGAGATTTTCCTTGTAGGCGTTGTAGGCTGCGCCTGTTGCCGCAATGGATGTGCCGGCTGCTTGTACGGCTGGATTAGAGTTCAGTAGTGACATGAGACCGATAGTCATGATAGTGCCTGTTCCAGGGTTTGATACATTGAGCGCGTTCATAAACCGACCGATAGCATTATCAGACTTGAGGGCATCATCAATGTCTTGAAGTGCAGGGAGCACCTTTTCACGGTACAATAGGTCGGCTTCGAACACGAACCCCTCGGACCAAGGTTCATCTTTAATTTCGCGGGCGAATTCAGAAAGTTTAGCATTGTAGCGTATGCGATACTTTGTCAGCTCATTCCTAATATCAGTGATTTCGTCGATTTCCGCATTTTCTAGGCTAGATAGTTTAATAACGAAATCGGCTGATAGCATTGCTGTTTTGCCTACATGTGCTGTGCGTTGAAAACCAGACTCGACTGGCAGAGCGAACTGTTGCAGATAATCGTCTTCACTTACAACGCTGGCACTGGCTGTCGTAATAATTTGGAACAGTCTTGTTGCTACCGACATTTTCAACGAGAAAGTGGCCCTTTCCACTTTCTCCTCATATTCACCAGGTCCGAGCATGGTCTGCCAATCATAGTCATCTGATGACATTCGGAATACCGTCACGCCTTCCACTTTCTGGCACTGTAGAATGTCAATCAGCAACCTAAATCTAACTCGCGTGTCTTCTATTACAGCCTGAGGACTAGCACATTTGTATTTAGCTCGCCACAAAGGGTTCTCTTTATTTTCATAGACGAACTCAGATTTCAGCCACATTTCTTCAAGGAAATCCAATAACTCATAGTCGGTAGTGACTGGCGGCCGCTTTTTTGCCGTTTTCTTTGCCATACACCCTAAGAAGTGCATTGACAATAAGTCATAGCTGACTATCTCAATATTCTCTGAATACAGCAACATTGCTTTAAGCACGTTGGTGATGCGTTCTGGGTTAATAGCCAGGTCAGGCGATTGTTGAAAGGCACCGTAAAGGCTAGGAACATAGGCTAACCGGAAATCACTATCCATGAGTGGTCTTAAGCTTACCAGGTCCACCTTCCCTCATCTCCTAATTCCCCTATGTGCCCTCAACAGCATCAACAGCTCAAAAGCCGCCCTGCGGCCGCGTAAAGACCGCAGCTTCTAAGCCTCAGCAAGAGTTCTGGTCGTCTCAAGCCAAGTTCCGCTGCTATGCAGGCGGGGTTGGCGCTGGAAAATCTCGTGCCGGTTGCACTGAGATTCTGCGAATGCCGCCCGGCTCCACGGGCATGGTGGTCGCGCCGACGTACGCGATGCTCATTGACGCGACTCTAGCGTCGTTCTTTGAGCTTTACGAAGCGTTCATCGCCTCCCACAACAAGCAGCTGATGACGACAGTGCTCATCAATGGCACGGTCATTCACTGGCGCTCTGCTGACCGACCAAACCGCCTGAGAGGACCGAACCTCGGTTGGTTCTTTGTTGACGAAGCATGTTATTGCGCCGAAGAAGTCTGGAAGATTCTCATTGGCCGCTTGCGAAAATCGCCTGGTCGCGGCTGGCTCTGCAGCACTCCAAGAGGCTTCGATTGGGTTTATTCCCTGTTCACAAGTGGTAAGCCGGACTACCACTTAATCAAGGCTTCGAGTCGCACAAATCCGTTTCTGCCGAGCGACTTTGTATCGACTCTTGAACAAGAGTATTCCTCAGCCTTCGCGGCTCAGGAAATCGAGGGCGACTTTGTTGACCTTTCAGGCGGCCGAGTGCAGCGCGACTGGTTCAGATATGGAGTCCCGCCGAAAGCATTACCTGTCTCTCTCGGTGTTGACTTGGCAAGTCGGCAGAAGACCGCCAGTGACTACACAGCAATCGTTGCAAGTTCATACAGCCCGGAAGATGGCAAGCGGTTCGTGCTTGATGTGCGCCGGGAAAAGCTCACGTTCTCAGGCATCCTTGATTTCATCATCAGCGCAGCTGAAGAGTACGCGCCTTCTGTCATCAATATTGAAAACAACCAAGCTCAAGAGTACGTCTGCCAAGAGCTGCGCCGAACGACGAGCCTGCCCATCAAGGGCATCACTGCGTCCACTGACAAGCTGCTCAGGTTTGCTCCGGTCGAAGCGCAAATGGAGCATGGGCATGTGTACTTCGCGCATGAGTTGCCGCGATACTTCGAAGACGAGTTGCTTGCGTTCGGCACGGAATCTCAAGAGAAGGGCAAGGTCCACGATGATACAGTTGACGCCTTTGTTTACAGCTTGAACATCCCCAGCAGACGCCGAATCCGCTTGCTGTAGGTTTGCGCGCCCTGAATCTCGAAATAAGCCCGCATGGGCTTCATCCAGCGTCTTTTCACGCGCCGCAATCACGAGACAAAGGGCTTAACCATCTCAACCCTTAATGGCTTGCCAGCAACTTGGACCAAGCCCGATTCGGTTCCGGCTCACTTAAACGGCGTAGTCATGGCAGCGACCAAGTTTGTCGGTCGCGCATTTCCCGAAGCTCCGCTCATTGTCGAGCAACGTCAGGCTGATACTTGGGAGGTCGCTCACGAGCATCCGCTCGTGCAGCTCATCAACAAGCCCAATGCCTTTTATGGCGGCAATCTGCTGTGGTCCGGAGTTGTGACGTCACTAATGACGGCAGGCAATGCCTATGTCTATAAGGCGCGGACGCAGTCAGGAAAAGTCGGTGAGTTGACCTACCTGCCTCACTATGCAGTGAGCCCTAAAACCGACAGCACACGCAGTCAAATCGTCGGCTATGACTACCGGGCTAATGGACAGTCGATGACGCTGGCGGTTGAGGACGTAATCCACTTTCGAGATGGCATCAACCCAGATAATCCACTGATTGGCTTGAGTCCGCTTGCGGCGGTTGCTCGTGAGCTGAGAGCTGACCAAGAGCTTGCTCAGTACACACACGCGATTCTTCGAAATATGGGCGTTGTCAGCGTCATCATAACGCCAAAGGACGCTCAGGCTCAATTTGAGGATGGACATGCGGATTTAATCAAGACCAAATTCCAGGCCGTCACAACTGGCGAGAATCGAGGTGAACCTTTGGTGCTTGATGCGCCCTTGGACATTCAATCACCGGGTTGGAGCCCGAAGGACTTGGATATCGCCAGCATGGCAGAGCCCATTGAAGCGCGGCTCTGCAGCGTTTTAGGCATCCATCCGGCAGTTCTCAACCTTTCGGTTGGTCTTAAGCATTCGACATTCAGCAACATGCGTGAGGCGCGGGAAGCCGCTTGGGAGCAGTGCATCATCCCGATGCAGGCTCTTTGCGCCGACGTCTTGAACAACCAGCTTCTGCCGGACTTCGGCGACTCAAGGCACGAGCGATGCCGCTTTGATTTGAGCGAAGTGCGAGCTCTAGCCGAGGATGAGAACGAGCGTGCCGAGCGGCTCGGCAAAGCCTATCAGTACGGCGGCATTAAGCGGTCTGAGTATCGAGCGGCGCTCGGCTATGAAAGCGACCAGAACGACGAGCTGTACTTCACGGATATTCAGTTTTCAGGCGGCAAAGCACTGAGTCAAGCCGAAGTCGTCAAGCAGCTCCGTGAGCGGGCTTCTGAGCGGCAGGCGGCTTATGAGGCTCTCGGCTGATGAGCAAGCGTAAGCAGCTCTGCTTTGAGCCGGTGGACTGGCGCTCTGCTGACATTCGAAAGAATCGAAAGCTCTGGTATGCGACCGTCAAGCAGCTCAGCACAGAGGAATACGAATGGGCGCTGTTTGAATACAAGGGCAAGGCGGGCGGCATGGCGTACGGCTACTCCCACGGGAAAACCACGTCCTTCGAATCAGCTTGCGGCGAAGCTCAGAAGTGCTTTGACGATGTACAAGAATCCTTGTGGTGATGGGTTGATGTACCTCGATTCCGACCAACAAACAGAAATCGCAGAGCGCAGCCAGCGGCGCAAGAAGCACATTAGGGATTACTATCTCCGAAAGCTCGATGAGGCTGAGATTCGGCTTGCCGTTGCCGTGGAAGAACTCAGGCAAGCCGAAGGCGAGATGAGAAGGGTGCTGGAAATTCTGAGAAGCTAGGATTACTTTTGCTCGTGTACTCCATTCAGAGTTTTGAAGCACAAAAGCCAGTCTGAACTATTCTCACAACGGTGAACGCTGACGAACTCTGCACCACCGCTTTCATTCCATTCAATTGTCTTATTTATTGCGTCATCCTCATCATCCACTGTACCGACCGAAACCAGAACGAAATGATGCTTGAACCTTGGTATCCCTTGCATGACAACAAGATACCACTGCAATTTCACACTCACTTTTTGCGCTCTTTTTCAGCAATAAAAGTGCATCAGTAGTGCGCTCCTAACAGGGCTATGTGCAAGCCCAGTTCGACTCTCTCATTCGACGTCACCAGCGCGACGTCTCGCGCCTGGTCAATCGCTATCAGTCCGGAGCAATTGATGCCGAAGGCTTCGGTGATGGCTTAGACGCCGTAATTTGGAACGGCCACAGCAGAGCCATCGCCCTCGGCCGCAAGCTGGCCGGCGACAAATCACCGCTCAATGATGATGACCAGCTCTTAGCCCTCGACATAAAAGATGGTGAGTCGGAATTCTTAAATCGTTTTGTTGACGACCTCGCAACGGGTCGTTACACTCTTGACGACGGCACCTTAAATCTCGCTCAGATAGAGCGCAGGGCAAACCAGTACAGCGTCAAGTACCGAGCCTCATGCTGCCAAGCGGCAGTTGATGCCAGTGCGCCCGATGAGCAGTGGAACTGGCGGCTTGGTCCAACTGAGCATTGCGACTCGTGCAGGCTCTTGGCATCCGCTTCCCCACTCACACGAAACGAACTTTGGACAATGCCGGGCTCGTGTGATACGGAATGCGTTCTGGGATGTTCATGTTTTCTTGAGCGTGTTTCTGATGGATTGATATTGCCAAAGTAACATTTGCAGTCGTCGTAACTTATTTGTATAAGTCCTGATATGCCAAAGGACTGCATTAATTGCGGCACAAAGATGAGGTCTGATAAAAGAGCTGATGTATGCCAACCTTGTGCATCTATTTGTGAGTGCGGCAAGCGTAAGGATTTCAGGGTTAAGAAGTGTATGTCTTGTTCCTTTAGCGACAAAGCGAAGAGGCAGTGGAAGGAAAAGTCATCAACTATTCTAGCTGGGATAAGAAGAGCTGGAAAAGCACGCCGACGCACCTATGACAAAATAGATTGGGATAGCTTTTGCTTTAAGAAAACTGACGGGCGAAGATATACATCTTACTGGAAGAATGAATCTGAACTCGGGTATGTGTATCGCTACAGATGGCTTTGGGAGCAATCCAACGGCCCAATTCCCGAAGGTATGGTTATTCATCACATTAATGGTGATATGACTGATGACCGGCTGGAAAATCTTGAGCTAATGCCATCGGATGAACATGGTCGCCATCATCAAAGCAAACAACCAAATCCAGATAAGACCTGTACCAATTGCGGGAAAGACCGCTCGCATACGAAAAATCGTCTTTACTGCAGCCGTGCCTGCTATTTAATGAATACCGGCAAGATATAAAAAAGGTGCTGACTTAGCACTCTCCTAAAGCCATCAGCAGGATGACTGCTGAGGCACTTGTAGCGTTTGGCGATACGGTTAAGGCTCTGCCTGATGGCAAAGTCGCGGGTTACTTAATCCGCTTCGGTTCGCCAAGCCAAACCGACCTAGTCCGCGACTATTTCACCGCCGAGACAAACTTCGACTTTGCAAACGGCGAGACCAAATCGGTCTATTACGCCCACGGGCAAGACGAGCAGGTTGGCAAGCGGCGCATTGGCCGCGGGTCGCTCAAATCTGATGAGGTCGGCGTTTGGGTTGAGGCACAACTTGACCTCGCTGATGAATATCAAGCAGCGATTTACGAGCTTGCCAAGAAGGAAAAGCTCGGCTGGAGCTCCGGAAGTGCAGCCCATCTAGTAGAGCGCAAGGCCGCCGAGAACGGCGCAAAGCACATCACTCAATGGCCGCTTGTTGAGGCATCTCTCACACCTCAGCCTTGCGAGCCGCGATGCGTCGCGGTCGCAACTCTCAAATCCCTTTTAACAGATTTATCAGGCGAAGACCAAGAGCCGCAAGCTGGCTCGACTTTCGCCGAGCACTCCGAATCTGCGCTGGCTGCGATTTCGGATTTCGCCGACCGGGCTCAGAGCCTCAAGGCTCTACGCGCCCAAGACGGACGCCAACTTTCAAGCAAGGCTTCCGCGCTCATTTCCTCCACCGCCGACGAACTGTCGGCAATCGCTGACCAGCTCAAAGCGCTCACTGCGCCTGAGTATGTGAGCGAGCAAGAGGCGAGCCGCGCATACGCCGAGTTCCTTGAGTTGACGTTCCGCACGACCTCCTAACCACCTGGTTAGGCGGGGGTCGTGCGCTCCCCCGACACCAACCGCGCCGGGGAAAAATGAACACAAACGAACTTGCAAGCCAGCTAGAGCAAAAGCGTGGCGAATTGAAATCGCTGTTTGATTCTTTCAAGGATTCGGACGGCAAGCTGAACATTCCCAGCGACAAGCTGGGCGAGGTTGAGCAGCGAAACACCGAGCTCAAAGAGCTCAACGACAGCTATCTTGCTGCCAAGTCTGCTGAGATAGCGGAAGCCGAAAACACCAAGGCTCTTGAAGAGCTGAAGACCGTTAACCGCTTGCCGATTGCTGGCATCGAAGATGCCCAGCCGGCTGCTCTCAAGAGCCTTGGCGAGAGCATTGTTGAGTCTGGCGCTCTTAAAGCGCTTGGTCAGTCTGCCGAAGTCGATTTCGACTTTAAGACCGTGTTCAGCACGGGTGCAGGCTACGCGCCTTTCAGCCCTCGCGACAACGTCGTTGCCGCCTATCCCAATCGCCAACTGAACCTGCTTGATGTCATCCCCACGATGAGCTGGGGTGCTGCCTCTTACCTGTTCATGGAAGAGACGACCTTCACTCCCACGAATGCGGTTGAGAAGGCTGAATCTGCTGACGGCGCACTTGTGCCTTATGGCGAGGTCGCAATCGCTTACACCGAGCGGTCAGTGACCATGAGGGATATCGGTGCGGTTCTGCCCGTCACCGAAGTTCAGCTCGAAGACGTTCCGGGCCTCACTAACCTTTTGAATGACCGGCTTGCCTACATGGTGCGCCGACGCTTTGAAGGTCAGCTCGTGGCTGGCGACGGCAACGCTCCGAACATCAAGGGCATTTTGAATGTGACCAACATTCAAACCCAAGCCAAGGGTTCTGACGACGTCCCGACAGCCATCCATAAAGCCATTACCAAGGTTCGAACGGTCGGATTTGCCGAGCCAACGCACATCCTTATGCACCCCAACGACTGGGAAGGCATCAGGCTTCTGCAGCTGACAACTGGCGGCTTCATAGCTGACGGTGGGATGAACTTCGCAGGTGCGATGTCGCTGTTCGGAATTCCTGTGATTCTCTCAACAGCAGTGACTGAGAACACAGCCATCGTCATTGACTTGAGCTACTTTTCAGCCATCGTGCGACGCGGCATGAGTGTTGAGCTGGCTCGCTCCGGCGATGACTTCAAAAACCGAATGCTGACGATTCGAGCGGATATGCGAGGCAACCTCGCCTGCTATCGCGGCTACGCAGCCTGTAAGGTTTCAGGCATCTGATGACGTTTGGGGCGGGCTGATGCCCGCCCCACTTAAACCAAAAGGAGAAACAAATTAAATGCCAATCATCGACCAGTCAAACAACGTCATCGCGAACTATGGCATCTTCCGTTCGGCAGGTGCGCCGAGCGATGGCACTGAAGGCACTCAGGCGGGCAATGCGCTCAAAGGCGCGCTGCTCATCGACACGACCAACGGCAACGTGTATCAAAACACGGGCACACAAGCATCGCCGACTTGGAGCCTCTTGCAGCGAGTCGCGCAGCAAGCGAATATCGCTGTGCTTGGCACTACGAGCGACCTTGTTGGTGTTGATGGCGCGGGCTCAAATGCCGCGCCGCTGGCGGGCACTGAATCTCGCCTTGACGCCATCGAAGCGAAGCTCGATGCAGTAATCACTGCACTAGTTGACGCTGGCGTTCTTGAAGCGCCGGAAGAGTAACAGCCACTCACGAGGGGAGGGATAGAGGGCCGCACCAGCAGGTGCGGCCCTTTCATTTGGCGAAAGCAATTCTCAGAATGTCGTATCCAACTCATCTTGAGCTGTGTGAATTTTGTATCGAATCTCAACTGATATCAGAATTTCCAACTGAATACTCAGCCTACGAATCTGCCATCGCCGCAGCTATCGCAAAGTTCGAATCCGATACTCAATGGCGACCGTTTGTTGCGCCGGACGCAGACCAAACCAAGGCATACAAGGACTGGCATTGGGGGTTCCTCGACTTAAAAGGCGGCTTCGCCTCAATCACCTCAGTCACCTTCGACGATGAGCCTGACCCCGCAGTCGAGGGCGAGGATTACGAGCTCAAGCCCAACTACTCAACTCCAACCAGGTGGTTGAGCCTCAAGCGCACTCCGGCGCAAAAAGTGACGATTGTCGGCAAGCCTGGTTATGCAACTACCTGCCCTGCGGATGTTAAACGCGCCCTGCTTGCACTCGGCGCGAGCAAGATTGCGAACCTGCTCAGTCCAGGTCAGTTAACCCGAATCACGCAGGGCGAAATCACCTATCAATACGCCCAGGGCGCGGCAGATAATCCAACCACCCAAACCGCTCAATGGCTTGCTGAGTATGAGCACACCGTTGCCATTTACACCCGAAGGAGCTTCGCGTAATGGCTCTAGCCCGGAAGCCGCAGACGGTGTACGTTGAGGTCGCAAGTGAGAACGTCGGCACCAATAAAGTCGTTCGGGTTCCGAACTTTGGTGATGCCGTCGCGGTCAAGTGCCAGCTAACTCCAGACGCCAAAGGCGTTATTTACACTCGGTATGGGCTAGACCTCAATAACCCTCACACGCTTTTTGCCGATAGTTCGCAAGCCGAGCTTTTCTCGGTTGGCAACCGAGTCTCATTTAACGGCCGCACATTCGCTATTTCCGCGCCCGCAGAACTCATGAGCATCGGCGACCGCGCCGACCACTGCAAAGTTCTCTTGGAAGAACTGGTGGTGACGCCGTGAGCCAACTCTATGCGAGTGAGTTGCGAGAAGCCGTACGACTGGCAGTCGTCGCGGCTTGGAACCCTTCAAAGATTCACTACGGCACAGCCCAGCTTGAGCAGTCAGTCGTGCCCTATGCCGTGATTCGGCTCGACAGCGTGCCGATGGAATGGCTTAGTGTATCGGATGTTCAGCAGAGCTATAAATACGAGTGTTGGCTCGTTGATAAATGGGTTGCTGATGCGGTCTTGGAAGACCTCAAGGTTGAAAAAGCGAATGCACTAATCGCGCAGCTTATGACTTCAGAGCTATTCGCGACATACGGCATGATGCCGCTCGTCAGCAACGTCTCATTCGACGAAAGCGACGACCCGAACGAGCCTCTCTATTTAGTTCAAGTTGACTTCGAAGTTGTTTGCCATGCGACAGGAATTGAGGGCGCGTAAATGGCGACTTTCAGCGACCCCAAGGCGCTGCTGCGCCATCAGACCAAACGATTCGCGAAGGTGCAGGCCGAGCTTGTAATCGAACACGAAAAGATGGTCCAGGCGATGCGCTCCGAAGCCATCGGCTTGACGTCAGGCAATGTCAAGACCAAGACGCTCCGAAAGCTCGGTCATCCCTTTGGTAAGCGAGCGTCCGGCAGAAAGCGCGGTCGGCTTCCGGCTCTGCCAATCAATGCTCAAACAGGCAAACTCAGAGCGTCTTGGATTAAGACCAAGCTGCTCGGTGCAGGCGGCAAGATTCATTACGACTTGACGAACAAGGCACCGTATGCCAAGTACGTTCTGTCACTAGGCGGCACCACCAAGATGATTGCTCGCGGCTTCTGGCGGGAGCTTCGCAAAATCTGGCGTAAGCGCAATTTTGACTTGCTGATGAAAATGCGCGACCTGCAAAAGAAGGTTTAACCGAATGAGTTTCAGAAAGCGGATGTATGCCGCTATCGACACGCAAAACCGGGTTGCAAGTCAGCGTTTTTTCGTTGACTGATGATTATCTATGCGACCTCGAATCAGCCACTCTTGAGGTGACAGTCAGCTCCGAAGATGCCAGAGGGGTATGCGATGAGTGGTCGCACATGTGGGCCATGTCTCGCGCCTGGAAAATCACCGCCGAAATCTTTGTCAGTGATGCCGCTGACCTGCTTGGCGTTGCGGCTGATACTGCTCAAGTGACGGTCAATTTCAATTCGGGTGCGAATACCTATGCGGGCACCGGACTCATCACCTCCGCAAGCCATTCGGTAGACCGCTCAAGCCTTCAAAAGGTCTCGGTAACCATCGAAGGACAGGGAGAACTCACTGTTACTGCTCCGGGTGGTGGTGGCTCCTAATGGCAGCCAAGAAAAGTTTGTCTGAGCAGCTGCTCAGCGCATACAAAACGGATGAGTCGGAGTTTTCAATCGAACTGCCAAAGGGAGAGGTGCTCAGATTCCGCAGGATTGACAATTCGGCAGAATACGCGAAGCTCTCTCGGAAGGCAGTCCAGTTCGCAAAATCCCATCTCAAAGGGCACGGTTCTGATGAAATAAAGGCAGTCGCCACGGACAATCACGATATTGCTTTGATTGCATATATCATCTCTCAGTTGAGCATTGAGCCGAACAAACTGACGCTCGTTGACGTTCTGTCAATCGCCAAGAACTTTGCGCCGCTGTTCTCATTCATTTCGAGCCGAATGAACAGGCACTTGGAGCTCCACTCAGCCCAGCTTGAAGATGAGGAGTTGGAAGAGCTGGGGGAATTCTGAGGGCAGACCTGCGCCGAAAAACCAGGCTCACAGTCTGCCGCGATGTCTACCATTGCCATCCCGACGAGCTCAGTGATGAGCAGCATGAATACCTCACTGAGTTCGTCGCGTTAGCCCTGCTCGAATTTGCCGATAAGCAGGCTGGATACACCGAGATGAGTGAGAGCCAGCTGCAGGGCATCGCTGCTCCTGCGGCGAATTAGCCCATGTGGGCACATTCGCTGACGAACTAATCACGAGATATACGCTTGATGCTTCCGGCTACAAGCGCGGCAGCCGCGAAGTCATCCAGAGTTCGAAGCAGGCTGACAAAGCCATCTCGCAGATGAAGGCTTCAGCGAAATCGCTGGCCTCATCATTCACTGATTTCACAAGTAGTTTGAGCGCGTTCAGACAGACCGTCAGCAGCCTCGTTGGACATGTCACGCGCTTTGCCGCCATCGGCGCAGCGGGACTGATTGCGCTTGGCACATACGCCGTGAGCGCGGCAATGGAGATGGACACGCTTGAGCGGCGGCTGCTCGGTGTGACTGGCTCGGCTGAAAAGGCAGGCGAGCTGCTTGAGGTCATCAAGCGCCTGGCCGCCGACTCAATGTTCGAAATGCCGCCAGTGGCCGAAGCCGGAATCCTGCTTGAGGCGTTCGGGCTTTCCGCCAAAAGGTTCCTGCCCACTGCCGTCAATCTCGCTCAGGCGATGGGCGGCTCCACCGAAAAGATGATGGAGTTCGTCTCGCTTTTGGGTCGCGCCAAAGGCGGCGACTTAGGTGAGGTTTTTGGCGTCAACGGCTTGGCGCGATTCGGCATGAGCAAAGAGTTCTTTGAGGGCTTAGGCGCACAGTTTGGTTCTGACGGCAGATTCGTTGGCTCGGTGACGGAAGCCCTCGACTTGATTGAGCAGGCAGTCAATCTCAAGTTCTCCGAAATGTCCAAGAACATGGAGGAAGGTCCGGCAGCCAAGTGGGCCTCAGCAATGGACGCCATGAAATTCGCAGCGGCAGGAGCAGGCGGCGTGATACTTGATGCGCTTCTGCCTGTCTTGGAGCGAGTCACGCAGATTATTTCGAATCTTGCCGAGGGCGGCTATTTTGTCCGAATAGCCGAAGCGTTCATCTCGCTCTTTAACCTTGACATTGCTCAAGGCCCGCTCGGAAAAGGGATGGCTTGGTTTGAGCAAGCCATTAAGGATTTGCCAGTCAATATCGTCAAGTTTTACAACGAGATGGGCCACGCCTTTGAGCGCGTCGGCAACTTGATGCGAGAGATTGCGATTTGGGTTGCTATCAGCTTCGCTGGCCAGATAATCGGCGCGCTCACGAAGTTTGTGAAGTTCGCATACGAACTCGGAAAGGTGCTGAAGAATCTCGTGCCGATTCTCCGGGCTTATGCGACTGCTCAAGGCATCGCAAATGTTGTCGCAACGGGCGGTGTTGCCGCCGTCACCACAGCGGCAGGTTTGGCAGTCCTGCTAGGCGCACTGTATGGAGCCTATAAGGTCGCGGATGAGCACATACCAAAAGTGCCCGAATTTGTCGAGCGGCCCTTGCCAACGTTTGATGAGCCGGATGAACCGCCTGCGCCTCCGACGTTTGAGCCATATAAGCCGGGTGACAGCGAGTCCGGAAACCCGGTGGTTGATGCCCTGAACAACATCAAGACCAACACCAAAGCCACAGCCGAAAACACGCAGAAGCAGCTTGACCTTCAGAGGTATGCACTCGGAGGAGGGGATTTGGCGCGACTTGGCATTACGCCAGTCGAAATGCGCGGCAGAGCATCAACCTCCGGACCAATCAGGGTCTACACAGGCAATAAGCATCTAGATGAGTGGCTTAGTGAAGCGTTCGGAAAGATGGTTATCGAAATGAAGCGCCGGGGAGCCGTCTAATGCCGGGTGACTACGTTTCGCTCGTGCTTGAGACGGCACAGAAGCGGCTTGCCACTGACCGTCTCGGAACGCTCTGCACAGGCGACGATTGGAGCCCTGCACACAGCTCTAATGTCTTGATTGAGCCGATAACCAAAACCGCGATACTCTTGCCTGCGCCAAGGTCCGCGACTTGGCAATCGAATGGTACGGGAGTGAATGCTCGGTTTAACAAAGCCAACTACACACTCACTAGCAGCAAATGGCGCAACGAAGGGATTGACTTCTACGATGATGTGTACTTAGTCGGCACCGACCCGAGCGGAAACCCAGGCGAAGCCGTAGTCACCACCAGCAACATCGGTCGGAACTGCGGTGTTTATCTCAAATGGTTCGCGGCCAACTCAAGCTCTCAAGAATGGATTCAGCTGGAATGCGGCTATGGTGCTAATCCAAGTGCGCCCGAAACCCATCCAATCGCTCTGCGGGTTTGGAGCTCAGGAAAAGTCGAAGTGTGGCGGTTCAACTCATATCTCGGCGACATAGACATAAGCGGCAACGAGAATCCTCAGCAGCTTGCCAACACATTCACCGATTTACTCATCATCCCCTATCGCCGCCGAGAGCTCTTGCTGCTGTCAAATCGCGGCGGCGGCGGCACGATGCTCTTTACAGATTTGGACGATATCGACGACCCGACCATTAATGCCGAGATGCCTTTTTGGTGGTTCGTACCGAGTGGGCTTGCCAAAGTGCAATGTGCGCCCTTGCGCTTTGCTGAATCGGGCTACGTCTGCGGCATTCCAAGCTATTTTCGTCAGGCTCCGAAAGTAGGCGCAACAGAAACCAATCTGCTTGCTGTCGATGACAACGGGCAGGATTCGGATGCCTTTTTAGTCGAGCTTGACGACATAAACGAACCCTTTGTGCCGGATGGCACTGAGAACGCCGCGAGAATCAGAGTTGACCTTGAGGGTGACTCTTACCGAACGCCCAATCTCTATGCAGCACATTGCGCCTTTGAGGGTGAATTGGCAGAAACGCCGGCTGCTGAGGTCGCACTTGATGACTGGCTGGTTAAGCTCAGTTTGGATGTGTCTGATTCACCTTCAGACAGTTCGATTACGGCAGAGCTAAAGAATCCCGAAGAGATTACGACTGCTGGGGTTCACGGTCTGCTGACCATATCCAATCGCCCTTATGAGCTTCGGATTGTTCCGGCTGACGAAGAAGCCGAACCAGTCTTGATATTCACCGGGCGCACTGAGCCAGTTCAATTTCAGGATGCCAACTCAGACACGGCAAAGCGCGTCACCCTTGAGTGCCGCGACCACTTCAAGCAGCTTGAGAATTACATCTTTAGTGATGTCGTGCCTTTGGATGGGATGAACCTGATTGATGCAGTGCGATTCATCCTCAACACGGCGGGCTTTGAAAATGCTCAACTCGACTTAGAAGCGCTGGATTTCGTTCTGCCAGAAACGGCGAACCCAAGCAGAGGCGAGTGGAACTGTGAAATACAAACCGGAGATACAGCCGCCGAGTGGATACAGCGCCTGCATCAAGACTATATGGCGACTTGGTTTTACGGATGGGTTCCGCAAGCGGACGGCTTTAAGTTCGTGCTCAAATCACCGGAAGGCTTGAGTGACGCGGCAGTTTGCAAATTGTACTGTTCACTCGCCGAAGCCATTGATGACCTCGGCGGCGAAGAGGGCGAAACCGAAGAGGAACTCAGGGCGCGGATTACAAGCCTTCTCTACCGGAGCTATAGCGAGGAAATCCTTGAGCCCGAAGCGAATGATATCTGGGTTACCGGCTGGAACCCTCACACTCAACGACCTATCCAAGTCCACAAGCAAGACGCCGCAAGCATTGAACCAACCACAGACGTTGATGAGCGCCCTGACAACTGGCTTGGGGAAATCCGCAAGTTCGGGCTTTTCGATTCCACCTTGACTACTCAGGCCGCCTGCGAACGAGCCGCGAACATCATCTTTGAGCGGCTCACACCTCATCGTGTGATGGCTGAATTTGAGTCAGATTTCCTAATCAAAGCCGATGGCACACCAGTTTGGCGAGGGGATGTAGTCACCCTCGGTGACAAAGGCGACTACCGAATCAAATCCGTCTCGGCACAGTTCGTCACTGAGCCGAAAACGGGCGATATCAAATGGCGGCCAACAAGGTACGCCGCTGAAAAAATCCTAACGGAAAGCCAGAGCACTAATCAGCTGGCCGGTAAGTCTCTCGCGGAAATCATCAACGCTCATCGCTTGAGGGCAGTCACAAGGTCGGTGATACACAAGCGTTCAGAGCATCTCACCACCGCGAGGGCTGGACAGATATTCGTGCTCTAGGGCACGAATGGATATCAGCATCAAGCTCGGGAAAGAAGGCGAAGAACAGCACAAGGCACTAGTTACGATTGAGGCTTGCTCATGCCGCCTAGATGACTTTGTGATGGCCTTAGTGGGCTTCGCAAATGAATGGAAGCGAGAGGCAGACCGCAACGAGTCCAACACGTCTGCCGCAGAAGCCGCGAGAGCCGAAGCGCGAAGCGGCGGCGCACTAAACCCGCAGCGAGCCAACCAAAAGAAAGTCGTTCGGAAGCCCTGCACGAAATGCCCTGATAAGGAGGGCTAAACGTGCCCTCGAACGGCCTCATCGTTTCGTGGTCCGAGCTCGAATATCACTGCGCCGGGGATGTTTCCAATTCGGGTTCTGGAGCTGGTGTCAGCACTTACTCGTATCAGGTCAGCGCAAGCACAGCGTTTGCGCCCAACGCGATTGATACGGCAATCGGCATCGCGCTTTTCTGCACGTCCAGCTTCGACGGCTCAAGCGGCAGTTGGCTCGTGTCTTACGATGGGCCAGGCGCACCGATGGGCGGCTACATCGTCACTGGCAGCGGGTACCAAGCAACTTCGATTTCGGCGGTTGTCAAAGACTTGAAGATTTACTCGAAACTGACCGGAGCGCTCTTTCGCGTCACATGGTCGGCAATTGATATCTATGTAAACGGAGCTTATGACGTCACTCTGCCCGGTTCGGGTGTTGACCTCACCTCAGCCGGAGTCGGACCAAACTACCTCCCAATCATCGGAGTGCCGCTTGACCTCGCTGGCTCATGTTCGGCTGGGCGCACTGGCATTGAGCCCTTTGAGTACGACCCGTGCGAGCCGGATGAATTCGAGCCTCAGTCATATGTCACTCATTCCACCGGCGCAGCAACTGGCGGCTGGCGGTTCAAAGAGGCAGGCGAGGGCACATGGCAAACCCTGCCCGTGACGCCCTATTACCTTGAGTCGCCGAGCACGGGCGGCACATGCCCGTTTGGTTTGGATGTTGAGGGCGTCGTTGATGGCGACAACTCGTTTGGAATCACGATTGAGCTTGAGGATTACAAAGAGCGCGAGTTCACATATGAGGGCCGCGATGCCTGTCAGTGGTTCTCAGTCGTTTGCTGTATCGAAACCGGACCAGAGCCGCCTGATGAACCCGACTGCGAGACATTCGAGATTTCAGGTCAATGTGTGAGCCCATGTGATGAGTCGCTTATAGACCCTTATCAGGACGTCTATAAGGACCGGAATCATGCTCGCACTTCAGGCGGCCGCATTCGGATTGTGCCGGACCTCGACAAAGCCATCCAAAGGCACGCGGAAGGGTATCGAGCTTTGCTTCTCAGACTGCCTTTGCCCGCCGTCACGGCGATGGCATCTCGCTTTTGCACGATTGACTCAGTAACCACAAGCGCCAGCTCAACACCTGTCGTATATCCTGGCTCGGCTGAGTTCCTTGGCGCAGTTGGTGACAGTACTCATGCGATGGAAGACTTGCTTGCTTTGCCGACATATGCGCCCACCAACGCAAGCAAGACAGAAAGTGAGTCGATTGAGTATTCATTTTTTGGCGTAGGGCTGTGCATCTGTAGCGACCCAACAGGCAACTGCATGGGATGCCCTGCCGGATGTGGATTTGGCTGTTATGATTTGTGCCCGGAATACGACGACAGCTACCAAGAGGAATCAGTCGGCTTCAACCTTTTGGCCGACGTCGGCGACGAAGGCTCATACCAATGGCATTTTGCCGATGAATACCGCTACCTCGGCACATGGGGAAATCTGCTCTGGCATTACCTCCACTATCACGAGCCTTGGTCAGGCATCAGCTACGCGGATTACTGGGGAGTAATCCGACAGCAGTGGATAAATAATGCGGCGGCCGAAATTGCCATCAACACTCGCAGCGACATGATTGGCTCGTGCCATGAGGAAAGCGGGCACACGCCATTTCTAGATGAGTTCGTCGGCGGCTACCGCTGGCTCGGCTGCTCGCGCTGGCGCATAAGAAAGCCGGATATCCCGGCTGAACTTGCGACTGACAGCACAGGCACAGCAAGATGGAAGTTCGGAATCGAGGTTGATGCAGAATTCAACGGCGAGGGCACAGTCGGCTCGACTATCACTCTTGAGCCCGGAACAACCCGAGCGACTGTTGATGTCTTGGATTTCGAAAGCGCACCTTATCTCTACGCGCTCATTTGCGACCGAATCAGGATTGAATCGGGCACGAATATTGACTCAATCAAAGTCACCGCCATCGGCATTGACGGCGCACGAGCGACAGTCTGCACCGAGACCGGAACGTTCGACTTACCGAATGGCAGGAGCCGCCGCTATGCGGGCAGCTGGGGGATTGATAATGGTAATGGAGTCTTAACTGACGAGGGCACGGATTCCATCTATAAGAAAGGCATCAGCGCAGAAACCATGAGCGACGTTAAGCGGTGTGTAGGGTTTGAGCTGCTGCCTACCTATGCCTGTGCCCGCTTGCGCTTTGACATTGTTCCTGCGAATCCAGCGGAAGAAATCACATTCCCTCACCCCGTTTTCATCGCCAGCGAAGAAACCCCAACAATGGTCTGGGAGTCGGCACAAATCTGCGCTCTGCTTTATCCCGATGGTCAGCTTGTGCGCCTTGGAAATTGGCTGTGGTACGACGGCACGAGTCTCAATAATCCCCCTTCGGTGGTTGGTGCTGGATACAAGTCAACTGTCATCGACGCGCTCTGCACGCTTAGAATGATTTGGGAGGGCAGGGCGCACGACGACGGCTTGACGACTGAGTTGACTGCGCTTTATGATTCCTATGAAGGTCAATCCGTGGGGGTCGTGGATAAGTTCAGCATCGCGTATCCACTGGCGACAGACAATGGAATGCCTTGGGCTCTGGTCAACACAATTTCAGAATGCCCGCCGCTCACATGCTTCCCTAATCGCAGCTGGAACTCAAGCACTTGGGAGCAAGATGGCAGCTACAAGCACCAGGTCTGGGATTGGACGCAAGAGCCGCGTTATCTGCTGACGGCCGGCGATGAGGCGGCGCACTTGACAACAGCGGGCGATATTCAATGGACCTCAGCTTTTCTAGGAGTGCCTTCAGGTTGGTCGGCTTCGGTGCATACCCATGCCGTCACTAACTCAGAGTTGCCGGATTTCAAAGTCGTGAAGGGCGAAAAGACGTGGGCTGAGGTGACGCCGTGGCGCGGCTATTCGGCGGTCTTAGATTATCTGCCGGACGGTTCGCGAGTGAGCTACAACGTGGCGCGGCATATGCGCCATTACGCAGCTTATGTGAATGACGACGGGTTTGTTGTGATTGGGCGAAGTGACAACGCCGACCACACCTCATTCGACGAAATCACAACCGAAATTGAAGCTGAAAGCCTCTGCATCTATGCCGAACGAGCGACGGTCAATCAGCTCTTGACCTTGTATTACACCGATGCCGATGGACTTCACGCAAGAACGAGCGGTGATGACGGCGAAACATGGTCTATGCCGACTACGATTTCCGGCGATGGATTCTCGCCCGCAGTGGTGCTTTCAAACAACGGCACTCGATATCTTTATTGGCTTCAAGAGGAAACTGATACTTGGACAATAAAAGGGCAGCTGCAGGATGCACTTGGTCAGGTTGTTGAGGATACGTTTACGATTGCTTCCGACGCTGATGGCGAAGGGCTCGCCTGTGATGAGTCAGTAGGCGCGGATGGCCTGCATAGGATTACCTTGCTCTACCGAGCCTATAGTGAGTTGACTGCATTGGTCAGTTACAACGGCATCGACTTTTCGTAGCAAGGTCAAGCCATTGCCCTCGGCGAATAAGGCTACATGCCAACTGGCTTTCCGGCTTCGCTCGACAGCTTTACAAATCCGAATGCGACTGATACTTTATCAGCCGTCCCTCATGCTGAGCAGCACACGAACGCCAACACGGCCATCGAATCCCTGCAAGCCAAGGTCGGCATTAACGGTTCTGCCGTAACCAGCTCACTCGATTTCCTCATCAAGCAAGGTCAAAATCCAGGTCATAAACACACCTTTTCAGACCTCGTGCTTGATGTCGGCATTCCGGCTTCGGGCTCAACTGGCGCCCTGCAATTTAATGCGGGAAACGTTCTGTCGAGCAGTTCACAAGCGACATACGACGCCGCCAACAATGTGCTCCGGCTAGGCACCACTGGCATCCCGGCAAGCGTGCCTTCGACAGCGCCGAAAATCTTGGCAACGGGCGGTCTGGCTATCTGGGCTGATGCCTCCACCTTCGCGTATCACTTCATTTGCTATGAGCCGGGTGGTGCAATCCCCCGCTCATACATCAATCAGAGCTCGTCTTTGATGACCATAGCCCAGGGCGACAATGGCGGCTCTATTAGGATGATTGCCGACTCAAGCGGCGGCACAGCAACTGAGTTTCTGCGCGGGTCGGCTACGGTTCTCACCGTAAACGAGACTGCAGCGGACATTGACTTTCGAGTCGAAGGCACATCGAATACTCACCTGCTCTTAGCGGATGCAGGCTTAAACCGAGTCGCAATCGGCACCTCATCCCCTACAGCAATGCTCGATATCAATGGCGATGTCTTGCGGCTCCGAACCAGCAAAACGCCAGCTAGCGCGAGCTCTGATGGCCGTCCAGGCGATATCTGCTGGGATAGCTCTTACGTTTACGTCTGCGTCGGCTCAAACACATGGAAACGCGCAGCTTTGACCACTTGGTGATACTCAATGGCTCTATCTAACTCAGACAATAACTACTTGCGAATCGTGCGCGTTGAAGCTGACGGCAACATAGTCGTTGCCGACTTGTGGCGCGACCAGGCGACTCGCCTTAATCCCGGCGAGTTCGACTTGCCGAAGCGACTCAATATTGACTGCGCCGCGGACCTCGACTTGGAAGCCGAAGGTGGTGCAAGCATCACCGACAACATCGTTCGGGCTGGCTATCTCGCGCTCAAGGCTCACGCTGATTACTCGACATGGGAGGATTGCTGATGACTCTCACTTACGACCATGAGGGCTCGGTTTATGACTCGCCTCACTTCACTTATGAAGGCTTGTTGCTTGGAATCACGAAAGAACGCGATGCGTCAGGGGACGGCGGCGCACTAAGCGCGTCCGGGGATATTGGCTCGGAAGCACGGGAGGGCTCAATAGATGCCGACTAAGCTGATACTCACAAAAGGCTCATCTTTGAGCTATGACTGCACGGTGACCAGTGTGCCCAGCGGTCGCACTATCTCGGCGGCGGTGATGATGATTAAGGGCTCGACGGGGGATGCGGACGAGGATGCGCTGTTGACTAAGTCGATTTCAGCGAGCCCGAATGCCGATGGTCAGATTCTTGATACGGGCGCGGATGGAACGGGCTTGCTGAGGTTTGTCATTGAATCGGATGACTTGGATGCGCTTGAGGTAGGCACGCTGTATATCAGCGGGGTTAGCGTTGAGTTGGACAATGGGTTTCAGTTCGATGTTGACGAGCTTTCAAGTCCTGTGAGGGTTCGGCAAGCGGTTGTAAGGGACGTCTAGCGGCTGAGCAAATACACGGCGTGGAGCACTAGCCCAATTCCCGGCAGTACGAAAGCCAAAGCGCGGATTGTATGGATTCGCACGATGGCACGAGCAATCCACATTCGGTTCGCTGGAGTCTGGTCGCGGGCGATATCAGCAAGCAGTTCAGTGAGGCGTTCCGCGTTCCCCTTCTCAGCCATTAGACCACTTTTGCGGTCAGAAGAAACAATTGCCACATTTCCTCCCAATTCACTTCTAAAAACTCCGGAATCGGGAAAGTAACTCAAACGTAAGAAAAAGGACCTAGATGAAATCCCAAATGGCGTAGAAAAACGGCTAACTGAAGATGTCCGCTGTTGACGGTTTGGCTCGGCCCACACCGACACTTGAGCAGAGCCGGACTGCATAGTTTGACCTTGACAGTCTAATCCTGAATATCATCCTCACGGGCGACTAAGTATCGCTCAATATTTTTTACAAGCATTCTCGCCCGGGAAACAACCAAGTCATACGGGACGATTTCAACACGATGGAAAGACCGGTTCAATTCCTCAAGAACTTCCCTACCGTGAGGCGTGAGGTCTGTACTTCGTCCGACGATAATCATCACGCGCGGGTGGCGTGTGTTTTGCACGTTGTGCTCTCGATTCATCGCAGACTCGTCTGCTGTCAATCTCACCCGATAAGAATGCGCTTGTGCCAAAGCATTCGCAACTGGCTTGCTCAAATGATAGTGGCTTGGTGGAGGTGTCGAGTCGCCTTCAATCGGCTTTTCAACAATGATTTTGTCTTGAGGTCCTTTCAATTCTAAAAGGTCATGGAATCCATCGTAACGCTCAAGAAGGAAATCCATCTTTCCTCGCGTTGCACTTTGGCGAGCCCGAACTCTCGTGTACTCCAGGCCAAGAATCCACGGATGTGCTTCCAACCAGTCCTGACACTCATCCTCCCCGCAGCCCTCTTGTTGCAATAATTCTTCGAACTCAGTTGCCTCAGCCTGTACTTGACGAATTCTCGGCTCAAGGTTTTTTCCAAGAGCACTGCTTACTGCTGCCAGCCAATTCGGGCCTAGCGGAAGCAGTTCAGAAAAAATGGCCTCTAAGTCATCAGCGCTGATGTCCGTGCCGTCATTTTCTTCAGTTACTTTGACCTGCGATGAAATGACTCTGGCTAGTTCAATGAGGCGCTTTACGTCTTGAAGCACCCATGCTTCAATGTCACCAACTTTAAGTTGCCGGTTTAGTTGAATATCCTCGTAGTCAGAAGGCTGTGCGCCAGAAGCTATGGCGAGGTACGCGGCGAATGCACTGCCTCCCGACCGGACAACGTCCATTTTGACGACGACAATGTACTCAGTGTCAGATTCAAGTTCGTACTTCTGGATTTGCTGTTGATTAGTCAGCAATAGTGCAGGACGCTTTCCTGCTGGGCATCGACCCTTAACATCAAGCGCGAATCGACGACCACCGGGCCATGTCAAATTGCATTGATGGTCCGAGTACACGGTCAGCCAAGCTAGGTTGTGCTTCCCACTTCGACGAGAGAGCTCTGCCGGCCACGAATCTAAGGGTTCGCCAAACTGAATGTTTTTGAATGCACCAGCCATCGTAAAGAACTAAGTTATCACGCGGTGGCTTTGAAATGAATCGCAATCTTTTTTCTTCGAACAGAATTCTTTGCCAATACACAGTGAAACCCACCCCCCACAGTAGACACCGACAGTAGACGGACCGCGCAGATTTTGAACCTAAATCGGCTTTCCAGGGTTATGTCCAGGGTTATATAAAGGGTTTTCTAACCCTGGCGGTTCGCGGCTTTTTGCGCCGGAAATGCGCCGCAATTAGGCGATTTTGAACCTAAATCTGCCTTTGGTGGGCGAGGAGAGACTCGAACTCTCACGTCTTGCGACACAGGAACCTAAATCCAGCGCGTCTACCAATTCCGCCACTCGCCCAGAGTGAAGCGCAGGAAGGATACCGCTGCGCTACAAGTGGTTCTTGAGCCACTCGGAGAGCTGCGTCAGCATCTCCGGCATCACCGGCCCCATGAATCCCTGATCGTTCTCGTCCTTCAGCTGCTTGAAGTTGTGGCTGGCATCGCCGATCACAAGCAGAGAGGCTTCCCGGCCCGGGCGCTCCTTTGCGGCTGCGTGCAGAGGCTTGGCATCCTGTTCGACATGGATCTGGCTGTCTTTGTTCCCGTTCACGATGAGGACCGGACCCTGATACTCTCGGAGCGACTTGCGCGGGTCGAGCGGGAGGATCGCCTGCAGAAACTTGGCGGTTGTCGGCTGGTAGAGCGGAGCGAGGCCTGGCGGAACGTCGCCCGGCACCTTGCCGTCCTTGATGATCGCCTCCATCACGCGCTTGTTGGCCGCATTCATCTTCTCCTGCGTCGCCGCGTCGGCGCCCTGCTTGTCCATCAGCTCATCCACCTGCTGATACAGCACGTCCTTGAGCGGACGGCCGGGCGAAGCCAGCAGCACGAGGGCGGCGGGATTGGCGCGCGGAGCGACTTCGATGGCCTGCACCCCGCCTTCGCTATGGCCGATGATGCCGCAGCGGGCGTCGTCCGACTCCGGCAGAGACTTCATAAAGGTGAAGGCGGCCATCGCATCGCCCTTGTGGTTCTCCCAAGAGATGAACTGCTCGAACTGAGCCATGTCCTCAAGATTCCACTGAGACTCAAAACCGGGAGTGACGCGCTTGTCGTAGCGCAGGCTGCCGATGCCCTGTTCGGCCAGCGCGTCGGCGATCTGCTTGAGCAGGTCGGTCTTGAACTCGCCCTGGTTTCCATCGCGGTCGGTGGGGCCGGAGCCGGGATACAGCACGACAAAGGGGGCGGGAGTCTGCTCTGGAATGACGAGCGTGCCGGGCAGTTCAAGCCCTCCGGCGCCCTTGAAGGTCACCTGTTTTTCCACAATTTCGCCCGCCTCCACCGGCGCGGGTTCAGAACATCCAGAAATGGCTAGTCCTACCGCTGCTAAACCTAGAATCGCGTATCCGCTGATCAACGTCTTCTCCGATGTTGGAATCCGTCGCGATGGCCTGCAGGGTTGCGTTTTAGGCGTAAAGGCGGCGGACCAGACTCAGCGTCGAGGATACTTGATGGATCAGACGGTCATCGACGATCGGCTGAGCTGGGAGAAGCGATTAGCATGAATCCGAAAGAAGCAATAAAATTCATCTCCGATAACGAAGCACAGATCGTCGATGTACGGTTCACGGATCCATTTGGACAGTGGCACCACTTCTCTATCCCTGCGATTGAGTTCACCGAGGACACCTTCGAGGATGGCCTTGGGTTTGACGGTTCGAGCATTCGTGGCTTCCAGGCCATCAATGAGTCGGACATGCTCCTCTCGCTCGATGCAGAGACCCTGTTCATGGACCCTTTCACGGAACATGCGACGGCGATCATCATCGCGGACATCGAAGATCCGATCACCCGCGAGCGGTATTCCCGCGATCCCCGGCATGTTGCGAAGAAGGCTGAGGCCTACCTCAAGTCAACCGGCATCGGCGACACCGCCTACTTCGGCCCCGAAGCGGAATTCTTCCTCTTCGACAAGCTGGCCTACCGCAACGACCCCCAGGCAGCGGGCTACAGCATCGACAGCCTGGAAGCGCACTGGAACTCCAACGACGACGAAGCGCTGGGCAACACCATGCGCCCCAAGGGCGGCTACTTCCCCGTAGCTCCCAGCGACAAGCTGCAGGACGTCCGCTCGGAGATGATGCTGCTTCTGGAGGAGGTCGGCGTGAAGACCGAACTGCACCACCACGAAGTCGGTGCGGCTGGTCAGTGCGAAATCGACGTCCGGTTCGACACCCTGCTGTCCATGGCGGACAAGCAGATGAAGTTCAAGTACGTCATCAAGAACACCGCCGCACGATACGGCCTCATGGCCACCTTCATGCCCAAGCCGATCTTCGGCGACAACGGCAGCGGCATGCACGTTCACCAGTCCATCTGGAAGAACGGCACCAACGTGTTCTATGACGAAAACGGCTACGGCGGCCTGAGCGACGAGGCCCGCTGGTACATCGGCGGCATCCTGAAGCACGCGCCCAGCCTGCTCGCCTTCACCAACCCCAGCACCAACAGCTACCGACGCCTGGTTCCGGGCTACGAAGCGCCGATCAACCTGATCTACTCGCTCCGCAACCGCTCTGCCTGCGTCCGCATCCCGATGTACAGCAGCTCGCCCAAGGCGAAGCGCATCGAGTTCCGCTGCCCCGACCCGGCCGCCAACCCCTACCTCGCCTTCGCCGCAATGCTGATGGCGGGCCTTGACGGCATTCAGAACCGAATCGAGCCGGCAGCGCCGATCGACAAGGATCTGTACGAGCTGCCGCCGGAGGAGAAAGAGGGCATCCCGCAGACCCCGCGCGACCTGCGCGAGGTTCTGGAGAACCTGCAGCGAGACCACGCCTTCCTGCTGAAGGGCGATGTCTTCACCAAGGACCTCCTCGACGCCTACATCGAGTACAAGCTGAAGAACGAGTGCGACGCGATCGCCCTGCGCCCGCATCCGTACGAGTTCTATCTGTACAACGACATCTAGGAATCCCCTTCCCCAGATGCAGAAAAGCCGGAAGCGTGCAGACGCCTCCGGCTTTTCTGTCTTGTCAGCGCGCTACTTCGCCATCAGGCTGTCGATCTGCCGGGCCAAGTCTTCGCCCCGTTCGCCTACGGAAAGCAGACGCCCCTCACGGTCGATGATAAAGCTGGTGGGGATGGCGAGAATGCCGTAGTTCAGCGAGAACTCGCTCTCCCAACCATTGCCCTGGTAGTACTGCGTCCAGGGGAGCGGGTCCTTGCCGAGATACTCTCGCAGGGCGGCATCGCCCTTCTCCTCCGTGTTTGCGTCCAGGCTGACTCCGATGATCTCGAAGCCATTGGCATGATGCTTCTCATAAATCTGCTTGAGCAGGGGAAACTCGCCGATGCAGGGGCCGCACCAGGTTGCCCAGAAATCCAGCAGCACGATCTTGCCCCGGAAGTCCTCCATCGAGAGCTTCTTCCCAGTCAGGAAATCGGTGAAGTTCAGCGTGAACGGCTTGCCCATCGCTTCGATCCGCCTGGCGTTGCCAAGAAAGCCCTTCTTCTGCACATCCCAGGTGACATGCTCGGCCAGCCACCGGTACTGCTTCGCCTGCTCGCTGCTGGGTGAGATGCGGATCAGGCTTTCATAGCTCTGGATCAGATCATCGTTCATCTCGTGATCTATCAGATAGGCATCGAAGAGAGCCTGCATCTTGGGAGCCCGCTCCTCTAGGAGGTCATCCCCGAGATAGATCTGCCTAACCTGGGAGGCCAGATGGAAGGTGGCGGCCACCTGCCCCAACTCGGTTCCCTTCGTCTTCTCGGCAACCTGCTTGGTTTCGATGACGATAGGTTGGAATGCGGGAAAGGCGTTGGGGTCGTCCGATGCCTTGGCAATCATCAGCTCCCATCGGTCCCTCATCAACTCGGGCAATTCTTCGTGCTTCGGCTCAACCGTGTAGAGCTTCCAGATCAGCCCGTTCCGCTTGCTGCGATACTCGGCCGTGGCCTTTATGTACTCTTGGACATAAGCCTGATCCTGCACTCTGCTGGAGTCCAGCTTAGGAGCCTTGAGAGCCTCAATCTGCTGATAGATGTCCGATGCCGACTGGGCTACCGCAGAGCCCAGTACGGCGAGCATTGCCAGGCTTGCCGAAACCATGAATCAACTACCTTTGGTCAGGCGGGGCCGTTTCGAAAATCACATGATTAAAGCAGAGCCTTAATCTGATCCTCCAGAGCCTCGCCGGTATCGGCCACCGCCCTCAGCTTCCCTTCCCGATCAATCAGAAATCCAGTCGGAATGGCCAGCACACCCCAGCTTAGCGAAAAGTCGCTCTCCGGCCCGTTGCCCTGGTAGTACTGCGGCCACGGAAGAGGCTGGCGAGTCAGGAACTGTTTCAGCGAGGCATCCCCGCCTGCGGCTTTCGATTGATCCAGGCTGACGCCGACCACCTCGAACCCCTGGCTCTTGTATTTGGCGTACAGCTCTTTGATATGCGGGAGCTGCTGGATGCACGGCGCGCACCAGGTCGCCCAAAAGTCGACCAGCACCACCTTCCCCTTCAGGCTGGACATGGTGACCTTCTTGCCGGTGGTGAAGTCGGTGAAGGACATCTCGAAGGTCTGGCCCATCTTCTCATGGCGGCGGGCCATACCCGCATAGCCTTTGCGGCTGATCTCGTCTTCGGCGATGGCCGACATCTGCCCGTAGATCTTCGCCTTCTCCGCATCGCCCGGCGTGAGTTCTGCAAGGCGGGAATAGCTGACCCATAGGCGTGCGGTGGCCTTGTGTGATTTCAGATGCTCGTCGATTAGCCGCCGGATTTCCGGCAAACGCTTCTCGTAGTCGATGCCTTCAGCAGCATAAGCCTTCTCGACTCGGCAGATGAGAATGTAGTCGATGGCGGCCTTCCCGAGCGGCAGGTCCGGATGCTGCCGGGCAATCTGCTGGCAGTCTTGGATCAGAGCATCGAACCCGCCCTGAGTCATGTGGGCTTCGTTGATCTGCCCGTCCCACCGCTCCAGCATCAGCGGAAGCACGCGTTCGTGTTCGGGATACTTGCTCGCCAGCAGGGAGATCAGCTCATTCCGCTTCTTCTGATACTCCGCCTCTTTCTTGTAGTACTCCTCGACGTACTTCGGGTTGGAGAGGCGGCTCTCTTCGATCGCCGGGGGTTCGAGGTTCTCAATCTGCCGGATCACCTCCTCGGCCGACTGCGGCATGAATGACAGCAAACAGGCCGCGAACATAACTACAATTGTCATCACACCGATTGTACGAGAAATCAGCGCGGATTGATAGCCGTCTTCTCTACTTTTTTCGCCACTCCATCAACTGCGCGGGCGGCACGCGCAGACAGCTCATCAGCCAGGGGTACTGGCGCAGCTTTTCGGCGGGCGGAGCGGGCTCTTCAAACCGGGTGAGTTGAAAGCCGGCTTCGAGAAAAGCGGTCATCAGCGAGGATTGCGGCCAGTGATGATTCACGATCTCAATGCCGCTCCAACTCACCTTCGCGGCATGTTCCAGCCCGTAGTTGTCTAAAGGAAAACGGAGGTGCTTCCCTTCTGCACCCTTCTCCCACTCGCCATAGATGCTGGTCCAGATGGGCGTGAGGGTCGCGACAATGGCCCGCCCTCCGGGCTTGAGGACGCGGTGCATCTCCCGCAGCGCGGGTGCCAGTTCCGGCAGATCGATCAGCACCAGGCAGCTCGTGGCGATATCGAAGCTGGCATCTTCATAGGGCAGCGCTTCGGCAGAACCCACCACATACTCGCCGGAGGTGTCTTCCCGGCGGGCGTAGTGGATCAGGTCTTCTGTGGGATCGAGTCCGGCGGCATCCAGTCCCCACTCCTTCATCATTCGGACCAGCCGCCCTTCTCCGCAGCCGATATCCAAGGTTCGAGCCGGAGCCAGCGGACGCATCCACCTTTCAAAGGCCGGATCGAGGATGTCTCGGCGCATCGGGTTGCCCTCGCTCACGCATCGAATCCAGCTCTCGGCCGACTTCTGCCAATTGTCAATAAGCTCGTCTGCCATCGCCAATCATTGTGGCCGTCCGAGACATACTTTGAGCATGACCACCAAAAGCCTGACCAAGCACGCAGTGATGACCGGCCTCGGCCAGTTGGAGGGAGCCCTCAAAGGCCTCGAAGCCAAAGATTGGGGCATGAAGATCAACGAACACACGATGTCTCCCGCCGAGATGGTGGAGCATCTCATCGAATGCCGCCACGCCTGCACCAAATCGTTTAAGGGCGAACAGCACGAGTGGGGCAGCTTCTCGGCCGACGACAAATCGCCCGAGGGCCTGATGAAGGCTCTGCGCGAAGAGACCGAGCAGGCGATGAAGATGTATGAAGAAATGGACGAGAGCGAAGACAACAGCAAGCACGCGCTCGACTACCTTGCCATGCACGACAGCTACCACGTCGGCCAGTTGGTCAGCCTGCGGCTCACGCTTGACCCGAACTGGAATTCCTACGCCATCTACGGATACTAAGCGCCCCGCCGGGCGGACCCATGCCTGAACCTATCCGCAGGTACAATTCCGCCCGTTTGAATCACGCACAGATCGGCCTGCTCCTTGGGTCTTCCGCAATGGAAGTTGGAGCCGCAGCAAAGCCGGTCTGGAGGATCAACCCAGGAAAATAAAATGCCTCAACTCAGCATGAAAGAGCTGCTCGAGGCGGGCGTCCATTTCGGCCACCAAACGCGCCGATGGAACCCCAAGATGAAGCGATACATCTACGGGGCCCGCAACGGGATCTATATCGTCGACCTGCACCAGACCATCAAGCTGTTTGAAGATGCCCTGAATTTTGTTCAGCGCGTTGTCGAAGACGGCAAGACCGTTCTCTTTGTCGGAACCAAGAAGCAGGCTCAGGCCGCCGTGAAGGAGGCCGCGCAGAAGTCCGGCCAGTACTTCATCACCGAGCGATGGCTCGGCGGCATGCTCACCAACTGGGAGACCATCCAGAAGCGGATCTACCGGCTCAAGGAGCTGGACCGCATGGAAGAGGAGGGCTACATGGCCCGCCTGCCCAAGAAGGAGCAGCTGAAGCGCCGCGAAGAGCGCGACCGCCTGAACCGCTACTTCGAAGGCATCCGCGAAATGGAAGATGCTCCCGGCTGCATGTTCGTGGTCGACGTGAACAAGGAAGACATCGCCGTGGCCGAAGCCCGAAGACTGGGCATCCCCATCGTCGCGATTGTCGATACGAATTGCGACCCGGATGACATCGACTATGTGATCCCGGGCAACGACGACGCGATCCGCGCCATCCGACTGGTCACCAGCAAGATGTGCGAAGCGATCCTCGAGGTCAAGCCGATCGACGAGTCCCTGACCGAAGGCACCGACGAGAGCGGCGAAGCCATCGAGTCGACCGAGGTCAGCGAGGATGACGAGGAAGGCGGCGTGGTCTTCGGCGAAGTCGAGGAGGAGTTCCTCCGATCCTTCGGCGAGTCCACCGATGCCCCCAAGGTCACCGAAGAGGCCAAGACCGAGCCCGTAGAGACTGCTGTCGAGAAGGCAGAGAATGTCGAGCCGGCTCCGACCGTGACGACCGAAGAAGAGGCTGCGGACTCCACCGCTGAAGCAATGGAAGCGGAAGCCGCTGTCGAGACTGAAGAAGCAAAGACGGAATAGTTATGGCAATCAGCGCATCAGACGTTAAGCAGCTCCGAGAGGAGACTGGCGCCCCGATGATGGAGTGCAAGAAGGCTCTGGAAGAGGCCGGCGGCGACAAAGCCAAGGCCAAGGAGATTCTGCGCGAATCGGGACAGGCCGCCGCCGCAAAGCGGGCGGGCCGTTCCACCGCCGAGGGCCTCGCGGTTGTCGCCGTTTCTGACGACAAGCAGAAGGCCGCCGGTCTCGTGGTCGAGTGCGAAACCGACTTCGTGGCGAAGAACGAGTCGTTCAAGGAGCTGGTCAAAAAGCTCCTGCAGGGCGTGCTCGCCGCCGCCAGCCCGGCCAAGGGCGAAGTGCAGGAGATCACTCCTGACTTCCAGGTCGATGGCAAGCCGATCTCGCAGCACCTCGAAGAGGCGGTTGCGGTGATCCGCGAGAACATCCAGCTCGGCAAGGGCGCGGCCATCGGCGCCGCCGATGGTGCCGTTCTGGTCGGCTACAACCACAGCAACACCGGCAAGGCCGCGACTCTGGTTGAAGTCACCGGCAGCGGAGACAAGGCCGAGGAAGCCGCCTTCCAGACGGCGGTCCAGGCCGTCGCCTTCCCGCCCGACTTCCTGAAGCGCGAAGACGTGCCGCAGGACGTGATCGAGAACGAGATCCGCATCGAAACCAATCGAGCGGTCTCCGAAGGCAAGCCGGAAGACGTTGCCAACAAGATCGCCCAGGGCCGCGTGAACAAGGAGTACTACCAGTCCAAGGTTCTGCTTGAGCAGCCGTTCTATATGGATGCCAAGAAGAAGACCGGCGACTATGTGAAGGAGACGACGGGCGGCAGCGCCACGATCACCAACTTCCTGTACTTCGCCGTTGGCGGAAACTCCCAGGACGAAGAGTAAAGGGATGAGCGGACTCAAGTTCAATCGCGTCCTGTTGAAGATCAGCGGCGAGGCTCTCGCCGGTCAGGCCGGTTTCGGACTTGATTCCGCAACCCTCACCTATCTCGCGAAGGAGATTGTCGCCATCCACGAGCAGGGCGCGCAGATCGCGCTTGTCGTGGGCGGCGGCAACTTCATTCGCGGAGAAGCTTTTTCAGCCTCAGGCGGCATCGAGCGGACCGCCGCCGACCAGATGGGAATGCTGGGCACGATCATGAACGGCCTGGCCATCCAGTCCGCCATCGAAGGCCAGGGCCTCCCCACCCGAGTGCAGAGCGCCATCGACGTGGCCGAAGTCTGCGAACCATTCATCCGCCGCCGGGCGATCCGCCATATGGAGAAAGGCCGTGTGGTCGTCTTCGCCGCCGGCACCGGCAACCCGTATTTCACCACCGACACCGCCGCCGTTCTGCGCGCGCTTGAGATCGAGGCCGACTGCCTGCTCAAGGCCACCAAGGTGGACGGGGTCTACGACAAGGACCCCAACAAGCACGCCGACGCGGTCAAGTACGCCAACCTCACTTTCAGCGCCGCGCTCGACCAGCGGCTGGGCGTGATGGACCAGACCGCCTTCACGATGTGCCGCGAACACGGCCTCCCGATCATCGTGCTAGACTTGCTTGCACCCGGCACAATGGCAGCGGCCATTCGCGGCGAAGAGGTTGGCACTCTAGTTCAAGGAGATTGATGATGCAGGAAGTACTCAAAGACGCTGAGCACCGCATGAAGCAGGCCGTAGAGGCCACCGTTCACGACTTTCAACGCATCCGAACCGGGCGTGCCAATCCCACCATTCTCGACGCGATTACCGTCGACTATTACGGCGTCGAGACGCCGATCACTCAGGTCGGCGGAGTCAGCGTTCCCGAGCCGCGGCAGCTGATGATCACGCCCTACGAAAAGAGCCTGCTCGGCCCGATTGAGAAGGCCATCCTGAAGAGCGATCTTGGCGTGAACCCCAACAACGACGGCACCAACATCCGCCTTATCTTCCCTCCCATGACCGAGGATCGCCGCAAGGAGATGACCAAGCAGGTCAACCAGCGGGCGGAGGATGGATGCGTCGCGGTGCGAAACGTGCGCCGGGATGCGCTGCACAAGGTTCAGCAGGCCGAAAAGGATAAAGAGATCAGCGAAGATGAGCTGAAGCGGCTTGAGAAGACGGTGCAGGATCTGACGGACAAGTACGTCAACCAAATCCACGATCTTCAGGTCAAGAAAGACGCGGAGCTGATGGAAATCTGACGGGCTTTCCTTCGTGATGCCCACCACACCGGCCAACTCCATTCAAGAAGAAGCAGTCCAGCTCGGCATCGACCTGGAGAGCCTTCCCCAGCACGTCTCCATCATCATGGACGGCAACGGCCGCTGGGCGCAGAAGAAGGGTTGGGGCCGACTCAAGGGCCATCACCAGGGCTATCTCACGCTCAAAAACGTCCTCCTCAGCGCGGATCAGCTCGGCATCCGCTACCTCACCGTTTACGGCTTCTCTGCCGAGAACTGGCGGCGGCCGGAGAGCGAAGTCGGCGGACTGATGAAGCTCATCGACGAAGCCGCCCGCAACGAGCTGATGCGTCTGGTCGAGGAGAATGTGCGGGTTCTGATCGCCGGTCGGCGTGATGAGCTGCCGGAATGGCTGCAGAAGTCGCTCACCGAGCTTGAAGAGAAGACCAAGGACAACACCGGCATCACCTTCATCCTGGCGATCAACTATGGGGGCCGCGCCGAGATCGTGGACGCCGTGCGTTCGCTGGTCGCTTCGGGAGTGAGCCCGGATGACATCACTGAAGAGTCCATGCGGGAGAAGCTCTACTGCCCGCAGGTGCCCGATCCCGACCTCATGATCCGCACCGCCGGAGAGATGCGCTGGAGCAACTTCCTGATCTGGCAGGCCGCTTACGCCGAACTGTTCGTGACCGATGTCTCCTGGCCGGAGTTCGGCGTTCCCGAGCTGCTGGACTCCGTCCGCCACTACCAGCAGCGCACCCGCAAGTTCGGCGGATTAGCTTAATCCGGGCGACAACTGCACTTATCTAGTAGTCCATGCCGCGGGCAAAGGCTCGCGTCTGGTCCTTCTCTTTGATCGACTCGCGCTTGTCGTGCTGCTTTTTGCCGCGGGCGAGGGCGATCTGGACCTTCGCCTTGCGGCGCTCGTTGAAGTAGACCTTTGTGGGGATCAGCGAAAAGCCCTTGGCTTCCGTCTTCCGCTGAAGCGTATTGATCTCGGACCGCTTCATCAGCAGCTTCCGCTCCCGCCGCCGATCGTGCTGAAAGTGGGAGGCGTGGGTGTAGGGCTCGATGTCCATATTGATGAGCCATAGCTCGCCGTTGGTGACATAGCAGAAGGCGTCGGCCAGGCTCGCGCGTCCCAGGTAGAGGCTCTTGACCTCCGAGCCAGCCAGGACAAGACCAGCTTCGTAGGTTTCTACAAGCTCGTAGTCATGCCTGGCGCGGCGATTCTGGATCGTCGCGGGGCCCTTATTTTTCAGGGATTCCGACTTCTTTTTTGCCATAGTCTTGGCCTGCGGGAACTTTCGGAGTGCGAGGTACCCTGAATCATTATGATGCGCTGGCTCGCACTGATGAGCCTGGTCACGGTTTTGGGAGTTGCAGGCTGCCAAAAGAACGATGGCCCGGCTGCCGACCCCACCCGAGAAGTGGTGATTGAGACGATTGCACCGGGACTCGACGATGCTCCGGTCGCCGAAGACGGGGACGTCGTCTCCATGCAGTATATCGGCACCCTCAAGGATGGCACCCGCTTCGACGCGAATGTCGACAACCCGAACAACACCGGGGCCTACTCCTTCACGCTCGGCAAGGGCGAAGTCATCAAGGGCTGGGACGAAGGCATCAAGGGCATGACCGTCGGCGAGAAGCGCAAGCTGGTCATCCCTTGGGAGAAAGCGTATGGTGCGGCCGGCAACGGCGCGGCCATTCCCCCCAAGACCGACCTCTACTTTGATGTCGCCCTGCTCGGCGTCATCAAGAAGGATGAGGACCACATCTACGACGCCGAGATTCTGACCCCCGGCACCGGTCCGGAGATCAAGAAGGGCGACACGGTCGAGATCCACTATGTGGGCCGCTATCTCACCGGCACCGAATTCGACAACACACGCGAGAAGAATGACAACAAGCCGATCAAGTTCACCGTCGGCGTGCCCGAGGTCATCCTCGGCATCGACCACGGCATTGTCGGCATGAAGAAGGGCGAAGTCCGCCGACTCCGCATTCCTCCCCGCCTCGGCTGGGGCATGGGCGGCGGCGCGATGGTCCAGGGCGGCCAAGTCACCATCTTCGACATCGAAGTGATCTCTGTCAACGGGGCCTAAACGGCCCCAAAAGACCCGCTGCGAGCCAGGCAGAAAAGTCTAATAGAATAAGGATCACCCATGCGAGGCATCACTACAGCGCTTGTCGGCTCAGTCGTTCTGGCCGCTCCCCTGCTTGCTCAGGTCACCAGCCAGAGCGGCGGATACCTGATGAGGATCAAGTGGGAGGCCGGAAACTCCTACAGCTTCAAGATCACCTCCGCCACTTCGATGCCGGGTTCGACGGCCAAGCCGTTTGAGATGACCGGCGGCTATTCGATCAAGGTCAAGTCGGTCAAGAACAACGTGGCCACGGTCGATTTCAAATCGACTCCCATCGGCAGCGGCGATCCGATGGAGGAGACGATGCAGGTGGACAATCGCGGCAAGGTTCTGAATGCCGATTCCAAGCCCGCCGGCGTCGATTTCACCCTGCTCCCGGTCAAGGCGATCAAGATCAACGAGACCTGGTCCAACAAGCAGGTGCTTCCCTCGCCCATCGGCGACCTCACCGTCAACACCACCTACCGGCTGGTCGGTGTGAAGAAGGTGGGTTTTAAGGAGTTTGCCGAAGTCAATCTCGGCCTCACCTCTACGGGGCAAGACATCACGGGCAGCGGCCACGGCGTCATGCTCATCGATATGGCCGACGGCATGCTCTTCAGCAGCAACATGCGCCAGAGCCTCAAGATGTCCGTGGGTGGAGACGATCCGGTCACCCTCCCGGTCACGGTCACGATCACCCGAGGCTAGATGATCAAGGTCTGGGCTCCCCAAGATCCCGTTCTGCGCGCGCTGGTTCGGGCGCACCCAGAACTTGATCTGCAGTCCGACATTGCCCCAGACCATGAACTGCGCTTCGACCGGGGCGACTGGCCCCGGACCGTACACCTCGGTACACCCAATTGCGCCATCCAGGGGCTGGTTGAGCTGATCGACAACAATCCGCTCGTCTGCACAGATGAAGCGGCCGTTCCCGATGCTGCCAGCACGCTCGCGATCATTGCGCTCGGTCCTCTGGTGCAGGCCGGACTGCTCAACGACCAGCCTGCCTTGGACCTGAGCTTCAGCACCGATGAAACCCGCCTGCTCCCCTGGCTGGAGACCATCGGCTTCTCCGGCGACCTGACACTGGGCGAATCTGACCTCGATCTCGGCACCGTTCGCGCCCTCAACCTCTTCGCCCCCATCGCCACACCCGACGACTGGCGCATGATCGACAGCCTTTATGAAGAAGCCTACGGCGGCAGCTTCTATGTGCGGATGCACGATGGTTCCGAGTGGGACACCCAGCTTGTCGCCGGGCATCCCTGGGCGCTGGTCGGGCTGCGCATGACGCCGGGGGATGAGACTTCCCTGTTAACGGTGCGGGTCATGGCGGATCGCGACGGAAAGTGCGGGGCCGCGCAGGCGCTGCATATGCTCAACGTGATGGCGGGCTTTGAAGAGTGCCTCGGGATTCCGGATCGGCTGCCCCAGGGCTAGTCGATATCGTATTTCTTCTTCCGCTTCTCTTTGCGGATCTCCGCCCTATCTGACTCTGACCCCACGATGGCATCCGGCCCCGAGCCAGCCGACTTCTCCCATACGCCCTCTTCCGAGCGGCGATAGGTGGTGAAGCCCTTCTTGGCGGCGGCATCGGCCGAAACATCCGTCTTGATCTGGATGCTGGCCTTGCTGACCACCCGCCGTACATTCAGCCCGCACCAGGGGCAGTGCTTCAGCGGGTCGTCGCCGATGTCCTGCAGCCACTCGAAGCGGCCCGGACACATCTGGCATTCGCCTTCCTCTCTTTCGTACTCGTAGATCGGCATGGAAGCCTATGGCTTCATTATGGTCGGGCAAAATGGAAAGCCATGTTTCGGCTAGACCCGTTGAACCAGCAGATCATCAACTGCTATCGCTGTCCGCGGCTGGTGGAGTGGCGGGAGCGGGTGGCTCGGGAGAAGCGGAAATCCTTTGCGGATGAGGAGTATTGGGGGCGGCCCGTCCCCAACTTCGGCGACCCGGAGGCCACCGGATTGATCGTCGGCCTGGCGCCCGCCGCGCACGGCGCGAATCGGACCGGACGGATGTTCACGGGGGACCGCAGCGGCGACTGGCTCTACCGCGCTCTTTTTCGCGCGGGGCTGGCGAACCAGCCGGAAGCGGTCTCGATGGACGATGGCCTGCAGCTCAAGGGAATCTTGATCACCGCCTCCGTCCACTGCGCTCCGCCGGACAACAAGCCGACGCGGGATGAATTCGATGCCTGCCGCCCCTACCTGGTCGAATTGATGCAGGACCGCCCCTGGAAGTCCATTCTCTGCCTGGGCGGCATTGCTTGGAAGGAGGCGCAGAAGGCGCGTGGAGAGAAGGGTTGGGGCGCTTTCGGCCACGGAGTCGAACGGGAGCTGCCCAGCGGAGTGCGGGTCTTTGCCAGCTATCACCCCAGTCAGCAGAACACCTTTACGGGTCGGCTGACTGAGGCGATGCTCGACGATGTCATGGGCCGCTTTGCGGCTAGTTTGTGTTGACCAGAACCTGGCGGGTCAGCTCTTTTCGCATGAACTCGCCGTTTCTGGAGATCGATACATTCAGCGTGGAGCCCGGCTCGCCTTCGATGATCTCGATCATCTGGCGATAGGCCATGTTCCGCATCTCGCCTCCATCCACTCCCAGCAGATCGTCGCCGCGCTTGATGCCCGCCTTGTCGGCCGGACCGTTCGGCGTCACATTAACGATGCGCATGCGCTGGCGGGACGGATCGTAGAGCGCCATAAACCCGGCGCTGGCGACCGGATCATCGGCCACCTTGCCATTGAAGTTCTCCAGCCACACGCGGCGGCGGGACATGTCGATGGTCACGTTGAAATTCTGCAGGAAGCCGAAGCCGACGGTGCCGTCATGGATGGCCGAGCTTGAGGGACGGTCGATGATGTCCCAGTAGCTCTCCTTCACCGGTACGCCGAAAATCTTGACGTCGTTCATCTTGTAGTACCACGAATCGACCGGGCCGCTTGCCACAAATGACTGTTTGGTGTAGGTCGGCTTCTTTCCTTCCGTCCACAAGCCGACCCGCTCCAGAACGTCGCGGTGGGTGGTGGCATAGAAGGCGTTGCCCGTATCGAGGGCCAGAGCGAGGGTCCGGCCGTTGGCGGTCTTCACGGCAAGCTCGATGGAGTTGTTGCCGATGGGCAGCATGGAAGCCATGAAGGTCTTTTCGTTGTCCGGCTTCAGTTGGGTGATGTCGTGGGTCTTCGGATGCAGGATGAACTTCTTGTTCTCGAAATTGATCTCAAGCACATACTTGCTCAGCACCTCGAATCCCATGATGCCGTCGCAGTGGGTGCCATAGCTCATGGACATGTGATCGGTCGGCTGCTGGACGATGGTCATTCCGGTGGAATCGACCTTCGCTCCGCCCAGTTCAAGCGAATTCACATCGACCGTGGAGGCTTCAAAGGAGCCCACAAAGTCGCGGAGGGTCATGGTTCCGGTCGACTTGCCCAGGTCGAGATGAGTGCCCAAAACGAAGGCGCCGGAGAACCCGGAGTCGAACATGGCCGAAACCGGTCGTCCGTTCACGGTGACGTCCACGATGATTGCGTTGTCGGCGATGCGGAAGGGGAGTTCGACCTTCTGCTTCAGGTCCTGACCAACCATGGTCGTGCTGAGCGCCGCTGCCAAAGCGAAAGATGTCAATGCCATAGCTTCTCTCTATATTGTACGCGCGAAGGCTTCTGAAGCTATACAACGCCCGGGAACGGAAGTGAGTGCCACCTTAATTTAAGTGTCCGAACCTGTGTATACTCACGCTCAGTTTGTTGGGGGGGCCGCGGTTGTGTGCCCCAACTGAGGCAGACATCATGAAGTCACTTCAAGGAAGCTTATTTGTCGGCGTCCTGGCCGCCAGCCTTTTCGGCGTGGGCGCGCTTACGGGATGCAAGCCCGACACTACTGCATCAGGCACTACCGGCTCCGATGGCGAGCCGACAACCGAGACGGCGCGACCGGAACCCAAGGGTGAAGGCAACGCCGCGACCGGCGATGAAATCTACATCGGCCTGGTCGCCAGTCAGAACGGCGCGCTGCGCCCGTGGGGGGCAGACTGTGTGAACGGCGCCCGCCTTGCGGTTGAAGAATTCAACAAGCAGAACCTCCTGGGCGGCAAGAAGGTCGTCCTGCGCGTTCAGGACAGCGCCAGCGACCCGGTCCAGGGCAAGAACGCCGCCGAGAAGCTGGTCAGCGATGGCGTGATCGGACTGCTCGGTGAAGTCTCGAGCGGCATCACCGCTCAGATCGCCGACGTCGCCTTCGAGTCCGGTGTGCCCAATGTGGCCGTCGGCGCGACCAAGACCGACCTGACCGCCAAGAGCAACAACATTTTCCGGGTCTGCTACACCGACGACCTGCAGGGTCCGGTCATGGCCTGGTTTGCCTACAACGACCTGAATCTTCGCAAGATGGCGATGATGACGGACAACAAGCAGCCCTACTCGACCTACCTGAGCGAATCCTTCGCCAAGAAGTTTGAAGAGTTGGGCGGCGAGATCGTGGACGACCAGCGCTACGAGACGGGCAACCTGAACTTCGCTTCTCAGATCACCAACCTCAAGCAGAAGAATCCGGACGGAATCTTCCTGAGCGGCTACTTCAACGAAGTCGGCCCGATCGCCCGACAGATCCACGAGAACGGCATGACCAACGTCAAGCTGCTCGGCGGCGACGGCTGGGATTCGGCTGAGATTCTGCAGAGCGGCGGCGACGCGATCGTCGGCGGCTACTTCTGCAACCACTACAACAGCGAAGACGACCGGCCGGAAGTCTCCGCGTTCCTGAACGCCTGGAAGGCCGCGTACAACAACTCGGTTCCCGGCACCACGATGGGCGCTCTCGGCTACGACGCCGCTGCTTTGATGTGCGACGCGATCCGCCGAATGCACGAGGCAGGCACTGAAATCAACAGCGCCAACCTCACCGCAGAGCTGGCCAACACCGAGGGCTACCGAGGCGTCACGGGCGACATCACGCTCAAGGGCGCAGGCGGCGACCCGGCCAAGCGAGCCATCATCGTTGAGCTGACCCGACAGGGCCAGAAGTTCGCCAAGGCTTACGAGCCGTCGGATATTCCGAGCAGCTAAGACTGAATGGAGGGGCTGGTATTTCCGGCTGTGGCAGGGCTTGATTTCAACACCCTGCCACAGCAGCTTGTAAACGGGTTGCTTCTTGGCGCGATCTACGCGCTGATTGCTTTGGGCTACACGATGGTCTATGGCGTTCTTCGCCTGATCAACTTCGCCCATGGAGAGGTCTTTATGTTGGGCGCCTACACGGCGCTCTTCACTTCGTGGAGCATGGGTTTCAACCAGGAGAACCTGGCGCAGAATCCTGATCTACAATCCTCTCCCTTCATCCTGATTCTGATGATGCTGATCAGCATGCTGGTCTGCGGCGTGATCGGGATCATCATCGAGTACTTCGCCTACCGGCCCATGCGGAACCAAAGCCGCATCGCCGCGTTGATCACGGCCATCGGCGTTTCGCTGCTGCTGCAGTTCGGCGGACAGTTGTTCCTGCCGGCCGAGCCGCCGCCGAGCATCAACGAGAAGGTCAACCCGTACCAAACCTCCTATCAGATCAACCTGAAACCCGCCCCGAAAGAGCTAACGATCCAGCTCGAGGAAGCCACCGCGCTGATGAAGGAAAAGCGCGAAGCCTTCGAGATTGTCAAGAAGGAGGAGGGCGGCGAATTCAATCTTTCAGAAGAGGGCCAGCGCATCAAGCAGGAGATGTTTGATGCCGAAGCCGCCACCCGCGACATCCAGGGACAGGTGACGGTTCAATCGGTCACCCTCAACCTGCCGCAAGGCCGGCTCATCATGTTCTGCACGGTCATCGTGCTGATGATCGGGCTGTGGTGGCTGGTCATGTTCACCAACACCGGCCGCGCCATGCGTGCGGCATCCCACGACTTCGACTCGGCCTCGCTGATGGGCGTCAATGTCAACCGGGTCGTCAGCATCACATTCTTGATCGGCTCATCCCTTGCCGGAGCCGGCGCGATGATGAACGCCACGTTCATCGGGACGCCGCTGACCCCGTTCTATGGCCTTCTGCCTGGCGTCAAGGCGTTCGTCGCTGCGGTGCTGGGCGGCATCGGCAACATCCCGGGAGCCGTGCTCGGCGGGTTTGTGATGGGCATTTCCGAAGAGCTTGTCGTCTGGGCGGGATACAGCTCGTTCAAAGACGCCATCGCCTTCATCATCTTGATCGTTGTTCTTCTCTTCCGACCGGGCGGCATTCTCGGCTCCTCAAAGGTGGAGAAAGTATGAAGTTCTGGGGACTCAGGCTCCTCTCCATCCTGCTTGTGCTTGGGCTCTGCTTCGGCATTCAGGGAGTGGCGGATGCTTCAGGCGGCTTCATTTCCCGCGTGATCGTGGTGGCCGGCCTCTACGTCACGCTTGCGGTCAGCCTCAACCTGATCAACGGCATTACCGGCCAGTTCTCCATCGGCCACGCGGCCTTCTACCAGGTCGGCGCCTATGTCGCAGGGTTCATCACCGTGCGGTACTACGAGGGGCAGCCGCTGGGCGGCTTCGCCTGGCTGGTGCTCATGATGATCGTCGGCGGCATCGCCGCCGGCATCGCGGGCATTGTGGTCGGCCTGCCTTCGCTGCGGCTTCGCGGCGACTACCTTGCCATCGTCACGCTCGGCTTCGGCGAAATCATCCGCATCATCTCGATCAACATCGACGAGGTGGGCGGCTCCTACGGCTTCAATGTCCAGCCCAAGATCCAGGAACCCTGGATGATCTGGCTGCTGGCATTCATCTGCATCGCCGTCTGCCGGAACCTGCTGAAATCGGCGCATGGACTTCCCTTCCTCGCCGTCCGCGAGGACGAGGTCGCCAGCCAGGCGATGGGCGTCAATACGACGCGCGTCAAGGTGACGGCCTTCATCATCGGCTCCGCCTTTGCCGGCATGGCCGGTGCGCTGCTCGCGCATAATGACGGATTCCTTACGCCCGACATGTTCAAGATGGAGCAGTCCTTCATCATCCTCACGATGGTGGTTCTGGGCGGCACCGGATCGATCACGGGGTCCACTCTGGCAGCCATCTTCCTGATCGGCTTCCCCGAGTATCTGCGCGACCTCAAGGACGCGGCGGGCGACCCACTCACGATCAGCGGCCCCGTTCTCGCGGGCATTGCGGTTGCGGCGATCCTGCTTGTGGCTCTCTACCGACGGATTCAGATGCACTACCACGGCCCGCACAACAAGCGCATCGGCCTCTATCTTGGCGGCCTTGCGGCCAGCATCCTCTCGGTGCCAATTGTCGCGATGATCGTCGGCCTGATTCCGACTGCGGCGGCCAAGGGCTACGAGATCAACAGCCTGCGCATGGTCTTCTTCGCGGCCATCCTCATCATCCTCATGCTGCTTCGTCCGCAGGGCGTGCTGGGGCACCATGAACTCAGCCTCAACTGGCTGGCCGGACTCGTTGGCCTAAACCGAAAGAAGAAGCAGGAGGCTGCAGCGTGAGCGAGCAGGAAATGACCTCCAAGCCTGTTCTGGAACTGAAGGAAGCGACGATCAAATTCGGCGGACTCACCGCCGTCAACAGCGTCTCCTTTGATCTTCAGAAGGGCGACCTGTTCGGCCTGATCGGGCCGAACGGTGCGGGCAAGACGACCTGCTTCAACCTGATCACTGGCGTCTACAAGCCGACGTCCGGCGCGATTCTCTTCAATGGCGAGTCCATCGGCGGGAGCCCGCCGAACAAGATCGCCAAGATGGGCATCTGCCGCACGTTCCAGAACATCCGCCTCTTCGGATCGCTGACGGTTCTGGAGAATGTCGTGGTCGGCGCGTTCCTGCGGCATGAGGTCGGCCTGACCAGCGCCCTGATGTGCCTCCCCGCTTCCCTGCGGGAGACCAGGCAGCTGCGCGAACAGGCGATGGAGCTGCTCGAAGTCATGGATCTCGCCGAGAACTACAAGTCTCGCGCCTGCGACCTTCCGTACGGCAAGCAGCGCCGTCTGGAAATCGCGCGCGCTATGGCGACCCAGCCCAGCCTGATCCTGCTCGACGAACCCGCAGCGGGAATGAATCCGCAGGAAAAGGATGAACTGCGGCACGCCGTTCTCCGCATCCGCAACGAGTTCGAAAAGACGGTTCTGTTGATCGAGCACGACATGCGCTTCGTGATGAGCCTCTGCGAGAAGATCGTCGTGCTGGACCACGGCGAAGAGATCGCCGCCGGGCCGCCGGATGCCATCCGCAACGATCCCAAGGTCATTGAAGCCTATCTCGGTGAAGCCGTTTAGGCTCGCTCTCGTGCTGGGCCTGCTCGCTGCCATCAGCTGTGGGCCCAGCCCCGCGGGCGAACCCACCCCCAGCCACGAACCCTCGGTCGAAGAGAATCCCGAGATCACCCTCTCCGCCAACCGATTCGCGGGGCATCTGCTCCAGATTTCAGACAAGGGCACCGGCGACGTGGTGGCGGCTCCCGCCTCGCTCTATTCTCTTCTGGCCGTCCTGCTGAACGCCGCCGAGAACGACACGCTGGAAGCCATCAGCAAGGCGATGGAGATGGAGGAGCCCCGCACCGACAAGCTCAACCCGGCCCTGCGACACCTGCATGACCTGACAGTGCAGGCCGAGGGCTACGCCTCTGACGAGACGATCTGGTTCATCTGGCCGATCCTGCTGGACCCCCAGATGCCCAAGAAGATGGAGGACAGCTTCGGCGTCTCCATGACCAGGGTCGGCACTTTTCGGCAGGATGGGGTGCGGCGCATCGAGGAGTACATCCGCGAAAACGCCCCCTACGCCAGCAGCCTTGTCACGGTGAGGCTGACGAAGGAGGATGTCTACCTCGCCTACTCGTTCGTGCAGGCCGACCTGGTGCCCGACTCAGGCAATGCCAAAGCGGTTCAGCGCGGCGAGGTCACCGGACAGCTTGTGCCGCTCGGCAAGAACCTGGAGATGCTTGTTCTCCCCCTCGAAGGCGTCGAGACCGGACCCGAGCTATTCATCGGCTGGGAGTCCTCGACTGGCAAAAGCGATCTCCCTGTCCCTACAGTAGATATCACTCGCCGCTCGTCCCTCAAAGGGAGCCTTCAGGGCCTTGGCCTGGGCGATCTATTGACCGGCCCGGTGGATATGCGCTATCTCTCGGTGGAGCTGCAGGGCATGTACGGTCTCTCCGATCTGGAGCAGGTGCTGGATATCTCGATCGCCGGATCGGAAGCAAAAGCCCAGCCCCTGATCTGGGCGGTGCGAGAAGTGGAGACCGGCACGGTTCTCCTCTGCGGCATCCAGAGATAAGAAAAAGGGCGAGGCCATTCCGCCTCGCCCTTCCTCTCACGCTTCAGTTCAGATTTAGTATTTGCAGACCTTGAGGGCTGCTTCCGTCACCTTGTCGGTGCTCGGCAGGACGTGCAGTTCCAGCGGCTTGACCCAGGGCACCGGGGTGTCCATTCGGGTCACGCGCATCGGAGGCGCATCCAGCAGTTCAAAGGCGTTCTGTGTCATGCGGGCCATGATCTCTCCGGCAAAGCCGCACGTCATGGGCGCTTCATTCACAACGACAAGCCGGTTCGTCTTGCGCAGCGACTCGATGATCGTCTCTTCGTCCAGCGGGACGAGGGTTCGGATATCGATGACCTCGGCGGAATAGCCTTCCTTCTCGAGGTTCTCTGCCGCGTCGAGGCAGTGATAGACGTTCTGGCCGTAGGTGACCAGGGTCACGTCTTCGCCTTCGCGCACAACCTTGGCCTTGCCCAGCGGAACGATGGCTGCATCGCCCTCAAGCAGGTCTTCTTCCAGGCTGCGCTTGCGGTAGAGCTCCTTGATCTCGTAGAAGATGACCGGGTTCGGGTCGCGGAGCGACGCCTTCATCAAGCCCTTGGCATCGGCAGCCGTCGACGGGCAGACAATTTTCAGGCCGGGAGAGTTGGCGAACCAAGCCTCGTTCATCTGGCTGTGGTACAGCGCACCGCCGCCATAAGCGCCGGCCGGGCCGCGGATGACCATGGGAATGCTCACCTCGCCCGCCGTGCGGTAGTGATAGGTGGCCGTCATGTTGACGATCTGGTCAAAGCCGCACGAGATGAAGTCGATGAACTGCATCTCAGCCATCACGCGCTTGCCATTCATGGCCGCACCGCAGGCGACGCCCACAATGGCTGCCTCGGAGATCGGCATGTCCATCACGCGATGCTTGCCGAACTTCTCCTGCAGGCCGTCGGTGACACCGAAGGCACCGCCCAGAAGGCCGATGTCTTCGCCCATGCAGATCATGTCCTGGTCGCGCTCCATCTCTTCGTAAAGCGCTTCCTTCAGGCCGGTCAGAAAGTTCTTCTTTTCGTCAGCAGCAACAGCGGCGCTCATTAGGAGTTGTCACCTTCAGCAAAAACCCACATCTCGCCTTCCTCGGCAGCAGGAAGCGGAGACTTGATGGCAAAATCGACGCCTTCGGAGAGGTACTTCACCACTTCCTCGGGGAAATCGTGGTCGGTGGTGTCGCTGGCCTTCTTGTTCTCGGCGGGATGCTTGTCCGCTTCTTCGGTGGTCAGTTCGCCGACCGATTCGAGATAGTCCTTGAAGACTCCAATGGGGTCGCGGGAGCGGCCGCGCTTGACTTCCTTGCCGTTGCGATACTTCACCGCGCGGTCATCGTCATGGTCGCCGTGGCCGTAGGCGCGGAAAGTCTTGCACTCCACGATGCTCGGGCCGTTGCCGGCGCGGGCATGCTCAATGGCCATCATGACCTTGTCGTAGACGTCAAGGACGTCTTGGCCGTCGGCGATGAAGCCCGGGATTCCGTAGCCCTTTGCTCGGTCGGCCACGTCGGGGGTCGGGCACTCCAGTTCGACGGGGGTGCCATACGCCCACTGATTGTTCTCGACGATGGTAATGACCGGCAGCTTGTGGATGGCGGCAAAATTGATCGCTTCGTGGAAGACACCCTGAGCGGTCGAGCCTTCACCGTTGAAGGTGAGGACGACAGCATCGCCGCCGTTGAGGCGGTCGGCCAGCACCACGCCCGCAGCCACCGGGATTGTTCCGGCCAGCATCGATGTGGAGTGGATGATCTTCTTCTCGCGGCTGCCGATGTGAGACCAGTTGTCTCGGGCTCGGCCCGGCGAATCCGCCTTCCCCCAGACCTGCGCGCACACCTCTTCGATGGACATGCCCAAGCGATCCTTGTCGCGCCACTGCATCTTCGCATCCTTCAGGAAGAACGCGGGCATGTCGCGGTGGATGGGGCTGATCCAGTCGGTGGATCGAAGGCCATAAAGCGCGCCGACAAGGACGGCTTCTTGGTTGTGGGAGGAGTAGAGGGTTCCCCTCAGACGACCGCGCTTCTTTTCCTTGATCATGCGCACGTCAAAGTAGCGCGCAAGATACAGTTGGAGCAGGAGCTCTTTGCGATCTGCGGGGGTCAGCGCCTCTCTTGGGAGAGGTCGTTCGGTTGGTTGTGAGTCCTTGCTCTTCTGCTTCGCTGCGGTCGAGGCCAAATGAATCTCCTGTTCAGTGACCGGGGTTCGGATTCCCGCCAATTTACCACGCCCCAGTCGGCTTACCAGTTCAATCGGCTCTATTGGCCCAAAGATTCAGGTTCAACCGTGCGTCAGGCAGAGAAAAGCCCCTCATCTCAATAAGACGAGGGGCAGATCGATTTAGTTTTTGGTTCGGGCCTTACTTCTTAGAAAGAGCCTTATCCATCTCGCCGAGAACGTGCGCCGGACCGCCGTAGCCCACAAACTCGTGGAGGACGGAGCCGTCGGCTCGCAGGAACTTCACGGTCGGCATGGCGGTCACGCCATACTTGCCGGCCACTGCGGTCTGCTCGTCAACGTCGATCTTGGCAAGCACAAAGTCCTTGGCCTTGTCCTTGAACGGAGCGCTCTGGAAGACTTCGGCATCCATCATCTTGCAGGGGCCGCACCAGCTGGCCATGAAGTCGACCATGATCACCCGGTCGGAGAGCTGAGCTGCGCTCAGGGCCTCGTCCAGGTTGTAGTGCCACTTGTTGGCGACCAGATCGGCTTCCTGAACTTCCTTCGCACCGGAAGGAGCGTTGAAGGCGAAGTAATCGCCGTTGCCGGCCTTCAGATCGACCTGGCTCGCGTTGAGGATCTTGGTGCTCTTCAGCGTGCCGGAGGTGGTTATGAACTCGACCTGCTTGGCCACGTTGTTCGTCGAGTCGATGTAGAAGTTCATCTGCAGCTCGGCCTTGTCGTCGGCGACGACGTTGACCGTCTTGAGGCGGGTGCCGCCGCGGTTGACATCAGAGCCGTTCTTGGCCTGCGCCACGTTGGCCAGAGCCTTCTCGTCGAAGAAGGGCCGCCAGATCGTCAGGCTCAGATCGTTGAACAGACCCTTGAATGCCTGAGCCGTCTGAGGCTTCTTGTAGTACATGTTCTTCGCCTTGACGAAGGTCGTGATGCTGGTGCCATCGGCGACCACGGTTTCGCGGGGCGTGTCGATGCGGGCCTTGTTCGGCTTGGCCAGGTTGACCGTGAACTTCTCTCCAACGCCGCCTACTTCCTGCACGGTGTAGGTGACATTCAGGGCCTCGGCATTGTGGATGGTGTCCACAAAGCTGTCGAGATGCGTGCGGGCCGGGGCCGCAAAAGTGACCGCTGCCAGCGCCATGGTGCTTAAAATCATAGTTCGATGCGTCCTCCAGTCGATTGCTGAATACAGCCCCTATTGTAACAGATCGTCTGAACACCGCTCAATGGTATGGACTAAACTGGCGGACTGAATGAAGTCGAAATGGCCGCTCGGCCTCATCATCATCCTTATCGCCTTTGTGGTTTTGTCAGCGGCCTATATCGGCAAGACTCCCTACCGAACAGCCGGAGTGCTGAAGTATCAGGGCGGCGCATGGGCGCTGGATATCGGCGCGCCGGATGAAAGGCAGCATGCGAACTACGTCATGCGCTTGATGCGGGGAGAAGGCTTCCCGGTCTTGAATCCCAAAGACGAAAACCTTTACGAGAATTACCAGGCGCATCAGCCGCCCTTTTACTATGTGATCGCCACTGGGTGGAGCAAGCTGTTGGGAGCAGATCTGGAGCAGAATTCCGGCGGCACCAAGCTCCGCATCTTCAGCCTCATCATCGGCGCGATCAGCGTCGTGGGGCTCTACTTTGCGGGCAAATGGGGGATGGGCAGCGAAACCGTCGGTCTTGCCGCCGCCGCCTTCGGCCTGATGCCGATGCACATTTCGCTCAGCAGCGCCGTCAGCAACGATCCCCTGCTGATTGCGCTCTGCACCTGGTCGCTTGCGCTGATGCTCAAGGGCCTCCGCGACGGCTTCACGCTCAAGGTATCGGCGATTCTCGGCGTGCTGATCGGCTGCGCGCTGCTCACCAAGACCACCGGTCTGGCGCTGGTGCCTGCCGCCGTCTTTGCGCTCTTTATGGCCAAGCGGCGCGACTCATCCAGCATTGTCAGCCCGATCCTGCTGATCCTCGGCCTGGCCATCCTGATCCCGCTCGGCTGGTGGATCCGCAACCTCAACATCTACGGCGACCCGCTGGCCATGAACGCCTTCCAACAGTCCTTCACCGGCTCGGCTCAGGCCAGCGATTTCATCGCCAGCTTCGGCGGGCAGTCCTACTGGTTCCAGTGGGTGATGTGGTGGACGGCGCAGAGCTTCGTCGGTGTCTTCGGCTACATGGATATCTTTCTGAATGAGCGGGCCGGAGCTGACGGACGCTCGACCTTCTATCTCACGCTTCTGATTCTCCTGGGAGCCTTGGCCCTGTGGGGGCTGGTCTCGGCTCTCATGGCGAAGCCGGTCGAGACGACAGAAGAGGAAGAGACTCCGCCGCCCTTCAAGTCCGCCTTCGTGCTGACCGGACTCTTCTTCCTGATCATCCTCGCCCTTTTCGTTCAGTTCAACAAGGTCTACTTTCAGGGACAGGCGCGGTATCTCTACCCTGCCCTCGTGTTTCCCGCCCTCTGCTGGGGATACGGCGTGGTCCGCCTGACGGGCCTGCAGCGGAGCTGGAGCTGGGCCATTCCGGCGGGGCTCCTGGTCATCCTTAACATCTACGCACTGAGCGAAATCACCGCTGGATTTGCGATTCGGGTAGTCGGCTGATCAAAAGGGCCGCCTGCCGCCGTCTTAGGACTTGGGACGAGTGGGCATGACGGTAACCTGACCGACGGCCCCAGCGTCAAGAGAGGCGAATGTTGTCCGGTGTCGTCGAGCAGACCCGCAGCGGAGAATTCGACGAGGATTTGATCCTAGTCGACCGCTTTCTCGCGGGTGACCAAGACGCCTTTCAGGCGCTCTATCAGCGCCATTACGACAAGGTCTTCGCCATCGCCAAGGGCGTGCTGCTCGATGCCGACGAAGCCTCCGACGCCGTACAGGAGATCTTCACCCTCGTCTTCCGCAAGCTCGACCGCTTCGATCGGCGATCCCGATTCACCACCTGGCTGTTCCGCATCGCGGTCAACCGCAGCATTCAGCAGGCGCGCCGGCTCAAGCACAAGAAGACCCAGGTCGAACTGACCGAGGCCATTGAGCAGACCGCAGATGAAGAGATCCGTCCGGTCGACGACCCGGCGATTCAGGAGGCTATGCGGCAGCTTCATCCCAACGACCGCGCGATCCTGACCCTCTTCTACTGGGACGAGCTTTCCCTGACCGAAATCGCCGAGAGCCTGGACTGCAGCGCCAATGCGGCCAAGACGCGCCTTTTCCGCGCCCGCGAGCGCTTCCGCAGCATCTATGAGGAGGTGAGTCGAAATGAAGATTCCGTCTGAAATCGACGCCCTGATGTGGGAAGTCGCCGAGGCGAACAGCATCGAACTGATGGATCAGTTCGGCCGCCGTTATCCCGAATATCGCCAGGAGCTGGTGAAGCGCATCCAGATGGTGCGCGGCCTCAAAGGCGCCCGCCCCGAAGACGCCCCGAAGCCGGCTGAGAAGAGCTTCAAGCCGTCCTCCGGAGTCAAGGAGCCCCACTGGTCGACAAGGCTGCTGCCGGTCGGCATCGGGGTTCTGGTGCTTGCATCAGTCTCCTTTGCCACCTATTCCATCGTCGCCTACAATTCGAGCCGCAAGACAACGTCAACGGCTGAGGAACAGCCCGTGGCGAAAGTGCCCGGGTGGGACACTCCCGTGAATGAGCCGGTCGTGCCGCCGACCACTCCGCTGGAGAACAACCAGCTAGAGAACGAGACGTGGATCAATGGCGTGCCGCCGACCACTCCGCCCATTCCCCCGCTTGAAACCAAGGTGACGATCCGAATCCAGGGCGCGACCCTCACCGAAGTGCTGAAGGGCATCGCGGCGCAGGCGGGCATCAAGATTCAGCAGGCGCCCGGGATGCCGAACCCTGAGATCGTGGCGATGTACACCGATGTTCCGGCGATGACAGTGATCAACGACCTGGCCCGCCACTTCCAGTTCACCGCCTACGCCCAGGGCGAGCGCGAAGTGCTCCTCTTCCCTGCCGTTGATCAAAACAACGCCCCGCCAGATCAGGGGACGACGGGGGGATATGCCAGCACCTTCCGCCCAGAAGGCGGCGAAACCAATAACGACGCCCCGCAGGCGCCCAATCTCAGCGGGCCAATCGGACGTTAAAGAAAGCAGTTTTCGCTACTTCCAATCCCCGCCATTCGTCGCTATACTTAGTTCAAATGGAGGGTGAAGGCAAAGTCGCCATTGAGCGCAGTTCCAATGTTCGGGAGGAGCTGAGCCAAAGAGCGTTTTTTGGATTTATCCCTGGCATCGTCATTGTGGCGGTCGCCGGGCTTATGATTGCTTATAAGACTGCCTGGATGATGCTGGCCTATGTGCTGCTCATCATCGGTGCCGCCGCTTTGGCTTACGGCATCGCGCAGCTCTTCAAGATGCGGAAAGTCACCGACATCTCGATCTCCTGCCCGTTTTGTTCCGAGCGCAACTTCTTCACCATCATGCCGGACGATGATGTGAGATGCACGAGCTGCCTTAGGGAGATCCCGGTTGCAGACGGGAAAGTTCTGGCAGTGTTTCAGGTTCAGTGCGGTAAATGCTCCGGGCTCAACTACTACACCGAGAAGAGCACGGGCCTGATCTGCGAATTCTGCGACAGCGTGATCCCAATCGCCACCGATGAGGGACCGGACGCCGCGCAGACTTTCGAGAAGTTCACGGCCCACGATCCCGGCCAGCCGGTCGATCTGTACCTCTCCGACCCCGGACCGCACCGAGAGAAGATGATCGAGGTCCTTCAAAAGATGCTCTCCCTTAACCGCAATCAGGTCAAGGAGATCATCGACGAGGTGCCTTCCATCCTGCTCATCGGCATCCCGGCCAAGAAGGCGGAGTATCTGGTTCAGGATATCGAGAAGCACGGCGGGCGCGCCAGCATCGAAACGCACTCATAGTTGAACCTGCAAGGCCAGTCCCGAATCAGCGGGAACTTTAAGGCCCCTGGGGTATCGTACGAAGCTGTTGCGCGGGCGGCAAGATGCCGCTTTTGCGCGAACAAGAAGATTTTAGTTTCTTAGGATTCAATCGGGAATGTCACTGATGAAGAATGTGGTTTTGAGCAGTCCGCTTTCCTATGGCAAGCGGGCTTTTGCCGTTATCGGCCTGCTCTTGAGCTTCCTTATGGTCCCCAGCGCTGCCTTTGCAGCCGGGGGCGAAAACGTAAAGCTTGAGTTCACCGGGTCAGACATGATCTACCTCTATGTCTCCCTCGCCTTCGGCGTCATCGCGCTGCTGACGGCGTGGGCGCTTGGCCGATGGGTCAACAGCCAGAGCAAGGGGAGCGAGAAGATGATCGATGTGGGCACCGCCATCCACGATGGCGCGATGGCCTACCTGAAGCAGCAGTTCAAGACGATGGGCATCTTCGTCGTCCTGCTGGCTGCGCTTCTCTTTGCAAAGGATCTGGGCCTCTATGGATGGCAGGGCGGCTTTATGCTGGCCATCGCATTCATTGCCGGTGTTCTGGCCTCCTATGTGGCTGGCTACGCAGGCATGAAGATGGCCGTCGGCGCCAACATGCGCTCGGCATCGGCTGCGCTGACCAGTTATGCCCGCGCGCTTGAGATCGCCTTCCGATCCGGCGCGGTGGCCGGTCTGGTCACCGTCGGCATGGGCCTCCTCGGCGCGACCCTCATCTTCATGATCTTCCAGGGCGATGCCATGCACCTGCTGGTCGGCTTCGGCTTTGGCGGTTCGCTTGCGGCCCTCTTCATGCGGGTCGGCGGCGGCATCTTCACCAAGGCGGCCGACGTGGGCGCCGACCTGGTCGGCAAGGTTGAAGCCGGCATCCCTGAAGACGATCCGCGCAACCCGGCCACCATCGCCGACAACGTCGGCGACAACGTCGGCGACTGCGCCGGCATGGCTGCCGACGTCTTTGAATCCTACGAGGTCACCCTGGTTGCCGCCATCGTTCTTGGCGCGGCGACCGCAGCCATCTTTGATACCGAAACCTGGACCCGACTGGTCCTCTTTGCGCTCATGGCCCGCGGCGTGGGCATCATCGCCTCCATCGTCGGCATCTTCTTTGTGAAGGGCTCCGACAACGTGGACGCCGATCCGCTCAAGCCGATCAGCGGTGGATTCAAGATGTCCGCCCTTATCGCCGCCATCGCCACGTTCGCCCTCGCATTCTTCATGATGGGCGGCACGGGCACCAAAATCGTCACCAGCCAGCTTGTCTCCACCCAGCAGCTGAATGCGGACGAGTACGGAGCCATCCTTACGGCCCGTGACGAGATTGCGGCCGAACAGGGCATCCTCCCGCAGCTTGTTCCCGACAAGGATCTGCGCGAGCATCCGTCGGTCGAAGCCCTCGGCCTCAGCGAAGCCGATCTGGGCGGCGTCATCGCTCAGGCGACCAACCCCGGACTCGACCTTGAAACGCTGACCGCCCCCAAGGTGCTCCGCGGCTACACCAAGGTTGACTTCTCCGACGAGGACAGCACTCATGGCAAGCTCGCCATCGTCAAGCCGGTCGATCCGGCCGACCCGATGGCCGCGCAGAGTCAGGAAGTCGAATACACCACTCTCGGCGACTTCTTCAAGGACAAGAACTTCGTCGTTCAGGAGATCAAGTTCGCTGAAGAAGGCCAGGACGCCCAGACGATCATGGCCGGCCCGGCTGAGAAGTCTGAAATCGAAGCGGCCCTGGAGCAGTACAAGCAGCAGGCACCCGGCGCGAGCGTCGAGGTCCTCAACGAGTTCCCCGTCGAGATTTATGCCAACGCGGAGAACGACATTCTCTTTGGTGTGCCGGACACCACCGGAAAGATGAATCCGGCCCGGCTTGCCGGACTGCAGCCTCTGCGCTACTTCACCGTTCCAGAGCCCGATATGACCGCTCTCGAGGAGGTCCGCTCCAAGGAGATCGACGAGCTGATCGCCCAGCGCTCTACGATGAGCGACGAGCTGGATGGCCTCAACCAGAAGCGCGAAGACCTGCAAAAGCGAATCGACGACCTGGTCAACGCCGGCAACACGGCTGAGGCAGAGGCGCTCGGCCCCGAAATGGACGCTCTGGAAGCCCAGATCACCGACCTCAATACAGAGATCAACGAGCTGGCTCCGACCGCCCCGAACCCGGTCTCCAAGGATTTTGGTGTCGCCTTGGTCGAGCACAAGACGGTGGGCTGGTATCTCTTCGCCCTCTGCATCCTCTTCGGCATCGTGATGGCCTTCGTCTTCGAGCGCCTCACCGACTACTACGTTTCGCTTCACGGAAAGCCGGTCACCGAGGTGGCCAACATCGCCACCACCGGTCCTGCCCCGATGATCATCACGGGCTTTGCCTATGGCAAGGAAAGCTCGGTCTTCAGCGTCTTTGCGATCGTGCTCTGTCTCATCGCTCCGCTGCTGATCTTCCCGGCGGCCGTTTTCGGCGGCTACCTGCTGAGCTTCTACGGCATCGCGCTCGTCGGACTCGGCCTGCTGACCACCACCGGCTACATCCTGGCCATGGACACCTTCGGACCGATCTCGGACAACGCACAGGGCGTCTTCGAGATGTCCGGTGCGGGACATGAGAATCCGGAAGCCGCCAAGGCGGTTCAACGCCTGGACGCAGCAGGCAACACGACCAAGGCTCTGACCAAGGGCTTTGCGATCGCCACTGCGGTCGTCGCAGCGGTCGCCCTCTTCCACGCTTTTGTCGAAGAGGCACACCTTGACCTGGTGGGCATGAAGCTGGAGGTCCCTGAGATCTTCCTTGGCCTTCTGCTTGGCGGCGCGGCTCCGTATCTCTTCTCTGCGTTCTCCATGAACGCGGTGGGACGAGCGGCCTTCGAACTGATCAATGAAGTCCGACGGCAGTTCCGCGAAGACAAGGGCATTCTGGAAGGCACCAGCCGACCGGAATACGGTCGATGCGTCGCCATCGTCACGGCGGCAGCTCAGAAGGAGCTTCTCGGCCCCGGAATCCTGGCCATCGCCTTCCCGGTCCTGGTCGCCTTCGGGTTCTCCATCGGCAAGGAGCCGACCTTCATCAACGGCCAGCTCTACAACCTGGTGGGAGCACAGGCTCTCGGCGGCTTCCTTGCAGGAACCATCCTTTCCGGCCAGTTGCTCGCCGTCCTACTCGCCAACTCTGGCGGACTGTGGGACAACGCCAAGAAGCTGATCGAAGACGGACTGCACGGCGGCAAGGGCACCGAAGCTCACAAGGCGGCGGTTGTCTGCGATACCGTCGGCGATCCGTTCAAGGATACGGCCGGCCCGGCGCTGAACCCGCTGATCAAGGTCATGAACCTCGTCGCGCTGCTCATCGCCCCGACAGTCATCCAGCCACTCGGCAACGGCGTGCTGATTACGGTGACTCTGATCTCCGCCGCCGGACTGGTCGGCGCGATCTGGTGGTCCAAGCGCGGCTCCATGTCTACTGGACTGGATGCAGCGGGCGGGGCCACTGCTGAGTAAGCCTCCGCAAATCACAGAAAACACCACGGGCTGGAGGGATTCCCTCCAGCCCGTTTCGGTTAAAATCTAGCCATGGCAAACGCTGAAGATGTGGCCGCAAGCAAGATGCTCCGCCGAGAGCTCAACCGGCGCATGATCGATGTCGGGCAAGCTGACGTCCGGGTCACACACGGCATCGCCTACATCCGCGGCGTAGTGAGAGGGGTCAAGGGCGGTCCCGAAGACCTGCGGGCCGAATTGGAGCTGATCCGAAGAATTCTTACATCAAGCGGCCGCAGCGGCATCAAAGATTTGGTGATCGACTGCGCTTTCCGGTCGGCTTAGACGTTCTGAACAGAAATACGAAAAATACTGTTAAGAAATGTAAACAACCGGGAACTATTTCCGTCTACACTCACCGAAGGCAGAGTTTGCACTGTGCCGGCTACGCAGTGCGTCTAGGCTTTGCTGTTTGGTGAAATATAATGTTGAGAAGAGCATTTACTCTAATCGAGCTGCTCGTGGTTATTGCCATCATCGCAATACTCGCAGCCATCCTCTTTCCCGTCTTTGCCCAAGCGAAGGCCGCTGCTAAGAAGACCGCTTCACTGTCCAACGTGAAGCAACTCGGCACTGGTGTGAATATCTATATTGCCGACTACGATGATGTCATGCCCCTTGCGGGCGGTGTTTTCGAAGGCACTACGGAGTGGAGCATTGCATATACTAATGACACTCCGGCAGACTGGGATCCTGGCTTCTCTACTTCTTGGTCAGCTTATGAGTGCTTCTGGGCCAACTCAGTTATGCCTTATGTGAAGAACAAGGACATCTTCTCAGACCCAGGCCAAAAAACGGTCGATTGGGGAGGAGTAACCTACACGGGTCGAGAACTTTCGGTTAACTACACGTACAACGGCTTGTTGCATGGCTGGAGTGCATCAGGTGTTGCCGCTCCTAGCCAGTTACCATTGATCACCCAGGGCTTTGGTGAGTTTGCTCGACGCGGCTCAGCCATGGCTAATCCATTTCTTTTGGACTGTGACGGTGCTGACTGTCTTTATAAGCCCATGACCTCGACGGGTGCCTGTGCCGCAGGTGGTGGAGGATGGAGCTGGATGCTGGAGCTTAACTATTATGTTGGCACTGGCTATAAGCAGTGGGTGCATAACAACGGCATCAACACCACGGCAACCGACTCGTCAGCAAAATGGCGAAAGATCGGGGGCTCTGTGAATCAGCCGACTGACTACAGGAATGACTTCTTTACGCGGTATACAACCGCAGGCTACGGAGCTCAGGCGTGGTACGACGAGGGATGGTGCCATCCCATTCTCTTCAGACCTGACTTTGATTTTGCCAACTACGGTGTGCCAATTGAAAACATCTAATCTCACAATTGTTGGATTAGCTGTTCTTATTGGAATACTGTGCTGGGGATGCGGAAGTGATGAAGGAGCTGATATCGATAACACGGTTCAGGGCGACTATCAATCTTCCGACTCCATGTCAGTGCCAAACAACCGTGATAAAACCGGCGGTAGATCTCCCGAACAGATGAGCGGAGACGCTGGACGCGGTAGGGGATTTGGCCGATAAGGCCTTATTCACTGACATAAAAAATCGGCTCAGGTTTACCTGGGCCGATTTTTTTCTCTACGATGATTTGACCAAAAAGAATTAGCTAGAATTTGAATTGACTTTATGGTTGCATGTGGGTAGATATCCAACTCGACTACCTTTCCACCCCTGAGGTCAACCGGTGCTGAATAAAGAGACAATACATCTCTTCGCAATAACTAGTTGACATGAATTTACTTTTATGATTAAGTATTCTTCAGGCAATAGAACCTGAACTTTGCACCGAATCAACAGATTTCAAAATTTCCCCGGCAAGGATGAAACTGCCAGCGACAAGCACAACATCCCGGCCAGAAGCAACCGCCTTTTCAAACGCATCCTCAGACCGCGCCGACACCCTCTCTCCGTGTTCAGCCAGCTCTTCAACCGTAAGCGAACGCGGCTCATCGAGGGGGGTTAGGTAGATTTCTGCATCCGGCTTCCGCAGCTCTTCAAGAACCAACCCGAAATCATGACCGCGGAGGCCGCCTGCCACTACCGCCACCGAACCAGGACAGTTCTCCCTGACCCAATCGCACAGAACCCCTACCGCCTCTGGGTTATGGGCTCCATCTACGATGACCTTCTTCCCTTTGTATTCAAATACCTGCAACCGCCCCGGCAACTGGACAGCCTTCAACGCAGACAGCGTGGCTGAGTCTTTGACCGTTATCCCTGCCAGCATCAAAGCCGCCAGAGCACAGCCGGCGTTTGACCACTGCCAGGCTCCCTCCATTCCCAGCTCAATCCCCTCCAAAACAAAGGAACCGAAAGAAAACCGACCGTCCGCGCAGGTGAAATCTTCACCGAGAACATGCACTTCGCTTCCCCGCTCTAAGGCCACCTCGCGAATCACTCTCAACGCCGCATCCGGAACCGACCCCACGACAACCGGGCGACCGGGCTTGATGATGCCGGCCTTTTCGAAGGCGATCTTCTCGATGGTATCGCCCAGATAGGCGGTGTGGTCGAGGCTGATGCTGGTGATGATGGAGACCGCCGGATCGACGATGTTCGTGGCGTCCAGCCGCCCGCCCAACCCGGTCTCAAGGGCCACCGCCTCCACCTTCATCTCCGCCCAACAGAGAAAGCCCATCGCGGTCTTCATCTCGAACTCGGTCGGGCCGCCAAACTCGGTGTCTTCCAGCGTCTCACCAGTCTCCATCAAAACGGAGGCATAGCGGGCGAAGTCTTCCTTTTCGATCAAGTCCAGCCCCACCTGCACCCTTTCCCGGACGGTGCGGACATAGGGGCTGTAGCAGGCGCCGGTCTTTAGGCCGTGCGCGTGGAGAAGGTGCTGCAGAAAGCAGACGGTGCTTCCCTTGCCGTTGGAACCGGCGACGTGGAAGTAAAGCGGACGGCCCGGCCCCGTGACATAGTCGCGGAGGCCGAGCCGATCAACAAACTCGTCCATTCGGTCAAGCCCCAGCCGCCATCCTCTCTTCTGGAAGGCGCCCAGGGCCGCGACCGCTTCGTCAAACGTCAGCTTTGCTGCCAATCAGGCCCGATTCCTTGATGCGGCGGACCGCCTCAGCGAACCGCTCGCCGTCTTTGTCGCCCGGCAGAGTCAGCGACATGCGAACATAGCCTTCGCCCGCCGAGCCGGCTCCGCTGCCCGGAACCGCCACCACGCCCGCCTTCTCGATAAGGGCCGCGCAGAACTCCGCGCTGTTCATGTCGGCGCGCGGAATCGGAGCCCATACGAAGAGGGTCGCCTTTGGCTTGGGGATATCCCAGCCCGCCTCCGCCAGTCCGTCGCAGAGCATGTCGCGGCGGCGCTGGTAGATCTCCATCGTAGCGGTGTTGTCCACGCTTCGCAGAGCGTAAGCACCCGCCTCGGCGACCGCGCCGAACTGCTTGCTGTCGATGTTGCTCTTCATGGTCTGGAGAGCACTCACGGCTTCCGGGTTGCCCGCGGCAAAGCCGAGCCGCCAGCCGGTCATGTTGTACATCTTGCTCAGCGAGTGGAATTCGATGGCATTGTCGAAGCCTCCTTCCTGCTGAAGCACCGTCGGGTTCTTGTGGCCGTCGTATGTGACGGTGGCGTAGGCCATGTCGTTGACCAGCAGAATGTCGTGCTCGCGGCAGAAGGCCAGCGCGTCCTGATAAAACTTATCGGTCGCCACTCCGGCCGTCGGGTTGTGCGGGTAGCAGACGTAGAACAGCTTCGCCCTCTTGGCGACATCGGTCGGGATCTCGGTGAGGTCGGGGAGGAAGTCGTTCTCGGCCAGCAGCGGAGTCTCATAGACATCTCCGCCCGCCATCAGCGTGTTCACCTTGTACACGGTGTAGCCCGGGTTGGGGACGATGGAGAGGTCTCCCTCATCGATATAAGCCCATGCGAGGTGCGCCAGCCCTTCCTTGCTGCCGATGACCTGGCAGATGTTGGTCGCCTGATCCAGTTCGACTCCGAAGGTGCGCTTGTACCAGTCGCAGGAAGCCTCAAGGAACGGACCCCATCCCCGAGCGGACTCGTCGTAGCGGTGAGTCTCGGGGTCGTGTGCTGCCTTGGTGAGCGCATCCACAATCGCATCGGGTGTCGGGATGTCCGGGTCGCCGATGCCCAGGTCGATGATATCGACGCCGCGGGCGATCGCTTCGCGCTTCACGCGGGCGACTTCGGCAAAAAGGTACGGCGGAATCTTGCTGAGTCGTGCGGAGGGATTCGGCATATGTCCGCCGAGTTTACATACTCAAGGTCATAGGTTCAGGCCCCTCTGCTGGTGAGCGGCGGCCGCAGGTACACTTTTACCTTCCAACGAGTCGAGGCGTGGCGCAGTTTGGCAGCGCGTCTGCTTTGGGAGCAGAAGGCCGCGGGTTCGAATCCCGCCGCCTCGACCAATCTCCTTCATTCTTTGACCCCGCAGGGGAATGCCTGGCATAATAAGCAATCGCTTATTGGTCGAAACAGCATCTTTCATCCAGACATTCAAAGCCGAAGGACCCTAAATCGCGTCTTCAGTGGGCTAGAAATCGTCAAATGAGCGGGGCATGTACTGTCGCATGCCCAAATGTTTTGTGTCTGGTTTTAGGGTGATATATGGTTGAAGAAACGCATGTCGGGGAAGGACATCTCGAGGCGGGCGAACGGGGTGGAGATTCCCGAGCGGCCATCCTTCGGGCGGCCAAAGCAGCATTTGCCAATTACGGATTCGCGGGCGCGCGAATCGAAGAGATCGTCAAGCAGAGCGGCGTCAACGTCCGCATGATCTACCACTACTTCGGCAATAAGGAGGGCCTCTACGAAGCGGTCATCCAGCACGAAGTGCAGCGATCCAACGACCTCATGGAGTCGGTGCAGGGCCTCTCTCCCGCCGATGCGGTCCGCAGCATGATGGAGCAGTACTACGACCGCTGCAAGGCCGACCTTCTGTATGTGAAGATCGTGCTCTGGGAAAACATCCTCGGGCTTCAGACGGCGCGCACGGTCGCCGGCGACGACCCCATCTTCTTCGACGAACTCATCCGCCAGATCGAATTCGGCCAGGCAGATGGAGTCTTCAAGCCGCACATGCCCGCCATTCAAGCGGCAAAGATGATGCTGATGGCCCTCCTTCAATGCCACAACGTAAAGCCCAATCCAGAGCGGCTCGCCGAAATGGACGATATGGAAAGGCAGAAGCAGCAGATCGTGCAGGCCACGCTCGACATCATTCTGCTTTAAGGGCATCTCGCCCCATAACTCCCGTCCGGCCTTGAGCCGATAATCCAGGGTGCAGGATTGGCCTGCAGAACATGAGCAGTCTCGGTGGTCGCATTCTCAAGGGGGTCGTGGCGAATGGCTTTGGCCAGGGCGTCACGATCCTCATTCAGCTTGCGGCGGTGCCGATCCTCTTCTCCAAGTGGGGTCAGCAGCTCTATGGCGAGTGGCTTCTGCTCTCGACCATTCCCCAGTACCTGCTCATGTCCGAATTTGGCTTCGGGCAGGCGGCGGCCAACGATATGGCCGTCAGCATGGGACGGGATGACCGCCAGGCCACGCTCCGATCATTCCAGTCGTCTTGGGCGCTCATCACGCTGGCCTCCATCGTTGCGGCGGTCATCGCCGCTGCGGCGATTCTTTTCCTCCCGTGGACCGAGTGGCTCAAGTTCGAGCAGCTGCCCCGCTCCAGCGCGGTTGCGGCGAGCCTTCTGCTCATCGTCCAGGTAATCGCGGCTCAGCAATCAACGCTTTTCAACGCGGCTTACCGGTGCTGCGGCTACTACGCCCGGGGCGTGGTGGCGAACAATCTGGTGCGGCTGGCGGCGTTCCTGGTCGGAATCGGCTTCGTCTTTGCCGGGCAGGGTGTCATCGCCTTCGCCTTTGCCTCGGCCGCCACTCAAGTCGTGGGAACCCTGGTCATGGGGATCGACTCGCGGCGGCTGGCTCCGTGGCTGACGGTCGGCTTTAAGCACGCCAACATGGGCGAGATCCGCCGACTCACGGTGCCTGCTTTGACCTTCATGGCGCTGCCGATGGGTCACGCGCTGAACCAGCAGGGCATCATGACCGTGATCGGCCTCCTGCTCGGCCCGGCTTCCGTCGCCATCTTCGGCCCGATGCGGACGCTCTCCCGACTCATCCAGCAGGCGACTACGGCACTCGGAGGCCCCGTCCTTGTGGAGCTCTCCCACGCCTTTGGCCGCGACGACATCGACCAGGCGCGGCGGCTCCATGCTTCCCTGGTCCAGACCGCATTAGCCGCCGCCGGAGTGCTGGCCATTCTGCTTGCGGTGTTCGGCGCGCCGATCTATACGCTGTTTACGGCGAAGCAGGCCACCATTCAGGCCGGGCCTTACCTGGTGCTGGTGCTGGTCGGCTTCATCAACACGTTCTGGTCCTCCAGTTCCAACGTGCCGATGGCGATCAACAAGCATCAGTCGCTCACGGCCAGCTTCCTGGCCTGCAATGCCGTGGCTTTAGGGATCGCTTGGGTTGTGGGCAGTCGGGCGGGCTTGATGGGTCCCGCGCTCGCCTTGCTGGGAGTGGAAATCGCGATGAGCGTGTGGGTCATCCGCGATTCGCTGCGGCTGCTCAAGCAGCCGCTCGGCGACTTTCTGACCATGCTTCGCCGAGACCCTCGCCGGTCTCTCCGCGAGCTGGCCGCGTCGCGCTGAACCCAAATTGCGGCGTGAAATAGCCTTAGTTCGTCTGAGTTCTTAGGCTGCAGAAGCCAAATATATTTGAGGCAGGGTGCGCATGAATCAGAATCCGCTTGTTTCCATTGTTACGCCTCTCTATAACCATCGCAAATACCTTCCGCGAACGGTTGAGGCAGTGCTTTCGCAAACCCATGAGAACTGGGAGTGGGTCGTCTGCGACGACTGCTCCACCGACGGCAGCTACGAGTTCATGCAGATCGCGGCTCAGCAGGAGCCGCGCATCAAGCTGATGCGCAACGACGTGAACTCGAAGATCGTCATCACCACGCAGCGATGCATGGATGAAGCCGAGGGCGAGTTCATGTACATCCTCGACAGCGACGACTACTGCAAGCCGGAGTTCCTCGCCGAGATGATCCGATTGCTCAACACGCATCCCACCGCAAGCGTCGGTTTTGCCCGGTGCTACACGATGGATGCCAACGACGGGTACTGGGGAGCCTGGCCAAAGCGTGCGCCCTTCTTTCGGGCGGGCCTCGAAGAGTTTCCTAATCAATTGCTCAACTATTCGATGAAGGGCACCACCACCCTCTACCGCATGTCGATGTGCGCTGTGATCGGCGGATGGGGAGCGCACCCGCTGACGCGAATGCACGACAAGTATTACGACCTGCGCGCGCTGATGGAGGGCGATGTCGCCTACACCGACAAGCCGCTCGGCTACTACCGGGTCCACGCGACCAACCATTCCAGCAACACCGACGAGCAGATCATTCCGGATGTGGCAGAGGAGGTCTTCGGCATGGTGGATGACCTCATGTCCCGCGTGCCGGAGAACAAGTACTTCAACAAAGAGGAGCTGCACCACCAGGCCAAGCACGAGTACTCGCAGTACGTCTCTCACCTGGTGCGTCTGGCCGAAAAGAAGGGCCGGGTCGATTACGCGGAGAAACTGAAGGCCATCCTTGCCGCCCGCGGCATCCGCTCTGCGCCGCCCAAGGGCCGCTCGGTCAAGGAGCGCATCATCGATGTCGCCCGACCCATCGTGAAGAAGCTCACCTACGAAAAGCTTCCCCCGATAAAGCATAAAATAAAGCAGCTTTAGCGATCATGGGAAACCTGCTCCTCGGCCTCGACATCGGCACGTCATCCGTCAAAGCGGCGGTGCTTGACGCCGACTCGGGGCTTGAGATCGCGCACGTCACCTCTCCCGCCAGCGGCGAGATCGGCATGGCGTCCCCCCAGCCCGGATGGGCGGAGCAGAACCCCGATGATTGGTGGCGCGCCGTGCTGGATGCGCTGGAACGACTCTCCACCCAAGTCGAGCTGGAGCATGTCAAAGCCATCGGCATCGCCTATCAGATGCACGGGCTGGTCCTGACTGACGAAGGCGGACAGCCGGTGCGTCCGGCGATCATCTGGTGCGACAGCCGCGCCGTGCCCTACGGAGAAAAGCTGGCGGCAAAGGCGGGCGCGGCGGTCTGCGCGAAGAATCTGCTCAACCTTCCCGGCAACTTCACGGCGGCAAAGCTCGCGTGGGTGGCCGAGAACGAGCCGGAGGTCTTCGCCAAAGCCCACCGGATGATGCTGCCCGGCGACTATATCGCGCTGCAGCTCTCCACCACCGCCTCAACCACGCCCACGGGCCTCTCCGAAATGATCCTGTGGGATCACAAGAAGGAGCAGCCCTTCCCCGGCCTCTGTGAGAATCCCGATCTGCTTCCCACGGTGGTGCCCACTTTCGGCATGCAGGCAGAGCTGACCAATGCCGCCGCGGCCGCCTTCGGCCTTCCCCTGGGAACCCCCATCACCTACCGCGCCGGAGACCAGCCGAACAATGCGCTTGCGCTGGGCGTGCTTGACCCCGGCCAGGCGGCGGCCAATGCCGGAACATCGGGCGTGGTCTACAGCGTCACCGGCCAGGCGGCGTGGGATAAGAAGGGGCGGGTCAACACTTTTCTGCATGTCAACCACGAGAAGGCCAATCCGCGCCGAGGAATCCTGCTCTGCATCAACGGCACCGGGTCGCTGTACAGCTGGCTGCGGCGCACGATGCGGACCGAAGGCTTCCCCACCCTCAACGAGATGGCCGTTCAGGCCGAGATCGGAGCGGGCGGGCTCTCGGTGCTTCCCTATGGCAACGGCTCCGAGCGATCTCTGGGCAACGCCGATATGGGGGCCTCGATCCACGGCATCCGCTTTCCCGAGCATGACCTGAGCCACATCGTGCGGGCCTCGCAGGAAGGCATCGCCTTCTCGCTGCGATACGGCATGGAGGCGATGGCCGAGATCGGCGATGCGGTCACATCGGTCAACGCAGGCCAGGCCAACCTCTTCCTCAGCCCCCTCTTCCAAGAGATCTTTGTCAATGCCACCGGAGCGGAGCTGACGCTGTACGACTCAGACGGAGCCCTCGGCGCGGCCCTTGGCGCGGGCGTGGGGCTCGGCCTCTTCTCGGCCCACGAAGGCGCAGAGCAGGCTCTTCAGCCGATCCGCACCCAATCGCCCGACCCGGAAAAGAAGAGCCGCTACGACGAAGCCTACGCGCTGTGGCGCGATCGCCTGCACAGGGCTCTGACCTGAAACGGCGGGCCTCGGTATCATCCCGGGAAGCATGGAAGTCATTCCGTCGACCCTGAACTTCAACGACGAAGAGCATCGGGCCAATCGCGCCGCGATGGACGAGCATATGGCTCGCTACCGCGAGCGGCTGGGCGAGGTCATGCAGGGCGGCGGCCCCAAGTACACCGAGCGGCATAAGTCGCGCGGCAAGCTTCTTGCCCGCGAACGCATCGACGCAGTGATCGACGAAGGCTCGGCCTTTCTGGAGCTTTCCAGCTTCGCCGCTTGGGGCATGTATGACCAGCAGGCGCCCTCGGCGGGCGTCATCACCGGCATCGGACGCGTCCACGGGCGCGAGTGCATGATCGTGGCGAATGACGCGACGGTCAAGGGCGGCACCTACTTCCCGCTGACCGTAAAGAAGCACATCCGCGCGCAGGAGATCGCGCTGGAGAACCGCCTTCCGTGCATCTATCTGGTCGACTCCGGCGGCGCATTCCTGCCGCTGCAGAGCGAAGTCTTCCCGGACCGCGACCACTTCGGACGCATCTTCTACAACCAGGCGCAGATGAGCGCCAAGGGCATCCCCCAGATCGCGGCGGTGCTCGGCTCGTGCACGGCGGGCGGCGCGTACGTCCCGGCGATGAGCGACGAGACCGTCATCGTCAAAGAGCAGGGCACGATCTTCCTGGGCGGCCCGCCTCTGGTCAAGGCAGCGACGGGCGAGGTGGTTTCGACGGAAGACTTGGGCGGCGGCGATGTCCACACCCGGCTCTCCGGCGTGGCCGACCACCTGGCCGAGAGCGATGAGCACGCCCTGCACATCGTCCGCAACATCGTCGAGAGCCTGGGAGCCCGGTCCTCTGCCGAGTGGGCTGACATCACCGCTCCCGAAGAGCCGCTCTACGACGCCGAAGACATCTACTCCATCCTCCCCGCCGACAGCAAGAAGCCGATGCCGATGCGCGAGCTGCTGGCGCGGATGCTGGACGGCTCCAAGCTGCACGAATTCAAGCCCCGGTACGGCACGACGCTCATCTGCGGGTTCGCCCGCATCTACGGGCATCTGGTCGGCATCCTGGCCAACGACGGCATCCTCTTCAGCGAGTCGGCCCTGAAGGGCGCGCACTTCATCGAACTCTGCTGTCAGCGCCGGATTCCGCTGGTCTTCTTCCAAGACATCACCGGCTTCATGATCGGCCGCAAGTACGAGAACGAGGGCATCGCCAAGAACGGCGCAAAGCTCGTGACCGCCGTCTCAACCGCCAATGTGCCGAAGTTCACCGTGATCGTGAACGGCAGCTATGGCGCAGGCAACTACGGCATGTGCGGCCGCGCCTACCAGCCCCGGTTCCTGTACATGTGGCCGAACGCCAAGATCAGCGTCATGGGCGGCGAGCAGGCGGCTAATGTCCTGTTGACAGTCAAGATGGACCAGCTCGAAGCGCAGGGCAAGACGATGACCGCCGAAGAGCAGGCAGAGTTCAAGCAGCCGATCCTCGACAAGTACGAGGAGGAGGCATCGGCCTACTACTCTTCTGCCCGGCTTTGGGATGACGGCATCATCGACCCGAAGGACACCCGCCGTGTGCTTGGGCTCAGCATTGAAGCCACGCAGAACGCGCCGGTTGAAGAGGCTGGGTTCAGTCTGTTTAGAATGTGAAGAGCTTGTAGTTAGTAGTTTGTAGCTAGTAGTGCTTCTCTACAAACTACTGGCTACAGGCTACAAGCTTCCCGAAGCGGTATAAACCCTTTCGGCATGGCCCTTCTTGCGGAATCCCTGATTCGAGACGTGCCGGACTTTCCGAAGCCCGGCATCATGTTCAAAGACATCCACCCGGTTCTTCAGAACCCGGCGGCGATGCACGAGATCGTTCAGCTCTTGGCCGACGACGCCAAGGAGAAGGGAGCGGAGATCATCGTGGGAGTGGAGAGCCGCGGCTTTGTCTTCGGCATGCCGATCGCGCTGAACCTCGACCTTCCCTTCTCGATGGCCCGCAAGCTGGGCAAGCTGCCTGCCGAGAAGATTCAGGAGGAGTACGCGCTTGAGTACGGAACCAATGTGGTCGAGATGCACACCGACGCCATCGAGCCCGGCCAGCGCGCCTATATCGTGGACGACCTGCTGGCCACCGGGGGCACCGCGCGGGCGGCGGCGCGGCTGGTCGAGCGGCTGAACGGATCGGTCTGCGGATTCGGCTTTATGGTCGAACTGACTTTTCTTGAAGGGAAAAAGGCCTTGGAGGCATATCCCTACACTGCGCTCATACGTTATTGAATGTAGGAGCAGACCATGAGGGCACGGTTTTTCTCGATTCTTGGGGTGTCGGCGCTTGCGCTGGCCGCATTCGCACAGTCGGGGGTCATCAAGACCAACATCACCGACGTGCTGAAGGAGCCTGACAAGGTGGATGGCAAGGCCATTCAGATTGAAGGCAAGGTCGAGAAGTACGAGGAGAAGTCCTCCCAGCGGGGCAACCCCTACACCGTCTTCAAGGTGACCGATTCCGGCAAGACGCTCAGCGTCTGGATGACGGGCCACGCCAAAGACGACAACAAGCCGAATGATGGCGACAAGGTCCAGCTCACGGGCATCTACCGCAAGGAGAAAAAGGTCGGCGACATCACTTTTCGCAACGAAATCGACGTCTCTCCCGTGAAGGATAAGCCGTACGGCATCAAGATTCTTGAGCGAGCCAAGGACGGAAGCTGACGCCGCCGGCGGGCCGCATCTGGTCGCGATCATGGGGCCGACTGGCTCCGGCAAATCGACCGTGGCCGAGCGTGTCGCCGATGAGCTGGACGCTCAACTGATCAACGCCGACGCCTTTCAGGTGTATCGCGGGTTCAGCATCGGCACCAACAAGCCGACCGACCGAAGCCGCTACGCAATGATCGACATCCGCGATCCCAAGGAGGGGTTTGGAGTCGGCGCGTGGATCAGCCTCGTTCTTCCCCTTCTTGAAGACCTCTACCGGCAGGGCCGCTCGGCCGTGATCGTCGGCGGCACCGGATTCTATGTCCGGGCGCTGCTGGAAGAGTTTCAGGATTTGCGGACCGCTCCGCCCGCCGATCTGCGCATGGAGCTGATGCGCCGCGAGAAGCAGGACGGCCTGGAATCGCTGGTGCGGGAGCTGGAGAGACGCTCTCCGGCCACCGCCGCCCAGACCGACCTCCAGAATCCGGTTCGGGTGCGGAGATCTTTGGAAAGAGTGCTCTCTTCCACCGAACCATTAAATGTTCAAATTCCGTCATTCTCTAGATACAAATTCGGGCTCGACTGGGACCCAGCCGAACTCGATGTTCTTTTGAATGAGAGGGTGCAGGAAATGTTGCGTTCCGGATGGAGAGAGGAAGTAAGCCTCATTCTTCGCCAAGGAACGCCGCTTGAGGCACCCGCCTTTAGGGCAATTGGGTATCTAACTGTATCTCGACTGATCTCCGGCCAAATAAACGAGCGGGAGGCGGTTGAGGAAATTTGGCGTTTGACTCGTCAGTACGCCAAGAGGCAGCGCACCTGGCTTAGATCAGAGCCTCGCCTTGTCTCCATCGGGATGTCCGGTGGGGTGGAGGCCGCCGTGCACGAGGCGGTCCTCCGTGTAATTGAATGCATTAGGAATACGGGGAATAAAGCAAATGGCAAAAGCAATCAATCTTCAGGACATGTTCCTGAACCAAGTTCGGAAGGAGGGGATCACAGTCACGATCTTCCTCATGGGGGGCGTACAGCTTAAGGGCACTGTGAGAGGGTTCGACGCCTTTACCATCCTTCTTGACAGTCCCGGCAAGCCGACTCAGCTCGTCTACAAGCACGGAGTGACGAGCATTGTGCCGAATGACCAGATCAGCAGCAGCAGGGGTGGTGACGCTGAAGGATCTTAAGTTTACAAAGATGCACGGAATCGGCAACGATTTCGTGATGATCAACGCCGAGACCCAGCCGGTGGGAGACTGCGATCTTCCTGAGCTGAGTCGGCAGATGTGCAGCCGCTCCTTCGGAGTCGGCGCAGACGGCCTCATCCTCGCCGAGCGCGGAGATGAGGCTCCGTTCCGCATGAGAATGCTCAATCCCGATGGGTCGGAGAGCGAGATGTGCGGGAACGGAATACGCTGCTTTGCGCACTATCTGCATCAAGAAGGCTTCACCGATGAAAGCGTGATTCCGGTCGAGACCGGAGCCGGGATTCTGGAGCTTCGCATCCAGGACGACGGCCGCGTTCAGGTGGACATGGGCATGGCGCGCCTCAAGCGGGGCGAAATCGGCATGTCGGGCGACCCCGAGTCCCAGTTCGTCAATCAGCTCGTCCAGGCGGCGGGTGAAGATTGGCACGGCACTGCGGTCTCGATGGGCAACCCGCACCTCGTCATCTTCGTCGAGGATGCCGCCGCCGTCGATCTTGAGCGCCTCGGGCCGATCATCGAGCATCACGAGCTGTTCCCCAACCGCGTGAACGTCCACTTTGTCGAAGTGGTCAGCCGTACAAGGTTGATTCAGCGGACTTGGGAAAGAGGAGCCGGAATCACTCTGGCCTGCGGCACGGGCGCCTGCGCCTGCGCGGTCGCCGCCTTCCTCAACGACAAGGCGGAGCGCAATGTCACGATCAAGCTTCCCGGCGGGGAGTTGGAGATCGAATATCTCGAATCGGGCCGCGTTCTGATGACCGGACCGGGCGTTTCGGTCTTCACGGGCGAGTGGCTGGTGCCGCTTCCCTGCCCGGCGGGCGTCTAGTCTGCTTTCTGGGCGGCCCTGGGCCGCCCAGAATCCACCCACTCCACCAAGCGGGGCTCGGCCTGCGCCAGAACATCATCGGTCGACTGCGCGCCGGAAACAGCCACCTTGATCAGCGGCACGGTGCTTCCCTCTTCGATGGGCCACCCGGCAAGGTCGAGCGACTCCGCCCCCTCTTCCACCGCCATCTGCCAGACATCTTCCGCACTGACGCGGTGGCCGGAGACTTCCATCGCTGCCCGCATCTCCGCAAACATATCGATCGGGCCGCTGCTCGCGGCTGAATCCAGCCCCAGCCCGACCGCCACACCGCGCTCTCTCAGCCTCCGCACCGGAGCCGGCGGACAGTCCAGGGCGATGTTTGAGCGGGGACAGTGAGCCACCGAGGCACCCGACCCGGCAATCAGATCGATATCCGACTCGCTCAGCACACAAGCGTGAACCAGCTGCAGCCGATCAGACAGCAATCCCACCTCGGCCAAATACTCGATGGGGGTCATGCCCGTGGCCGGAGGCGAGAAGCCCGCCTTTGCATACATATCAGCGAAAGGGCCGTTGCCGGAAACGAAGAAATCCACCTCGGCCTGCGATTCGCAGGCGTGGATGCTCAGGCGCCCCGGCTGCTTGGCCAGGTGCTCCAGAGTGGCGCGGTCCACTGTGTAGGGGGCGTGCGGCGAGGGGACGCCTCGCTGTCCTTCGGCCTTCTCCTGAACCAGCGCAAGCTTCTCCCCTGGGCTTTCCTGCTCCAAAAAGGTGATGACTTCCTGAAAGATCAAGCCCTCCAGCCCTGCCTCATCCATCGCTTCACGCGAGAACGGACGGTCGGAATGCTCCCCTATGAACGCCACACCTGCCGCCCGGTTCTCACGTGCCGCAAGGCGGCACGATTCCCGCACCTCTTCCTCACCCTGTTCGGCCTTGGCACGGGTTATGTTGCGGATCCATTCGAAGAACCCGCTGCCGCCGACCCGCCCCATCAAAGAGCGGTACTCCAGGTGCGAGTGCGCGTTTACGAAGGCGGCCGAGAGCACATAGGGATCGGGCATCCCCGAATGGGGGCCGATGCGGACGATTCGCCCCTGATCCAGCTCGACTTCAAGACCAAGCTGAAGCTGGCCGCGCCGGATGATCCCTTCGGGGCGGAGAATCAAAGGTCGGTCGCCCAGGCGTCCTGGTAGCCGTCGAAGCTTTCGGACTTGACGTGGTAGTCGCCGTACAGGATGTTGTAGCGGTATTCGCGCCGCTTTTCTTGAATCAAAGCAAAGTCGTCGTTTTCCGTAAGGGCTGGCTTGGTGCCATGCCAGTGCCCTGCGCCCACGAACATCACGTTGATCCCCGCCGGGTCCTGAAGGGCGGTCTGCGAGTAGCGCCGGAACGTGATCTCAGTGCGATAGAAGTAGCTGAGGCCGTAGACGGCGTGCATGGTCGGTGCGCTGGGGAAGGTGAGATAGGGGTGGCTATCCAGCACCTGCGTCCCCTTGTCTGCCGGAGACTTGAAGATCTCCTGGTTCTTGGCGTAGGGGTCCAGCGCCTCGTTCATCAGCGGCATGTTGGGAATCTGCGACTGGAACTGCGGCTCAAACGCCCAAATCTCGGGACGGTACTTGTCGGCCGCATCTACCGCGTTGGGATAGAAATCGTCGTAGTCCGTCATATAGAGCGACATCGCCGTGCCGATCTGGCGCAGATTGCTCAGGCATCCGGTTTTGATGGCCGCCGCTTTGGCGCGGGAGAAGACTGGGAACAGCAGGGCCGCAAGGATCGCAATAATGGCGATGACGACCAATAATTCAATCAAGGTAAAGGCGCGGCGCTGCCTCATATCAACTTCTCTAATGAGGATACGCAGGAATTAGTGCCCGCTGCACCGAAATTCTCACGGAACTGAAGCGTACGCCGATATGTTGGTTAAGGTGAGGCGCGGCCTGAAGGTCCAAACAGCCTCGCGGTAACCTGGAGAACTTAATGGCAGAAGCCGCTATTGCTCCCCCCAAGCGCAACGGATGGAAGATCTTCTTCTATGTGCTGTTCCTGCTTGCCGTCCTGGTGTTCAGCACGGCCGGAGGCTGGGTCTCCCGCAGCTCCGTGATGACGCACATGGTCGTGAGTCAGTTCTTCCCCAAGGACCCCGAGAAGGTCTTTAACCGGAAGTCGATGAACATCCTCATTCTTGGGTGCGACCAGAACATCTACTGGACAAAGGAGACCAAGATCGTCAGCGACGAAAACACCCGCAGCGATCTCATGCTGGTGGCTCATCTTGATTTTGAGAACAAGACGATCACCGGCCTCTCCATTCCGCGCGACCTGTATGTGCGGATGCCGGGCTACGAGGGGATGAAGATCAACGGCTTCCACGCCAAGGGCGGAACCGAGCTTGCCCGAGAGGCGGCCGAGCATGTGATGGGCGTGCAGATCGACCGCGTGGCGAAGATCGACTACCAGGCTTTTCAAGACATCGTGAACATGCTTGATGGCGTCGAAGTCTACGTCGCCCGCGACATGCAGTACACCGACCGGGCCGCCGACCTCTTCATCAACCTCAAGCAGGGACGGCAAACGCTTGATGGCTACGACGCCATGTGCTACGTCCGGTATCGAAAGGGAGACAGCGACTTTGTGCGGCAGGAGCGGCAGAAGGAGTTCGCCCTCGCCATGAAGGAGCGGATCAAGAAGAATCCGGCCCGCATTCCCGCCATCGCCGACAAGATGCTCGACCTCACCTCCAACGCGTTTACGGCCGAGGAGCTGGTTCACCTCATGCGGTTTGCCCAGAACGTCGGCGGCGACAATGTCCGCCTCGGCATGGTGCCGATCACCGAGCAACCCAACGATCCCCAGTACCGGCTCTTCTTGGATGAAGACAAGCTGGAGGAATCGCTGCAGGACTTCGGCTTCCGGCCGAAGCCGGCGGCAACCGCCACCACGGATGGGGAGGATGAGTCGGCTTGAGCGACAAGTACGCGCCAGATGAGCCCGAAGGCTCCCGCTTTAGAGGCAACCAGTACATCTCCAAAAAGGACATCCTCGTCATCGGCGTGGTCCTCGTCCTGCTGGTGGCCCTCTTCCTTCCCGTGTTTCAGAAGATGAAGCGGGATGCGAACAAGAAGATCTGCTCGGACAACATTCAGGACATCTCCAAGGCGATGTTCCTGTATTCGACGCAGCACGACGACCGCTTCCCTCCCCTGTACGTCATGGGCAAGGATGAGCTGCCGATGATGCTGAATGGAGCCACCTGGACTTGGGCCACCGACATCGAGCCCCACACCAGCAACGGCAAATTCGGCTGTCCGGCGGCGACTCCGGAAGAGCATTGTTCGATGTACTCACAGGAGACGCGCCTTCCCAAGCCGCTGGCCTACGGAATGTATGCGGGCATGGCCTCGCAACCGGTCGCGCTCATCGACTCCGACTCGACCACGGCGCTGATCTCGGAGACCTCCAACAACGGGCGCGGCGACACCTATAACCCCGTTCCGATGGTCGGCTCCAACGGCAGCGTCTTCAGCAACAACGGCTTTCTGATCGGGTGGGACAACAAGCCGAACGGCAACCGCCAGTTCAGCATGGACACCCAGTTTGTGACCCGCCTGGCTTTCAGCGGCACCGCCAACGGCGACTTCTTCAGCAAAGAGGTCAAGCCGCGCCACGAGGTCGGCCTGCACATGATTTATGCCGACGGCCATATGGGCATCATCTCAGCAGAAGACGCCAGGGTGCAGCACCTGCCCCCGCAGCTCACCGGCCTCTGGAACACCGACTAGCTTCGGCCATCCAAAAGCAATAAGGGCCGCGTCGATTTGACGCGGCCCTTATTGCGTTGTCAGCTGAGCATCTCAGACGAACTTCTGGTAGTTCGCTTCGAACATCTGCTTCAGTTCGTTGGCCTTCTTGTCGTAGGCTTCCTTGTCCGCCCACGTTCCGCGGGGCATCAGCACCTCATCCGGAACGTCCGGGCAGGAGGTCGGAACCGAAAGGCCGAAGACCGGGTCCTGCACGAACTCCACGCCGTCCAACTCGCCCGAGAAGGCGGCGCGGATCATGGCGCGGGTGTACTTCAGCTTCATGCGCTGTCCGACGCCGTAGGGGCCGCCAGACCAGCCGGTATTGACCAGCCAGACCTTGCTGCCGTGGCGCGCGATCTTCTCTTTGAGAAGCTCGGCGTAAGCCTTGGGCCGCAGCGGCAGGAACGGAGCGCCGAAGCAGGTGCTGAAGGTCGCGCTCGGCTCGGTCACGCCCGCCTCCGTTCCGGCAACCTTCGCGGTGTAGCCGTTCAGGAAGTAGAACATGGCCTGCTCGTCGGTCAGCCGAGAGAGAGGGGGCAGAACGCCGAAGGCGTCTGCGGTGAGGAAGACGATATTCTCCGGATGGCCGCCCACGCTGGGCAGAACCGCTCCGTCAATGTGCTCCACCGGGTAGGCGCAGCGGGTGTTCTCGGTGAGGGAGCCGTCGTCATAGTCCGGCTGCCGATTGTCGTCAAGGACGACGTTCTCAAGGACGCTGCCAAATCGGATGGCGTTCCATATCTCCGGCTCACCTTCGGCGCTCAGGTTGATGCACTTGGCATAGCAGCCGCCCTCGACGTTGAACACGCCGTTGTCGGTCCAGCCGTGCTCGTCGTCGCCGATCAGGTTCCGGTCCGGGTCGGCGGAGAGGGTGGTCTTTCCGGTGCCGGAAAGGCCGAAGAAGAGGGCCGTATCGCCTTCCTTGCCGATGTTGGCGGAGCAGTGCATGCTCATCACGCCCTTCAGCGGGAGGATGGCGTTCATCACCGTGAAGACGCTCTTCTTCATTTCGCCCGCGTAGGCGGTGCCCATGATCAGGACGGTCTTCTCGGCGAAGTTGAGGGCGATCACCGCGTCGCGCTGTTCGCCGTTGACCTCGCGCTCATAGGTTTCGCGGCCAAGGTCGACAATCGTCCAGTCCGGCTTGAAGTCCTTCAGCTCTTCGGCGGAAGGACGGATCAAAAGCTGCTTGATGAAGAGCGCGTGGTACGCATTGGTGACGATGACCCGGACCGAGATGCGGTGCTCAGGGTCGGCTCCTCCGTAGGCATCGACGACGTAGACCCGCTTGGAGGGCATGGCATCGTTGACGCGCTGGCGAAGCATGTCGAACTCTTCGACCGGCATAGCCTGGTTGTTTTCCCACCAGATATGCTCCTCCATGCTCGGCTCCCGAACGACGTACTTGTCTTTGGGAGTGCGGCCGGTGTACTTGCCGGTATAGGCGACGAGCGCTCCGTTGGCAGCCAGGACGCCTTCTCCATTGCGGATAGCGTGCTCGGCAAGCTCGGGAATGGAGAGGTTATGAAAAATCTCTTTAGCGTCGTCGAAGTTGATGGACGAGGATGATTGAACGGCTGAACTCATGACTTCGGAATCCCCGGTGATCCCAAGGCGATCAGGGCACTGAGTGTACCGTCACCCTTTTGGCGGCCCTCCGGTAACCTGGGCCTTCCAGGAGGACATGGCAGCAAATGAGCGAATTGACCTACGACCGACTCTCCGATGAACAGATCCAGCAGCGGCTTTCCGGCCTTGATGGGTGGACGATCAAGGATGGAATGCTGACGAAGGAGTTCAGCTTTGACAGCTATGCCTCCGGCGTCGTCTTCGGCGCGGCGGTGGGCCATGTCGCCGACAACCTCAACCACCACCCCGACCTGATGATCGGCTACCAGAAGGTGACGGTCTCGGTGCTGACCCATGACGCAGGGGGCCTCACCGCGTACGATTTCGAACTGGCCAAGCGCGTCGCGGCCATCTCGTAACGACATGGGAAGCATCCTCGGCCAGAGTTTTCGCATATCGACCTTCGGCGAGTCGCACGGACCCGCCGTCGGCGTCGTCATCGACGGCTGCCCCGCCCAGTTGCCGATCACGGCCGAGGAGATTCAGACCGAGCTTGACCGACGCCGCCCCGGCCAGTCTTCCCTGGTCACGCAGCGGAAGGAGGCCGATGGGGTTGAGATCCTTTCCGGTGTAATGGATGGACTGACTCTCGGCACGCCCATCGCCCTGCTGGTCCGCAATCAGGATGCGCGCTCCCGCGACTACGACGAGATGCGCGACAAATACCGCCCGTCTCACGCCGACTTCGCCTACGACCAGAAGTTCGGCATCCGCGCGTGGAGCGGCGGCGGACGCGCTTCGGCCCGGGAGACGATTGGGCGCGTGGCGGCGGGAGCGGTGGCGCAGAAGCTGCTGCTTTCCCGCTGGGGCGTGGAGATCGTCGGCTGGGTCGAGCGGGTTCAGGCCGTCGAGAGCGATGTGGACCCCGCCACGGTGAGCCGGGAGGCGGTCGAACAGACGCCGATTCGATGCCCCGATCCGCAGGCAGCAAAACAGATGATCGCCCTGATCGAGGGCATCCGCAAGCAGGGAGATTCCGTCGGCGGCACCATCGGCTGTGTGGCTCGGGGCGTGCCCGCCGGCTGGGGCGATCCCGTCTTCGACAAGCTGGAAGCCGACCTGGCCAAGGCGATGATGAGCCTGCCCGCCTCGAAAGCCTTTGAAGTCGGCAGCGGCATGGCCGGCACCTTCATGACCGGAAGCCAGCACAACGACGCCTATCGCGCCGATGACGATAAGAACGTCACCACTCCGACCAATTTCAGCGGCGGCATCCAGGGCGGCATCAGCAACGGAATGCCGATCCTGCTGCGAGTTGGGTTCAAGCCGACGGCCACCATCATGCAGGAGCAGGACACGGTGACGGTGGAGCACGAAAACACTACGCTCACCGGCCGAGGCCGCCACGATCCCTGCGTGCTTCCCCGCGCGGTGCCGATGGTCGAGGCGATGACCGCACTGGTGCTGGTCGATCATGCGCTCCGCCAAGAGGCCCTCCGCGCAGGCCAACCGCCTCAAGTTTAAGGGTCCTTAACATCTTTTTTCTGTAAACTGCCCGTTAATGGCCACGGTCGCACCGGAACAGCAGGCTGATCGCCGCATCGAATGCGCTGTCACGGTTAAGGATGTCGATTTCTATTACGGGGCTCATCAGGCGCTGAAGAAAGTCAACCTTGATGTTCCGACAAACCGAGTGACCGCATTGATCGGCCCTTCCGGCTGCGGCAAGTCCACTTTTCTCCGCTGCATCAACCGCATGAACGACCTCATCGAGGGCACGCGGATTGAGGGCGAAGTGAAGGTCAACGGCGTGGATATCTTCAACGCCAGCGTCGATCCGGTCGAGCTGCGCAAGCATGTGGGAATGGTCTTCCAGAAGCCGAACCCGTTCCCGATGACGATCTACGACAACATCGCCTACGGTCCGCGGGTTCACGGCCTGAAGAACCGCAGCCAGTTGAATGAACTGGTCGAGCGAAGTCTGGCCGGCGCTTACCTATGGGAAGAGGTGAAGGACAAGTTGCACAAGAGCGCGCTGGAGCTTTCCGGCGGACAACAGCAGCGCCTCTGCATCGCCCGCACCATCGCGGTCAACCCGGAGATCATCCTGATGGACGAGCCCTGCTCCGCCCTCGACCCGGTGGCGACCGCGAAGATTGAAGACCTGATCATGGAGCTGAAGCAGCGGTACACGATCATGATCGTCACCCACAACATGCAGCAGGCGCAGCGCTCCAGCGACTACACCGCCTTCTTCATGCAGGGCGAGATCGCCGAGTCGGGCGACACCGAACAGATCTTCTTGAACCCGAAAGCGACCAAGACGGAAGAGTACATCTCCGGCCGCTTCGGCTAAGGCGCAAACAGGCGCTGCCACCGGGGACGCGATCCACGCTTGATGAAGGCTTCACCCTGCAGCCTCTGCCCCTGTACGCGGCACGAGACCGCCGCATCGGCCAGCCAGGGCGAAGGCAGGTTCACCCAAATTCGGGCCCGCGTCGGCTCCTCGCCGCGCTCCTGCTGCCACACGGTCACTGAGAGATCGAGAGAGGGGACGGCATTGATCGCGTCATCACGCTCATCTCCGCGGACGCGGATTCCCTTCAGTTCACGTTCCGCCTCTTTGCGGATAGGCTCGCTGGCCCGGCCCAGACGGATTCGGTTCTCCCACGAGATCCGCTGAATCTCTCCCACAAATTGGTACTCGCCATTCGGAACCACAGGCAGGGTGCCCTTGGTGGGCGGATTGTTGCGGGCTGAGGTCTCGGCCCAGTACTCGACTGAATTGAATCCGCCGATCCCCGCTTTGCCCTTGGCCTCTTTGAGCCCCTGCGGCAGGTCGAGTCCGCCCGCTTCCAGGCCGTCAAGGTAGAGCTTCGTTCCGGCGGGGCCGACGCGCTCCAGGCCGCTCACCATCACCTCGCCCTTCGCTTCGATGGTTTCGGCGCGGCGAGGATCAAGATCAAGGTAGGCCATCGCGTGGTCGGGCTCCAAGATTTCTCCGATGGAGGCCCCCGCCGAATGGACAAAGCCGGTCACGTCTTGGCTGTAGACCACATAGCCATCGCGCGGCGAGTAGATGAAGGTCGTGTTCTTCGACTTGGTGAGCAACTCCCGCAGATACTTCAGCTTGGTCCGCAGCTGTTTTACGGTCGATGTCTCTACTCCACCGCTGGCCTGGAGAATCCGCGGCAAAGCCGCTTCGATTGCGCTGGCCGCGATGGCTTCATCCAGAACGCGCTGATCGGTGAAGACCTGCAGCAGCGCCTGGCCCCGCTTGACCCGCGAATAGGGCGGCGCGACCACCTTGAGCACGATCAGCTTCTTTTCGGCGACCAAGGGATGAGACGCAGGTTCGATATGCACGGGAATGGACTCGAGCCCCTCGTCGACCGGCCAGAGCATAAAGAGCACGGCCGCAACGAGGAGCGCGAGTCCGACGAGACCCCTGATTCGCCGCGCGCTCTTCTTCAACCCGGCGTCAGTTTTGCACTTACGACGATGGCGGTCCCTGGACCAGGGCCAGCACGATCTCATCGGCATCGAGATAAGGCACTCTGATTTCGCCCTTGCGGACCAGCTTCGTACCCGCAAACTTGCCGCTGTAATCGAAGGCCATGACCGCCGATGAGCCGCCGGGCTTGACCACGCTGACCCACACCTGCTGCAGGCTGGGCACGGCCTTCACCTCGATGATTTTGTGGAAGAAGGCTGGAACGACCGACTTCTTGCTGCCGCCCCGGACGATATGAAGGGTCGCCTCTTCCCCAGCGGCGAGGACATCGTTCTGAAAGTCGTAATCCCAGATGACCGAGCCCTCCAACTTGGCCAGCGCCTGAGTGGAGCCGCCGCCTTCCACAGAGAACTGCCCGTCCTTCGCACGAGTCACCGTCTTGGTGCCATCCAGCGAGGACGCCAACATGCCGTCTTCGAAGGCGGTGACCGGCGAGGCTTCCCCGCTGACCAGCAGTGTCCGCGTCGGGCGATTGGTGGCGCGGACCGAAGCCGTGTCAGACATATCCTGCACCACGACATAGAAACCGCGCGGCCCAGGGGAGAGGCGCACGATCTGATCCTGATCGCCAAACTGAGTGGGGACGGCAATGGATGTGCGCTCTTTGGCTGAGTGGACGGTGAGCGTCATCGAACCCTTCACCGCAAAGGCGATCTGGCCTTCGCTCTGAGCAGCCAGCACATCCTTGGCCGAGGTCCCGCCGGGCAGCGAAAGCGAAGCTGTCTTCGAGTCTCCCGAGAAGACCTCCACCTCCCCGCCGTTGATCACCGCAAAGCTTTCGGTGGGCACGGGATTTGCCGTGGAGAGCATCACCGCCCGGTTAAGCGGGCCGATGGTGGCAAAGACAATAAGAACAACAAGAACCACAGCCGTCCAAATGACGAAGCGGCGCACAAGAGTCTTGCGGGCTGCCGACTGCTCATCGCGAATCTTCTTCGCGGTATAGACCCTCTCTCTATCCTCCATCCCAATTGGGATAGGCGCAAAAGGCTTGGTCTTTGTTCCTTAACAGGGCGGCAAATTTGCAGCGGCTAAACGCTAAGCGCATCGCCGGGAACCGAAAAGTGCAGGTGCACCCATTTCCACCCCTCTGGAGCAAGGGTGGCTACGCCCGTTATTCTTGTCGGAAATCTGACAGTCTGCCCCCCGGTTGACACGGCTGCCTCCGCCTCCACCGCGATCCACGCGGTCGACGTGCAGGCGTTGCTGGTGCACCATTTCAAATCAAGGGTGGCCGAATCTGTATCCGCCCAATCCCGCTCAAACTGCTCTCCAATCTCCTTCAAACCAATGCGACGCTCGTTGTGCCCGATCCCGAAGATCACCGCCTCCGGGTCCGAAGAGAAGCATTCCGCCAGCTTTTCCAAATCTCTGCTGGTGTAGGCGTCGCAGAAGTCCAAGACCATCTGCTCGACCGGCACCGCAGAGCCAGCTGCGGATTCCATAACTCTAGCGGTTGCTTACTGGGGCCGAAACAAACTCGTTCCATCCCTTTTGCTTTTTCTTCCCCCAGTCAGGCGATCCCAGTAAAAATACGGGAAGTCGGGTGATCAGTCCCGCTTTTGCGATCATTGGCCCGCCTTGGCTCAGGCCTTGCTGATAGATTCCGTGGAAGGGTTATGGCAGGTACGGCGGCGAGGCCGGGACAGCTCGGCATCGGGCAGGGTCTCAAGATCATTTTGATAAGCCAGTCGGCGGCGGATTACGTCGGCGGCGATGCCGCCGCACTGCTCGGACAGAGCCTGGCCGCCTACGACCCGGCCGACTATTCCCCGCTCCGCCGCAAGGTGGAGGCGATGCTGGCCGATCCCGAGCCCTCGGGCGAGCCCAGCCTGATGACCGTCGACCTCGCGGGCAAAACCTACCGCGCCACCCTCGCCCTAGAAGAGAGCGAAGGAGAGCCGATGATCCGCATTCGGCTCCAGCCCACGGAGGGCGAAGCCGCTTCCCTGCCCGCCGTCCCCGCCATTGCCGGCGGCCTCACTGCCGCGGCGGTCAGCCGGTTTGCGATCACCGAGAATCGGAGCGAAATGCAGGTCGTGCTCCGGCAGGCCATGCGCTCCGCCGCCCCGGACACCTCCGGCGTCGTCATGCGGCTCGATCGAGAGACCGGATTTCTTGTCCCATTCCTAGAGTGGGGCAACGCCAATGAATCGCTGAAGGCGGGCATCCCGGCAGGCGATTGCTGGGCGCTGCGGGCCGGTGAATCCCATCTGTGCGAAGGGCCGGACGATCTTCCCTGCCTCAACGGCATCAAGCTGAGCCTTCCCGCCGCCTCCGTGCCCCTGCTATCCCGCGCCGAGCTGCTCGGCGTGTTGATCCTCTGGTCCGAGAGCGGGCTCTCCGTCTCGCTCGGACTGGCGGAAGAGCTGGCCGAGGCGATCAAGCCCCACCTCGCCCGCATCTCCTGATCTCAGGTACAAGTCTGCGGGCATGAGACAGCTGCGGCGCAAAAAGGAGATCAAGGACCTCTTCAGGGATTTCCGCAGAGAGCACCCGCCGCGTGTCGAGCTAAGCTTTCTTCTTCAGGACTGGAGCGACGGCTACAACGTGGGCGGGCTCTTCAGGGTGGCAGATGCCTGTGGAGCAAAGGAGATGATCCTGGCGGGCAAAACGCCGACGCCGGAAACCCCCACCGTCCCCGTCACCTCGATGGGACATCACCGCCGCATCTCTTGGCGGCATGAAGAAGACGCCATCGCCGCCATCGAAAGCGCAAAGGCCGATGGCTGGACCATCGTCGCGGTTGAAGTGGCGGAAGACTCGGTCTGCTACACGGACTTCGACTGGCCGGAGAAGACCTGCCTGCTGCTCGGCAACGAGCAGACCGGCATCTATCCACACGTGATCAAGCACGTTGATGCCGCCGTCTACGTCCCGATGTACGGCAAGGGCCGCTCGATGAACGTCCACGTCACGGGCGCCATCGTCGCCTTCCGGGCGATTCTCGGCTAGCTCTTGGCGACTCGGAACGGCGACATGGGCAGGCCGAGGCCGTTGACGATGTTCACCGCTGGATTGTCGGCCCAAGCGTAGCGGACCTCTCTGATCGGCTCCCCGGCAGGATGCTCGACGATGACTGAATCCCGGTCGATGCGGGCCTTGCCCCACACCCAGTCGGCGCCGCCCTCGGCCCTCACCGCAAATCCGATCGGCTCCTGCCCGTCTGTCGTGCGGAGGCCCCGCCCGTTCTTGAAGTTGAGCCGGACATAGCCCGGCCTGAAATCGGCGGTTGCAAAGAGCGGGCTGTTCCCCTTGGGCGCAGACCGCGGGAAGAGCATCGCCCGCGCCGACATGGCCAGTCGCTCGCCCACCGTATGCTTGTCGCGGGGATGGATGTCATTCGCTTCCCCTACGTCGATGATCACCGCCATGCCGGTGTTGGGCAGGCTCAGGGTCATCGTCTGCGCCTCGCGCAGCTCCGCCCACTGGCTGTCGCCCGGCTCTGCCCTGCGCTTCATGAAGTTGGCAAGCTGGACGAAGAGGAACGGAAAGTCGCCCTGTCCCCACTCTTCCCGCCACGCCTGAATCATGCCGGGAAAGATGCTCTGGTACTCCTTCGCCTTGGATGCGTTCGACTCACCCTGGTACCAGATCGCCCCCTTGATGCCGAAGGGCACCAGCGGTCGGACCATCGCCTCGAAGAGCGCCGAAGGCACGTTCGGCTGATTCGAAACATCCAGTTGGCCGACGGCATCGGGAAAAGCCCGCTCGATTCGGTAGCCCCAGTCGCCCGAAAGGGGAATCGCTCCGCCTGCCGCCGCCACATTTAGGGCCGCTGGCGGGCCGGCAAAGCCGCCTTCTCCCGCCATGTCGTACACCCGAATGGCGACCGTATTCGTCCCGGTTCGGAGCACGCCTGCCGGAATGGCATAGGAACGCTTCACCTGATGCGCGTTCGGCGTTTCCGGTCCGGTCGCGCCGACCCGAGCCCCGTTGATATAGGAGACATCGAAGTCGTCGATGGATCCGAGATTCAGGGTTGCGGGCAACTTCGCCTGGACCTCGGTCAGCTCAAAGTTGGTGCGGAACCAGACCGCCCCGTCCATCTTCAAGCGATCCACAGTGCTGAAGACGACCGGAACCTCAATCCGCTCGAATTGATGATCGTATGCGCCGCCCGGAGCCGCCCAACCAAGCGCCTCTCCCAGGTTGCCCGTATCGGGATAGAAGCCGCCCTGCCGCTTCGCCAGCAGTTCCTGCCAGTTTGGAAAAGCCGCTTTGACGGCCGCGAAGTACTCGTTGAGGGCCTGCACCTGGGGAGCGATGAATGGACTCTCGCCGGCCTGCCGCTTGGGAGTCCAGGCTTCGGCAAGCGTGCCGCCCCAAGTCGTGTCGATCAGGCCGATCGGAACATTCTCCGTGCGGTGCAGAGACCGGCCGAAAAAGTAGCCAACGGCTGAGAATCCGCCCACCGTCGCCGGGTTGCAGGCCGCCCATGCACCCTCCACATCGCCCTGCCAGTTCGGGTCCGCGTTGTTCTTCACCTGGAACAGCCGGATATCGGGATGGTTCGCTGCGGCGATCTCGGCCTGGCTGTCGTTGACTGCGGCCATCGGCCACTCCATGTTCGACTGTCCCGAACAGATCCAGACATCGCCGACCGCCACGTTGGCGAAGGAAAGATTGGTCTGCGCATCGCGCACGGTCATCGTCTCTGCCTTCGAGACGCGCAGCGGCGCCAGCTTCGCCTTCCACCTGCCTTCGGCGTCGGCCCGCGCCCGAACGGACTGGCCCTGCACGGAAATCGTGACTTCCCCGTTGGGCACAGACTTGCCCCACACCGGGACGCTCATTCCGCGCTGGAGGACCATGGAATCGCCGAAAACTTCGGGCATCCATAGGGTGGTCTCTGCATGGGTCATCGCGGCGGCAAAGGCGAGCAGGCCAAACATGAAAGAGATGCTACCTTTGCAGACCCAAATAACCCCAGGGAATGAGCGGGCAGCGTGGCATAATGTTAGGTCGCGTCTCTTACCCGAGATGCAAAGGAGATCTGAGTGCCTGCGAGCCCGGAGCTAAAGCCAGAAGAACTGTCTGCAAGACTTTACGCCGACCGCCTTATTTTGGAGCAACTGACCAAGCTTCATGAGGTCGTCAAGCCCAGCGAAATCGCTGAAAAGCTGAAAGCGGAGGGCCTCGGCCTCGCCGCTGTCCGCTCGCTGCTGGCTTCCAACCCTCAGATGTTCGCCTACAACGAGCGCCGCTGGGTTCCGGCCGCGCAGGTTGAAGGCAAGGGCCGTCCGTTCGCCGAAGTCGTGCGCCTGATGGCGCAGAAGTTCGGCGCTCCGATGCCGGTGATGCTGATCGCTGAAGAGCTCTGCCGCATCTACCACCGCGAGATCGACGATTGCGCCCGCGCCATCGAGCGCATCGCCAAGACCGACCCGAACCTGCTTCTCACCCGCAGCGGCTCGGTCGTCCACTCCAGCGTGGTCTTCACCGCCACCGATGAGCCGGTCGAGATCGCCGCACAGTTGAACGGCATCACCGTCGCCGACATCGAAGCGGCCGAGAAGAAGCTGGGCAAGTTTGACTGGTACGACCAGGACGCCACTATCCTCGCTCTGGAAAAGGCGGCTCCGGTCAACATCAAGGCCCTGGGCGGCGCGGCATGGCGCGCGCTGAACCCCGCCGACTCCTACTCCTCGCATCACTACGACTGGAAGGCGTTCAACGCCGAGCTGCTTTCGATCCCCGGCTTCGTGCTGGGCGGCACGGGCACGCTGAGCCCCGAGTCGGAAGCCAGCGAGTGGATCAAGACGGCCACCAAGATTTCCTCGAAAGTCACCGCGACCATCGAAGTCGAAGACGTCGCTCCGCTTGAGCTGAAGAAGGAGGACATCGAGCAGATGGTGAAGACCGTGCTCGGCTCCGACGACTCCAGCCGAGCCACCGAGATTCTCGAGTCGCAGTTCGAGATCACTCCGGCCGTCAAGACCTTCCCCGACGACCTGGCGAACGTGATGAACGCTCTGAAGACCGACAAGCGCGTGTCTTGGGTGGGCGGCGACCGGTTCCAGAAGCCGGGCCTCGCGCCGGACTTCATCAACGAGATTCCGGAGCCCTTCATCTTCGTCAAGTCCGACAAGAAGCTGGAGGACGGCGACCCGGTCGATGCCGAGCTGTCTGACGAGGGCCTGAGCACCAGCCTGCGAAAGCTGATGCTTCACCCGCTCGCCACCGACGTGATGGACGAAGACATCATGCCGGAGCCGAAGACGCAGCCGGAACAGATGCGGCTCGTCCTGAAGCCGGTCCACCGCGAGCTGGGCACCTTCCCGCTCTGTCAGTTCCCCACCGGCTGGTTCGAATCCGAGCCGGGCGTTCAGGAGCTGATCTTCATCGATCCTTCGGGCAAGGAGCAGCAGGTGTGGGTGAACCACGATCTGCGGCTCATGTTCAACCTCTTTGAGTGGTGGCTTGAGCAGCCGGTCGAATCCGGCGCGGTGTTCAGCCTCACCAAGACCGAGAAGGCCAACGTGTTCGAGTTCAAGTGGCTCGAGCAGACCGACCCGGTCGTCTACATCAGCACCCAGCGGATGGAAGAGCTGCGCGAGATCGCCTCGAACAGCCAGGACAAGAGCACCTTTGAGATCCTGTGCGAAGTGATGACGCACTGGCCGAAGGGAGCCGACTTCCTGACCGTCCTTTGGGAGATCAACGTTGTGCGCCGCACCAGCCGCCGCTTGCTGGCCTCGCTGCTGAGCAGCTACGTCTGCTTCTACCAGCGCTCCGGCTCGCCGGTCTGGCACTACGACCACAAGAAGGTTGAGCAAGGCTTCGACAAGTCGAAGAAGAAGTTCATTCTGAAGGACTAAGACCCTTCACACCATCTGGTACCATAACCCGGCTTAGGAAAGAGAGTATATGGCGAATCTGAAATCGTCGAAGAAAGATATCCGAAGAATCGCAAAGAAGCGTGCGGCCAACCATGTGGCCCGCACTGCCCTGAAGACGTACGTCAAGCACGTCCGCCAGGCCATCAGCGAAGGCGACAAGGAGAAGATGGAGACGGCACTGGTTGCCGCCCAGAAGAAGATCGACAAGGCCGCACAGCGCGGCATCATCCACAAGAACCAGGCTGCCCGCCGCAAGGCGCGCATTGCCACCCAGGTTGCGCAGGCTCTCAAGGGCTGATCTCAGGACCTGACTAAGAAAAGCAAAGCGGCGTCTTCCCTACGGAAGACGCCGCTTCTTTGTGTTTGAAAAGTTGCTTCTCTACTCTTCCGGCAGAAGCTCGACTTCGTCCGCAGGCGCGGCCTTGGCTTCGGTCTGCCGTCCAAGGTCTATCGAGATCGTCGCCACCATCAGCAGGGCGACCAGAATCATGCCCGCCAGCTGCAGGCGCTCCTGCACCGCGATGCCGAGGCGTCGATTGCCCCGCAGAAGTTCAATGAAGGCGATGACCATCTGTCCGCCATCCAGCGGCGGGAACGGCAGAAGGTTCAGCACCCCCAGCGAAATGCTGAGCAGGGCCGCAAAGGTGAGCATCCAGTAGATGCCGTTGTTCGCGGCAAATGAGCTTGATTGGGCCAGGCTGACCGGGCCGCCCAGCGTTTCCTTGGCCTTGGCGGGCTTCACAACGATCTCACCCAACCGCTTGACCAGAGTCCACGGGTAGGCCACCGCCTTGGCAAAAGCGACTCCTGCCGGGAGCGGCGTGTAGCCCACTACCTCGGCCTCGCTGGCAATGCCGATGCGGGCCTGCACTCGGGATTCTCCGGTGGGGTTGCCGTCTTGGTCCGTCACGGGTTCGGGGCCGTCGCTGACTTTCGGAGTGACCGTCGTCGTAAAGGTTTCGCCGTCGCGCTCATAGGCGACTTCCACCGGAACCGGCTCGTAGGTGGTCTTGCCCTCCACCGTGGTCTTCTGCACCTGATCGCGGAGGCCGTTCACGATGTCTTGAAAGTCTTCGATGGTCTGGCCGCCGATGGAGACGATGCGGTCGCCGCTCTTCATGCCGGCGACGGCGGCGGGGTCATCCTTCACCACCTGGACCACGGTCTCCTTGCCCAGCTCCGGCTCGCCGATCAGCGTCAGGGTGCCGAACATCAGCAGGATGCCAAAAACGATGCTGAAAAGCGGTCCGGCAAAGAGAACCAAAAGGCGCGCTACGGGGCTCTTGCTGAAGAAGCCATCCTGCACGCTGACCTCGCTGCCGTCTTCCTTCGGATGCATGCCCTTGATCGAAGCGAAGCCGCCCAGGGGCAAGGCTAAAAGGGAGAATTCGGTGCCGGACTTGGAAGTCCGCGCCCAGACCGGACGGTAGCGGACCTGCTGCTTGCGGACTTTGCCTTCTGCATCCCAGACGGTGATCTCGCCGAAGCCCATCTCATCCGAGCCTTCGGACCGCCCCAGAACGGGCCGGTAGTAGAGGACCATAAGGCCGATCAGCGATCCCGCCAAAAGCATGCCCAGGTTGACCGTCATTGAAGCCTGAAAGCGCGTGCCCACAAAGAGCAGCATCACGCCCACGCCCCACGCCCAGATGAGGTGCATCAGCCCCTGAAAACTGGCAAGGTGATAGAGCGCCTCAAGCCGGCGCGCCACCCAGATCGGGATGGCGAAGGTGCAGAGCACGAATCCGGCAAGGGTCAAGGCGGGCTGTGCCGTCAGCAGTCCCGCACAGAGCACCAGCGCCGAAACGAGGCCTGCCGCCCAGACCGCGCCTGCGGGCGCAAGCGGGTGCCGCAGACACTCCTTAAGGTCGGTGCGGCGGATGCCCCCCATCATCACGGCGAATGCCTTGACGTGCATTCCCGTCCAGCGGGCAAAGAGATAGTGGCCCAACTCGTGAACCGCCACCAGAACCGTCAGCGTGACCAGGAGCACCAAAACGGTTCGGCCCACATTAAGCAGAGAGTCTGCAAACTCCATCTTCTACACCTTTACTCTACAGCGCAGCGGACGGTTTGCCGCCGCTGTTTCAAACGGGCCTCTTGCACCCATGCGTCAGGCCATCAATTCGCGGGCCGCTTCGCGCGCCCACCGATCCACTTCGATGATCAGGTCGAGATCGGGCTCCACGGGCAGGTGCTGCGTCATCACCGTCTCGACGATCCGGGGGATGTCCAAGAAGCTGCATCGGCCTTCGAGGAAGCCGTTGGCCGCCTCTTCGTTGGCGGCGTTGAGCGCGCAGGGAGTGGTCTTCCCTTTCCGCACCGCTTCATACGCCAAGTCGAGGCACCTGAACGTCTCGCGGTCCGGGCTTTCGAAGGTCAGGTTCGGCGTCTTGACCGGATCCCAATCGGGCAGGCGGTTCGGCACCCGCTCGGGATACAGAAGCGCGTATTGGATCGGCAGCCGCATATCAGGCCAGCCGAGCTGACCCAGCACCGAGCCGTCCATGAACCGGACCATGGAGTGGATGATGCTCTGCGGGTGGACCACCACTTCGATGCTGTCCACATCGATGTTGAATAGCCACCGCGCCTCGATCACCTCCAAACCCTTGTTCATCAAGGTCGCCGAGTCGACGGTGATCTTCCCGCCCATGTTCCAGGTGGGGTGGGCCAGGGCGTTCTCCTGGGTGACGTTCTCAAGGTCAGCGAGCTTCTTGCCACGGAAGGGACCGCCCGAGGCGGTAAGCACCAGGCTCTTGACCGAATACGGATCCGCCCCTTGTAGACACTGGAAAAGGGCGCTGTGCTCGCTGTCGATGGGGGTGAGGGTGATTCCCTTCTCCCGCACCAGCGGCATGACGATTTCGCCGGCGGAGACCAGAACTTCCTTACTGGCCAGGGCGATGTCTTTGCCCGATTCGATGGCGGCAAGCGTCGGGAGCAGGCCGATCACGCCCGCGACGGCCACCACGACGATATCAACATCATCGGCGGTCGCGGCGTCGATGACGGCGCCCATTCCGCCGGGCATTCCCGCGGCCTTTGCCGCAGCCTCGTCCATCACGCCCACGCGGCGGACGCCAAACTCTTCGGCCTGCTTGCGGAGGGAGTCGGTGTTGCTCAGAGCGGTCAGCGAAACCGGATGAAGCAGGTCAGGATGCTGCCTGATCACATCCAAGGTCTGCCGTCCTATCGAGCCGGTCGAGCCAAGGATTGCAACGCGCTTCACAGGCCCTATTGTAGCCCGTCGGCTCACCTAGAGCTCAGGTTAGGGCTATGCCATAATTCGCGCCATGTCCGCCGCCCTCCGAGAGGAGACCCGATTCATCCTGTCTGACGCCCAAGCGCGCCAGATCAAACGGGATCACGGAACGCCTCTCTATGTTCTTTCTGAAGAGCACCTGCGCTCCCGCATGCGAAGCTACATCAAGGCGATGCAGGCGGCCTGGCCGAACTCGGAGGTCGCTTTTGCCAGCAAGGCCAACAGCACCCTGGCCGTCCTCGCCATCGCCCACCAAGAGGGCTGTCTGATCGACGTGGCCAGCGAGGGCGAGTTGACCGCCGCCCTTCGCGCCGGAGTCCCCGCCGAGCGATGCCACCTGCACGGCAACAATAAGAGCACAAGCGAACTGGAATACGCAATCAAGTGCGGCGTCGGCAAGGTGATCATCGACTGCCACGAGGAGATCGAGCGCATCCACAAGCTCGGCGTCTCCTGTCCGCCGGTGATGCTGCGGCTCTCACCTGGCGTCGATCCGCTCACCAACGCAAAGATCTCCACGGGCCAGTCGGACACCAAGTTCGGATTCAATATCGGCGACGGCAGCGCGGAGAAGGCGCTGGTCCGGTGCCTGGAGCTTGGCCTTCCGGTCAAGGGCTTCCACTGCCACGTCGGCTCCCAGCTCCTGAACCCGACCGCGCAGATCGACGGTGCACGGTTTATCGCGGCCTTTGCCCGCGACATGAAGGAGAAGCACGGATTCATCGTCACCGAGCTGAACGTCGGCGGCGGGCTGGGCATCCGCTACACCGAAGAGGATCAGCCGACTCCGGTCGACGAATACTGCGCCTCGGTTGCTGACGCGATGAATGAGGCACTGGAAGGCGCGGGTCTGGAGAAGCCGAAGCTGGTCCACGAACCGGGCCGCTGGCTGGTCGGTGAATCCGGCGTCACGCTGTACGAGGTCGGCGTCATCAAGACCGTGCCCAAGAAGGACGGCGGCACGCGCACCTATGTTTCGGTGGATGGCGGCCTGGCCGACAACCCCCGTCCGGCGATGTACGGCAGCCCCTACCCGGTGCGGCACATCACCGACCCCGAGCGGGAATGCGGCGGAACCAAGACCGTGACCATCTCGGGGCGACACTGCGAAACGGATCGGCTCTTCGAGGCCGTAGAAGTTGGAGGCTGCATCCAGCCGGGCGATCTGATCCAGGTCCTCTGCACGGGCGCCTACAACAGCACCATGGCCAGCAACTACAACCGCTATGCCCGCCCGGCGACCATCCTTCTCCGCGCTGACGGGCGCACCGATCTGGTCCAGCGGCCGGAGACTTGGGACGAGATGTTCGCCCGCGAGTCGGTGCCTGAGGGTCTAGGAACACCTTCGTCCTGATGGAAAGAGACCTCGGCTACTTTCTCGCTACGGCGATCGTGATCTTCACCGCGATCGGCCTGCATGAATACGCCCACTGCAAAGTGGCGGATATGGCAGGCGACCCCACGCCGAGGCTTCAGGGCCGCGTTACGCTCGATCTGACAAAGCATTTTGAGCTGAGCGGCACCATCATGATCATCATCACGACGCTCGTCGGATTCGGCATCGGGTGGGGCAAGCCCGCGCCGATGCGACCCGACCGAATGCGGAATCCACGATGGGATTTCTTCATGGCGGTGGCAGCCGGGCCTCTCTCCAATCTGATTCAGGCCGGCATCTGGGCAATCATTTTTCGGCTGGCGGCCTTTGCCTGGCCCCAAGTAACAGGGAGCTGGTTTGGCCAGCTATTCCTCCTAGGTGTGATCATCAACCTGGCCCTGATGATGTTCAATCTGATCCCGCTCGGCGTGCTTGATGGCCACTGGCTGGTGGGACTGCTGATGCCTGAGAAGATGCGATACCACTGGTTTCGCTTCAATCAGCAGGTCGGTGTGTTTCTGCTGATCGGCCTCATCTTGATGTCGCAGTGGATGGATAGCGTCGGAATGCCCTCCCTGCTCACCTTTGTTTTTGAACCAGCCATGCGGCTAACCAGCTTCTTCCTGCGCGGCCTCTAGATCAATCACCATGAGCACAAACAATCGAATCCTGAGCGGCATGCGCTCGACATCGCCAAAGCTCCACATAGGCAACTATGAAGGGGCGCTGCGCAAGTGGGTGGAGCTTCAGAACGAAGGCTGGAAGCTCTACAGCATGATCGCAGATTGGCATGTGCTCACGACCCAAAGCGGCGATCCGGACGACATCGCCTACAACAGCCGCGAGGTGGCCAAAGACTTCGTCGCCGCCGGACTCGACCCGGATAAGACCTCCATCTTTGTCCAGTCGCACGTGAAGGAGCACGCCGAGCTGACGCTGCTGCTCGGCATGGTTGTCGGCGTGGGCAAGCTGGAGCGGAACCCGACCTACAAGGACATGGTCGCCAACCTGACCGACGGCAACTACATCCCGTTCGGCCTGCTCGGCTACCCGGTTCTGCAGGCGGCAGACATCCTGCTGTACAAGCCGTACGGAGTGCCGGTCGGCAAGGACCAAGCCCCGCACCTGGAGCTTTCCCGCGAGATCGGCCGCGCCTTCAATGCACGCTACGGAGAGGTCTTCCCCGACTTCAAGGACATCATCAACGAGGATGAGACCCGCTCCAAGGTTCCGGGCTTGGATGCCGACGACAATGGACACCTCCGCAAGATGTCGAAGTCATATGACAACTGCATCTACCTGAACGAAACCGAAGACGAGACCGCGGCCCGCATCCGCAGCGCCTTCACGACGCCGAGCAAGATCAAGAAAACCGATCCCGGTATCCCCGAAGGCTGCGCCGTGTGCCAGTACCTCAAGCTCTACTCGCCTGAATGGAAGACGCAGTGGGCAGAGGATGTGGCCGGAGAGCGGGGCTGCATGCAGAACAAGAAGGAGCTGACCGAAGCCCTCAACGAATATCTGCGGCCGATGCGTGAACGGCGGGCGCAGCTCGACGATGCGACCATCGAAGACATTCTCCGCAAGGGAGCCGAAGAGGCCCGCGAGCTGGCCGGTCAGACAATGAATGAGGCCCGCCGCGCCATGCGGCTGGTGTAGCGCAATGAGGGTGTGGCTGCTGGCGACGGGTTTGGCTCTGACCGCCTTTGCGCCCGCCGCCGGACCCTGGCGGCTCTACAAGAGCTGGCGCGCGCCCTACCAGATCCTGATGCCGACCCCGGTGTTGGAAGAACTCGCCTACGTCAAGCACGAGGTGGGCGAGTTTCCGGTCTGGTCGGCCGAGGCCGAAGAGGGCAGCCGCAGCTATTCGGTCCGGTCATTCACCGTGACCGACGCCTGGCGCAACGGACGCGGCGAAGCGCAGATTCTGGAAGACCTGAAGCAGGGCTCCCGCACGATGAACCGCATCAAGCTGTTCAGCCTCTCCGACAACCCGGTTCAAGGCTTCCCCGCCACCCGCTTCCGCATCGAGATCCCGGATGCGGCGCACATCCACCACCTCGCGGTGCTCACCCCGGAGAAGCTCTACCACCTGATCGTTGTCTCACCGCCCAAGAGCGGCGAAGAGAAGCTGGCGGAAGAGTTCTTCAGCACCTTCCGCATCACGCAACCCTAGCTACTCAACCGGAATCCAAAGCTCGGTCCGCAACTTCTCAGGCGGCGTAACACTGGGATTGTCCACATACATGTCAAACGACGGCGCATCGCGATGCGTGTAGTTTTCGCGGACGATCTCCCAGGCTTTGCTCCACGCTTCTCCGAGCCCTTCATAGGGGCCGACGTAGGTGATCCGGGCGAACTTGCCGGAGGGGAAATGGCCGGTGCTGTATCCCTCCGGTGCTTCGTAATCGTCGGGCACCGTCATGCACAGTTCGGTGTGGTACTCCGACTCATCCGAACAGGTCATCGGATTGGTCATGTAGATCGTGCCTGCAAAGCCCTCCGGATCGAAGAGGCCCTGCTGGCCCGCCCAGCCCATGAAGGCGGGCCAGGCTTCGGGAAACTGATCGTACGACCCCATCATGGTCTTCATGACCAGCTTGCGGGTCGGCGGGGTGTCAATCCGGTGCTCCATAGGTGAAATCCTACTCAATCGGCACCCAGAGTTCAGTCCGCAGTTTTTCCGGCGGCGTGACGCTCGGGTTGTCGATGTAGATTTCGAAGCACGGCGCGGCGCGGGGCTTGAACCCGTTCTGCGGCAGAACTTCGCCATACATCTTGTCCCAGCCATCACCCAGCTCCTGATATGAGCCAACGAAGGTGCCGACCGCGCATCTTCCCTGCGGAAGCTGCCCGACCTTCATCCCTTCCGGCGCATCGAACCCTTCTGGACAGGTGATGCAGAGGTCGGAGAGCAGGTCCTCCGGCGCGGTGGTGTCGTGGTCGCTAACGTAGATGGTGCCGGTGATCGTTGACGGTCCGAAGAGGCCGCGCGGTCCGGCCCAGCCGGCGAATTCGCCCCAGGCTTGGCCCAGGCCGCTGTACTGGCCCTTGTGCGTCTTCATGAGGAATGATCGATCGGTCGCGTTTTCAGTGCGGACTTCCATGGGGTTTTCTCTCAGGTGAAGCAGCTCCAGTTCAGCGGGCTGGCCATCCACCCGGTAGTGGATTCCATTGGGCGAGCCGAGCCAGATGATCGTGTTGCCGTGGCGGCGATGGTGAGACGGCGCCACACTGAAGGCCGAACGATACGTCCGGGTGAATGCCTCCGGGGTCTCGAATCCGGCATCCATCGCGATCTCGCCGACGCTCCGCTCAGAATAGGTCAGCTCGTGCGAGGCCCGCTCCAGCAGCAGCCTGCGCGACAGCTCGGCAGGCGACTCTCCCACCAGCGCCCGAAAGGCGCGGTGGAAGTGGTACGGCGAGAAGCCCGCCCGGTCCGCCAGCTCCCGATAGGTCGGCGGCTCATCCAGGTTCTCGATGACCGACCAAATCGCCTCGCGCACCCGGCCCAGCCATTCCGCTTCAGCGGTCTGCTTCACAAGAGTTATTCTTCCCCGCCCCATTCTGCCGTTTCTTGACCTGGATTGCGGTTCTCGCCGGGAACGGGAGTTCAAAGTGGCGGAGCATGTCGAAGTAGAATAGGGTCATGTCTGGCTTTTCTGTCCACACCGGGAAGATCGCGGTCTATGCCGAAGATCAGGTGGACACCGACCGCATCATTCCCGCCCGGTTCCTCAGCCGAGTCAGCCGCTCCGGCTACGGCGAGCTGCTCTTCAAGGACGTGCGCGGCGACGACTTTCCGCTCGATCAGCCGGAAGCCTACGGCGCGACGATTCTGGTGGCGGGCACCAACTTCGGCTGCGGCTCCTCCCGAGAGCACGCCGTCTGGGCGATTCAGCAGGCGGGCTTCCTTGCCGTCATCGCCAAGGTGACCGAAGATACGGCAGGCTACAGCGACATCTTCCGCCAGAACTCGGCCAACTGCGGCCTGCTGCTGGTCGAGCTGGAGGCCGATGATCACCAGCACCTGGTCGATGCCGGATCGGGGGCCGTGGTCACCATCGATCTGCCCAACCAGACTGTGTCGCTGGGTGAGCAGACATTCAATTTCCAGATTTCTCCCGTGGTGAAAGACCAGCTTCTGAAGGGGCTGGACCTGGTTGGAACAACCATGGAATACGCCGACGACATCACCAAGTTCGAGCAGAAGTGGTCGAGCTTTGCCCCAACGCCCGACACCGAGACGGCTGCCGGGGCGTCAAACCAATGAGAAGCCAATGAAAAGCTTCCGAGGATCGCTTATGCTGACGGCTCTGATACCCGCCTTCGCCCTGCTTGCCTGCCAATCCAGCCCGGTCGCCGCCAGCGGCACAACCGGCACCTCTCCGGCTCCGGCCCCTGCCGAAACCCACACCATCGAAGCGCCCCAAACGGGCGGCGCAGAAGGCGGACAGACGGGCGGCTCCACCGGCAGTCAGTCGGGAGCGCAGTCCGGCGAACAGCAGAGCCAGGACAAGCACCGCCACGTCCCGCAGCGGATGTATCAGTTAGACGATCTGGAGCGGGTCAAGCTCAAGATCGGCGAACACGAATTCAATGCGTGGGTGATGGACACCTACCTCAAGCGGATGGAAGGCATGATGTTCCTGGAGAACTCGGACTTCAAGGACAACGATGCGATGATCTTCGTCTTCAAGGAGGCCGAGCCGCAGCGATTCTGGATGAAGAACACGCTGGTTCCGCTCGACATCGCCTACTGCTCCGCCGACAAGAAGATCCTCAACACCTACACGATGAAGGCTCTCGACATCGACACCGACTACTCCAGCGCCGGACCGTCGAAGTACGTCATCGAGTTCCGCGCCGGCATCTTCAAGAAGCTGGAGATCAAGGCCGGAATGAAGGTCGAGATCCCCGACAAGGTCAAGGCGAAAGACTAAGGCATCTTGGAAAAAGCGAAAAGGGCGGAGGCAGGAGTCTCCGCCCTTTTCATTTGCCTAACCCTGGCTGGCGGCTAGTGCCTGATCCAGGTCAGCCAGGAGATCGTCGACGTTCTCCAGGCCGATGGAAAGGCGCACGAAGTCCGGCGTGACGCCGGTGGTCGCCTGCTCTTCGGGCGTGAGCTGTTGATGGGTCGTCGAGGCCGGGTGGATCACCAGCGACTTGGCATCGCCGATGTTGGCGACCAGCGAGAAGATGTCAAGCGCATTGATGAACTTGACTCCCGCCTCGTAGCCGCCCTTGATGCCAAACCCGATCAGCCCGCCAAAGAGGCCGCGATGATGGTACTTCTTGGTCACAGCGCTCTCCTGAAGGCCCGGATAGTTCACCCAGGCAACCTCGGGCCTTTCCTGCAACCACTCGGCCACGGCCAGCGCGCTCTGGCTGTGCCGCTCCATGCGGAGATGAAGCGTCTCGAGCCCCTGCAGGAAGAGGAATGAATTGAATGGGGAGACCGACTGTCCCTGGTCACGCAGGCCCTGGAGCCGGGCCTTGAGGCCGAAGGCGACATTGCCCAGGCCGGGAAAGTCTCCGAAGGTCTCCCACAGCTTGAGTCCGTGGTAGCTGGGGTCCGGCTCGGTGAAGCCCGGGAATCGGCCGCTGGCTCCCCAGTCGAAATTGCCGCCATCCACCAGGATTCCGCCGATGGAGGTGCCGTGCCCGCCGATGAACTTGGTCAGCGAGTGGACCACGCCTGCCGCGCCGTAATCGAGCGGACGCACGAGGTACGGGGTGGTCGCGGTGTTGTCGATCAGGAGCGGCACGCCCTGCTTCCGCCCGATCTCGGCCACCTCTTCGATCGGGAACGTGTCGAGCTTCGGGTTGCCCACCGATTCGCCGTAGTACAGCTTGGTCTGGTCAGTAGTGGCGCGGGCGAAGTTCTCCGGGTCCGAGGGATCGACAAACTTCACCTTGATGCCGAACTTGGGCAGCGTGTAGTGGAGCAGGTTGTAGGTGCCGCCGTACAGACTTGAGCTGCTCACCACTTCTCCGCCCTGCTCGACTAGCGTCGTGATGGCGAGCGTCTCCGCCGCCTGGCCGCTGGCCGTCGCCACCCCATGGCTGCCTCCTTCCAGCGCGGCGATCCGCTGCTCCAGAACCTCCGTGGTGGGGTTCATGATGCGGGTGTAGATGTTGCCGAATTCCTCCAGTCCAAACAGCCGAGCCGCGTGGCTGGCATCGTCGAAAAGGTAGCTGGTGGTCTGATAGATCGGCACCGCCCGGCTCTTGGTCGTCGGGTCGCCGCTGTGTCCAGCATGAAGGAGCTGCGTCTCAAAATGCGGGCTCTGCTCGTTCTCTGCGCGCGTGGTCATTGGGCATATCCTGCCGCAACCAGAAAACTAATGATAGGCCAATGTATTCAGCGATCTACTAATTATTATTTCCTTCATTCGCCCTTAAATAGGCTTACTGCCTTCTATTATTATTTATCACAGCCTGCAACCACCCATGAAGATTCTGCCGGTCCACCCTATCTGCATTAGGATAGATATACTTCTGTGACTCATGTCGATCCGCCCGCTCAACCAGATCGATTTCGCCGGAAAGAAGGCGCTTGTGCGCTGCGATTTTAATGTTCCTCTCGACGGCGAGCGGATCACCGATGACCGCCGGATCGCTTCGGCCCTGCCGACGATCAAGCACATCCTCGACGCCGGAGGCTCTGCCATCTTGTGCAGCCACCTGGGTCGGCCCAAGGGTCAGCGAGTGCCGGAAATGAGCCTCGCGCCGGTCGCCAAGCTGCTTTCGGAGCTGCTGGGGCAAGACGTGAAGCTTCTGCCAGATTGCGTGGGCGGCGAAGTCGCGGCTGCATGTCAGGACTTGAAGCCGGGACAGGCGGTGCTTCTGGAGAACCTCCGCTTTCACAACGAGGAAGAGGCCAACGACCCCGAGTTTGCCAAGCAGCTCGCGAGCGTCGCCGATGTTTTTGTGAACGACGCCTTCGGCACCGCCCACCGCGCCCACGCTTCGACCGAGGGGGTCACCCACTATCTGCCCTCCGTTGCCGGCTATCTCATTGAGAAAGAAATCGAGCACCTGGGCGCGGCGCTGGAGAACCCGGCGCGACCGCTGGTCGCGATCATGGGCGGCGCGAAGATTTCCGACAAGATCAAGGTCATCGACAACCTGCTGGCCCAGTCCGACCGCCTGCTCATCGGCGGCGGCATGGCCTTCACCTTCATCAAAGCGCAGGGCTATGAAATCGGCAAGTCTCTGCTGGACGCTGAGAGCCTCGACTACGCCGCTGGACTGCTGCGCGATCACTCCAGCCAGATTGTCCTGCCGACCGATGTCGTGGTGGCCGCTGAGTTCAGCGCGGAAGCCCCCACTCAGGTCGTCGGCATCGACGCCATCCCCGCCGACTGGCTCGGCCTGGACATCGGCCCCGAGTCCAGCCGCGCCTTCGCCTTCGAAATCTCAAAGGCGGGCACGGTGCTGTGGAATGGCCCGATGGGCGTCTTCGAGATGCCTCCCTTTGCCGAGGGCACGAAGGCGGTCGCGCAGGCGATGGCCGAATGCGAAGGCGTGACCATCGTCGGCGGCGGAGACACGGCTGCGGCCGCAGAGAAGTTCGGCGTCGCTGAGCAGATGACGCACGTCAGCACGGGTGGCGGGGCTTCGCTGGAATTCTTGGAAGGCCGCGAGCTTCCGGGCATCGCGGCGCTGCAGGATTAGCGCGAAGCGGCTACTGCCGCTTCGCCAGCTCCATGATGATCTTCCATTCGTTCTCCTCAACGGGCATGACGCTCAGGCGCTGCCCCTTGCGGAGAACGAGCATCTCCTCCAGACCCTCGGTCTCGCGCAGCTCTTGAAGCGAGATGACCTCTTTGAACTTCTCGACAAACTCCACATCCCGCAGGAGCCACCGAGGATTGTCCTTCGGACTTTTCGGGTCGTAGTAGTTGCTCTTGGGGTCGAACTGGGTGGGGTCGGGATAGGCTTCCGAAGTGATCCGCATGGTGCCGGCGATGCCGACCGGCTGGTTGACGGAGTGATAGAAGAACGCCATGTCTCCGATCTCCATCGAATCGCGGAAGAAGTTGCGGACCGTGTAGTTTCGACAGCCTTCCCACATCTCCGGCTTCCCCGCCTTGCGCAGGTGGTCGATGCCGTAAGTTTCAGGCTCCGATTTCATCAGCCAATAGCCCATGAGAGCTATTGTGGCAAATGAATCGGAGCCCGTTTGGGAGCCTATTCAGTTTCGCTGTTCCGCCAGCCGAGCGAAACATCGCCGTTGACCGCGCTCAGATCAATCGCGCCCGAGCCATCGCCCAGCCGTCCGGTGATCTTGAGCGACTGCTCGTTCCGATCTTCCAGCTCTAGGGTCGTCGAGACGGTTCCCTGCAGCGTGGAGAGCGAGACCCGGCAATCGCTGCCATCCATGATCTCCAGCGTCACATCGCCGGAAACCGTGCGCATGTTCACATTGCCCGAGACGGGATGCTCGATGTCGGCCTTGATATCGCCCGAAGCCGCTTCGGCGCTCAGGGTCCGACCGGAAATGCCGGTCAGGCTGATGTCGCCGCTGGACGTGCGGATGTTGATGGCCGCCGCGACATCGGTGATGCTGATATCGCCCGACTTCGTCTCGACCGTCAGGATCGAAGACTTCGAGTCGGAAATCTTGACATCGCCGCTGGCGACATGCACTTCGATGGTGCCATCCATGCCGCTCAGCTTCACCTGAGAGCTGGTGCCGTTGATGCGGCAGCCGCTCTTGGTGTCGGTGACCGTCACTTCGCCCGAGGTGTTGCGGATCTCAACCGGAACGCCTTCCGGCAGATTGATCACCGCCTCGACGCTGCTGTCCGGGCCTTCCTGCAGCTTGAGCGCGATGTACTGCTCGGTCTCCTCGATCATCGGGGAGTACGCGTCGGCCTTTTTCTTCGCCTCTTCTTCGTTGTAGGCGCGGAAGCCCGCGGTCACATCGACCGACCCCAGCTCAGCTCCGCCGCGGACGGCGATGGAGCCGGAGGTGGCTTCGATGCGGAGCGTCTTTCCGTCCGGCACATGCAACGGCAGTTCGACGCGCTTGGTCTCCTGGCTGCCGAAGAGGACGCCGAAGCCCTTGGAAACGCCGGCTTCATCAGCGGCTTCCTTGATCGCATTGATGCCCTTGCCTACCCCGGTGCGGACCTGCGTGGCGATGTCGGACCAGTTGACGTTCTTGGCGACATCTTTGCCGATCTTCTCGATCGAGCCGATCAGGCGGCTGAAGGGGTCTTCCTTTTTGCTGCCCGGCTCGCCTTCGGCGGACTCGGTCTCTTCGCTGAATTCGGAATCGGCTTCAGCCTCGGCCGCAGCCTCCTCTTCGCCTTCCACCGCGTCCTCTTCCTCTTCGTCGGGCGATTCTTCGAACGCCTCGATCAGCTCGGCAGCATCATCCGGCGAAAGCTTGCCCTCTTTCACCAGATTCATAATCCTGCGAATCTCTTCCTTCACTTGCTCCCTCTCAACTTGCGCTTTGCCTCTTCCGGCGTAATCTTGCCCTCTTCAAGCTGCTGCAGAATCTTTCGCTTGTGGTCCGCGGCTTTGCCATTCCGCCGCTCTTCTTTAAACGGCTTCATGTCCATCGCCTCCAGCATCGCGTCCAGCTTTGCGCGGGCGGTGGGATAGCTGATTCCAAGCTCCTTTTCTACAGTGCTGATGACGCCTCGGGATCTCAGGAAGATCTCCAGAAATTCCTGAAAAGCCGGGTCGATCATCGCGACCTTCGGAACCCGGAATTTGCCCCTTATGGTGACCCCCGTCTCCTCACTGGTCAGCTCGCTCACATAGAGCGGCTCGCCCGTGATGGGGCACTTTGCGGGGATATCATGCATCTTGTCGTCGGCCATAGGCGCTGCCTCTTAGTTCTACCCTTGCTCTACCGCTATTCTTTGAAGTCGGTTTCGATTTGGGATTAAAGACTCTAAAGAGATTCTTCAATAATCTTAAGGCATTCGGCCAATACAAGTTCCTGATTCAGTGCGGCAACTTCTCCCTTTTCGCCCGGTTCGACCACCAAAAGGTGATCTACCGGAGGCGCCCAGAGGCGATGGATGCCGTTGCGGAAAAGGCCGACCGTGGGCGCACCCGAGGCGCAGGCCATGTGAAGGATGCCGTTGTCGATGGTCAGCACCAGGCGGGCCTGCTGCATCGCACCGCCCACCTGCGGCAGCGAAAGCTCTCCACGCAGGTCTGAGGCCAGCCCCTCATCGACCAGCGCCTGTTCGGTCACCGCTCCATCCCAAAACTTCGATTGCTCGCCGGGCTTGGCCCCCAGGAGGCCGACGGTAAAGCCTTTCTGCTTGAGTCCGGCAAGGACATGCCGCCACCTTTCCAGCGGCCACAGCTTATTGGTCAGGCTGGCCGAGGCTGAGATGAGGACATCGGGGATCGAGCGGGCAGGGTCTTCCAGGGGCACCACCGCCTTCGGCACCGGCCCTTCGAGATAGGCAAGCCGGCAGAAGATTTCGGAGATATGCCCCGTGTCGAGGATGGAGTAGCGATCCGTGATCGCCGCGTGAATCCACTCCTTATCGTCGTGGAGCCTGCCCTGCTCATCATCAGACGCGGCCAGCAATCCCCGTCCGTCACGGGTAAGACAGCGTCCGACGACTTGCGTCTTCTCCGTGCAGAGCATGGCAGCCGCCGAAATCGCCCAGGGGTGATCTTCGACATTGATCACGAAGTCGTAGCTGCGGTCCTGCACTTCTCGGCCAAACTCGCGCGGCGTGATGCCGAAGAGCGGAAAATGGGCGTCGACCAGCGGAGACCGGTCGGCCAGTTCGGCGATTCTGTGCCCGCTGTAGAGATGCAGGGTCAAGTCTTCGACCTGATTCTTCAGCATCTGCATGAGGGGGGTCGAGACGACGAAGTTGCCGAGAGCATCATTGGCGATCAGGGCGATTCGCGATCCCCTGGGAAAGCCGCCGCCGACATATCTCTGCATCTCGGCCAGTTTAGCCTGTTAAGGTATCGTCCGCGATGCCTTATGAGGCTCGCACTGGGGTTGGATTGCGGAGGATCGTCGTCTCGAGCGCTCGCGCTCAACGAGGCGGGCAAAACGGTCTTTGAAGGCCGCGGCGGCCCCGCCAACCTCGCCTCGACTCCCCAGCAGGAACTGGCCGTAAATGTCGCCAAGTGCCTGGAGGGCTGCCCTCCGGTATCGGCCATCGCCGGATGCTTTGCCGGACTCCTGACGAGCGCCGACCGCGTCCGCGCTCTCGACCTGCTCCGCTCCATCCTCCATGCGCCCTGCATGGATGCCTATGCCGACTACGAAGCCGCGCTGGCGGCCGGCGGAGACGAGATCAACGGCGTGGTCATCGCGGGCACGGGAGCCATCATCTGCTCACATGCTGCCAGCGGAACCCGAAAGACCGGCGGCGGAGGCCCGCTGCTGGGCGACGAGGGATCGCTCTGCTTCATCGGGCGCCGCGCGCTGTGGCACACGCTGATCTCCGCCCGTGGACTGCCCCTCGGTCCCGCACTTCAAGAGCACCTGCAGGCCGAGTTTCAATCGGACGATGCAAATGACGTTGCATCCGCCCTCTACCGCCATCTCACCCCGGCTCAGCGAATCGCTCAGATCGGGGCGGCGGCCATCCGAGATGCTGAACACAAAGCCGAATACGCCGTCTTAGCGGTGAAGGAAGGACTCCGCGCCTTGGCAGAGGAATGCCATCTTCACTTCGCAGGCTACGGAACGGTGAATCTGGGCCTGACCGGAGGGCTATGGAAGATCAGCCCGGCACTCTCAACGGAATTTGAAGATGTCCTGAATCAAACGAACGCTGCCCCCTATTCGGTCAGTATTATTGAAAGGGAGCCAGTGGAGGGCGCTGCCAGGCTTGCCCAAAAGTTGCTGACATGAGCACAGAAGCACGCAACCCGCGATCGATCGGACTGGACAAGATGACGCCTCAGCAGATCGTGAGGCTGATGAACGAGGAAGAGCGGGCCGTGATGATGGCTCTCCAGCACGCCGAAGAAGGCTTGGCCCAGGCGATGGTGAAGGCGGCAGAAGCCTATCAGGCCGGAGCCAGAGTGATCTACATCGGCGCAGGCACCAGCGGACGCATCGCCGCAATGGATGCGGCGGAAATGCCCCCCACCTTCGGCATCGACCCCGACCGCTTTGTCGCCGTCGTCGCGGGCGGCACCGAGGCCGTGGACCGCGCGAACGAGCACGCGGAAGACGATGAAGCCGCCGTTGTCCGCGCTCTGAACGAACTCGAGCTCTCGCCGAAGGCGGTCGTCATCGGCATCGCGGCCAGCGGCCGCACTCCCTTTGTGGTGGCCGGCGTCCGCCACGCCCGTCAGAAGGGGCTGTGGACATGCGGCATCGCCAACAACCGCAACGCCCCGCTCTTCGAGCACGTCGATCTGCCCATCCTCATCAACACCGGCCCCGAGGTGCTCACCGGCTCGACCCGGCTGAAGGCAGGCACCGCGCAGAAGCTCGCCCTCAACCGCATCAGCACCGGGGCGATGGTGCTGGCCGGAAAGGTGGTCGAGAACCTGATGGTCGATGTCCGCGCCACGAATCAGAAGCTGCGCGAACGGTGCGTGAGGATCGTGCGCGAACTGAGCACCGCCACCGAAGATGAGGCGCGCAAGATGCTGCAGGAGCATGATTGGGACATCCGCTCCGTGCTGGATGAGATCAACAGCACTTCAGAAGAGCCGGCGACCGCTAGCCCAGCTTGGCCTTAGAGCGCTCCCACAGATCGTTCCATTCTTCCGCGTTCAACTCGCGCAGCGGACGGTCGCTGTGGGCCTCCATCTCGCGGAAGCGGCGGACAAACCGATCCACCATCCGCATGAGGGCCTGTTCGGGCTCCAGCTTGAGCCAGCGGGCGATGTTGACCAGCGAGAACAGCAGGTCGCCCAGTTCTGATTCAATATCAGCCGCCCTGCCGGATGCAACCGCCTGATTCAATTCGGTCTGCTCTTCCCCAACCTTCTCCCAGACCGCCTCGATGCTCGGCCACTCAAACCCTTCCCGGGCGGCGCGCTTGCTGATCTCCATCGCGCGCATCAGCGCGGGCATCGACTTCGGCACGCCGTCCAGGATCGAGCCGGGCTTTTCGCCGCGCTCCTTCAGCTTGATCTGATTCCAATTACGGAGCACTTCGTCGGCATCGGCCGCCTCCACGTCACCAAAGACGTGCGGGTGGCGGCGGATCAGCTTCTCGGTGATGGTCTGCGCCACGGCGTCGATGTCCCATCCGCCTTCCAGCCGCTGCATCTGCGTGTGCATGAGCGGCTGAAGCAGGACATCGCCCAACTCCTCGCGCATCTTGTCGAGGTCCGCCTCGTCGATGGCTTCGCAGAGTTCGTAAGACTCTTCGATCAGATGCTTCTTGAGGCTCTCGTGGGTCTGCTCTTGATCCCACGGACATCCGCCCGGCCCCAGCAGGCGATCCACCACCCACACCAGCCCGTACAGGCCGCCGGGATTCTCCGGATCTGCGGCGGGAAGCACCACCGTCGAGACCAGCTCATCCGGGAGGTCGCGGAGCGCAACTTCCTGCGGCTCATCGCCTAGTAGCCATAAAGCAACATCTTCAGAAATGCGCCAGCGGAGCGCTGCCCTGAGCTGCGCTCCGCCGGTGAATCCAGAGAAGACCTGGTGCGCCCGCTGATCAATTGTCAGCAGACTTGGGGCCTGGTGGAATTGGTAGCTTCCGCTCAGGCCAAGCTGAGCGAGAGCCTCAGAGGCTTCCACCCTTTCCAAACATCTTCTTAAGCTCGTCGTCGAACGGGGTGCCGCTGTAGTCGATTTGCGCCTTGGCGCGCATCTCGTCCATCCAGTCGGCCAGCGTATTCACGCTGTGTCCGCCGTTCATCATCAGCTTCCGCTTGATTTCAAACTTGAGATTGGCATCGAGGGGGATCACCTGCTTCTGCTTCACGTCTTCCACCAGGAGCTTCGTCCAGTTCGATCCGGTCAGGAACCAGGGAGTCATTTCGCCCTTCTTGACCGCCTTCACCTGGTTGAGCAGCGTTTCGCTCAGCGCGCCCTCCGCCACATCGCCCAGCAGGCCGCCGTTGTTCTTCGTGGAGATCTCGACGCTGTATTTGGTCGCCATCTGCGCGAAGGTTGCGCCGGCCGCCATCTCTTGATCGACCTTCGCCTTGGTGGCTTCGGTATCCACGATCATGATGCGCAGCGTGTAGCGGGTCGGCACAGTGTAGGTGCTGCTGAGAAGCGTCTTGTAGTGGTTCTCAACCTCGAAATCGGTGACGGTGACGCCCATGGTGGTCAGGTTGTATTCGCACAGCCGAACCGTGATGGCATAGGTGTACTCGGCCTCGGTGACGCCCAGCATCTCGTACGCCTTCTTGATGTCGGGGTACTTGCGCTCCATGTACGCCTTTTCGTCGTCGATCTGCTTCTGGGTGGGATAGACCTTTTTCTCTTTGGCCAGCTGCATCATCAGCCGCTCGTTGATGAGCTGCTGAAGGGTCAGGAAGCCTGGCTGTGCGCTGATGAAGGAGTCGCCGACCATGCGGCCGACCCCCGGCATGACCTGCATGCGCGAAACATATTCATCTCCCTTGATCGCCTCGCCGTTTACGGTGACGAGAGTCTTGCTCGCGTCGCCCTGGGCGAAGGCGCCGGCCGCGATGGCCAGCATCGTCCATGCTGCAATTCGTTTCAGAGCCATAAGGTGTCTCCTCGATTCACTTCATTCTGACGGCTGAACCCGGCCAAAGGCGGTGACTATCGCCAAAAGGCCGGGTCGTCCGGCAGGGCCTAAGCCTTGTTGAGCGCCTGGTCGAGGTCGGCCATCAGGTCGTCCGCATCCTCGATTCCGATGGCCAGCCGCACCAGATTGTCGGTGATGCCGACCGCTTCGCGCGCCTCTTTGGGCATCTCAAAGTGGGTCATGGTGGCGGGCTGTTCGATCAGGCTTTCGACGCCGCCCAGAGATACGGCCAGGGTGAAGACATCGGTTCCCTTCAGCACACGCAGGGCTTCTTCCAGACCGCCCTTCACACGGAATGAGACCATGCCGCCCGGAGCGGTCATCTGCCGCTTGCCCAGTTCGTACTGCGGGTGCGAGGGCAGGCCGGGATAGAGGACCTCCTCCACCTTGGCGTGCTGATCCAGGAATTCGGCGACCCGCTGCGCGTTCTGCACATGCCGCTCCATCCGGACGCACAGCGTCTTGAGGCCGCGCTGCACCAGGAAGCAGTCGAAGGGCGACGGCGTCGGTCCGATGGCGTTCTGCAGATACTTGAGCCGGGTGTACAGCTCTTCATCGTTGACCATGAGCGCGCCCATCACAACGTCGGAGTGGCCGTTCAGAAACTTGGTCATCGAGTGCATCACCACGTCGATTCCCAGGTCCAGCGGCCGCTGGCAGTAGGGCGACATGAAGGTGTTGTCGATCGCGCTGATCAATCCCTTTGCCTTGCACCAGTCGGCGATCATCTTGATGTCGACCAGGTTCAGCAGCGGGTTGGTCGGCGACTCGAACCAGACCATCTTCGTGTTCGGCTTGAGCGCCTTGTCCAGATCGTCGGTCGAGTTGAGCTTGGTGAAGGTGAACTCGATGCCCCGCTTCGCCGCCACGTCGAGCAGGTACCGATAGGTGCCGCCGTAGATGTCGTCGCCCGTAATGAGGTGATCGCCGGCCTGCAGCAGGCTCATCACGCAGTCGACCGCCGCCATGCCCGACGAATAGGCCAGCCCGAAGTTGGCGTTCTCCGTCGCCGCCAGCGTCTGCTGCAGAATCGACCGGGTCGGGTTGTCGGTGCGGGTGTAGTCGAATTCGCCGTACTCGCCCGGAGCGGTCTGCGCGAATGTGCTGCTCTGAAAGATCGGCGGCACAACGGCGCCGTGCTGAGGCTCGGGGCGCGAGCCCAGGTAGACGACAAGGGTATCAAGCTTCATATCCATCTCAGTTCTTCACGGGTTCAAAAGAATTCACTGCACATCACCGGCATCGGAGTGAGCAACTGGTTGGCGGCGATCAGGCCCTCGGGCCGCAGAACCTGCACGGCCTCGTGCCCGGCCAGTTCGGCCAGCGACGGCTGTCCCATCAGCGCCTGGGAAAAGGGCCGGATATCGCAGACCAGATCAGGTTCGCCTCCCGGCGAAACCTGCACCGATCCCGGCGTCCACTCCACCTGCCAGGGGCCGCTGTTCTCAGGAATCTCCTCATCCAGCACGTCGATGCAGAACGAGCCGGAAGTCTCCGGCTTGAGCAGCCGCAACGCACCGGGAACATCGACGACGCGGAACATGCTCCACCGCGCCATTTCCGGGGTGGCTCCCTGGTCGGCCCACTGGGCGATGTAGGGGCTGGCGGGCGGCTCCTGCCATTTGAGCGTGCTCTGGTTGTGGCAGGCATCGCGCAGTACGGCCATGATCGATTCGTATCCGCGGCGGGTGGACCAGCCGATCTCGCCGACCTCGGCCGTGCCCCAAAACTCCTTGAGGTTCACCCACGCATAGGCTTCGATGGGATCGCCGACGGCGTAGATCGGAGACGGCTTTTTGCCGAGCCGGTCCTTCCAATCGGCCGCGGTCCTCTGGTGGAATCCGCTCACTCGGCGGCTCATCGGCCGATAGGCTTCGTCCAGCAGGGCGACATCCTTCGGGTCGATCTGACGGACCGGCAGAGACTTCTCGAGCTTGGGCAGACGGGCCACCGGCACGGTGAGCTGCCACCGCCATCCACACATCTCATAGCCAAAGCGGCGATAGTACGTCTCGCGGAAGCCGTAAAGCGCAGAGATCACCTGGCCGGACTTGTGCATTTCGCGCAGGCATCCGCGCATGAGGGCGGCGGCGGCTCCGGTTCCGCGATGCTCGATGGGCGTGGCGACTCCGCCGATGCCGCCGCAGGGCAGCACCGCATCGCCCCGGCTCATCTGATAGTCGTAGATTTGGCAGACCGAAACGGCTTCGCCTTCGTCATTTCGAACGAGGAAGTAGCCTGATCCCTCTCCCGGCGGCGACAGCGGTTCGGCCGGAGGCTCATTGCTGTAGACCCACGACCAGATCCGATTCATATCATCGAGATCAAGCTCGCCGGAAACGCGGAGAAAGGTCATGTCCCCAGCGGAAGCCCTTCGTTCTCCTTGACCACGCTCAGCACGAAGCAGCTCTGGATCTTGCCCAGGCTCGGCAGGGTGCTCAGCTTTTCGCGGACGATCCGCTCGTAGTGGTTCATATCCTGCGCCGCGATGCGCAGGAGAAAGTCGTAGTCGCCGCTCACATGGAGGCACTCCAGTACTTCCGGCACGCCCTCGATGGCCTGGCGGAAGGCGTCCACCGGCTTGTCGCCGTGGAGGCCCAGGCTCACCTGCACCATGATCAGCAGGTCGTAGCCCAGCATTTCGCCGTTCAGCACGGCCTGGTAGCCGCGGATGCAGCCCCGCTCTTCCAGCTTGCGGACGCGCTGCAGAATCGACGGCGGCGAGAGCCCGACGCGTCGGGCGAGTTCCGCATTGGTGATGCGGCCATCCTCCTGCATCAGGCGCAGGATTTCGAGATCAGTCTTGTCGAGTTCGACCCTCATAAGGTAACACCGGTGTTCCCTGGCTGTTGCCTCAGAGCCGCCGAGTGGTCGACTGGCTTAACATTTGTGAGGCGCAGGTCAGTGATGCCCAAAGAGTATGACAGCCCAGCTACCCAGATGGACCCTTGAGCAGTACTTTATTAGTCTAGAGTCCGATTCTTTTGCGGAATCAATAGCCCAAACGGACCATGAGATCGCCAAGCTCAAGCTGCATTGCCGCCGTGTTCCCATAGAAGCCGGCGATCCGCTCGACACCACCGACTACCACGCCGCCGCGCTGCAGGAGGCTCTTGACCTCTTCAATTCGGCCGCGAAGCGGTTCCAGCTTTTGAATGCGTACGTGATGAGCTTTCTCAGCACGGACGTGGACAACGAACTGGCCCAATCGAAGCGGAGCGAGCTTGAGCCGCTGCAGACGGAGCTGGCCAAGCTGGAAAGCCGCCTGACCGCCTGGCTGGGTCGGCTGGATCTGGACGCCGTCTACCGCACCCTGCCCCCGCTGCGCGACCACTCCTTCCCGCTGAGCCGGATGAAGAAGGCCGCCGCGAAGCAGATGTCAGAGGGCGAAGAGGACCTGGCCGCCGAGCTGGACCGCAGCGGCGGTTCGGCCTGGGCGCGGCTCTACGGGAACGTCAGCAGCACTATCCAAGTGCCCTGGGAGGGCGAGACCAAGCCGATGAGCGCCATCCGCGCCCTGGCCTACGACCGCGACCCGGAAGTCCGGCGCAGCGCCTACGAAGCCGAGCTGGAGACCTGGAAGCAGCACGAGCGGCCCCTGGCAATGGCGATGAACAGCATCAAGGGCCAGTGGATCACGCTGACCAAGCGGCGCGGCTGGACCGACGTGCTGGAGCCGACCCTATTTGTCTCGAACATGGACCGCGAACCGCTGGAGGCGATGATGAGCGCGGCCCGCGACGCCTTCCCCGCCTTCCGCCGCTACCTGGAGGCCAAGGCGAAGCTGCTGGGCCACAGCGGCGCGCTGCCGTGGCACGACCTTTTTGCCCCCGTCGGCAAAGAGCGGACCTGGGAATGGGATCAGGCGTGCGCCTATGTCGAGGATCGTTTCAAGAGCTACTCGACTCCCCTGGCCCGCCTGGCGAAGAAGCATTTTGAAGACGGCTGGATCGACGCCGAGCCCCGCACGGGCAAGCGCGACGGCGCCTTCTGCATGGGCACCATCGACGGCGAATCGCGGGTGATGATGAACTTCAAGCCCGCCTTCGGCTCCGTGGCGACCCTGGCGCACGAGCTGGGGCACAGCTACCATAACATGTGCCTGCGCGAGCGGCAACCGCTGCAGAAGCGCACCCCGATGACCCTGGCCGAAACCGCCAGCATCTTCTGCGAGCAGATTGTCAAGAAGTCGGCTCTGCAACAGGCGGAAGGCGAGGATCGGCTGGCTATTCTCGAAGCCTCGATCATGGGCTGCTGCCAGACCGTGGTGGACATCACCAGCCGCTACCTCTTTGAGAGCGAAGTCTTTGCCCGCCGCGCCACCCGCGAGATGCCCGCGCGCGAGTTCTGCGAGATCATGGAGCAGGCGCAGCGCGACACCTATGGCGACGGCCTGAGCACCTACCACCCCTACATGTGGGCCGCCAAGCCCCACTACTACTCCCCCGCCCGCTCCTTCTACAACTTCCCGTACATGTTCGGGCTGCTGTTCGCGATGGGCCTCTACGCGCAGTACGAAAAGGAACCCTTCGACTTCCCCGAGAAGATGGACTCGCTCCTGGCCTCGACCGGGATGGACGATGCGGCTTCCCTGGTGGCGCGGTTTGGGCTGGATATCCGGGAGAAAGATTTCTGGGCGTCGAGTCTGGCGATCATCGAGAAGGATATCGAAGAGTTCTGCAAGCAAGCCGAAGGCGGCGAGTAGAACTGGGTTTCTTAAGCCCGGCGCAAGCCGGGCCACCCTACCAACTACAATCTACAGACTACAAACTCAGGTCCGTCCGGAGTCCCACCAACTTGACACTCAGGTTCAAACGGGGTATAATTCTGGGCCTGCTACAACGTGCTCCCGTCGTCTAGCGGTTTAGGACATCGCCCTCTCACGGCGAAGATCGCGGGTTCGAATCCCGTCGGGAGTACCATCTACTATTTTTTTTACTTTTGCGTTGGTTGAGTATTATATCAAGGTGCTTCCAGATGCCTCGAAGCTTGCCAGGAGTTATGTCTCGGGCGCAGCCCATGAAATTGACAGCCTCCCTGTTCCAAAACCCTTACCAGCAGCCCTTGTATATTATGACCGTGACATAAAGCGAAGAATTGCTGCAATTGGTGAGCAGTACTATCGTGATGGTTATGCTAGTGCCGCGACCTTCATCCTGGCGGCAAAAAAGCAGTATAGCTTCAGGACGCATGCTCGGTTATCGGTAGCGAGTCAAATAGCATTCGAGCTATCTGCAAGAGAATTTGCATTAGAATGCAAAAAAGACTGGTCTCCCAACTCTTATTCTTTCGTGTTTGACAAGTCATTACCCAAGAGACTTTTCCCTGAGGTCAAACCCCACAATCGTGATCGCTGGCGTAAATTCGAAGATAAGCGTGTTGAGTTGATAAAACAGCTAGGCCCAAGAGAGAGGGGTGGATTAGCTGGCTTAACGACCGATTTAAGCAGGTATTTTGACAACATAAGGAGGCCACGGTTGATCAATGAGATGGAGGAGTGGTTCCCCAAGATGGGTGGTCGAGTGAAAAGCTTCAGCAAGATACTTGACTTGATAATGGATGGAAAAGATGGCTTGCCACAATCATCACAAACAGCCTTCTTTTTCGGAGACCTTTTCTTACTTAATGCGGACAAGGTGGCTAGCGAAAGATCCGCTCATTACTTACGCTGGGCAGATGAATATTGGTGGTTCGATAAGTACCCAAGCGCTGTCGAGGCCTCTTACAGGGCCACTTTAGCAATTATTAGTGATCTAGGACTAGTGTTTAATGACAGTAAATCAAAGCATATTGATCGGGAAGAAGAATTACAGGATAGATCAGAGTTTCAACTAGTTCGCGAAGTTTACTATGGCAGCATCGATAAGAATGCGACGGCAGCGAAAGCAGGCTTCATTTGCGGGATGATGCTTGAACGAGCCAGTAGTAATCGCCCACAAACTCCTCTCGATAAGTTTCTACTTAACAGACTGCGAGAGCTTTTCGCAACAGACGTGAACGGCGCCAAGGAAACCCAGAAGCTTGTACTCAGAAGCTTTGTACAAAGTTATAAGAGATCAAAGGATGCACTTGGGCAATGGGGCGATATTCTGTTAATGCTACCGGACCGTGGTGCTGTCCTAGAAGAAGCATGGGAAGCATTTAAGAAGGGTAAGTACCCTCTTGACTCAGACAGGGCTCGATTGTTGGACATGATGGCAGTGCCCGAATTTGCCAAGGATTCTGAATCCAAGGTAAAGAGTAGTTTGCTTGAAAAACTAGCTCGCAACGAAGACAATTGTGCGACACTTAGGGGTAGCGCAGTAAGAGCACTTTTCTGTAGAAATAGTGATATTGACTTGGCCTTGGAGCTAGCAAAATCTTCAAATAATCGATTACTAAGAGAGTGTATTGCTGCGACCGCCATTTTGGCCAAATGCAAACACTGCAAAAAAGTACTTAATGAGCTCATGAAAACTGTCATTGACACTGAGGAAGAAGTAACGATTACGGCATATCAAAGGCTGTGCCACTGCGAAAAAGGTGAAGTAAGGGCACAGCGCTTTTTACCTTCTGATCCTCTTATTTTAAGGCAACAGCTAGAACTCGCGATTCGGAGAAAGTACTGACCAGTTTCATGGTTGGCTAGCACACAATTCAGGGTGCCCCTATTTACTGAATTTGCCCCAAGTGATAACCCATATGCACAAACCGGCACAAGAGATCAGCCAACCCGTACTCGCTCGCCTGAATCTTGTCTAGCGAGACCGTCCACAGCATCTCCGCGACTCGCTCAATCGACCGATCCAGCCGCTGCTTGGCCTCCTCCCACTTCTCTGGAGTTGGATTGGTTGGCATTTCGGGCCAGTGGTGGTCTTCATCGGTAGGGGAGATTGAAACTCCCTCCACCCGCTCGACGATGTTCTCGTTCCATTTAGCCATGTGGAGGACGATTTCCCAGGTGGTGCGGCGGTCTTCGGAGGGGCGGTGGAGGGCGGCTTGCATGTCCACACCGGCCAGCACCTCCGCCAGCGGCGTGACCCAGGAGTCGTGGAGGTAGGTGTACTCCCAAGCCTTCTGCAGCTCCTGCATCACTTCGGAATCGGTCATACATCTATTCTTCGCCAGGTACGGTAGCGGAAGTGACGACCCTGCTGGCTGCGCTGCTTTTTTCTGCTCGACCGGACATCCTGATCGCCGACTTTGAGCAGGCCGGTTACGGCGCGTGGCGAGCCACCGGAACCGCTTTCGGTACCGCCCCCGCCCGGGGCACCTTAGCCAACCAGATGCTGGTCACCGGCTTCCGGGGACGCGGACTGGTCAACACCTACCTGGGCGGAGACGGCGCGACCGGAACCCTCACTTCCCCGCCCTTCACCATCCAGCGCCGCGGCATCAACTTCCTCCTCGGCGGCGGAAAGCATCCTGGCGAGACGGGCATCAACCTCCTCATCAACGGCGAGCTTGTCGCCAGCTCCACCGGCACCTCCACCACTCCGCAGGACACGGAAACCCTGCGCTGGATGAGCTGGGATGTGTCGCCGTGGGAGGGCAAGCAGGCCCGGATTCAGATCATCGACACCGCGACCGGGGGATGGGGGCATATCAATGTGGACGAGATTCATCAGAGCGACGAAATGAAGAAGGACGAACCCGCCGCGCCGGAGCCGCTGTATCAAGAGAAGTTCCGCCCCCAGTTCCACTTCTCCGCCAAGAAGAACTGGCTGAACGACCCGAACGGGATGGTCTACTACGACGGCGAGTACCACCTGTTCTTCCAGTACACCCACGACAGCCTGTTCTCCGGCATCAAGAGCTGGGGGCACGCGGTGAGCCCCGACCTGGTCCACTGGCGCGAGCTGCCGGTGGCGATCTGGCCGGATGAGCACGGTGCGATCTGGTCCGGCTCGGCGGCTATGGATTGGGCCGGAACGGCGGGCTTTGGCAAAGACGGCCACCCCGCCATGATCGCGCTCTACACCGCTGCCGGCGACCCATTCACCCAGCGGCTCGCCTACAGCCTCGACAAAGGCCGCACCTTCACCAAGCATCCCGAAGCGGTGCTGCCGCACGTCGCCGGAGAGAACCGCGACCCGCGCATCTTTTGGCACGAGCCCTCGGGCAAGTGGATCATGGCGCTGTATCTCACGGGGATCGAGTTCGCCCTCTATGGTTCGCCGGACCTGAAGTCATGGACCGAGCTAAGCCGCCTCACCCTGCCCGGCTCTGGCGAGTGCCCGGAGCTGTTCGAGATGAAGATCGAGGGCACCGATGAAACGCGATGGATCTTCTACGGCGCAGATTATCACTACCTGATCGGCCAGTTCAATGGAACCACCTTCACCCCCGAATCCGGCCCGCACATCGGCGACCACAACCCCACCTTTTACGCCTCGCAGACCTTCACCAACGCCCCCGATGGCCGCACCATCCAGATCGCGTGGATGCGCGGCAACGGCCCCTTCCCCGGCATGCCCTACAACCAGCAGATGAGCTTCCCGTGCGATCTGCGGCTGGTGCAGACCCCGGACGGCCTGCGCGTGGTCCGCCACCCGGTGGCCGAGATCGAACAGCTCTATGGCCGCAAAGTCGAGCAGACGCTGAAACTGGACGGCGTGAAGCCGCTTGAGCTGAATGGCGGACAGTACGACATCCACCTGCAGGTGAAGACCGACGCCAGCTTCGGACTCCGCATGGCCAACGACGAGATCCGCTACGACGCACCCACCCGTACGCTCACCGTCCTCGACCGGTCGGCTAAAGTGCCGGAGATGGATACGCTGGACCTCCGCATCCTTGTCGATCGGACTTCAATCGAAGTCTTCGCGGCGGGCGGCCGCGTCTCTTTCACCACCTACTCTCATCCGACTGGGAACGAGATGCCGGTTGAACTGTTTTCAGAGGGCGGCCCGAGCCAGGTTTCGGTGCAGGCGCACGAGTTGAAGTCCGGCTGGGCCGCAGAGTGAATCTATACTAGAGACAATCATGGCCGTCAGCGCACCCACCAACGAATATCTTCTGCTCATGCGCGGAGGAGCGACCTGGAACACCGGGCTCTCGCCCCGCGAAGTTCAGGAGGGTCTAGAAGCCATGATGGCGTGGCTGGAAGACCTGCGCGCCCGCGGCCTGCTCACCAATGGCCAGCCCCTCGCCGACAACGGAGCGGTCGTGCACGGCGCCGACCAAGTGGTGATGGATGGCCCTTTCATCGAGTCGAAGGAAGCCGTCGGCGGCTATCTGATGCTCCAGGCGGCAAGCCTGGAAGAGGCAATGGCGGCGGCTCAGCTCTGCCCGGTGCTCAAGCACGGCATGATTATCGAGATCCGGCCCATCGTGAGCAACTGCACCATGGCCGAGGCGAACGATATGGACATGTGCCAGGTCGTCCGGTAGGGCGTGTCCACCCCCACTCAGATCTCCCAGCTTGCCGATAACTTCTTTCGGCATGAAGCGGGCCGCGTGGTCTCGATGCTGGTGCGCCAGATGGGCGCGGAGCATCTGCAGCTTGCCGAAGATGTCGTGCAGGAAGCCCTGACCCGCGCCCTGCGGCTCTGGCCGTACCACGGCGTCCCCGAGAATCCCGCCGGCTGGATCGCCCAGACCGCCAAGAACCTCGCCCTCGATGCCGTCCGCCGCGACCAGATCTTCCGGCGCAAGCAGATCGATATGTTCGGCTCCACCCACCAGTGGTCGGGCCGCGTGGGTGAGGAAGACCTGGATGACTTCGGCCGCGAGGTCGAGGATGCGGTGTTGCGGCTGATGTTCGTCTGCTGCCACCCGGCAGTGCCGGAGAGCAGCCAGCACATCCTTGCCCTCAAAACGCTCTGCGGTTTCGGCACCAGCGAGATCGCCCGCGCGCTGTTCCTCAAGGATTCCACGGTGGACAAGCGCCTGACGCGGGCCAAAGAGCGGCTGCGCGAGGAGCAGGTGCCCACCGACTTGCCGATTGGCGAAAGTCTGGACGAGCGGCTGAACGGCGTCTACCGCACTCTCTACCTTCTGTTCAATGAAGGCTACAAAGCGAGCAGCGGCGAGGCGCTGGTGCGGGAAGACCTCTGCGCGGAGGCGATCCGACTGGCGCGTCTGCTGGCCGAACTTCCGGCAGGCGACCGACCCCGCACCCATGCCCTGCTAGCCCTGATGCTGCTGAACGCCAGCCGCCTGGATGCGCGGGTGGATGACCGGGGCAACATGTTGCTGCTGCGCGACCAGGACCGGTCCAAGTGGAGCCAGGAGATGATTGCGCTGGGCTTAGCTCACCTTGGTCAGTCTGCGGCAGGTGATGAGTTGGACAGCTTCCATCTGCAGGCCGCCATCGCCGCACTGCACGGCACCGCCGCCGACTTTGCCAGCACCGATTGGCGCAGCATCCTTGGCCTCTACGACCTGATGCTGCAGGTCTCCCCCTCTCCAGTGGCCGCGCTGAACCGAGCGGTGGCGGTCGGTCAGGTGGAAGGTCCAGAGGCAGGGTTGGAGGCAGTCCGCGAGATTTCGGGGCTAGAAGTGCTCTCCGCCTACCACCTCATGTACTCCGTCCAGGCGGAGTTTGAAATCCAGCTCGGCAACACGGCCGAAGCGGAGGAGCTGCTCACCAAGGCGCTCGCTCTCACGGACTCGCCTTCCGAGAAGGCGTTCCTCTCCAACCGCCTGAATTCCCTCCGGGCATAGCTTTTTTCAGAAATTCTCGCCGGGGCTGTCCAAACGGCAAGAGCCCATTCGTTGCCTTCTCGAATACGGAGAAACGAGATGGCATTCAGCACAATCACAACTCTTCAAACCGAAGCTTCTGAGCAGCCGAGCCGCGCGCGGCTCTGGACCGGACGCATCCTGTGGGTGCTGGCGGTTCCCTTCCTCCTTTTGGATGCCGGCATCCACATCGCCAACATCCCCGCCGTCGTCGAAGCCAGCCAGCAGCTCGGCATCCCGCCGCATGTGATGCCGGCGGTCGGGCTGGTGCAGCTCGCCTGCCTGATTCTCTACGTCATCCCGCGCACGGCTCCCCTGGGTGCTGTGCTCCTGACTGGCTATCTGGGCGGCGCGGTCGCCACGAATGTGTTGGCCGAGATGCCCTACTGGTTCGCGCTGATGATCGGCGCATTCGTCTGGGGCGCGGTCTGGTGTTTTGATGCCCGAGTCAGAAATCTGCTGGCTCCCCGCGCCAAATAACCCACTTTCAAAACAATAACAAGGAAACCAAAATGATCAAGCTCAACCCCTACATTGGATTCAACGGAAACTGCCGCGAGGCGATGACCTTCTACCGCGACTGCTTTGGCGGCGAACTGCAGGTGATGACCATGGGCGAGTCGCCGATGGCCAGCGAAATGCCCGCTGAAGCGCACGCCGGCGTGATGCACTCCTGCCTCGAGATCGGCGACCGCCTCGCCCTCATGGGTACCGACATGGGCGGCTGCAATGAGGGCGTCGACAACTCAAAGCCCGAAGGCCGCGTGAGCATCGCCATCGACTGCTCCGACGAAGCCGAACTCCGCCGCCTGGCCGAACAGCTCGCTCAGGGCGGCCAGACGGTGCAGCCGGTCGAGGAGCCCTTCTGGGGCGGCCTCTTCGGCATGGTCACCGACCGGTACGGCATCACCTGGCTGTTGACGTACTCTCCAGAACAGGCCGGCTAGTGAAAAACCTGAGGGCGGCCTGCCGCCCTCAGGACTCCTTCTTCCGCTGGGACTTGAGCTTCGACCGCTCTTCCAGATGATCGACCACCCTCTGGCGGACGATTCTTCTCACCAGGTCCTCGGGCAGAGGCTTATGCGGGGTGAATTGGATGGTGCCTTTTGAGGTCTTGAAGTCTTTCAGTTCGTCAGCGAATTTGCCGCCGGTTGTCACGGCGAAGAGGGAGCAGTGGTTCTTGAAGGCTGCGTAAAAGATGAAGACGCCGCCCGCTTTTCGGTAGGCGGGCATGCCGTAGCTGATCGTCTCTTCCGCATCGGGCACCTCTTCGCGGATGATCTCCCGCAGGCGCACCAGCGCGGCGCGCTTCTCGTCGGATTCGACCGCCGCCAGGTAGGCGTCGACATCCTCATAGTTCCCCATTCTCACGGTTGATTGTTACCTGATGAGATCGTCCAGCGGATATGTTCACGGATGGCGTCGGGCGCATCAAATCCGTGCCCCATCCTTGCGGCCTTGTTGACCCGGAAGAGGTGCGAAGGTTCGGAGGAGTCCTCCACGATCACTTCGCCCGAACCCACTTCAGCGACCACCATCTCGGCGATCTTCTCCCATGTAGTCAGTTCGGAGGCGACGGCGATATAGGTTTCGAATGTGCGCTCAGAGGCAAGGACCGCGGCGTAAAACCGGGCGAGCGCTTCTGCGCTGGTGAACTGCCGCCCCTCCCCACGCCCCACTCGAATCTCTCCTCCCCCTTGAGCTGTTTTCACGAACTCAATGAAGCGGCGATCCGACTTGAAAGGGGCTCCGGCAACTGCGGGCTCTCCGACAACCGGACCGGGGCGGATGATCGTGTGGAGCAGATTGCTTTCCTGAAGCAGCCTCTCGCCTGCCGCCTTGGTCTGTCCGTAGAGGTCGGCGGGATGCAGTCCGCTCGCCTCGTCCATCTCGAGCTGAAAGGGGCGGTGAACCGCCACCGATGAGGTGTAGACCAGGTGCTTGATACCAGCCTCCTCCACCGCTGAAAACAGGTTCGCGCTGGCGTGCCCATCGGCCCTCTCCAGCTCCACCGCCTCGTCGCCCCAGATGAGCGCGTTGTGGATGCAGGCATCGTGGCCTGGCAGGGCTTCCCGAATCCCCTCAATATCCTCAAGCGAACCCTGCACAAGCGAGACCCCGCGCATCTCTCGGAAGGCCGGGATCTTGTCCGGGTCGCGGGCGAGGATCGTGACCTGGTGGCCCGCCGCGACGAGCTGAACGACGATGTGAGCGCCGACGTAGCCCGTTCCGCCCGTAATAAAGACCCGCATGGGAGTCGGCAGTATATAGGTAATCTGAGCCATGAAACGCCCGAGCAAGAAAGAGATCCAAGAGGCGGTCAACAAGCTCCGAAAGGAGACGACCAACCACTCGGAGACCACTCACGAAAGCACCGGCAAACTCTCCCCCAAGAAGTCCAGCAAGCGCATCCGCAAGCAGGGCGTCTAATCCCTCTTATCCCATCGTCAGCATGTGAAGGGTATCTCTTAACCACTCACTCGAAAGCACTGGCCATATCTAGCGCATCCCCAAATTCATCCCGAATCCGCGCATACGACTCCAGCGCGGCGCCGTTGCCCCAGGTGAAGATGGTGAAGGGGCCGATGGCGTTGGGGCCGGGGCCGCCGTGGTTGATGTTCTCCATCATAAACCCGTAGCTCTCCGGCCCGAACGCGGGATGCACCTTCTCGTAAGCCGCCTTCACCTGCGTGTTCTCCGGGCAGTACATCATCGCGAAAGAGCAGCGAAGAGCCGACACACCGCGCTCCCGGTACTCGTCGGCTCCGGTCTCGCGCCAGTACTCCAGATAGAGCGGAGCGAAGAGGCTTTGGCGGGCGTCGTTCCACTCGCCGTCGGCATTCATCACACCAAATCCGCCGTGAGTCGGCGCAGAGATGGTGGGCGGCTCCCACACCTGCTGATACAGCGAAAGCTCATCCAGGCACCGACGGCCGAGGGCGAGATACTTCTCTTCTCCCAGCGCGCGGTATCCGGCTAAAAACGCCTCGGCGCACCAGAAGGGCGAGAACGTGTTCGACTTGTAGACGCCGTTGCGGGCGATCTTCTGCCCGACCGCATCGCCGCCCCAGCGACTGCAGGAATAGTACGTCTCGAAGTCTTCCCAGCGGGCCTCCTTCACCGGACCATTCGCCAGATACTCGAGTCCGCGCCGTCCCGATTCCTGCCAGCCCTCCTGCGGAAACCGCGCCGCCAGCTCCAGCATCAACGCTGCGCTCATCGCCGACTCCGGCCCCTTCGCCAGTGGAGCCGGGACCTTTCCATCCGGCTCGATCCAGCCGGGCCAGCTTCCGTCGGGATTCTGCAGCTCGCGCAGCCGCTTGGCGTACTGACGTACAAAGCCAAGCGCCTGAAATTCGCCCGGGTTCAGATCGTGCCACTCCAGCAGCAGGCGGGCGGTAAAAGAGGCGTCCAGCAGATGCACCGCATCGCCAGAGACTCCCGGAGGACGGCGGTCGGAGTTGGTCCACCGCGCCTTCTCCCAGCGGGGATTGTCCTTGTAGAGCGAGTACCCGCCCCCTCCCGCGGTGTAGACCGATGGGAAAAGGCCATCCCGCTGCGGAGCCAGCAGCGCGACATTGGTCATCAGCCGGGCACGCTCTTCCAGTTCTTTGGAGCCGATCTGCCGAGCATAACGAAGCAGCCCATTCGCGGTCCGCTGAGTGCTGAACCAAGCCTGGTTCCACACCGACCGTTGCTCGCGCCATCGCCGCTGATCCATCGGCACCGATGGGTGCTGCGCAACATCCACGATGAAGGCAGGCGCGCCGCACTTCTGCCCCTCGATGGTGAACTCCTGCCAAACCGTGTCGCCCCAGCCGTTCGGCTCCGGTGTGAATGCCCAGTTGACGACGTGCTGGGCGTAGGTGGTGAAGGGTGCCCGCTGACTGCCGCCCTGCGCGTAGCCCTTGTGCCCCCAGCGCTGCCACAGTTCATGCGAAACCATGCGGTAGGGGTTGGCGATGTCCTCGGGCCTCTCACTGGTCATCACATGCACCCGAATCCGGACCGTCTGCCCGGCATAGTCCATCTCAGTCGGCTGATAGGCGACGTGGAACGGGCCGACCTTGTACGCCCCAGCGGCGACCTTGATTGTGCGAGTGGGATGGTTGTAGTCCAGCCACACACGCCAGCCCTCCTCCTGAGCCCGGCGGAGATCGTCTACGTCGGGGATCAGCGCCAGCACCTTCTGGCGGTCCGCGAGGATGATCGCCGGAGACCGCAACGAGTGGTCGCCGATCACCGTGTCATCGAACGGTGCAACGTGCGGAATCCACACGTGCTGGGCATCGGTGATGTGATGCCGCATCTCGGCGATCGCGCCAAAGCCCTTCCCCGCTTCCGGCAGCTTCGTCTCGAAGGTCAGCGTATTGGGCCGCCACCGGTACGGGAAGCTCTCCGAGTTCTCCCGAGCGGAATCGCTGTCGCGCACATCGAGCAGCGGCGCATCCTGCCAGCGGATCTGGCCTTCGGGGCTCCAGGTGAGGTTCTGCGCGGACATGGCAAGACTCAGCAGCGGCAGCAGGGCAAAGCCGGGCATGCGGCGTTTCTACCCCAGCCTGCCGACCGCCTACTTCTTGACCGCGAAGTAGGCGGCCCCGATCAGCAGGACAAACGAGATGGCGTGATTCATCGTCGGCTTCTCCTTGAACATCACCAGGGCGAATACGGCGAAGGTGGCCAGGCTGAGCACCTCTTGAATGACCTTGAGCTGCGTCACCGTGAGCACGTCATTGCCGATGCGATTGGCCGGCACCTGGAGGCAGTACTCAAAGAACGCAATGCCCCAGCTCGCCAGGATGACGATGAGGAGCGGCTTCTCTTTGAACTTGAGATGGCCGTACCACGCGGCATTCATGAACACATTCGAGAGCGTCAACAGCAGCACGGTGAGGGCGGCCTTCTTCATTTCTTGCAGATGAGATTGTGGCGTCTGCTCATCACAAACGTGCCACTTGATTTTTATTTGTTACTATTTGGTAACATATCTTTCGTGGACGACAGAGTCTGGAAGGCGCTCGCTGAAAAGAACCGCCGCCGCATCCTCGATCTGCTCAAGGAGCAGCGCAGGACGACGGGGGAGCTTTGCGACGCCATTCCGGAGTTGGACCGGTGCACGGTGATGAAGCACTTGGAGGTGCTGGTCAAGGCCAATCTGGTGGTGGTCGAAAGGTGCGGACGGAGCCGCTACAACTACATCAACCATGGTCCGATCCATGCAGTGGTGGAGCGGTGGGTAGACGGTCATACCGCTCTGCTCGCGCAGTCCGCGTCCCGCCTGAAGCGATTGAGCGAGGGAGAAAAAAGTGCAAAGTGAAATAACCGACATCGTTGTAGAAATCGACATCGACTGCCCCAAGGATCAGGTCTGGACCATGATGCTGGGCCAGGTCAGCGACTGGTGGCCGCGCGACTTTCTGTGCTTCAAAGAGTCGCCCTTTATGAGCTTCGAGGCTCATGTGGGCGGTCGGCTCTATGAGGAGACTCCGAACGGTACGCAGATCCTGTGGGGCAATGTGGTGATGATCGTGCCGGGCGACATCATCGACATCGTGGGCTACATGACGAAGCAGTACGGCGGTCCGGCAGTCACAATGTGGCGCATGGGGCTCAAAGAGGGCGAGAACGGCGTCACGAAGTTCAAACTCAGCAACTCCATGATCGGCCCGAAGGATGACGAGAATAAGCAGAATCTCACCGAAGGCTGGGAGTACCTGTTCGGCAAGTTCAAAGAGTACTGCGAAGCGAACAAGCTGTAGTGATGCCGCTTCCGGTTTGCGCCAAACCGGAAGCGCTCAGAAAAATCATCGTGTTTCTGCAAAACCCAGCCCCTCGCTGCACAACTATTAAGTAGAGAGAATTGAGTCAACCATCTGGGCGGCTCAAGGCACTCACTCGCGAGAGGAACTATGAAGGGCATCAATTTGGTTGGGTCGGGCATTCTGGTTGGCGGACTCCTTCTGCTCAGCTCAGGAAATGCAGAGCTGCCGTCAAGGCCGCCTGGCGAAGCCTTGGATGAGTTTCCCCAGGCAAACGGCGCCCTGCCCGGCGACTATGTGAAGATGACCCAGGATCTGGTCGGCCACGGCATGGGCGACCCACGGGGGATGGAGCTGCGCCGCGTCGTCTTCGAAACCATGCCCGGCAATGGAGTTCGCCGAGGCAACAAGGCCGCCGTCGGTTGGGTTGCCAAGGGAGCCGACGAAGTGCTGATGCCGAACGGCTGCTTCTACAAGATTATCGAAGACAAAGGCGCGGCCGAATACAGCGAACTCTTCCCCACCCGACACGGCCCGCTGCTCGGCTTTAGAACCGACAGCTCAATGGCCGACCATACGGTGGTGCTGCCCGCCATGCTCTACCTGGCGGGAAAGGAGGAGCTTTACAATCAACCCGAGAGCCCCTGGCCCGGCGAGCAGATCAGCGCGGTCAATCTGGTGAGCGTCTATATCCGATCGCGCCTGCAGCAGGCGCAGCAACTCGCTTTGGAAGGCAATGAAGCCGGAGCCCTGGCCATCACCAAGCAGATCGCCGAGATCAGGCCGCTGACTTCGGCCAGGGAGGTCTCCGATCCCACCCTGCGTCTCGGCTTCGAAGTGGCACGGGAACTGGGCGAAGATATCCTTGCTCGATCGGCGGGATCAAGCGCGTCCAATTCGCTGAGTCTGGAGGCATCGCAGTTGCTCAAAGAGGTTCGGGAGGCCAGCAGCTACCCCATGACTTACCCCACCACTTCGTATTACGACATTCCGGTGCTGGCAAAGCTGATCGACCGTGGCCCGCAAGTCGTCCCGGTGATGATGGAAGTCTACGAAGCCGACGACTCGCTGACCCGGATTCGGCAGGGCAACAACCCGTATCAGCCGGAGCAAGGCTTCATCACCACACGCCAAGCCCTAACGCTCGCTCTAGCGGGGATATTCCGAATGAGCTGGCTGCCGACGAATGCCGATGGCGAATTGATCACCCAAGACATTCTTGAGATGGCCGCCCGCTCCTCCAAGAACTCGCCCGCCGGGGCGTGGCTTTACCTGTTGGAGCGCGATGACATCGATCCTGCGGCGTGGGATGTCGTCGCGAAGGCACTGACTCAGACGGCAGGCCAGCGCTTTCCCGCGGGGCCGTACAACATCATCGGGGCACGGCCCGAAACCAGGCGCAATGCTGATCTCTTGTCAGATTCCGATCGCCAGAAGTTCGGTCCGATCATGGCCCGACGCATCAAGGAAGTGTTGGCGAAGCGGGGCGACGTTGACACGGCCACCACTCTCGCCATCGCCCTCGCCTTGGTGGATGGCCGATCACACTACCCTTTGCTCTCAGACGTCACCGACGAAAATCTTCTGCGGCTTGCCGCTGGGAACAACAGCCGCCATTCTGTCAACAACACGCCTCGACTGATCGCCGCCCGGTACTCAATCGGCGATCCGCACGCGCTGACGGATGCCGAGCAGCTGGTCAAGGTGGCTCCGCTCACCGACGATGTCCTCATTCCAATCTGGGTGAGCCGCAGCGATCCCGCATGGAGCGAACTGAGAGTCAAGCTCTTCCTTGATGAGCAGAGTCCGTTCAGCCTCAAGAAGGGCCTAGAGTCGACCTCGTACTGGAGCTCGGTCAGCCAGTCACGGCTATTGGATATCCCTGAATTTGTGGAAGCCTATGCCGAACTGCTGGAGAACAAAGCGGTGATCGGTACTTCCACCGTTAGGCGGATGGAAGACGGTTCTGCGCCGGGCGGCGTGGCCTACCGGGTCTCGTACAACCGAACAACGGGCGGCGGGGGCTCGACGATGATGGCTCCCCAAGATATCGCGGCAGCGGAGCAAAAGGAAGCAACCACCACCGCCGAAATGCGCGTGGCCGACTTCGCCGCGATCTTCCTCGCCGATCTGGAAGGCAAACCCGCCTTCGTCGCAACCTGGCCGGAAGCCAAGCGCGACGCGGCGCTCAAGGAGATCAGGCAGTACCTGCTGGAGAACAAGGACCGGATGAACGCGCTGTGGAAGGGCGCACCGAACTGGCCCCACTACTAAGCATCAGCCGCCGCGCGATTCCAGTTCATCCAGAGTCCGCGGCCAGTCGCTTTTAAGCAGGCGCGACAGCGAACGGTCGGCGAGCAGCCGGCCTTCGTTCTGGCACTTCGCGCAGTAGTTGCATTCGTTGTCGGCGTAGCGGATGCGCTGAATCGGCTGGCCGCAGATGGTGCAGGGTTGCTTGTGCCTCCCGTGCACCGTGAAATCCGGGCGAAACGCGGTCACATCCTTCCGCGCGGGAAACTTCCCTTTGAACTCATCCGCCAGCTTGTTGGACCAGTCGGTGAGGATCTGCTTGGCGGCTTTGTGCAGCCGCTTGATCTCCTCATCGCTGAGGGCCGAAGTGAGCCGCATCGGCGAAAGGCGGGCAGCGAAGAGGATCTCGTCGGAGTAGGCGTTGCCGATTCCGCTGAACAGCTTGGGGCTGGTCAGGGCTCGCTTGAGGGTCCGGTTCTCAGAGAGCAGGCGCTCCTTGAACTGCTTCGGCGTGGCCGTCATTACTTCGAGGCCGCCGGGATCGTGGATCAGCACTTCGGCTTCGGTCGTTGCCGTATAGAGCGACGCCCGCTTCTTGCTTCCGGCTTCGGTCAGCACGAGCCAGCCTGTAGGCCACCGAAAGGCGGCGAGTCCGTCTTTGCCAAAAGGCCGCGGCCCCTCGGGGATGTCATCCCGCCAGCTAAGCCTCCCCGCGATCATCAGGTGGAGAATCCACCAGTGATCGCCTTCAAAGCGAAAAACGATCCGCTTGCCCAACCGGCGTAACTCCACCACTTTCCTGCCCTCGGCCTCCTTCGGCTGAGGCTGCGGAGAGCGGACCAGGAACAGGCTGTAGATCTTCAACTCTTCCAGCGGTTTCCCGACGATCCGATCTCTCAGACAGCTCAGGTACAGCTCGATGTCCGGCAGCTCGGGCATGGGTCTACTCCAATCTGATCTGCTTCACGAAGTCGGCCAGAGACTCATCGACGGGGCGCATCGGAGCCACGCCCAGGGCGGTCACCTTGGTGGTGTCGAGCCGCGAATTCTTAGGACGCCGGGCGGGAGTCGGCCAGTCTTCGGTACCGATACCCTCCACTTCCGGCTCAACCTCTCTGCCCTCGACATGCATTGCGTAGGCGCGGATGGCGCGTTCGGCCAACTCCTTCCAGGTCATCTCTTCCGGCCCCGCCGTGTGATAGATGCCCTTTTCGGCATTCATCTCGATCAGATCACCCATCACCCTGGCGAGGTCGGCGGCGCAGGTGGGATTGCCCTGCTGGTCATCCACCACGCGCAGGCTCTTCCCCGCCTTCCAGGCCCGGATCATCGTCAGCGGGAAGGAGGGGCCGGAACGGCCATAGAGCCACGACGTGCGGCAGATGATCGCATCGGCGCCCTGCTCCAGCACCTGCTTTTCGCCAAAGAGCTTGGTCTGGCCGTATTTGCTGAGCGGCTTGGTCGCGTCCTCTTCCTGGTAGGGCCGATCCATCTGGCCATCAAACACGTAATCGGTGCTGATGTGAAGCAGACGCCAGCCGTTCTTCTCGCAGATGAAGGAGAGGGTGCCGGGCGCGATGCCATTCACCCGTTGAGCCTCCCAAAAGTTGGTCTCAGCGTCATCCACCAGGGTGTACGCGGCGCAGTTCACCACCCAGTCGAACTCTCCGAACTCGCGGAGGCTGAGCAGGCGCATATGCTGCTCGTTGGTGATATCGAAGTCAATGCCTTTCGCGACGACTTCCCAGCCGCGCCGCTTGGCTTCCGCCATGAATTCCGAACCCAGTTTTCCGGCCGCGCCGGTGAGGAAGATGCGCTTGGACTTGGCGGGCTCGACAGCCGCCTCTTCCACGGCAACCGCAGTCTCCGGCTCAGGCATTCAGCACCCCGGACCGTTCCGGCCTCTTTTCGCGCAGGTCGATGCCGTGCTCCAGCCACGCCTTCAGGTTGGTCAGAAAGAAGGTCCAACCCAGGCGGCAACCCAGTTGAAAGTGCTCCACATACTCGGGCGTGCCTTCAAACATCTCTTGCTTGAGATTGACTCGGCATTCGCTTCCGACCGCTTCGATTCGGACCTGAACCTGCCCTTTGCCCTGATCCCAACCAAACCAGAAGGCTCCCGGGCCGGCCTTGGTGATCTGGGAGCTGTCTTCTGATCCTTCGATCCACCCCCAGCGGTAAGTGCCGCCTTCAACGGCTTCAGACACCAGCGTTCCGGAGGCATCTCGGTACTCGCTCTTCGCAACAAACCACTTCGTGATCTGCGCCGTCTCGGTCCACGCTTTTAGAACCTGATCAGCCGTCGCCCTGACGTAGATGTGCATCTCAAACGGTTTCATATTCCCACCCCATCCGTTCTCCTCTATAATAGTGGAAAGGACCGCGTGTTATCACGCCTGATGTCGCGCGTCAAATTTACCAAGAGGCAAACAATGCAGAAATGGACTCTCGGAGCGCTTTGTTTAGCGCTTGTGCTGGGCACAAGCGGAGCTTTTGCTGACGGAATTCTCGGCGGCAAAAAGAACAATGGCGGCGAGGAACAGAAAGGCAGCGGCTCCAGCGGTGGAGGCGGCGGAATCCTCGGCGGCGGCAAAAAGAACAACGGCGGCGAGGAACAGAAAGGCGGCGGCTCTTCCGGCGGCGGTGGCGGAGGCGGAATCCTCGGCGGCGGCAAGAAGGGCAACGGCGGCGGTTCTGGCGGATCAGGCGGCTCTTCTGGAGGATCATCCGGAGGCAGCGGAGGTGGAGGCATTCTGGGCGGCAAAGGCGGCTCGGGCGGCGGAAGCGGCGGCTCTTCGGGCGGCAGCGGCGGAGGCGGAATCCTCGGCGGCGGCGGCAAGAAGGGCAATGGCGGCGGTTCTGGCGGATCCGGCGGTTCGTCCGGCGGCAGTGGCGGCGGAGGCATCCTTGGCGGCAAGGGCGGAGGCTCTGGCAGCGGTGGTGGTGGAGGCGGAAGCAATCCCCCGATCCGAAGCGGCGGAGGCTCAGGCAGCGGCGGTGGAGGCATCTTTGATGTGGGGCGAACGCGCTCCGGCGGCAGCGACGATCGCGGCGGCAGCCTTCTCGGCGGACGCCGGGACGGCATCTCCCGCAGCGGCACGGTCTCCTACGGCTCGCAGAACAATCGCGGCGGCAGCGGCCCCTTCCAGATCGGCGCTCCCCCGCAGGTCAACAACTCCCGGGTCGCGGTCGGCGCACGGCGCGAGAACCGCATCGGCCGAGTTGAGAACGACAACAACAGCTATCGATCCGGCTATCGGCACTACAACAACCAGTGGTGCGACGACTACTTCTGGTATCCGCACTACCAGTTCGTCTATCAGCCGTCGTACTGCGTGCCCTCGGTTTGGTACTACTACCCTCACCTGCCGGCCTACATCAGCCTGAACCGGGTGATCTGGGATGGCTGGAACTGCGACATCTATCTGCGCAGCCGCAACACCTATCGCTGGCGGCAGCCGACCAGTTGGGGACGCTACGACCAGCTCGACTATGCGGTTGATGACGTGGTCCGCGCCTTCGAACGGCGCGATATGCGCGACATCGGACGGATGATTCCGCTGGACCGCGTCATCTCGGTCGAGCTGGAGGATCAGTCTCAGTACCGCCTGCGCGGCGACGACTTCTACGACCTGATGAGCGACCTGATCGAAGGCACCTACACCATCGATTACCGAGTGCGCGACGTGCGCACCGATGGCCGCGGCGGCGCCGTCATAATCGCGGACCACACCTATCGCGATCCGTGGGGCGGCACCGACTACACGCAGCACGTTATCGGACTGGAAGAGTATCGCGGCTGGTATGAAATCAGCTACTTCTCGGTCCGACGATAAGCAGCACCTCACCTAGACAGAAGCGTCCGGTTTTTCTACCGGGCGCTTTTTCTTTTTGCCATCCGTCTGGAAAAGGTCTATTCCAAGCAATCCCACGGGGGATAAAAAAATGCGGCCTAGTGTTTTTCCACATTTGGCCGAAGATCACCCTGTAAGGATTGCTAGATAGCAATTTTGCGAGCATTCGGAGGCATTAGTGAGCCTGAAGATCAACACGAATATTTCTGCCCTGACCGCCTTGAGACAGCTTGGCAACACCGAAGCCAAGTTCCAGGGGACAGTCAATCGACTGAGCACGGGACTCCGCATCACCTCTGGTGCCGACGACCCTGCGGGGCTGATCATCAGCGAAGGCATGCGCGCCCAGATTCAGGGGCTTGAGCAGGCCATGCGGAACTCGCAGGACGCGATCAACATGGCGAAGACCGCAGAGTCGGCGCTGAACGAAGTCGCCCGTCTGCTGGTCAATGTCCGCTCGCTCGCCGTCCACTCGGCCAACACCGCCGTCGTGGACAGCAACCAGCTCAACGCCAACCAGACGGCTCTCCGCAATGCTCTCCAATCCATCGACCGCATTGCGCAGCAGACTAGCTGGGGCGACAAGAAGCTTCTGAATGGCAGCGCCGGAACCACCATCGGCATCACCCGCAGCGACCTCGTGCAAAGCCTGTATCTGAACAGCGAAGTCGGCGGCGAAGTGGTCCGCAGCGGCGAAATCAGCATGACCCAGGTCACCGCCGCCACCCAGACGACCACCGGCGCCCTGGCCACCACCTTCGCCGATGCGAACGCCGCCGTCACGGCCGGCACCTTTGTGCTGAATGGCGTTACCATCACCGCCGAGAACGGCGACACAGTTTCGACCCTCATCGACAAGATCAACCAGCATGCCGGCCAGACGGGCGTCTCGGCCAGCATCGTGGGCGGAGGTCCGGTCTCCGTTGCGCTGACCTCGGTCAAGCACGGCTCCCGCTTCCCCATCAACTACGTCGAATCGAGCAACATCCTCAATGGCGGCTCTCCGATCACTCCGGCGGTCGGCACAGATGCGGTTTATACGGTCGAAGTTCCGATCGAACCGAACGGCACCACGACGGAGACCTTCACGGGCGGACGGCATCCCGGCGAGGACGGACTGACGCTCAGTTCGGAATCAGGCGGAAAGCTCATCCTGACCCAGGCGGGCAACGGACACGCCCCTACCACCTCGGTCGGCGCGCTTACGGCGGGAACGATGCGCTTCCAGATCGGCGCGAATGCCGACCAGAGCACCACTTTTGCCATGCCCTCGATCTTCGCTGAGCAGCTCGGCACCAGCGGCATCCCGGGCGAGAACCTCACCACCATCGACCTGAGCACTCAGCAGGGCGCTGAGGACGCCATGCGCATCGTTGATGCCGCGATCAAGGAGGTCTCGACCCTCCGCGGAGAGCTGGGCTCGTTCCAGTCCAACTTCCTCGAATCGACCATGCGGTCTCTCGCCGTGGCCAGCGAAAACCTGACCGCCAGCGAGAGCACCATCCGCGACGCGGATATGGCCAAGGAGATGACCGAATTCACCAAGATTCAGATTCTCCGGCAGAGCGGCATGGCGGTTCTGGCGCAGGCCAACCAGTCTTCGCAGAGCGTTCTGCAGTTGCTGCAGTCGTAGCCTTCAGACAAACCATAGGCGGGGCGGTTCGGATGCGAGCCGCCCCGCTTTTTTGCGGGCGGCAATGCGTCCCAGATGCCGGGCGATGGCGGCTCGTCAGGCCATAATGAAGCCGTGCCGGTTTGGGGGGTGGTCAATCAAAAAGGAGGCGTCGGAAAGACGACGACCGCCATCAATCTGGCCGCCGGACTTGCCGCTGAAGGCCATCGCGTCCTGCTGATCGACGCCGACCCGCAGGGCAACGCCACCACCGGATTGGGAGTCGCAAAAGAGGATGTTCAGGCGACCCTCTTCGAAGTCTTCAGCAAGCTTGTGGACGATCCCGAAACTCCGGATGCGCTTGAAAGCGCGATTATCTCGACCGCTTGGGAGAATCTGGACCTGATTCCCGCAACCCTCGACCTTGCCGGAGCCGAACTGGTGCTCATGCAGGCGGTGGGCAAAGAGCTTCTGCTGCGGGATGCCTTGGAGCGGGCGAGAGAAGCCTATGACTGGGTGGTCATCGATGCGCCGCCGAGCCTCGGCCTGCTGACGATCAACATCCTCGCCGCCGCCGACCAACTGGTCGTGCCGGTGCAGTGCGAGTTCTACGCCCTTGAGGGGCTCTCTCACCTGCTTAAGACCGTGCAGATCGTCCAGAAGCGCATCAACCCCGGCCTCAGCATCGCAAAAGTAGTTTTGACCATGTACGACGGACGCAACCGACTCAGCCGCCAGGTGGCGGAAGACGTCTCCGCCCACTTTCCCGGCAAGGTCTCGGCCACGCCGATCCCCCGCAACGTGCGCTTGAGCGAAGCTCCCGGATTCGGCGAGCCCGCCGTCATGCTCTTCCCCGATTCCACGGGAGCCGGAGCCTATCGCGAGTTTGTGAAGGAGGTGCTGAGCGAATGCGGCGCGGCTTAGGCAAAGGGCTCTCACAGCTTCTCGGCGAGGAAGAGTCAGCCTCCCTCAGCACGATTCCGGTCGGATCGATCCGGCCCAACCCGCGCCAGCCGCGAAAATCATTTTCCGACGAAGCCATCGCCGACTTGGCGGCTTCCATCAAAGAGTTTGGAATCATCCAGCCGCTGGTCGTCCGCTCCGTTGGCGGGGGACAGTACGAGCTGATCGCGGGCGAACGGCGTCTGCGCGCCTCCCAGAAGGCCGGGCTGAAAGAAGTGCCCGCCATCGTGCGGCAGGAGTCGGCACAGGGCTCCCTCGAAATCGCGCTGATCGAAAACGTCCAGCGGGAGGACATCTCGCCGATGGAGTGCGCCTGGGCGTACAAGCAGCTTGCGGAAGAGTTCGGACTGACGCAGAATGAGATCGCCGACAAAGTCGGCAAATCGCGCGCCGCCATCGCCAACGCCCTCCGGCTGCTGCAACTGTCCGACACGATCCAGGCGGCGGTGCACGAAGGCCGGGTGAGCGAAGGCCACGCCCGCGCCCTGCTGATGGCCGACACCCCGCGCCAGCAGCAGCAGATTTTTGATCGGATTCTTGAGCAGGGGATCAGCGTTCGCGAAACCGAGCGGCTCGCACGCGGCCAGGCCGCGACACCGAGGGCCGCTGGCTCAGAGAAGAAGCAGTCCAAGACCAGCGACCCGAATGACCAAGCGCTCCAGCGCGCATTGGAGGAGTATTTCGGCTCTCCGGTGCAGGTGAATCGCGAGGGTCCGGGTGGAAAAATGGTGGTCGAGTTCTACAACGACGAAGACTTTCAGCGCATCCTTGACATCCTTGGATTTCGCTACTGAGCCAAAAAGCGAGTATCCTCAGCCTGAAGCTGGAACTTGAGTCCGGCGGAAGGAATTGAGAAGCTTATGAGCAAGTGGACAACCCGAATTGCCATCACCTGCGCCGCATGCGCCGCTCTCGCCCTTACGGCGGTGGCCCAGCAGGCAGGCGGAGCCACCACCGCCACCCAGGCTGGCGAGATGACCAAGCCCCAAGATTTCAAGGGCAAGGCATTCCCCAAGTTTGAAATGAAGACCCTGGATGACAAGACCCTGACCAACAAGGATCTCAAGGGCAAGGTCTATGTCGTCGACTTCTGGGCAACCTGGTGCGGCCCCTGCAAGGCAGCCGCTCCGAAGCTGGACGCCATCTACAAGGAGTTCAAGGATCAGGGCCTCATGGTCATCGGCGCCAACTGCGCCGAGCGCGGTCCCGACGGACAGCGCATTCAGACCAAGGACAACGCAGTCGCCTACCAGAAGGAGCACAAGTACAGCTACACCTTCACCTATGGCAACGACAAGCTGCTGACCGACCTCAAGATCACCGGCATCCCCACCTTCTTCGTTGTTGACGGCGAGGGCGTGGTTCAGGAAGTCATCGTCGGCTTCGGTGATGCGGGCGAGCAGAAGATGCGATCCGTCATCACCACTCTTCTGGCCAACAACTAAAGCCAGCCTCAATCACAGCAAGCGGTCCAGCGTTCAGCGCGCTGGGCCGCTTCTGCTTTTGCCGCCCTTCATCCCGGGAGTTGTATAATTGAGGCAAGTCTTGCGCGTCTCTTACTTGCAAGCGGATTGAAGGCTATGAAGAACAAGGTTATGAATCGCATCGCGCTCGCCTGCCTGGCGACCGGCGTTCTGGCGCTGACCGCCGGCGCGCAGCAGACCGACCGCAACAAGGTCTACGAAATCAAGAACAAGCCGATGGTTGAGTTCAAGATGAAGACCCTGGAAGACAAGGTCATCACCAACAAGGATCTCAAGGGCAAGGTCTACGTCGTCGATTTCTGGGCCACCTGGTGCGGCCCCTGCGTAGCCGCTGCTCCCAAGCTTCAGGCCATGTACGAAGAGTACAAGGATCAAGACTTCCTCGTGATCGGCGCGAACTGCGGCGAGAGCGGCGAAGCCCGCGGAAAGAAGGACAATGCCGTCGCCTACCAGAAGGAGCATGGCTACAGCTACATGTTCACCTACGGCAACGAAGAGCTCTTCAAGAAGCTCGCATGCTGGGGCTACCCCACCTTCTTCGTGGTTGATCAGGAAGGCGTCGTAAAGGACGTCGTGGTCGGCTTCAACGAAGCGCAGATCCGCAAAACCGTCACCGGCCTGCTCGCCGAAAACAAGTAGTCGCCGACCGGCACAAATCAAAGCGGCCCGGAGCATCGCTCCCGGGCCGCTTTCTTGTTTTGCAGGCTTGAAGTTACAAGATAACCGGCTGCAGGGTCCGGGCGCTCTCCAGCGAAGCCAGAGCCAGTTGAACCGCCGCCCTTCCCTCTTCCGGCGTTACGGGCAAAGGAGTTCCGTCGCGGACGGCATCCACAAAGGCGCGAAGCTGGCGGTAGTAGGGGTCGTCATGCGGAGCGAGCTGGGTCTGCACCATCGAAGCGCCCTCCGGCGGATGCACCGTCAGGGTCCACGACTTGCGCGAATCAAACTCAACCAGACCTTCTGAACCCGCCGCCTCGATGATCGCCCGGAAGCCGCTCGGGTCCATCCAGGTGGCTTCGACGTGCGAGACGCAGCCATTCTCGTGGGTGAACACCATCAGCGCGTAGTCGCCATTGATCTCGGCATCGGGCACCTGCTGGCCCATGCGGACCGAGCGGGCATAAACCGTCTTCACCGGCCCCAGCGTCCACAGCAGCCAGTCGAACTCATGCACAGCCAGGTCGAGGATGACGCCGCCGCTGCGCTCGATATCCTGGAACCAGCCGCCGAAGCCGGTCGGCGCCTTTCCGCCGCGCCGCAGGCGCACCGAAGCGGGCTTGCCAATCTTGCCATCTGCGATCAGATTGTGTGATCGCTCGTAGTCGGCAAAAAAGCGGACGACATGCGCGGGCATCACTCGGGTGCCGCCCTTGGCCGCGGCCTCTGTCATGCGGTCGCAGTCTTCCAGAGAACCCGCGAAGGGCTTTTCAACCAGGGTGGTCTTCCCTGCTTCCAGCGACTGCACTGCCGCCGTGGCGTGCAGATCGGTGGGCAGGCAGACATCGACGGCGTCCACCGATTCGATGAGCTGCTCAAAGGAGTCGGCAGGCTTGGCGTCGGGAAACTGTTCGCAATACGCCTTCTGCCGCTCGGGATCTCGGTCGTAGATGTGAAGCTCGACATCCGGCATCTGCCGATACTTCATTCCGTGCACCCGGCCCATTCCTCCGGCTCCCACAACTCCGACTCGCATGACTTCCATTATCTCCCGTTTGCCGCGCAGGCTGCTGGCTCCGCAGCGGCGGTGCGCTGCGGCTTCCGCATGGCGACATAGACTCCGGCCAGTACAACCACCAGGCCGATCCAGCGAAGCAGGCTGACCGGCTCGCCCATGATGAACCAGCTGAGCACCGCCGCCGTCGGCGGGATCAGATACTGGATCATTCCCGTGCGGGCCGGGCCAAGGTCCTGCAAAGCCTTGTAGTACGCCGAAAATGCCATCGCTCCCGCCACAAAGGCGAGGTACGCCATGCCGCCCCAGCCCTTGGGCGTCACCGATGCCCAATCGGTCTGCATCAGCGAATACCCGCCGTATGGCACCAGCGCAAAGGCCGCGCCGAAGGCGGAAATGGTCATTGCCGCGAAGGGGTGGATGGTCTCCACCAGCGGCTTCATCAGCACTACGCTCCACGCCCACACGACCGCTCCACAGAGAACAATCGCCGTGCCCATGGTCGAGCCGCCCGCCGCCGCTCCGCCACCGAGAGCCACCAAGATGACTCCCGCAAAGGCGATCACCAGACCCGCCAGCAGCCCCCAGCGGAATGACTCCTGCTTCAGCAGAATCGCGAACAGCGAAATGAAGATCGGGGCGGTCGCCAGGGCGATGGCCCCCTGCGCGGGTGAGGCGGTCTCCATCCCCTGCAGAAAGAAGATCATGTAGACGCCGCTGGCAATGAATCCGGCAAAAAGAAGCCGCTTGAGCTGGTCGCGCGTCACCTTGAGACTGATGCCCATGATGCGGCACGCGATAACCAGTACCGGAAGCATCCACAGATAGCGCAGGAGCGCGGTGGCGGGCGAGGCAAAATCCTCCAACGTCAGCTTGATCATGCTGAAGTTGGCGCCCCAGGCAAGCACTACAAAAAGCATGTAGGGATTGAGCATTGGGCGCCGGAAGGCTGGCACTCGTTCAGTATGCAAGGATTGATGCCGCCTGATTGGGCATCAATCCTTGCGATCCCGCTTACTTGCCCGGTTCGGGCAGCGCGCCCTTCGAGAGCCAGAGGGGCATCATCCAGGCGTTGAGGCGTCCAGACTTGATCGCGGGGTCTTTATAAAGCGCAGCCGCCACCTCTTTCTGATCCTTGCTATGGCAGACCAGCAACCCGCGCCAATCGCCGCCATCGAGCAGCGGACCGGCCAGGGCGAGGATACCGTCTTCGGTCATCTTGGTGAGATTGGCCAGGTGAGCGGCCTGCATCTGAGCGGCGTCCTCCTTGCTCATCGGCGAGGTATCCGGCCCGGAGCGGAGAATGACGAAGGTGTGCTCGCCGATGGTGTTGGGATCGACGACCGTCCCGATGCGCCCCTTCGCCGTGTACCACTTGAACGCCTTAAGCTCCATGATGCCGTTGGCGACATAGGGGTCGTTCTTGAACCAGTCTTTGATCTCGTCCGGGTTATCGGTGTTGAGCACGACGATTCCCCGCAGGTTCTTCTTGCCCTCACCCAGCGGCCCAGCGGTGAGGAGCTTGCCCTGGCCTGCCAGGTCGACGAAGTTCTGGATGTGGGCCGCCTGCATCTTCTGCACTTCCGCGGGATTCGCCGGAGCCGGATTGGGGCCGGTCACCAGGAAGGCGAAGGTCAGAGTGGTCATCTCGTATTGCGGCTCTTGGTACGGAGCCGAGCTGTTCATCAGGAAGGAAGTCATTGCAAAAAGCGTTGCCGCAAACATACGCACTAGGATACTGAGCCGAATGCGCCGCTTGTTTCCAACAAATCGGAATCCTTGAGCCGCTGACCGCTGTATCCTTGGCTTGGAGTTTCCTGCAATGAACGATCAGATAGAAGCGTTGGAAAAGCAGATGTACGAGCTGAGCCAGCAGCTCATGGAGGCACGCGGCAAGGCGGAACCGCAGCCGGTTGAAGACTACGAATTGATGACGCCCGACGGCCCGAAGAAGCTGAGCGAATTCTTCGGCGACCACCGCGACCTCATCTTGATCCACAACATGGGAGCCTCGTGCAGCTACTGCACCCTGTGGGCCGACGGCTTCACGGACATGCAGCGGCACATCAAGGAGCGCGCCGCATTCGTGCTGGTCTCGCCCGATTCACCGGAGAACCAGCAGAAGCTCGCCGCCGCCCGCGGCTGGCAGTTCCCGATGGCACAGGATGCCGACAAACGCATGACCTCGGAGATGGGCTTCCTGATGGACGGCAAGGATTGGTGGCCGGGCATGAGCGCCTTCACCAAGGATGAAAACGGCCAGATCCACCGCACCGGCAAGAGCTTCTTCGGCCCCGGCGACAGCTTCTGCCCCGTCTGGCACTTCTTCAGCTTCCTGAAAGACGGCGCCAACGGCTGGGAGCCTCACTAGCTCTTCTTGAGCTTCATGTAGAGGGCGCTTAGCTTGTCCTGCGTCAAGTCCTCGTTGAAAGCCGCTCCCGGGTTGCCCGGCGGCGGCTTCCTTGAAGCATCCGCCCACGAGGAAATCCAGAAAGAGTCGCCCCGGTAGCCCACTTCAAATGGCCTGCCCGTCATCGGGTCGAACCAGTGCGGCTCCTTGCTCGGAGCCGCGCTTCCCTCTCCTTCTATGACCTCCACTGCAGCCAGCAACAGCCGCCCGCTTCCGACGGCGAAGGCGTAGGAGATCCGATACTTATCCAGCTGGTCGACATAAGTCGCCTCTAGCGCAGTGGATGACGAGTAATCGTACGTCATCGTGATCGCTGCGCCGTAGTCTAAGGCATTGGGCACGGAAATGCCGCTGAGATGCCTTTTTATCGCCACGCCAACCATGAGCAGTCTTGTTTCGGCATCCCTCACCCGCAGGCGATGGGAGTGGACATGCCCGACGCCCATTCGGTGTCGCAGGTTGCTTATGAAGGCGGCCACGCCGCCGGGCGGTGCCGTGCTGATCTGCCACCTATCGGACAGCATATATTCAGCAGGCCATATCCCTTCCGCCGCCACGCTCTCTCTCGGCTCACCCGAATCTCGTATCGACATCACTCCGGCGGCGGTCAGGCAGTTCATGTAGTCTGCAAGTGAAATGGGCTCGACACGCTTCTGCTGAAACTCCCGAATTCTCTCCCGCATCAAATCTGAATTCTGTTCTCCCGCCAAAACCTGCGCCAAGAGCTTCGAGACCAAGCCATACAGGTAAGCATCGCGCTGGGCAATCATCGGCGCGGGGTAGGTGAGGTGCTGCTCTCTAAGCCGGTCGGCAATTACGGCGCACTCGAATGCTTCTTGGTACCTGTCCTCATCCGCAAAACGAAGCCCCTCTGACACGATGATCTGCGCTAGCGTCGCGGTGGCAGCCGCATCTTCAGAGCCCGTCAATAACGCGCCAGAAGCTTCTCCGACGGTTGCCGACACTGGGATAGCCGCAATCTGCCGGCCTGACTCTATCAGTTCATTTCCCCACTCTCGGTAACCAGAATCAGAGTAGGCCTTCAAAGCATCGCGCATCAGGACATTCACCGAGGGGTGCTTCGGTAAAGAATCGGGCAGACGCTTCACCGCAGCACCCGGCTCAAAGGCCAGTTCCACGCTATCCGCCTGCCTGCGAGCGCTCTGCAGCGCCCATGACTGACTCACTTCGATGAATAGGGCAACTGCGGCGATCAGGCCAGCCGCGATCAAAATCCCCCAGAGAAACCGGCGACGCTTCACGATGAGACTGGACGAGTGCCCGGCCATAGCGCTACTATGGCCCCCGAAATGATCAGCGCCTTCTTCACTTGCTTCCCTATAGGATAGCAGCGATCTTAGGTGTCGATGGCCTGGGTGTAGACGGCGCGGAGGACTTCGTCGGGGGTGGTGACTCCCTGAAGCACCTTCTGCTTTCCGTCTTCCAGCATCGTCCGCATCCCCTGCTCGCGGGCGATGGCCATGAGCCGCTCGTAAGAGGCCTTTTCTGCAATCGCCTGCTTCATCGCGCGGTCGCCGATCAGGATTTCGTAGATGCCCACTCGTCCCTTGTAGCCCGTGCCATTGTTGCCCGGTCCGGGGGTGCCCTTCATCAGCTTGGCGGTGGGCATGTCTTCGGCGGTCACGCCCAGATCCTCAAGCTCTTCACGGCTGTAGCGGGCGGGTTCACAGGAGTTGGGGTCGATGCGGCGGACAAGGCGCTGGGCCATGATCGCCGTGATGACGCCGGAGACCAGATACTCCTCGGCGCCCATGTCGAGCATTCGGCCGATGGCCTCGATCGCGTTGTTGGTGTGGAGGGTCGCCATGACCAAGTGGCCGGTCAGCGATGCCTGGATCGCGATGGCGAGAGATTCAGGGTCGCGGATTTCACCGACCATCATGACGTCGGGGTCTTGGCGGAGAAAGGCGCGCATGACGCGCGGAAAGCCCATCTTTTGGGTGACCTGCACCTGAGCGATGTTGTGGTCGAATTCGTATTCGATGGGGTCCTCGACCGTGACGATGTTTCGCGTCTTCGAGTCGAGTCGGTTGAGCGATGCGTAGAGCGTGGACGTCTTACCGGAACCCGTCGGACCGGTGACCAGAATCAAGCCATACGGAACCTGAATCGCCTTCTCCCACTTCGACCGCACCTCCGGCGGCATGCCCAAAACATCGAGATCGACCTTCATCGCGTTCGGGTCGAGAACACGCATGACGAACTTTTCGCCGTTGAGGCAGGGGACGCACGAAGCACGAGCGGCCAGTCGGCGGCCGTTGTACTCCATGTCGATGCGGCCATCCTGGGGCTCGCGGTACTCGTCGATCTTCATATTGGCCGCGAGCTTCAGTCGGGCCAAAACGTTGGTGGCCTGTTCCGGCGGAAGCTGGCCGTTGTCGGTGAGGATGCCGTCCTGACGGAATCGGATGCGCAACTGGTCGCGCTCCGGCTGAAGGTGGATGTCGCTGGCCTTCACATCCAGCGCCTGCATCATGATGTTGTCGACAATGCCGACCGCAAGCGACATCTCGCTGCCGCCCATCTCGCGCGACTGACCCTGTTCACGAATGATCAGCCGAAACTTTTTCGCCGCCCCCCAGTTGCCCGTATCCTGCGTCAAATCCTGCATCTGCCCGAATTCCTAGCCTCCGATGATACTCCGGCAGGGTGCAGTTTTGGCTTGGTTGCGTCATCGAACTCTCAGGTTCGGCTGCGATGGATTATCAAGCCTCTCCGCCATTTCCCATGTACCATGAGGCCATGCGCCGGCGGATGCTGTTGCTTGTTTTCGGAGGCTTCGGCCTCTGTTTGATTGCCTGGGGCGGGATTAAGGGAGTTGACTATGTGAGGGACTCGCGGCACGCCCATGCCACCCTCATCGAACCGGCGAGCCGACTGACCGCGACCATGGATGCGGCGACCAAGGCAGGGATTCCCTTCGCCTACTCCGATCTGTACGCATCCTCGGACGAGACCAACTTGGCCGATGTGCTCTACACGCTGGAAGAGCGCGTCATTGCCACGCCGGAAGGGCTCGATTTTGTGCACAACAGCGCCGAGCCTGCGGCCTGCGTCAAGTACCTTGCCAGCAATCCCAAGTATCTGCAGGAAGTGCAGCGCGCGGCTTCTCTCGAATACTGCGACCTCCCCTACCAATACAACCGCGTGCCCTTCGCTGATCTGGAATCGGTGCGCCCCTTCAGCACCGCTGCCCGCACGCTCATGGCGGAGGCACAGGCGGCATTCAAGAAGGGCGAGTACGAACGATTCGCCAAGAACATCCTGGCAGCCGATCGCCTGTTGTGGCGTTTGGGACAGGAGCCCGGCGAAAAGCCGATGCTCACCTATGCCGGTGAAGAGCTGCGGATGGGCCGCGTCATCCTTGACTGCCTGGCTGACAAGCCTTCCCAGGAGGGAGCGAGAACCGTCCAGCAGGTCATCGCCAGCATGAAGAGCCCCAGCTCGATGAAGCATCTCTTCCAACTGGATTCTGCAAAGACTCTCCTTGCCTGCGACATGCTCTACGCGATGGATCAGCCCACGCTTGACCTGCTCAATGTCTTTGGCAACAACGCGGATTGGACGCCCCCAGTTGGTCCCTCTGCCAAGGAAGCAATCAAGACGCGCATGCTGGAATTCTGGATCGAGGTCTATCAGATTTCTGACGAAACAGCCGACCCCATGATGGTGGGCATCAAGGTGGATCAGCTGATCTCTGAGGCGGTCCACAAGCACACCGACAGCGGCTTCTACATGGTGCGGACCATGCCCGTCACTTTCGAGCAGCACGGCAAGCTGCTCAAGCGGGCGATGGAAGTCCGGCGGACCGCCTATGCGGCAGCGGTGCTGGCCGAACGAGGCGACGCCGCTGAAGCCGACCTCCACCTCTCCATCCAGGGCTTTGAAGGCTATCCGCTCAAGCTGATCCGCGAAGACGGTGGCTACACCATTCGCCTTGCGGGGGAAGAAAACGAAAATGCGGCGGCGCCTGCCGGGCTGACAGAGGATCCCATGTCAGCCGCGGTGAGCTACCGCCGCATCAAGGCTTAGCCTAGCTTTCGAATCGCTTCGATGACCGCATCCTCATCTGGGATGCACTCAAGCTCAAGGTTGCGCGTGTACGGCATCGGCACATTGAGCCCGCCGACGCGTCCAACCGGAGCATCGAGATCGTCAAAGCAGTCCTCGCCGATTCGAGCGGCTATCTCCGCTCCAAAGGAGCCCGAGCGCCAGTCTTCGTAGACCACCACCGCGCGATGCGTCTTGGCGACCGAAGCGTAGATCGTTTCGGTATCCAGCGGCTTGAGGCTCCGCACATCAACGACTTCGATGTTCAGTCCCTCTTCCTCGGCCAGCTTCTCCGCAACGGTGAGGCTGAGCTGAGTCATGCGGCTGTAGGCGATCAGCGAGAGGTCGGTGCCTTCGCGCAGAACCTGCGCCTTGCCGATGGGAACCGTGAAGTTCGGGTCATCGGGAATCTCGCCCTTCAGGGTGTAGAGGCCCGGGTTCTCGGTGAAGATGATCGGGTTGTTGTCCCGCACCGACGCCTTGAACAGGCCGTAGGCATCCTGCACGGTGGCCGGAGCGACGACCTTGAGGCCCGGACAGTGCGCGTACCAGCCTTCCAGCGAGTGGCTGTGCTGGGCGCTGAGCTGCTTGGCTGCGCCGCCGGGGCCGCGGATGACCAAGGGAACCGAGGTTTGTCCGCCCGTCATGTAGTGGATCTTGGCGGCGTGGTTCAGGATCTGGTCGAGCGCGAGGATCGAGAACGACATCGTCATCATCTCGACGATGGGCCGCAGGCCGGTCATGGCCGCGCCGATGGCGATGCCGGTGAAGCCCGGCTCGACGATCGGCGTATCCACCACGCGGCGGGAGCCGTACTTTTCAAGCAGGCCCTGCGTGACGCGGAAGGTGCCCTGATAGCGGCCGATGTCCTCGCCGATCAGAAAGACGTCTTCGTCGCGATCCATCTCTTCGACGATCGCCTTGCTGACGGCGTCGCGGTAGCTGATTTCGGCCATTAGTGGCCCATCTCCGGTGTCATGTCGGTGTAGCAGTGTGAATAGACGTCTTCGGGGTCGGGGAACGGCGAAGCGTCGGCCTTCTCGTAGATCTCCTCGACTTCGTTCTGAATCTCGTCGTCGATGGCCTCCATCTTCTCGCGGTTCATGATTCCCTTCTCTTCGAGCAGGGCTTCAAGCCGTCCGATGGGATCGCGCTTCCACGCTTCGTCCTCTTCCTCTTTGGTGCGGTAGAGCTGGCGGTCGTTGTCCGCCGCGCCGTGTCCGGAGTAGCGGTAGTTCATGATCTCGACCAGGTACGGCTTCTGTTCGCGGCGCACATAATCGATGATGCGCTCGGCGTCCTGCTTGACCTGGATCACGTCCATGCCGTCAACGCGTTCGCTCTTGATGCCGAACGGCTCTCCGCGCTTGTACAGATGGGTGTCGGCGGCGTGGTACTCCAGCCGCGTTCCCATCGCAAATTCGTTGTTCTCGATGATGAAGATCACCGGCAGATCCCACAGCCCGGCCATGTTGAGCGATTCGAAGAAGACGCCGGCGTTGGCGGCGCCGTCGCCCAGATAGCAGAGGGTGACCCGGTCTTCTTGGCGATACTTGGCCGCAAATGCGAGGCCGGCGCCAAGGGGGGTGTGTCCGCCGACGATGCCCCAGCCGCCGTAGAAGCCGCGCTCAACATCATAGATGTGCATCGAGCCGCCCTTACCGTGGCTGTAGCCGTCCTTGCGGCCCATGATCTCGGCCATAACGCGCACGGGATCGCTGCCCATGAGAAGGGGCTGCGCATGATCGCGGTAGGCGGTGATCACATAGTCGTGGCCTACTCGGATCGAGTCGATCCACCCGACGGCGGTCGCCTCCATGCCGATGTAGACATGCATGTAGCCGCCCACTTTGCCCTGACGATAAGCAACGTTGCACTTCTCTTCGAAGCGCCTTATCATGAGCATCTGGCGGTAATAATCTTCCAGCTTCGCTGGGGTGATTGATTCGGGAAGTCCGGCTTGTTTGGCCACGCTTATCTTGGTCCTCTCCAGAGTGAGAATCGTCGCGGGCCGCCTGCCACGCCGTTGAAGCGGTGACCCGATGGATGATACCTGAGCCGTTCTCTGCCTGGGGCTCTTATCTCATTCAACGCAGACGAAGGCAGCCGTGCCCAAAGCCGTGGGCCGCGCGTCCTACTCTCCAGGAACGAAGATGATAGCTCAAGCGCTTATCGCGGCGATGTCGGCTGCCACCGCGATTCAGGATATGCCGCTCACGGTCTGCGTCACAACCAATGAAAAGACCGATTCCTATGCCGAGCAGATTGCCGGCTCACACGAAAGGCTCGCCCGTGACTTCCTCGCGCTCAAGGTCTCCATGTCGGACGTCCTCTATCTCGTCCCTCGCAGCGATGAGCTGATGCTCTTCCCGCAGTTCATCACCAGCATCCTGCCGCCGAACGATGGCCCGATGCGGGTGCCCGAGGGCGGGTTGGTTCGCAAGCTTTCCGAACTGGAGCCGGCGAACCAGGTGCTCATCCAGCGGCTCTTCACCAACTGGCCCGAACTTCGCGGGTTCTGGCCATCGGATGCTGAGTTCGGCGTCTGCCCCACCGCAAGATTCCGCTTGGAGGGACTCGGCAAGAAAGCCACCGTCGCGATGAGCGTTGTGAAGCCCGAGCCGTGGGCATTCCGCGTGCCCTCCACGCCCCACCGGGCCCTTGAACCGCTCAACCCCGGCGACCTCACCCGCTCTTCGGGGGAAAAGATCCTCTTCTCCCGTCAACTGGCCAATCGGGACGATGCCGCCCGCATAAGCGAAGAGGCCCGCCGCCTTTATTGGGAGAACTTTGAACGCCAAAAGGCGCAGATGGAGAGCGCTGCGACAGCGTGGATATCCGCCTACAAACCGCACAGCCCGTTTCTTTCCGAGCAGATCAAGCCTGGACGGCAATTCCCGCAGGGCGATCCCCGGCGCGAAGACATCGCCGCGTACTTTGGAGCCAATCCCTCCTACTTTGGGTTCAGTTCAATCGATGAGATCACCAGCTTCCTGAACGAAGCGAAGGTATACGAATCACGCTTTGACATCACCATCACCGTGCGGTACCTCGGTGCAAACGGACGCGTTCAGACCGGCAATTGGAGCTTCCCGATTCCGGGAACGATGATGAGATAGAGGCAGCGAACCGCTTCAATACGGAACCCAGAAGAACAGGTCGCCGGGCAGCTTGGCCTGCTTGAGCCGGACGGTTCGCAGGGGCCATCCGGTTTCGGGGTCGCTCTGCTCTCCGACCACATCCACATAGCAGACGGCGGTCAGCAGGCGGGTTTGGGGGTCTTCGTTCAGTAGGACCCGCTGGGTGAGGCAGGTCACCCGAGCATCGATCTCTTCGTAAACGGGCTCCCACATCCTGAACCGATTGCCGCTTCCGCGCAGCGGTCGCCCATTCACTTCCCGGCGGCGGATCACTTCCCTGGTTCCGGTTTTCACGGTCACCTTGGGCCGCTCCTGCTCCACGATCTGCACGGCCCGCTCGGCCGCCATGATCTTGAGCTCATCTTCTGAATAGCCGCGGCTGTATTCGAGGGAGCCGACCAGCAACCTCTCCGGCTCCGGGTCCACCGCCTCTTCTTCGGGGATTGGTTCCGGTTCAATCGGCGTAGTTGCCGGCGGCTCAGGAGGCAATACGGCCGCCTCTTCAGGGGGCCGGCACGACGCGGCAAAGAGAAGGGCCGCAAGAAGCAAGAGGGTCCACTTCATCCCGGTCACCAGCTTCCGGAAGCGCCGCCACCGCCGCTGCTTCCTCCACCACCACCGCCAAAGCTGCCGCCACCGAATCCTCCGCTGCTGCCGCCATCCCAATAGTCGTCATGATCCGAGCCGAGCCAGCTTGAATGGTAGGCGCCGCCATAACGGCCTGCAGGCTCAAACCACCCGAGGCGGGAACCGATGGTGAGCAGGATGATGAAGGCGGCCATGCCCGAAATCATCACCACGATCAACGCATTCTGCTGAGTGCGGTCTTGGTGCGTGTTCAGCCGAATCGGCTTTCCTTCTGCCAATTTCGACATTTCATGAACGCCTTCGAGGATGCCCCGCGAATAAAGGCCGCGCTTGAAATTGGCGATGATTGCGCCAGACATGATCGCCTCGACCTCTCGGTCGTGGCCTCTTCCCCAGCCGCCGCCAAGTTCGATCCGCGCATCGCGGTCGGAGACGGAAACGAGAAGCAGCATTCCGCGATTGATCTGAGCGTCGCCGATCTGCCAGTGATTGAAGAGCCGGGTTGCGTACTCGTCGGTGCTCATTCCGCGACCATTCATCCCCGCCACCGAATGAATCGTCACCACCACAATCGGCGCACCGTAGGCATCCGATTCCCGGCTCATCCCGTTGATGAGAGCGGCGTCCGCCTCTCCGATGATGCCCGCCAGGTCGATGATCCGCTCGCCGTCGCGTCGTTCCGGAAACTGAAGCTGGGCCGGGGCCAATGAGAGAATCCCCAGCAGGCAGAGAACGGAAGCGGCGAAGCGCATCATCCCCAATGCTCTTACGCTGACTATTGTAGCGGGGTTGAGGCAGACTGATGCCATGAAGGCGCATACGGAATACCTCTGGTTCGAAACCCGTCAGCGGGAGGAGTTTGTCCGCATCACCGATGAGGTCGAAGAGATCGTCGAACGGTCAGGCGTTCAGGACGGGATGGTGCTGGTGAGCGCAATGCACATCACCGCTGCGGTCTATGTCAACAATTGGGAGAATGGGCTGATCGAAGACATCAAAGAATGGCTTCACGGCCTCGCTCCGCAGAAGGATTATCGCCACCACCGTACCGGCGAAGACAACGGCGAGGCCCACCTCAAGAACCTCGTCATGCACCACCAAGTCATCCTTCCCATCACCGGCGGAGTCCTCGACCTCGGCCCCTGGCAGCAGGTCTTCTATGCCGAATTCGACGGCAAGCGCCGGAAGCGGGTCGTGGTCAAAGTGATGGGAGCGGAATAAGAAAGCGGAAGCTGTGTGCCTCAACAGTACGGAGCGAAGCGACTCTGTTGAGGCTATAAACTCTTAGCGACAATGAGACAGCGCCACTGGAAAAACCACGGACAAGGCGGCGAGGTCTCTTTCGTCACAACAACCTGCCTCGACAAGGCGATGTGTTTTGTCCGGACAAAGATCAAATCCGCTGTGGCTCTGAGCATTGCTAAAGACTGCCTCTGCTATGACGCCAGCTTGTACGCCTTCGTCGTGATGTCAAGCCATATTCATTTGCTGATTCAACCTGATGAAGAGATGTCGATTTCTGACTTGATTCAGCGGATAAAGCGCAACTCAAGCAGTCGTCTGAAACCCCTGCTGAATGCTCAGGAGTTGGCCTTAGTCACGCACCAAGCCGAACTGAACAAGCGGCAACTATGGCAACGGAGTTTTCACAGCATTCCACTTGACAAACAGAAGTTCATTGACCAGAAAGCTCTCTACATTGAGGAGAATCCTGTCCGGGCTGGCTTGGTCAAAGATGCTTCGGAGTATCTGTGGTGCAGTTCCTTCTCCGGACTGAACGGAGCACGTACGCAGACCGGAGCGATATGTCTTGATGAAATGGCGGCTCTATATGAAACCGGGGATTTTTAGCCTCAACAGAGTCGCTTACGCTCCGTACTGTTGAGGCATACAGCCTTCCCTTAGCTCTTTCTGGCTTCCAGGTGCTCTGCGATCTGCACGGCGTTCAGGGCTGCTCCTTTGAGCAGTTGATCCCCGCAGAGGAAGAACGAGAGGGCGTTGGGGTTGGTGAGGTCGCGGCGGGTGCGGCCGACCAGGACATCTTCGCTGCCGGAAGCTTCGCTCGGCATCGGGAAGCGGTTGCCTTCCCTATCATCCACCACGAACACGCCCGGCATGGCATCCCAGATGGCGCGGGCCTCATCTTCGGTGGGTGCAGGACCGTCGAATTCAACCCAAACCGACTCGGAGTGCGAACGCAGGATCGGCACCCGGATGCAGGTGATGTGCATGTCCAGGTCGTCTTGGCTGAGAATCTTGCGGCTTTCTTCCAGCACCTTCCACTCCTCCACGTTCCAGCCATGCTCGTTGATGGCCGTGTTGTGGCTGAAGAGGTTGAAGGCGTAGGGGTGGGGCATGATCTTCGGCTCGATCTCTTCCCCGTTCAGATAAGCCTGCGTCTGCTCCTGCAGTTCCTCCATCGCCGCCGCGCCTGCACCGCTGGCGCTCTGGTAGGTCGAGACGATGGCCCGCTTGATGCGGCCGAACTTGCGTAGCGGCGCGAGGCCCATCAGCAGAACGATGGCGCAGCAGTTGGGGTTGGCGATGATCTTGTCGCCCTCGCCTACGGCATCCAGATTGATCTCTGGAATTACGAGGGGAATTCCCTCTTCCATGCGGAAGGCGGACGAGTTGTCCACGACAACCGCACCGGCCGCCGCAGCCGCCGGAGCCAGCGCCTTGCTGACGCCTGCCCCTGCGGAAAAGAAGACGTAATCGAGGCCCTCGAATGAATCTGGACCAGCCTCGACGATGGTGGCGGGGCCAAGTTTGGTGTCGATCTGTTTACCGGCAGAGCGGGCGGACGCCATCGGGCGGATTTCCGCCACGTCCTTCAGTCGTTCCGGAATAAGGCGGATCAGCTCCTGGCCGACCGCTCCGGTTGCTCCAACCACACCTGTCTTGATTGCCACGCCCTGCATTGTGGGCCGCTACAGCCTCAGCAGTTCGCTTGCCCGGACCATATCCTTATCGCCGCGACCGCTCAGGTTCACCAGAACCCGGCTTCCCGGGGGCACGAGGCCCTTCTTGACCGCTGCAAAGGCATGCGCTGATTCAAAGGCCGGGATCAACCCCTCTGACTGCGAGAGCCAGCGGAACGCCTCAAGCGCCTCCTCATCGGAGATCGCAATGTATGCCCCGCGTCCCGTGTCCTTGAGCCAGGAGTGCTCCGGCCCCACGCCCGGGTAGTCCAAGCCCGCGGAGACGGAATGGGTCGGCATGACCTGCCCGTGCTCGTCCTGCATCATGTAGCTGTACGAGCCGTGCAGGACGCCCGGCGTGCCCGCCGAAAGCGGAGCCGCGTGCTGCCCCGACTCGACGCCCAACCCTCCAGCCTCGACGCCAAAAATCTTGACCGAATCATCCGGCACAAAGGCGTGGAAGAAGCCGATAGCATTCGAACCGCCGCCAACGCAGGCGATGATCGCATCCGGCAGGCAGTCATGCCGCGCCTGATACTGTTCTCTCGCCTCCTGACCGATCACGGCTTGAAGCTCTCGAACCATGAACGGATAGGGGTGCGGGCCGGCGGCCGTGCCGATGACGTAGTGGGTGTCGGCGACATTGGTCACCCAGTCGCGCATCGCTTCGTTCAGCGCGTCTTTCAGGGTCTTGGTGCCGCTGGAAACCGGAACAACCTCTGCCCCAAGAAGCTTCATGCGGAAGACATTGAGCTGCTGGCGGTCGCAGTCCTCTTCGCCCATGTAGACCACGCAGTCGAGCCCCAGCATCGCGCAGACGGTGGCGGTGGCAACTCCGTGTTGCCCGGCTCCAGTCTCGGCGATGATCCGCTTCTTGCCCATCCGCTGGGCCAGCAGGCACTGGCCGACGGCGTTGTTGATCTTATGCGCGCCGGTGTGGTTGAGGTCTTCCCGCTTGATGCTCACCTGCAGGCCGCAGCTCTCGCTCAGGCGCGGGGCTTCAGTGAGGGGCGTTGGACGCCCCACATAATCGCGCAGGATGCCCCTGAATTGATCCTGAAAGGCCGAGTCGCTCCAGGCGCGCAGAAACTCCTGCTCTAGCTCATCAAGGGCAGGGACAAGGGTTTCGGGCACATAGCGCCCGCCAAAGTCGCCAAAACGTGCGGGAACGCTTCCGGTCGCGGCCATCAATTCATTCTACGCACTGTCGATCGGCGGCTTGGGGGCTTCCGCCAGACTGTCCCTCTCCTCAATCTCAAGACACAGGAGGGTTCCGCCCGCGACCATGCAGGGAAAGAGCAGCGCGTTGAGAAGCGGCACCAGCGAGATCACACCGGCTCCCACCAGAAAGCCGGGCGTCGATCTCGATTTCCAAATCCGGGTGGTCTGACCGCCAAGAAATACTCCGCGGCGCGCGAAGGCCGGACCAGTGAACTCGATGGTTCCCTGCCAGCCCGCCAATACCAGACCAACGATGCCAAAGCAGAAGCTGCCCATGAAGAGGATTCCCACCGCGAGAAAAAGTGCCAGACCGAGCCGCGCGATCGAATCGAGAATCGCCTTGTTGCGGTCCGGGTCGGAGGACCGCACCTCTCCCAGATGAATCTTCTCCACTTCCACGGCCAGCTTCTCCCACAAGAAGCCGGAGAATGCGCCCATGATGCCGACGAAGATCGGACCGGAGAAAAAGATCCAGATCAAGGCGTAAAGCACGTTGCCTATGGTCTGGGCGACGATGCCGAGAATCCACTGTTCCAGCCAATGCGAGAGCTTGGGCACGATGAGGAACCAGCCGCCGATCAGGATCACAAAGTAGGCCGCAATCGAGGCCAAGAGCGGCTTCCAGACAAACGGCCAAAGCTGCCGCTGGGTGCGGATCAGCTGCATCCCCGCCAAAAGGTGCTTCACAAAAAAGAAACTTGACAGGCAGCAGAGCCGCCTGTCAAGCATTTCGGATCGGGGTTTAGCCTACCAGCGAGGCTTTGTGCGCTTCGGCGGTTCGGGGACCACTTTGTCTGCGTACTTCTTGAGCGCAAAAACGCCCAGGCCGACGATGGCGATGACCATGAATCCCCACATCACCGGGCTGAGGCCGCGGCGCTTGCCAGAGATGTCTTTCTCAACCTGCAGCAGCGCATTCTCGGCCTTCTTGCTGTCCTCATTGGCCTGACGCAGCGCCTGCGCCGCTTCGGGATCGTCGCTCTTGCGGGTGGCTTCCGGCTTGCGGATGTCGCCCTCGACGATGCCGACTTCGTTGTAATAGCCGGTCTCGCCCTGCTGGACCTCGACCTGCTCCTGAGACTGCTCGGGGTGGTACTCAAATCCCGGCGGCTTGGCCTGAATGAAGGCCATGGCCGGCACCGAGGCGCCGACCAGCACAAAGAGCGCGAGTTGTCTGAGTTTCATATCTGTTCCTAGTTCTTGCCGAATCCCTTGTCCTGCCACGTGGCGCGAAGCACCTTCGGGCTTCGCGGGAGCTGCAGGTCGATGAGCGGGTTCTTGGACGCCTTTCGCTCTCGAATCCGGTTGTCGTAGTTGAGGCGGAGCGGCAGGCTGTAGATGACCATGGCTTCGTCCTTCGAGATGATCGAGCCGTTGATTGTGACGCCGCCGCCGCTGGTGCCGAGTTGACCGCCGCCAACGAAGTTTGTGTACATGATCGCGTCGATCTGGTTCACGCCTTCCGCGATGCTGTTCATCGTCGAGTCGGAGATGGTGCTCTGGTAGCGCCGCCGCCCCGTCGAGTCGTACTCATAGGCGTTGAACGGCGGGATGTAGTTGCCGTTCTCGTCATATCGGCCCGTGGTGAAGGGCGGGCTCATGTACTGCAGCGGGTTGGTGCCGAACTGCGTTGGGTTGCCCATGATGACCGAAGCCCGCGCTGCCAATCCGAGGAAGTCGGCCTTCTCGACCGATGCCTCGACGGTGGCCGGGTTAGATCCGCGGAAGTCGGGCGGAGTCTTGTAGTAGATCGACCCGACGACGTGCGTGTTGCGGCCCGAGTACAGCGTGCCCTGCCCCTCGACATAGCCCTTGATGACAACGTCCTGCGTCACGGTCACGGGGCCGTGAATCCTGATCGGCTTGCTCGATGTTCCGACGAGGACCGTCGAGCCGTTTACCAGGCCGTTGCTGCTCACGCGCACATATTTGTTCTGACTGCTGTTCCACACCTCGACGAATGCGCCCTGGCCGTAGTGGGGGTTGGCGGTGCCGTCGCTGTAGGTGGCCTTGGTATCCACATAGGTGGAGCTGAGCGTCTGGTAGTAGCTCAGATTGCTCAAGTCCGGCATGATGACTTCCGAGGTGGGATCGGTCGAAATCTGGCTGTAGCTCGGTGTCGAACCCGCGCCGGTCCGCGACCAGCCACGAGCCCCCACCGAGTCGCGGAGAGATGAGCCGAATAGCTTGTAGTTGACCACCTGGGCGTCCGATTCAAAGACCAGATCGCGCCACTTCTCAAACTCTGCCGAACCGACGGCGCCATGTTTGGTCGGGTCGTATGCCTGTCGCCAGCGTCCCTGGTCGGCGTTCGTCTTGGCGGCTTCGGTCTTGTACTTCGAGTCGGTCCATTTGACCGGAGCGCTGTTGATCAGTCCCGCCGCCGCCGGGGTGAGCTTGTTGTTCTGCGCGCCGACGATGGTGCCGTTGATCGTGGGAGAACCTCCCTGGAAGTCGACGTTTCCGTTCGCGCGCATGTCGCCGTTGACGATGAGCTGCGTCTCGCTGAAGCCGTACATCCAGCCGTAGTTGTTGGCGAAGTAGGTGTAGTCGAAGACCTGGCTTCGCAGGAGAGAAAACTTGGAGACGACATCCACGGTCTTGCGCGGCTCGCCGCTGTCGAGCACACCGTCGTTGTCATAGTCCAGCCAGCCGACGCTGCGCACCTTGACGTGGCGGTTGTAGTTGTCGTCGGAAGGCACGGAGTACTGCACGATGCCTGCGGCATAGCGGCCCACACCCGGAATCTGCCCCGTGAGGTTCACCTTGGGGCTGGTCGGCGAGGCGGTGGCCAGGTCGACGTCGAAGTCTTCAAAGTGCTGATCGATCTTGAAGGTATGCCAAAGCTCGCGCAAGACGGCCTGCACACCGGCTTCGCAGAGGTGGGTGGACTGGACTTCCTGCGTGTTGTGCCGCGCCTCGCGGATCGCCTGCGTCGAAGAATCGACATAGGTGACGGCGGCGACGGCCAAAAGCGACAAAACGCCGAACGTCGTGACCAGCACGGCGCCGCGCTTCTTACCTTTTTTGCGTTTGATTCGTATCACGAACTTGAACCTCAGTGGCTATAGCTCCAGCTGCGGAACATTTCTCAAGAAGATCTGCTCCCGCTTTCTTCCGACCCTTGCAGCTTGGTTGGAATCCGTCACCCTCGTGACCACCGTCACGTTCACCTGCCTCAGCAGCACGTTTCCGCTGGGAGCGGTGAAGATCTTGTAGGCCGCCGAACCCATCTTCGGGTCGGTGGTGATGACGTTGCGGCCGATCACGCGCGTATTCGTGCCGACCTTCAGGATGATGTTGCCGTTCGAGTGGTAGATGCGGCGGCTCACGCCGTCCCACTCCAGCGGCACAATGAATTCGTCCGATCCGTTCTTCTTGGGCAGAGAGAAAGTGATGCCCATGCCGTCGGCATCAATCACCACGCCCATGGCTTCGCGAAGCTGGTCGCTGATGACCCGCACGGACTGACGGCTTTGGGTCTCCGCATCGATGCTCGCTGTGCCCTTGGCCCAGCTCATCATTCCGGAGATGAAGATCGAGAGCGCCGCAAAGAGCGTCATGGTGCCGATCGTCGAAGCGGTGAGCACTTCGACCAGGCTCATGCCGGCCCTTTTTGAACGTATCCTGCGTCGGATTCTCATGCCGTTACTCAAACTTAAATGTAGGCAATTAATGTGCCAAGCTCAACCTTGCGGGTCTGTCCGTCTTCAACCCAGGTGACTTCGATGGTCACCCGCTTCAGATCAAGGTCCACCGTTTCGATCTTGATGCGCCCTTTGCCCGAGGGAAGCACCAGCGCCGGGCTGTCCACCAGGCCGTTGTCGACGTTGCTGAAGCTGTAGGTGTTGGTCGCGACGGCCGTTTCACTATCGATTAGACCGAGGGTGTAGAGCTGGCTGGGCGTCAAGTTGACGTAGCCCATCGCCTTTACGGCTTCGGCCTGCTTCTGCGCGAGGCTGGTCGCCAGGTTTCTTCGGTCGGCTTTTGCCCGGCCGGTATTCGCCATGGGCATGGAGCCGGCGAAGATGAGGGCGCAGACACCCACCAGAAAGATGGCGAACATCACTTCGATCAGCGTATGTCCCTTCTGCCGTTTCTTCATCCGTTTGTCCTCTTGAACGCGCCTCTTAAAAAGGTCATGTGGAAGACGCCGTTGCGGCGTCTTCCACTTTGATTGTCGGTGGGACGTCGCCAGGCTTAGAGGCCAGACGGGTCCGCTTTCCACTCAGCAGCAGTCTTGCCGCCGAACTCGGGATCGGTGCCGATCGCTTCGACGGTATAGGTGCCGGTCACAGGGCCCGTCGGCCAAGCCTTCATGTATCCGCCGGCTGCGCTCAGCACAGCGGAGGTGCAGGCATCGGTGTTGCCGGAAGCGGCGCCCTTATCCATGGCGCACTGCTCCTTGGCCGATTCGATCTGCTTAAGGTTGGCGACGATCGTCTGCAGTCGGCTGCTCTGCCGAGCGCGAATGAAGTTCGGAACTGCAATCGCAAGCAGGATGCCGATGATCAGCACGACGATCATGATTTCGACGAGCGTGAAAGCCTTTCGCTTATTTCGCTTCATATCTGTTTTTCCTCTGGACTCACTGTCGGGACAACGCCCGCCTGTGATTTGCTTTCCACTCTAGGAAGGAGGGTTTCCCTGGCATCATTGCTAGGTTTTGCCTCCACCAACACCTATCGTCATCTTTGCGCGCGATCTTTAGCTGGCCGGTTCAAAAACAGCGTGGGCGAAGCTCTCAGCAAGCCTCGCCCACGCCACGTCTATATGCCTGTTTCTGTTAAGTGAATTATTACTTAAGCAGGGGATGTGCGGGATTTGCCCGCCACCATTCCGCGTCCTTCCCTCTGAAGGTCGGCTGGATGCCCACCGCCTGGGGATTGTAGCCGCCGATGATGGGCTCGTCCTTCGGCCAGACACCGGTCATATAGCCGTTGTTGGGGTTCACGAGGTTGCCCTTCTTGCAGCCGGTGGTCTCGCCCGTCTGAAGCCCTTTCTCCATCACGCACTGCGATTTGGCCTGCTCGATGGTCTTGAGGTTCATCAGGATCGCGCTGAGCCGGGAGTTGGCTCTTGCCTGGATGAACTGAGGCAGAGCAATCATCATGAGATTGGCGATGATCAAGACGACGATCATCATTTCGATGATGGAAAAGCCGCGCTGCTTTCGTTTCCTGATTGTTCTCATGGGTCCCAGATCCCCCGCGAGCGTCCATACCCGTCGCCCGCAACAGCGATGTTCTTCCACATTGAAGCAATTGAGCTACCCGGCATGATTGCCGGGCTTGGATTTATGGGGCTGAGGAAACGGCGGCGAAGCGGCTATCGTCAAAGAAGCTATGATGCTTCGACGCTTTGGAGCCGCAATGGCCCTCACCGCGGCCGCACTCGTGCCGACGGTTTCGACCGCCGACCCTTTCCGGCCCAGCATCAAGGATCAGATTGAACTGGGCAAGCGCGGCGCAGAGACGGTCCGTGAGGAGGAGCGTGTGCTTCCCTCGACCGATCCCAGAGTTCGGGAGCTGAAGCGCCTCGGCGACAAGCTTCTCGCGCAGATTCCCGCCAAAGAGAAGGAAGAGAAGCCTTTCGAATACTCCTTCAATGTCATCGACAACGAAGAGATCAACGCATTTGCATTGCCGGGCGGACCGATCTTCTTCTACTCCGGCCTGCTGGACCGGCTTGACACCGAAGACCAGGTCATCGGCATCTTGGGTCACGAACTGGCGCACGTCCGCAACCAGCACTGGGCCAGCGCCTATGCCGACAACACCAAGCGCCGCCTTGGGATCAGCGTCGTCCTGATGCTTCTCGGCGCAGGCAGCACGGCCTTTGACGTGGCCGGCGTGGCTGATACTCTGCTCTTCACACTTCCGTATTCGCGAAAGCATGAGTCCGAAGCCGACGAAGTGGGCTACAGCATGATGACCAAGGCCGGATACAACCCCCAAGGGCTGGTGGATGTGTTCAAGATTCTGAAGCAGAACTCCGGCGGCGCGCCTGAAGAATGGCTGAGCACCCACCCCGACTCCGACCGACGCATCAATGATCTGCAGAATCGGATTCAGGACGATTCCCGCAGCTTCCCCGCCCAGCGGCCGAGACGAGTTCAGACGTACTCTGAGTCCCTGGCTCAGACGATGCTTCAGAAAGCGGCTGCCTAGTCAGCCGCTTTCGTCATTTCGACATTCACACCCATGCTGCGGGTGATCGACCGGACGCTCGCCTGCGCGGCAAGCTGGCTTGAGACGGCCCGGAATGCGTCCGCCTGAGGCCGCTCTGGATAAGCCACCACTGAAGGCACGCCCTGGTTGGCCGCTTCGCTGACCTTCGGATCGAGCGGGACGGAGCCAAGATACGGCACACCGAGCTTCGTCGCCAAGTCTCCCCCCGACATTCCGGCAAAGATACGCGCCTTCTCGCCGCAGGATTCGCAGTGGTACTCGGCCATGTTCTCCACCACGCCCAGAATCGGCGAGTTGAGCCTCTGGAAGAGGGCCGCTGCCTTGCCCGCAATATTTGCAGCGACGTTGTGCGGCGTGGTCACCAGCACGACTCCCGTAAGCGGAACAAGCTGCGCGAGGGACATCGCCGCATCGCCGGTGCCCGGCGGCAGGTCGACCAGCAGATAGTCGAGGTGCCCCCAATCTACATCCGCCAAAAGCTGCTTTACCGTGCTGCCCACCATCGGACCGCGCCACAGCACCGCCTGCCCTTCTTCCAGCAGGAAACCGAGAGACATGAGCCGCACGTCGTAGCGCGTGATCGGGATGATCTTGCCGTCGCGGGTCATCGGCCTTTCTTCAGGGCATCCCATCATCATGGGGATGCTCGGGCCGTACACGTCGGCATCCATGAGGCCGACCTTTGCGCCCTGAGCGGCCAGCGCAAGGGCAAGGTTGACCGTCACGGTGCTCTTGCCCACTCCGCCCTTGCCGCTGGCAATGGCGATGATCTGCTTGACGTTCGGGACCAGATCCTGCTCCTGCGTATTGCGGGAGCGCACCTGGGCGGTCATGGTGATGCTGACATCCTCGACGCCCGGCAGGGCAGACACCAGTTCCCGTGCCTGCGCTTCCATCTCATCTTTCACCGGGCAAGCCGGAGTGGTGAGTTCGATGGAAAAGCCGACGCTGCCGCCTTCGATCGTCAGGTCTTTGATGAATCCAAGCGCGACGATATCGCGGTGCAGATCGGGGTCTTGGACTGCTCGAAGGGCATCGAGCACCTGAGCTTCAGTGACGCTCATCTGGCCCGATCTTACCAACCCGACCGGGGTTCGTTAAGCCCGAAGGTCAATGCGGCGGCGGAAGAGCAGACGCAGCTTTTGCCACAGAGTCGGCTTTGTCGCCTTGGGCCGCTCCGGCTCTCCGGAGAGGCAATCGAGGATGACGGGACAGTGCTGCAGAATATCCATGACGGCGTCGTGAACTCGATCCGGCTGATTCTCAAAGCTTCCATGCCAGGCGCAGACAAAGCACTCTTCGTTCTCCCTCACATTGAGGGTCTCGCAAAGCGGGCATACTTTGAAGCTCATTGCCGCGCGTCGCTTGAGAACGAGAGAAGTGGTTGTCGGAGTGGCTGGAGTACCCGTCATGGCTTCTCTCTACAAGTCGGCGCGATGCGCCAATTTCCTTATGCGCGAATTGCTGTTAGATTCATCGGGAATTCCCGCCCAAGCCAGGGTCTTCACCTGGGGAGAACGGGAGAGGCTTTACCAGCACACCAGCGGGGCGAGAGTGCTGGCCGACTGGGACGGACCAGGCCGCATGGAAGTCTTTACCTCCCCAGAGGACACATGGATCGAAACGGAACAAGGCGCATCTCCCGTTGCTCACTCTGTTTTTGAAGTCGGAGAGTACGCCGTCGTTTACTCGGCTCAAGCTGGCCCCTTCCACGCTATCGCCCGCTCAGGAGCTGAGGCCCCTGAGGCGGGCTGGGAAAAGTCTTCTACTCCCCTCGAGGGCGCCGGGTGGGTCATGTCCGGCGTGCCTGGGCTGGTGGTGGATGACAAGCCTGTTTCTCTGGCCGCCGGCGTTCCTCTTCCCTATTGGCGTTCCTGCCGCGCTGCGGACAAGATGAGCGTCGTGGCTGGTCAGCCGCTCACCCTGCTGGATCGCTTTTTGATCTCTGACCCCGACGCCCTAAAAGAAAGGAGGTGGACGGCGCAGAACATGAGCGACACCTTCCCCCTCGCCTCCCGGGATTTCCTTGGCGAGATGCTGGAAGGCATCCACGCGGCGCATCTGAATGTCGCCCGCTGGGAGATGGAGCTTCCTTTTTGTTGTTCCGCCCTGCTGATCCGCAAAATCTACGACCAGTTTCATGGGCGGCAGAGGGCGCGGGTCATGGTGAATGGCGACTTCGCCGCCTGGTGGTATGAGCCTGCCGAAGATCGCGAGCAGCGGTGGGCTTCCAGCCAGGTCGTCTTCTCCAGCCCGCATCTGGCCAGCCCCGGACCGATCACCTTGAGCATCGATCCCCCCTCCGGCACCGCCCTCTGGGACGTGAGCCAATACGAAATCTGGGGACTTCCGATCTCCCCCATGTGAAATCTGCCGGGAAAGGTGGAATTGACCTACCAGGGGTTTCAGAAAGATGATCCAGATGATCGGCTACCTGCTGGCCTGCTTCTTCGTCGGCGTTCTGCTGACGGTCGGCGTGGCGATGTTCCGGCCCATCCGCCAGAACGACGAATTCAAGTCGTGGCGGTACATGCTGGCCTTCTTTGCGGTGGTCGCTGCCCTGCCCTACGTCTGGGTCGAGTTCTTGACCAAGAAGCACGCTGCCGATGTCAGCAAGGCCGTCAAGGTGGCGATTCAAGATGCGGAAGTCGACGGAAAGCTCGACTACTACAAGGTGACTTCCTTCAACGAGAAGGAGAACAAGGCGAAGGTCATCGCCGTCTCCAACGAGAAGTCCGAGTTTGGCAATATGGAGCGGACCGTCATGACCATCAACATCGTCCGCGACGAAGACGGCTGGCGCGCCGATGAGTATGCCTTTGTCAACTCATTCAAGCGCGGGCGCGACAACTGCACCATGCCTCCGTTTTGGTAGGATAAACTCCCGCGCCGATGACGCTGCGGGAGGTACTCCATGCCCACATCCCCACCCTTCGCCCAGAAAGCACTCTGCGCGATGCGGTGGACAAGATGGACATCTATCAGTTCCCTGCCCTTGTCGTCGTCAACGCAGACCTCAAGCCGATAGGCGTCGTGACCGAAGGCGATCTCTGCCGCGCGGTCGAGCAGGAATCCGGTCTGGTCTCTCTCGCCGCCCAGCCTGCGGCCAAATTCGGCACTCCCGACCCCACCTGCGCCTTTCCCGAAGTGGAGATCAGCGACGCGCTGCACCTTATGCTCAGCAAAGGGCTTTCGATCCTGCCGGTCATCGAAGAAGACCGGCTTTGCGGAGTAGTTCTTAGGGTCGATTTGATGCAGGCAATGCTGATGGACGCCGAAGCTCCGGCCGAGACCCCGTAGATAGATTCAACATGATTGAAGAAGGCTCCCAATTCCCGTCGTTCTCTCTGTCTGACCAGGATGGCAACGTCCACACGCTTGAGTCGCTTAAGGGAAAGAGAACCCTCATCTACTTCTATCCGAAAGACGACACCACCGGATGCACCAAGGAAGCCTGTGAGTTTCGGGACACGCTGCCCAGCTTCAAGGATGTACAGGTCATCGGCGTCAGCCCCGATCCGGTCAAGTCTCATCGAAAGTTTGTCGACAAGTACAGCCTCAACTTTCCGCTGCTGGCCGACACCGAAAAAGAGCTGGTAGAAAGCCTGGGCATCTGGGTTGAAAAGTCGATGTATGGTCGCAAATACATGGGGGTTCTGCGCTCGACATATCTGCTGGATGAGAACGGCAAGATTGAAAAGATCTGGAGCAATGTGAAGCCGGAAGGCCACGCCGCCGAGGTTCTTTCGACCCTGGAAGGCTGAGGGCGGCGGTAGCCTCCGCAATCTATGGCCGCCAAAGTTACGGCGCCTTCGCTGCGAAAGCTTAAGCAGTCTGGACAGCCCATTGTCTCGGTCACCGCTTACGACATAGCGACCGCATCGATTGTCGATGAGGCTGGCGTGGACATGATCCTCGTCGGCGATTCGATGGGCAATGTCATCCAGGGGCACGGAACCACGATTCCGGTTCAGCTGGAGCATGTGATCTATCACACGGAGATCGCGGCCCGAGTCGTGAAGCGCGCCCTGCTTGTGGCGGACCTTCCCTTCGGCTCATATCAGGTTTCCGACGAACAGGCGGTCGAGTCGTCCATCGCCCTCATCAAAGCCGGAGCGGAAGCGGTCAAGCTTGAAGGAGCCTACAGCGACCGCATCGAAGCCATTGTCCGCGCCGGGATCCCGGTGGTCGGCCATGTCGGCATGACGCCGCAATCCGTCAACAGCTTCGGCGGGTTCAAGGTTCAGGGCAAGGGCGATGCCGGCGACCAGGTGCTGCAGGATGCCATCACCACAGAAGAGGCAGGAGCCTGCGCCGTCGTGCTGGAAGTCATCCCGGCCGAACTTTCCAAACGCATCACTGAAGCGCTGACCATCCCCACCATCGGCATCGGCGCGGGGCCGCATTGCGATGGCCAGATCCAGGTTTTCCATGATCTGCTCGGCCTCTCCGAGAGCATCTTCAAGCACGCCAAAGCCTTTGTGGAGGGACGAAAGCTTTTCATTGATGCCGTCTCCCAGTACACGGATGAAGTCCGTGAGCGGAAGTTTCCGACCGAGGACAACAGCTTTTGAAGCTTCTTAAGACCGTAGCCGAGGTGCGCGAATGGCGCGCCGCGCAGAGCCGCGTCGGCTTCGTGCCAACCATGGGTGCTCTGCACGAAGGCCATCTGGAATTGATGCGTCGGTCTGTTGAAGAGAATCCAACGACGCTGATCAGCATCTTCGTCAATCCCACGCAGTTCGGCCCAAATGAAGACTTGGCCAACTACCCTCGGTCAGAAGAACAGGACATTGCCTTGGCGCAAGAAGCAGGAGTGGAAGCTGTCTTTCTTCCTTCTGTCGAAGAGATGTACCCCGATGACCCCGCTATTTCTATACAGGTTGGCGGCCCGGCGAGCGAATTTGAAGGCGAGCGAAGACCAGGACACTTTGCAGGAGTGGCGACAGTTGTCGCTAAACTATTCAATATTGCCCAACCGAGCGCCGCATACTTTGGTCTTAAAGATCTGCAGCAATGCGCGGTGATTCGGGCACTCGTGGATGAGTTGGCCTTCGACATTGAACTGCGGTTTGTCGAGACGGTAAGGGAGGAGTCGGGCTTGGCTCTTTCCAGCCGAAACCGCTACTTCACTGCGGAACAGAGAGCCGACGCCGCCGCAATGCATCGGGAGTTGTCTGCTCTCGCCCACCGTTTGAACCTGGAGAGGCCTGCCAATCGACCGGCTATCGACGAAGCACTTTCTGCTGCAATACTGAATCTTGAAGCCCTCGGCTTTCGTCCTGAATATCTTGACTTCGTAAATCCACAGTCGATGACACCCCTCTCACACTTTGAAGCCGATGGAAGGCTTATCGTTAGTGCGGTGTTCTGTGGAGTTAGGCTCATTGACAATCTTTCAGTTCAGAGCGCATAAATTCTCTGTATATTTTCCTGCCTCATCGTCTATAAGTCCTTTTAATTTTCTTTTAACTATGCAATACTGGTCCCACGTCTGAAGTCCTACTAACGGTCTTAGGCGGGAGTCCGATCTAATGGCAAGACCGATCAATAAGATCAAATTTGGGCTGAAGCTTCGCGCTGAAGCCCGTGAGGGAGTTTTGACCCTCCGAATGGGCGTCAAGAAGTACGTCCTTCCCTTTGAAGCACGGATGTTGAGCTCTGACGATTACGTTTTTGTCCACATCCCCCCGACCGCGGAGATCATGCGTGTGGATGGACGGCAGCTGGTTGTCGTCACCAAGGGCGATGAAGCCGAAGAAGCCGCAAAGAGCTTCCGCAAGAAGCGCCGCAAGTCTTCTCGAGGCGGCGAGGAAGAAGCCGAGCTTCCCGACAACGTGAAGGAAGCCCTCACCAAGATTCCTGACGGCTACCGCCTAGGCTACGATGCCGACGGTCAGCCGCGGCTGGTCAAGACCCGCCGACGCCGCAAATAGGCTCTTAGAGCCTGCCTCGCCTTGCGGGGCCAGCACCCCTTCTCGGGTCCGGGAGGGGGTGCCTTTCGTTTAAGTAGAATGCTCCGCAACGCCTCCCTAGCTCAGTGGTAGAGCAACCGCCTTGTAAGCGGTAGGTCGTCGGTTCAAATCCGTCGGGAGGCTCCACTCCCCCTACATCGGAGGCACGTTCTTCCGAACAGACCACGCCACCATTGCCGCTACAAATTGGAGGCTTCCCCCCGCGAGCAGCGCCTGATCCAGCCCCGCCTTTTCTGCTATCTGTCCAAACACATAGATGCCGAAGGGAGAGAGGCCCGCAATCGCCCAAAGGTGCATGGATATGACCCGTCCGCGCAGATTTTCAGGGGACAGCAATTGGAAGAGCGTGTTAGTAGAATTAAACTGAATGATTGTCGAGCTGCCCAGCAAAAAGAAGACGGGATAAGCCAGCCAAGGCGTGTGCACGAAGGATAGCAGCAGTATGCCGACCGAACAGCTCGTCATCGCTATGCGTGTCAGGAAAGGTTTGATCGGCCGCCCCGAAATAGTAGACACAACCAGCAGACCCGTCAACGCGCCAAAGCCGACAAAACTCATCGCCAGACCAAGCCCGCGCTCGTCCAATCCCAGCTTTGACTTTGCAATCGCCGGCATCTGCGACATATAGAAGACGCAGAAGATGGAGGTCGCCGCCTCCATAAAGAAAAGGGTGCGAAGGCTGAGGTTCCTAAAGGTATAGCGGATGCCGTCCACCAGCAGGTCAGCGGTGCGTCCCACCTGCCCCACCACCGGGCTCAGATCAGTGCGGATCATCACCACGGCGATGACCAGGAAGAAGAAGCTGACCGCATTGATGAGGAAGCAGTGGCCCGGCCCGAAAGTGGCGGCCAAGAAGCCGCCCAGTGCCGGTCCGGCCACCCGCGCCAGGTTGAATGTCATCGCCTGAGCGGGGATCGCTGCAGGCAGGTCATCGTCCCCCACAATCGCCCGCACCACCGACTGGCGCGTAGGGGCCTCTACGGTCTGCACGATGCCGGTGAGCGCCGAAACCGCCAAGATGTGCTCGTACTGAAGGCTTCCCATCAAGTACATCACGCCCATGAAGGCGGCGCCCGTGGCGTTGGTGACCATCGAGGCGACCAGCAGGAATTTTCGGTTGAAGAAGTCGGGCAGGATTCCGGCAAAGGGAGCCAGAAAGAAGACCGGAACGGTGAAGGAGAACATCACCATAGCGAGCTTCGCTTCGCTGCCGGTCAGGTCGTAGACATAGTAGCCCTGCGCGACGCTTTGAACCTGCGAGCCGGTGAAGGAGAGGATCGCGCCGATCCAGAGAAGAAAGAAGTCTCTGTGGCGCAGGGCGCGGAGTACGGGCAGTTTTCCTAGCGTCTCCTTGACCGACGCTAGGGAGAAAGCCATACATTTTATTATGCCTGCCTGGCTTAGGGCGTGCCGGGAAGGCGTCGGTATAATTGCCTTTCTCGGAGAAACTTCCCACTGTGCCCGACTCTCTCCGCATTCTTCAAGTCGTTTCGAGTTCAGATCCTTCCGGCGCCGAGCGGCTTGCGGTTCAACTCAGCCAATTGCTCGCCCGCAGGGGTCATCACGTCGAGTTCGCCTCCCCTCCGTCGGAGTGGATGGCCGAAGCGCTCGACCCGCTGCGGATTCCCCGGCATGAAATCGACTTTCTGAGCGGCGGAGGCTTCAAGGGGCTGGGGCAGATGTTCAAGCTGGTGGACCGGAAGCGGTTCGACATCGTGCACGCCCACCTTTCCCGGGCCTCTTACATGAGCTGGCTGGCCGAGCGGGTCAAGCATGTGCCGCTCATCTGCTCCGCCCATGTGGAGACCCGCGAGCCGGTCTTCAAATTCGCCTCCAAGCGGCGCAACCGAGTGATCGCGGTTTCTGAATACGTCAAAGAGTTCATGGTCCAGAACGGCGAGGTGCCCGCAGACCGAATCGATGTGGTCCACAACGGAACTCCCTTCGCCGACGCCACTTACGAGAGCGGCCAAAGCGTGGCCGATGAACTGGGCATCCCCGCCGATGCTCCGATGATCGCCCTCGTCGCTCGTGTGGCCCCCGAGAAGGGGCACGATCTTGCGGTCGAGGCGATGGCGAAGGTCCACGCCAAGCACCCCGAAGCGCATCTGCTCTTTGTCGGACGCTGCGAGGACGGCATCGAAGAGACGCTCGGCACCCGCATCCGCGAGTTGGGACTGGAGAGCGTCATCCACTTCACCGGGAATCGGAACGACGTAGCAAGACTGGTGGACGCCATGACTTTCACCATCCTGCCGAGCAACATCGAAAGCTGCTCCCTGGTGGCGATGGAATCGATGGCGCGCGAGCGGCCCGTTGTGGCATCCAATGTCGGCGGCCTGAAGGAAGTGATCGCGGATGGCAAGACCGGAATTCTCGTCGAGAAGGATGCCGACAAGCTGGCCCAGGGCATGATCCGACTGCTCGACAATCCCAGCCTGGTGCAGACCATGGGAACCGCCGGACGCCAGAGAGTGCTGGATAACTTTACGATGGAGCGGATGATCGAGAAGGTTGAGAAGGTCTACGAGAGGGCTCTCGCCTGATGCGCCTGCTCCTTGCCAAAGCCTGCGAGTACGCCACCACCCAGCAGAGCGGACGGCAGACCATGATCGGGATGTTTGAGAACATCGCGTCCAACGAGTTCCCCTTCGAGCATCCTCCCCTCTTCTTCTGCCTTCAGATGGAATTCGAGCCCCTCGACCAGGGACGGCCGCTGCAGCTGCAGGTCATCCTGATCGACGAAGACGGCAAGACGATCTACGAAGCCAAGGCCGGCACCGAGATTCCCCGCGAAGAGCAGCTCGGGGTCTCCCGACTGTATGTGCAGTTCATGGTGCCGCCGATCCGATTTGAAAAGCCGGGCCAGTACCGCTTCGACATCTCCGCGAATGGCGAGAAGGTTGGCGAAGAGCGCCTTCCGGTGCTGGAGATTCCCCGCGACACCTCCTGGCCGAAGCTTTAAGGGATGCGGGCGATGCGTTCGCTGAACTGACGCGGCACATGCAGATCCATGAAGACCTCCACCGCAAAGCGGTCGGTCATGCCCGCCACATAGTCGATGGCCCCCTGCGCGCCGCTGAAGCCCTCTGGAAGCGTTCCTGGCGTCATATAGTGCCTCAGCAGACTCCTTACAATGGCCTTGGCCTTCTGAATGTCGGGATACACCAGCGGATACCGCTCATAGACATTCTCGAAGAGCCAATCCTTCAGGTCGTTCAGCAGCACCAGCATCTGCGATGACAGTCGGATCGCGGGCTGCTCCAGGCTGTGGTCGATGACGTCATGCACCATCGCCGCGATGCGCTGGCCGTGCGTGGAACCGAGTTGGTCGAACTCCTTGGGCGCGCCTTCGATCATTCCGCTGCGGATCGCGTCGTCCAGGTCGTGGTTCACATAGGCGATCCGGTCGCTGATGCGGACCACCGCCGCCTCCAGTGTGGAAGTCGGTTCGCCGTCAAAGGCAGTCAGGTCGCCCTTGCCCTTGCTGTGGCCGCCAATTCCCTGCCTCACCTCATGGGTCAGGTTGATCTTCACCAGCTCGTCAAAGACCCGCAGCGACTGCTCGTAGTGGCGGAATTGGGTCGGGCCGTTGTAGCCCGCCTTCTGCGATTCTTCCTGAATCACTTCGTCCAGAGCAAACTCCCCGGCATGACCGAAGGGCGTGTGCCCCACGTCGTGCCCCAGCGCAATGGCTTCGATCAAATCTTCGTTCAGCCGAAGCGCGCGGCCGATGGTGCGGGCGATCTGCGCGACTTCCAGGGAGTGGGTGAGGCGGGTCCGGTAGTGGTCGCCGATGGGATCGATGAAGACCTGCGTTTTGTGCTTGAGCCGACGGAACGGCTTGGAGTGCAGAATGCGGTCTCGGTCCCGCTGAAAGCACGTTCGGATCGAGTCATCCTTTTCCGGCCGCAGCCTGCCTTCGCTGTTGGCCGCAAGCATGGCGTAGGGCGATAGAGTCTGCCTTTCCCGCTCCTCGATCATCTGCCGAATGGATGACATCGCACTTACAGACGCAGAAGGCGGGGCACTTGAACCCATTGAGGGCCATCGGCCTCTTATTTGTACATGCAATCCCGACTATAATGATTGGGAATCGTGCGGAGCGGTGTCCGAGTGGTCGAAGGAGCGCGATTGGAAATCGCGTATACGGCTTTAACCGTATCGTGGGTTCGAATCCCACCCGCTCCGCCATAGCACGATAAATCCTCCTTCTTCCCCAGCAACTCGGTATATTTGTGGCCTCATCGGTGCTGCTTCTCCTTCCTCCCAAAGGCCAGCCAATTGTCGTCCATCAGTGCGCGCGGTTCTTCTGATGGCACCAACTCCGGCCGCAAGGCCTGCTTGATCGGACGACTGCCATGAACTACTTTCGCCTCGCACCCCGCCGGAAAGACGAACCCCATCGCGCCGCCACCACGCTGGAGCTGATGTTCGATCTGGCGTCGGTCATCGCCATCGCTGCCGCCGCCGTCGGTCTTCACCACGGAATTGCAGAAGATCACGCGAGGGAGGCGATTCCGCAGTTCCTCTTCGCCTTTTTTGCCATCTGGTGGAGCTGGATGAACTACACCTGGTTCGCTTCGGCTTACGACGACGGCTCGCCGGGTTTTGTAGGGATCTCAATGGTCGCCATGTTCGGGGCCTTGATGATCGCGGCGGGAATACCGGCGATCTTCTCGAATAACCCTATCCTTCTCTGCCTGGCCGGATATGTGGTGATGCGAGTCGCCATGGCTGCCTTCTGGTTCGCGGCAGCGGCCGGCGACCCGGCGAGGCGGAAGACGGCGTTGGGCTACGGCGTGGGAATTCTGGTGATGCAGTGCTTCTGGATCGCCGCCGTCCTGCTGGTCTCCCCGCAGTCGAACCTCTATCCGCTGCTGATTGCGATCGCCATTATCGGCGAACTGGCGGTGCCCGCGCTCGCGGAATACCGTTACGGAGACACCCTCTGGCACAGGCACCACATCATTGAGCGGTACGGGCTGCTCAACATCATTGTTCTGGGCGAGTGTTTTCTGGCCATCGTCGCCATGCTTGCCCGAGACGACTACGGTTCCCCAGCCGTCGGCCAATCGATTCTCTTTGCGGTTGCCGCCGCGGTGATCACGTTTTCGATGTGGGGCCTGTACTTCACCGATGAGAACCACCTGCAGGACGCTGCGATGCGCCGCGCGTTTTTCTGGGGATACAGCCACTTCGTCATCTTCGCCGCTGGCGCCGCGACGGGAGCGGGCTTTGCGGTGGTGCATGAGGTCATGGTTGGACACGCCAAGATCGGCGAGTTCGCCGGCAGCATGTCCGTCGCCATTCCGGCGGCAATTTATATGTTCATGATCTGGCTCGTCCGTGACCGCTTCACGCCCCCGCATTGGCGCAAGATCGCCATTCCCATCGGCGCCCTGGTGGTCGCCTTGGTGCCGCTGGCAATCCGCGAGGCCCTGCCCGCCATTGCGGCGATCATGCTGGTCACCGCTGTGCTCCGACGGGGCTTTAAGGAGCGCGGTTGAGGCCGTCAGAGTATTCTTCGGAGCAAGCATGATCTCGCCAACGCCGGATGAAAGGACTCAAATCGCCGCCGTCCATAAGGCGCTGATGAGCAGCATCCAGAAGGGGGAGACTATCCACCTCCCCGCCTTCGATCCAGGGGCCTCTGCCCCCGGCGACTTCGCCCTCCAGACGGTCGGCGTCGAGCCGAATGACTTCGGGGGCTATCTGGGCGAATTCCGCTACCAGTTCGAAGGAGAGGACGATCTGCTCCACCTGATGGTGCTGCGCAGAGACGGCCAGCCGTTCCCCACCGAAGAGGCGAGGGCGATTGCGGCGGAGCTTCTCCCCGGCATCGCACCGGGGCTGGTGTGGGTCAAGCCAGCACCCCGTTCGTGCCACTTCTATGTGGGGCACGACGACCTGCTGGCTGCCTTCTAGTCCTGATCCTTGCGGTGCTTCCGAAGGAAGGCCGGAATATCCATCTCTTCGTCGCTGATCTCCGGCTCGACATCCGAGCGGATCTCCTTGCGGCGGCGCTCCCAAATATCCTTGGGCGAAGGCCGCTGCGCTGCGGGCCGGAAGATGGAGCTGCCGGAACCGGCATCGTCTTCATCCTCGACCGGCTCGGAGGAAGAGACGGGCTCGGCCTCTTCTTCTGCGCGGTGGATGGTCTCGAAGGTGCGGCGCGAGTAGTCGGCTCCCTCGCTGGGGTCGAAGCCGGTGGCGAGCACCGTGACCCGAACCTCATCGCGCATCGAGTCGTCGATGACGGTGCCGAAGAAGATGTTGGCCTCTTCCTGATCGCAGAGGCTGTGGATGTAATCCATCGCGTCGCTGACCTCGGTGAGCGTGAGGTCGTCGCCGCTGGTGATGTTGACCAGCAGGCCGCGCGCGCCGTTGATGTTCTGCTCGAGCAGCGGGCTGGAGGTCGCCTGCTGGGCGGCCTGAAGCGCGCGATGCTCGCCCACGCCGTAGCCGATGCCCATGAGCGCCGGACCGGCGTTCTGCATGACTGCCTTCACGTCGGCGAAGTCCACGTTGATCTGGCCCGGGATGGTGATGATGTCGCTGATGCCCTGCACGCCCTGGCGCAGAACGTCGTCTGCCATGCGGAAGGCGTCAAGGAAAGAGGTGCGCCGCTCGGCAACGTCCATCAAGCGGTCGTTCGGGATCGTGATCATCGTGTCGACCCGGCCGACCAGCGAGGTGATTCCCTCGCCCGCCAGGCGCGACCGACGCGCACCCTCAAATCGGAAGGGCTTGGTGATGATGGTGACGGTCACCGCGCCGATTTCCCGCGCGAGGTCGGCGACCACGGGGGCTGCGCCCGTGCCCGTGCCGCCCCCCATGCCGGCGGTGATGAAGACCATATCGGCGCCTTCGAGAACCTTGCGAATGTCGTTCTTGCTCTCTTCGGCGGCGGCTCGTCCGGTTTCGGGGTTGCCTCCGGCACCGAGTCCGCGAGTGAGGTTCATGCCAAGCTGGACGCGCTTTGGCGCCTGAGACTTGTCCAGCACCTGCACGTCGGTGTTCATCGCAATGAATTCGACGCCCTGGATGCCCGCCTCAATCATGCGATTGACGGCGTTCGATCCTCCGCCGCCTACGCCTACCACTTTAATAACTGCGCCGTTGGTTTCCACTGAGCATTCCTCACCCTGTACTGGGCTAGTTCTTCTTGCTAATCAATGATTTTAGCGTACGAATGGTATTTCGCCAATTGTCAGTCCCAGAAACGGACTCAAACTCTTGGTCATCGGAGCCGAGCGCATACTGCGCCAGGCCAACTGCCGTCGAATAGGTGGGCTTCCTGAGCTTTGCGGCATAAGCACCGCTCACTTCAGGAACTCCCTTCTTCACCTTCATGTGCTTCATTGTTTCACTGAAGGCGGCATCAATCTTCTTAAGCTGCGATCCTCCGCCGGTGACGAGGATGCCGTACCCGAGCATATCTTTCAGCCCGCTTCGCTCGATCTCCTTCCACAGGAGCTGTCCCATCTCGCGCACGCGGCACTCAATGATCTCGCACAGCACGCGGCGCTGCATCGGGCGGGCGGTGTCGGCGTCGATCTGGTGGACTTCGACCACTTCATCGTCGGTGATCACGCTTGCCAGCGCACATCCCTCTTCCTTCTTGAGCGCTTCGGCGTCGGCCGGGGAGCACTTGAGGAGTTGGCTGATGTCGCTGGTGATGTGCAGCGAACCGACCGGGAGCGAAGCAAGCCATGCCACGCTGCCGCCGAAAAAGATGGCGAGGTCGGTGACGCTGCCGCCCACGTCGATGACGGCCACGCCCTGGTCCATCATCTCCTCTGTGGCGACTCCGAGCCCGGAGGCCAGGCCCTGCGCGACGACCAGCTCGGCCTTGCGTCCGGCGCGGCTCACCGCGCGCTCCAGGTTCTGGATCGGGCCGATCTGGCCGGTGACGATGTGGGTGACGACTTCCAGGCGCCCGCCGCTCATGCCGATGGGGTGAGCGATGCCGCGCTGGCCGTCGATGCGAAACTCTCGGGGGATCGCCATGATCTGCTCCCGGTCGGGAGGCATCATGAGCTGCCGGCTGTGCTGAATCACCTGGCTGACATCTTCCGGCTTGATGTCGCGGGTCGGGGGAGAGATGGGGGCGATGCCCTGTCCGTTCACGCTCTGCAGGTGGCGGCCGGAAATGTTGACGATCACGTCTTCGACGCTTCGCCCCAGCTCCTGCTCCACCTCGTCGACGACGGCGGCGGCAGCCTCAGCGGCAGCATCGATATCGTGAATGACACCGCGGCGAACTCCGCGGCAGGGCTGCTCCGCAAAGGCATTGACTCGAATGCCCTGACCACCCTCGTTGAGGGCCGCCGCCAGGCAGACAGCCTTTGTGGTGCCCAAATCCAGCACACAGACAGAATCCCTTCTCATAGCGCTCAACTCACTCCTTGATGCGAGCGTTCAGATTCTCGGCGTTTACGACGCCTTGATTCGTGCCAAGAGGTTAGCAGAATCCGGCGCAGAACTCCAAGGTTATTGAAGATTCTCCAACCAAAAACGAACGCAACCACCAAAAAGAGGTTGATTCCAAGCCTTTCGCCTATCCACGCAAAGCCGCAAGCCAGCAGGATATTGGCAAGAAGTCCCGTCAGAAAGACGTCTGTCTGAAACTTCCCTTCCATCGCGCTGCGCAGGCCGCCCATGAAAGTATCGATGCCGGCGATGATCGATATGGCGACGTAACTGAAGAGCGCAGGCGGAAGCTGCTGCTTGACCATGATGCCAAACAGAAAGCCGAGAACAACTGCCAAAACCGGCAGGAGGATCACTGGGGTTCCTCAGGCAGCTTGCCGTATTTCAAAGTGGTAGTGCCTGTATAGGATGGGAGCCGGTGACTCTTGACCGCCTCGACCAAAACCATGTTGGGATCGATGTCGCGCAGTTCGTCAAGAACGCCGCCCGGCATGCTGAGACCGCCCATCAGCGTATCGGTGTCTCCGACCGCCTGAATCACAAAGGGAGAGGCCAGCCGGGTGCTGTCCACCAGAACCGTGGGGCCGACGCACCGGACGCAGCTCTTGGGGCCGAGCCGCATCTTGTTCACCGAGATCGCCTCGGCGCCTGAACTCCAAAGCTCATTCACCACGCGGAGGATGTCCGTGTCATGGATGATGCCCGCTTCGATGAGGAACTCCTCCTCTTTCGGCTTGGACGAATCGCGCAGGGTCACGCGGACCCCGGGGCCTTCGATCTCCGTCAAACCGGCGAAGAGGCGGACATCCTGGAGCGACTTGTTCAGCTCCTTGGTCGCCTTGTCGGTATCGGCCACGGCGTTGGTGATCCGGGTGTTGTCCTCGCGGAGCGTCTGGACCTCTTTCTGCAGGTCGGCGACCTGCTCGACGAGCTTGACGCTCTCCTGGTCGAGAAGGCTTCTCTGCTCCGGGCTGAGGCCGTTGCGGATGTTGGTGTCTTCCTGGCGCATTGTCCAGGCCACCGATCCCAGCCAGCCGATAAGAAGGCCGACAATGGTGAGCGGTATCACCCATGCTCCCCCCTTGCCTCTTTTCGTAAAAGGATTCATATCGCTCATGGCTTAACTGTCCCCTGCCCCGGAGCACTGAAATTCAGCTCACTATATTCATCCATCAAGCCCGGCTCAGCGGCCAAAGCCTTTTGGAAATCATCCACCTTCTCCGCAATGCGGGTCGGCGTGCCAAAGATCACGACTCCCTTCTTTTCCGGCAATCTCAAGAATAGAACTCCGCGAAGGTCGGCTTCAACTTGCCAAGGCTGCCCCGGCAAAACGCGGCTAATCTCTTCGCAAAACTGAGCCGTCTGCGCTGCTTCCCAGCCAGGAATCAATGCAGGTTCGGGCTCAAGCAATTCTTTCCTCAATGTTAAAGACGGCAAATCTGGCGGAAGATTTGCGAAATAGGCAATTGAGCCATCGGAAGCAAGCGCTTTCGTGCTTCCCACCAGCTTTGCGACAGGCCGTTTCCGCTCAACCCTCACCACTCCCCGGCCCAGGATATTCAGCCGAACCTGCGCCGATTGCAGCGAGCTGATCTCGAGCAGCTGCGAGGCCACCTCTTCCTTTGGAATCAGCATTGCCGGACGATCTTGCCAGCGGTTGAGAACCTCCTCGGCCTCCTCCTTCTGATCTGCCGTCATGCCGACAGCGCGGACCTTGTACGGCGAGGTGATCGGGCTGAACACGACGCCCAGTGCGACGTTGACCACCAGCGCGGCCCACAGCCAGAGCGGCCAGTTGACCTGCGCCTTAGGCTTTGTCGGCCGCGGCTTTCGCTTCGGCATCCTTCACCATCCATAACACGAGGTCGTCGAAGTTGATTCCCGCCGCCTCTGCGCTGCGCGGGACAAGGCTGGTGCGCGTCATGCCCGGAACGGTGTTCACTTCCAGCACAACGATGCGGTCGCCCGTGATGATCATGTCCGTGCGGGTGATGCCGGAGCACCGCATGGCCCGATGCGCCTGAAGCGCCAAAGCCTTCACCCGCTCGGTGATCTCAGCGCTTAGTCGGGCCGGACAGATCTCATCGGTCGCGCCGGGTGTGTACTTGCTTTCAAAATCGTAGCGGCCGCTTGCGGGCACGATCTCGACGGCGGGCAGGGCGCGGTCGCCCATCACCGGAACCGAAATCTCGGTGCCCTTGACCATCTCCTCCACCAGAGCCTCGCGGCCATAGAGGAGCGCCAGCTTGATGGCGGGCCGAAGCCGGTCGGGCTCGGTGACAAAGCTCAGGCCGACGGTCGATCCCTGGGCGTTCGGCTTGACCACCAACGGCAGCGGCAAAGCCACCTCTTCATCCGCCGATGAGACAAGCTGCCCCTTGGGCGTATCAATGCCGTCTTGGGCAAGGATCTGCTTGGTCAGGTTCTTGTCCATCGCCAGCGCGCTTGCCTGGATGCTCGAACCGGAAAACGGAATATGCGCGAGGTTCAGGAGCCCCTGAATCGCGCCGTCCTCGGCGCTGGTGCCGTGTACGGCCAGCAGGGCAATGTCGGGCCGCTGCGCCCCGGTCAGCCAGCTCAGGTCACCCTTGGCCAGCAGTGCTTCAGTGGCGTCGCGCAGCTCGGCTCGATAGCCCAGACGCTTGACCGCGCCGTAGACCTCCCGTCCGGAGAGCAGCGAGACTTCCCTCTCCGCCGAGTCGCCGCCGTAGAACACGACCACCTTGGGTTCGGAAGAGCGATCCAGCTCCTGGATGAAGGCCGGGGCAAAATCCGAGATATGTCCGGCTCCCATACCGACGATCAAATCTCCGGGCTGCGCCATCTGCGCCACGATTCGGGGCAGCAGGTGGCGGCTCGGCACATAGCGGGGCGGCTTGGCCATCTTCTCGGCAATCCGCAGAGAACTCATGCCCGGCATCGGAGCCTCCCGCGCCGGGTAGATGTCCGTCAGAACCACCTCATCTGCCGCTGAGAGCGCGTCGGCAAAACCATCCAGCATCGCCGCCGTGCGCGAGTAGAGGTGCGGCTGATACACCACCACCATCCGCCGCTCGGGATAGCGGGCGCGGAGGGCCTCGATGCTCGCCTCGATCTCGGTGGGGTGGTGGGCGTAGTCGTCGACCACCGTGATCGGCCCTTCGCGCAGCACCTGCAGCCGCCGTTCGGCACCGCCGAAGCGGGAAATGCCTTCGATGGCCCGGCTCGGATCAGCACCCGCCGCCTGGCATGCCGCCAGCGCGAGCGAAGCGTTGATGCGGTTGTGCGCCCCCGGCTGCGCCATGTCGCCGCCAAACTCATCGCCGCGAATCTTCTTTGCGGCGACGTGGGCACGTTCGGCGATCTCGTTCGCCCCCTCTTGGTCGAAGTGGATCAGAAGGCCATTCTCCGGCACGCGCGCCGCGAAATCGACCGCCGCGCGGCTGAGGTTCTCCCAATTCTTGTGGAAGTCGACGTGATCCAGCTCCAGGTTGGTGATCACCGCAACATCTGGGTCAAGGTCGGAAAAGCTGTTGTATGCCTCGCAGGCTTCGATGACCGCCCACTCGCCCTCGCCTTCGACGACTGCCGAGCCGAATTCCGGCACTTCCGCCCCCACGACGATGAGGGGGTCCATGCCTGCGGTGCGGAGCCCGGCGGCGATCATTCCGGTCGTGGTGGTCTTGCCGTGGGTGCCCGTGACCGCGATGACGCGCCGATCCTGCAGCAGCCAGCCCAGCGCCTGCGACCGGCGAAAGAGCGGAACGCCCAGCTCCCGCGCCCGCTGCACTTCGGGGCTCTCTTCAAGGTCGATGGCGTCTGAGAGGATCAGGGCATCGCCGTCGCGAACCGGGTCGCCGGTGTGGCCGATAAAGACTTCGATTCCCAAGTCTTCCAGAAGCTTTGTGATCGGCGAGGCTGTCGAATCGGTGCCCGCAACGGCATGGCCGCGATGCCGCAGCATCCGGGCGACGCCGCTCAACCCCGCACCGCCGATGCCGACCAGGAAAAAGCGGCGGGCGCGGCTCAGCTCATTTCGCGGAGCAAAACAGCGGTCGATCTCGACTTGGGTTCTCAATCCTTGCCTCGGGCAGCGGCGCTTTTGAGTTCACTAAGAATCCGCGCCACACTGTCCAAGATATCCCATTCCGCCAAGGCTTCTTGGGCTCGGCGCACGCGGTCCTCATCATTGAGCCACGCCAGAATCCGAACCTCCAGGGCAGAGGGCTGAAGATCGGTCTGCTGAAGCACCTCCGCCGCGCCCATCTCCTCGAATTCCAATGCGTTGTGCAGCTGGTGATTGCTGTGCGCGTAGGGATAGGGCACAAGGATAGAGGGACGTCGGAAAGCGGCGATTTCCGAGAGGGTCCCCGCCCCCGACCGGCACACCGCAACCGAGCAGGCAAAGAGCGCCTGGCTCATCTGCTCTGCTTCCAGAAAAGCACGGGCGTCGTAGGTGCTGCTCATCGCCATCTTGCCGAGCGACTTCTCGACCGAAGCGATGTGCTTGGTTCCCGCCACATGCAGCCAGCGGCATTCGGTCTGCACCATGCGGACCGCCGTGGCGAGCGCAGCGTCGTTCAGGGCGGCGCTGCCCTGCGATCCGCCCACGACAAAGACGAGCGGTTCGGCGGCGGACCAGTTGTTGCCGAAGGGGAGCTGTCCCTGGGCACCTTCACGCAGGACTCGCCGAATCGGCATTCCGGTGCGGGCGACCTTATCCTTCGGAAAGTGCGCCGATGTCTTGTGAAACACCGTGCAGATGCGCTGCGCGTGCTGGCCGAGAATCTTGTTTGTGCGGCCCGGCACTGAGTTCTGCTCGTGGATGACGAACGGAATCCCGAGCCTTCGCGCCGCCTGCACCACGGGAGCAGACGCGTATCCGCCCGTGGAGAAGATGACATCCGGACGGCTCTGGTCCAGCACCTTCTGCGCCTCGCGGCTCGAGCGCATCAGCCGGAGCAGTGCGCGGATGCCGCGGGGAGACAGCAGGCGATAGACAGGCTCGGCCTGAAAGCCGATGAAGGGCATCCCCGCCTTCTGGCAGGCTGCGCCTTCCTGGCCGCGATGGGAGCCCATGTAGGTGACATCCCAGCCTTCGGCCTGCGCGCCCAGCGCCGTCTCAAGCGCGGGATAGACGTGTCCGCCGGTTCCGCCGCCGGTTGCGACCAGTCGCACGAGCCTCCTCCTTGACCACCTCGGTCAGCGTTCCCTGGCAGACTCCAAGCGCCAGCCAAAGGGCCAGCATGCTCGAACCGCCCGCGCTGACAAAGGGCATCGGTATGCCGATGGGCGGCAGGGTGCCGTTGGCCATCATCAAATTCACTGAAGCCTGAACCGCGATCCAGATCGCAACGCCGGAGATCACCAGGCGCGGGAAGGGTTCGGCACGGCTGGCCAGATGCATGAGCCTCGTGGTCAGCCCAGCGAGAACGCCGAGAATGACCAGCGTTCCGACGAGTCCAAACTCTTCGGCGACGGTGGTCATCACAAAGTCGGTGGTCACTTCGGGCAGGCTTCCCTTGGCGTCGCCCTGACCCATGCCCGCGCCGATGAGGCCGCCGCGGGCCATCGCCAGTTCCGACTCGGTGGTCTGATAGCCGACCGTGTTCCGGACCGATTTCTCCCAGCGTGACCAGTGGCTGGTGATGCGCTCCAGGCGATAGCTCTCCTTGTGGACAAAGAAGTAGCCGCCCACAACCATGAGCGCCGCCAGCGCGCCGATCCACCGTCCGCGGACCCCGGCGGCGATCAGCATGCCGAACATGCAGACCACGATGACCGCGCCGGTGGCGAGGTCGGGCTGCATGATGATCATCACGCTTAGGGCCAGCACGACTCCGAACGGCATGAATCGCTGAATGCGCGGCAGCCAGACCTTATCCGCCGTCTCCGACCAGTGCTTGGCTGCACGTCCCAGGCTGGGCAGCGGCTTACGATTGGCGAGCACCGCCGCCATAAAGATAATCGCGCCAAGCTTGGCAAACTCAGCGGGCTGGAAGGTCATCGGGCCGATGCGAATCCACCGCGCCGCACCGCGGCTGCTGTGCGCCATCGGGCCGAACTCGAGCCAGGCAAGAATCACGAACGAGAGGACCAGCCCGGGAATCGCCATCCGCTTCCAAAACTGCTGCGGCAGAAAGCTGGCCGCAAAGCAGAAGAGGACGGAGATGATGAGCGCAATGAATTGAACCTTGACGTCGCCCGGCCAGAGCGCGTTGTTCAGCGCGGCCGTCTCCATGCCTGCATCCCAGATTGCGGCAATGCCGAGCAGGGATGCGGCCAGTGCCCACAGGTAGAGGGGCACGTCAAATCCTGATTTGACCGTCCTTGTCATCATTCGAGCCATTCCTTGGCCATTGCGCGGAAGGCTTCTCCGCGCTGGCGAAAATCTGCGTAGGGCGCTTCGCTCGCGCATCCCGGCGCGAGCATCACGGCTTCCCCGCTTCGTGCGTTCTGAGTCGCCGCTCGGAACGCATCTTCCAGTGTATCAAACTGCGGAGCGTCGCCGAGGATTTTTGCCAGTTCGCCCGCGCCTGGTCCAAAGACGTAGGGAACGTGCTGCGAGTCTCTCAGATATTCCTCAACCGGCGCAAAGTCCAGGTTCTTCATCTTGCCGCCGATGAGCAGGTGCTGACGGCGCGGCAGATTCTTGCTGCTGCTGATCAGCGCATCCGGGTTGGTGCACATCGAATTGTTGATGACCGCCACGCCCTGCCATTCGCCCAGCCGCTCCATGCGGTGGCTGAGGCCCTTGAAGTTCCGCAGCGCGTCGAGCATCGCTTCGTTCGGCTTGACCGCCGTCCGCGCCATCTCCCACGCCGTCATGATGTTGGCGATGTCGTACGGCCCGGCAGAAGGCAGCTCTGTGAGCGGCAACTCCATGCCGCTGAGGATCAATCGGTCTTCCTTGCGGATCGCCTCGGCAACTGTGTCCAGCACACCGCTCGGATCGATGGCCCGCACCGCCGCGCCCCTGATTTCTGCGGAGACGGTGTCGGCCCGGGTAAGGCTCGGTTCGGCTAGATTCAAAACCACGGTATCGCCAACGGCCATATTCGCAAAGAGGCTCAGCTTGCGGCGACGGTAGTCGGCAAAGCTGTCGTGGCGGTCCATGTGGTCTTCCACCACCTTGGTGACGGTTGCCGTGCGGGGGCGGAACTCCGGCGCGAATTCCAGCTGAAAGCTGCTGATCTCCGCCGCCAGGATTTCGTCGGAGCCTGCTTCCAGCGCGGCCTGGGTGAGCGGGGCTTCGTCGTAGCCGCTGCCCGCGATATTGCCGCAGAGTCGGGCCTTCGCGCCTCCGGCATTCAGCAGCTGCCACAGCAGAACCGTGGTCGTACTCTTGCCGTTCGTGCCGGTGATCGCGAAGATCGGCGCCTTGGAAATCTGATAGGCGAACTCGATCTCGCCCCACACCTGCTTGCCCTCCATGTCGCGGATCGAAGGATGGCTGGGATTGAAGCCGGGGCTGACGACGAGGAGATCGTACTGCTCGGGATCGAGGTGGCCATGCCAGCTGGTCTCGACCGCAATCCCCTCCGCCCGAAGCTCATCCACGGCCTGGATGCGGCTGGATTCGTCTGCGGGCTTCTCGTCGAATGCGGTCGGGTAAGCGCCGAGCTTCTTGGCCGCCTTGGCCACCGCCCGCCCGCTCACGCCGATTCCGGCGACCGCAATTCTGAGTCCTTCGATGCTTTTCATTTCCGTTTGCTAGATGGGGTTCTGGGCGAGCCACAGGGCTCCGACGGCGCAGATGAGCTGGACAAGATGAAACAGAGCGACCACGCGGGTTTCGGCCCAGCCCGCATGCTGAAACCCGTGGTGAATGGGGGTGCGGAATGGAAAGAGCCGCTTCCCTTTCCGCAACTTGGCCGACGCGACCTGCAGCGGCACCGGGACGATCTCGGCAATCATCACCACCGAGAGCACGATCACCGGGAAGATCGCAGAAACCTGAATGTTGTTCGTGCCCGGCTCAAGCAGGATGGAGAGGATGTAGTAGCCAAAGAGCGCGCCAAGCGGCATGGAGCCCACATCGCCCATGAAGACCTTTGCAGGCGGCGCGTTCCAAAAGAGAAAGGCGACCAGCCCTCCCGCCACCGCGCCCAGCGGCGCGGCGCTGAGATCCGAACCGAGCGAGTACATGAGAACGGCGGTGCCGAAAGCGAAGATGACGCCCAAGCCCCCCGCCAGGCCATCCATGCCATCGGAAAAGTTGTAGGCGTTGCCGAAGAAAAGGATCGTGAAGACGCCGAGGGCGATCAGCAGGGGATCGCTGCCCAGGCTGAGCCAGACCGCCAGAGCCGCGCCGCCGATCTGGAGCACAAGCTTGGGCATCCACCCAAACCCCCGCGAGCCCGGCTTGAGGCGCGGGATCACATAGTCGTCCAGAAAGCCGACCAGCGTAAAGCACGCAATGAGAACCCAGGTGCCCAGGCTGACCTCGCCCGCAAAGGCGGCGGTCCCCGCAACCAGGCCGATCAGAACCATCAGCCCGCCCATGGTGGGCGTTCCCTGCTTGGCGGCGTGCTCGGGAACGTGCTGGCTGATCGTCTGCCTAGACTTCATGCGGACGAGCAGCTTGAAGACGAAAGGCGAAGTGATGCCCGTCGCCAAGGCTCCGACGAGAAACGCTCCCAAAACGGCGGAGTCGATCACAAGCGGGCCTCCGGCGGCAGGGCCTGCTCGAGGCCGAGGGCGCGGCTCCCTTTGATCAGCACCACGTCTCCCGGCTTGACGGCCTCAAGGAATGCCTGAACTCGATCAAGGTCGATCTCGGCGCTCCAATCGGTCTGGCAGGCGGGATAGCCCGCCTGGATCGCCTCGTCGCGGATGTGCTGCGCGGGGCGGCCCACCATGAGCGCGCTATCCAGTTCGGCAGATGCCAGCGCCCTTCCGACGGCGCGATGCCCACTCTCTTCAAAATCGCCCAGTTCGCGCATCTCGCCCAAGACGGCCATGCGCCTGCCCGTTGCGGGCAGCTCTGCAAGGGTCCGCAGCGCGGCGGTGGTGGAGTCGGGATTCGCGTTGTAGGTGTCGATCAGAATCGTCGCGCCCTTGTAGCTCACCGCTTCAAAGCGCATGGGCGGGAGCTTTGTCTCCGGCAGGCGGGCCGCTGCGGCTTGGAGATCGGCTCCGGCGGCGACGGCGGCCAGCAGAGCGGCGGCAGCGTTCAGCGCCTGGTGTCGGCCGGCGGCAGGCAGGCGGACCATAAAGCTCTCGCCATCCATCTCCCCGATCATCTCCGTGGTGTTGATGTCCAGCGTTCGTGCGCCGATGATCCGGCAGTCCGCGTCTGGCGAAAACCCGAATGTCCGCACCGGCCCCTTCGCCTTGGTGCGGAGCACATCGTAAAACTCATCTTCGCGCCAGAGGATCGCCGGACCGTCATCTACCAGGGCCGCCAGCAGCTCCGACTTCGCTTCGGCGATGCCCTGCCGAGAGCCCACCATCTCCACGTGCCCCGTTCCGATGCAGGTGATGATTCCGATGTTCGGCTTGGCGATGGAAGCGAGGTGGGCGATCTGCATGAACCCGCGCATCCCCATCTCGATGACGGCCACCGCCTGATCTTCCAGGTCGGTCCACACCAGGGGCGAGGTCCACTCGGTGTTGCGGTTGCCTTCCGACTTTAAAACCGGACCGATCGCGCCGCACGCCTGAGCGGTGAATTCTTTTGTTGTCGTCTTGCCCGTGCTGCCCGTGATTCCGATGACGGGGCCGCTGAACTCGTCGCGGATCGACCGCCCGAATCTCGCAAGGCCCTCCTGCACCAGATCGACCAGAATGTGCGGGCCGTCGATCGGCCGCTCCGCCAACACGCAGACCGCTCCCTGTTCAAGCGCCGTGCGGGCAAAGGCATGCCCATCGGTGCGGGCTCCCTTGATGGCGATGAAAACGACGCCCGGCGCAGCCTCTCGGCTGTCCGTGGCAAATCCGGTGACGATGGCGTTCTCGTCGCCTCCCCTCAACTGACCGTTGCAGCGGCGGGCCAGCTCCCCCAGCGTGAGACGCCTCATCAGCCGCCTGCCCGCGCCTCCAGCGCATCCCGCGCCATTTCACGGTCATCCATGTGAATCTTTTCCCGGCCGATGATCTGGTAGTCCTCGTGGCCCTTCCCGGCGATCACCACGATGTCTCCCGGCTGGGCTTCATTGACCGCCCACTGAATCGCCTTGGGCCGATCTATGATCGAGACGCTCTTCGTTCCGGGTTTGATGCCCGCCTCGACATCCTTGAGGATCTGGGCTGGGTCTTCGGTGCGCGGGTTGTCGGAGGTGACGACCGCGATGTCGGACATCTGGCTGACCGCGGTGGCCATCTTGGGCCGCTTGTTCCGATCCCGGTCGCCCCCGCAGCCAAAGACGGTGATGATCCGATTCGGCTCCAGAGCCCGGGCCGATTTGAGAAGCTGCACCAGTGCATCCGGGGTATGGGCGTAGTCCACGATGACGCCGAAGCCGTAGCCGTTTTCAATCGACTCAAAGCGTCCGGGCACCTGCCTCGCTTCCGCCAGGGCCGCGCAGGCATCGCCGAGCGAAACTCCCATGCCGAGCAGGCCGGCCAATGCCGAACCCGCGTTCTGAACATTAAAGAGGCCGCCCAGCCGCATCCGCAGGTCGGCTTCGTCGCCCAGATAACGGACCTTCAGGTGAAGTCCGTCCACCCGAACATCCATCGCCTCGATCCGCAGGTCGCCGCCGTTCTCCCCGTAGGAAATCACGCGTCCCGAGAGCCGCGCGAGCCAGTCGTGCCCCACGGGGTCATCGGAGTTGATTGCGGCGACGAACGGCTTCCCCGCCCGGCGCGAATCGTCGGCCCAATCAGTGAATAATCGCCACTTTGCGGCGGCGTAGGCATCCATCGTCTCGTGAAAATCGAGGTGGTCTTGGGTGAGGTTCGTGAAGACGGCGGCATCGAAGACCGCGCCCGCAAGCCGATCTTCGGCCAGCGCGTGGCTGGAGACCTCCATGGTCAGGCAGGAGCATCCGGCATCGCGGACTTCGCCGATCAGCTTTGCGGATTCCACCGGGAAGGGCGTGGTGTTGGCCAGCTCTCGGGTTCCCTCGCCCATGTCCAATCCGAGCGTGCCGAGATAGCCGGTCTTGAGCCCGAGCGCGCGCAGGGCGTCGGCGATGATCCAAGCCGTCGTCGTCTTGCCGTTGGTGCCCGTGATGCCGATGACGCGCAGGGATCGCGTGGGCTGCCCCAACAGGCGATGCGCGCTCTCCGAGGCCGCTCTGAAGAACTGTCTCGGCTCCGGACGAAAGAAGGCAGCCGGCAGGCCCAGCCGCTCTGCACGGGCCAATCCCGCTTCGCTGTGGACGTACGCCGCAGCCGCGCCCTTCTCCTTCACCGCTTCCAAGAAATCATGGGTGTCGCGGTTTGCCGAAGGCATGCAGACAAAGAGATCTCCGGCCTGCACTTCACGCGAATCAGCGGTGATGCCGCTTAATTCGGCATTACCGCTGACGCGGACTGCATTGACGGTCAGATCAATCAGCAGTTGGCTGAGGCTGTTCGGCATCGTCGTTAGTATTCTTCGGTTTCTGTCGGGGAGCGCGGGATCGAGGGATCATGTCCAGATCGCGCATCCGTGTGGCGATATCGACGAAGGCTGGACCGGCAACCGAACTGCCGTAGTAGGTGCCCGCCTTCGGGTTCTCGACCATGACGAGGATCACATACTTGGGATCGCTGGCCGGAGCGAATCCGACAAAGCTGGAGACATAGCGCATCTCGCCGCCCGCCGAACGGAGCGCCTGCGCCGTGCCGGTCTTTCCGGCGAGATCGAGGCCGTCCACCCGCAGGTCGGCGCCGGTGCCGCCTTCTTCAAAGACCGAACGGGCGATTTCGACGACCTCGCGCCCGACGCCCGGCTTGAAGATCTGCCCGGAGTTCACCGGTTCGATGGGCGTGGTGCCGATCGCCTTGACCAGCCGCGGCTGCATCATCATCCCGTCGTTGGCCAGCGCGCCGAAGGCTCCGATGAGCGAGACCGGCGTGATGTTCATCGACTGGCCGAAGCCCCAAGTTGCGACAAGGTGCTTTTGGGCGTATTCGCTGTCCGCCCGCATCCCCGCGCGTTCGCCCGGAACGCCGAGGCCGCCCTTCTTGAACAGGCCGAGGCGGTCGGTGTACTTCTCCATCGTCTCCTTGCCGATGTCCATGGCCCACTTCGCCGCGGTGACGTTGCAGCTATAGGCGATGGCCTCGCGGGGAGTGATGTTGCCGTAGGCGTGGCCCTCGTGGTTGGAGACCGGAAGGCCGTTGATGCGGATCGACGAAGTCGACATGTAGTGGTCGTCGGCGTGGACCTTGTCGACGTCCATGCCGATGGCCAGGGTCAAAAGCTTGAAGGTCGAGCCCGGCTCGTAGGCCGCCATGTAGGAGGCGTTGAAGTCGCTGCCCAGGCCGATGTTTCCGTCGGGGTCATAGCTCGGCCAGTTGGCCATCGCCACCAGGTCGCCCGTCTTCGGGTCGAGCACCAGGGCGCATCCCCGCTTGGCATCGTTGGCTTCAACCGTCTTTTTGATCGCCTGAGCAGCGGCGATCTGGACTCGGGAATCGATGGTCAGCGTCACCGGTGCGCCGACGCCCGCGGCCTGGCTTTCGGCAGTCGCACTTTTTGCCACCGCCGCGTCAAGGCCCGCAAAGAGGCCCGGCTGAGGCGCTTCGCCACGCAGCAGCGGATTGAAGGACATCTCCAATCCATTCACCGGCTCGGCATAGCGGACCGTGCCCACGAAGCCGGAAGCGGCTTCTCCGAGCGGATAAATGCGGCTGAGCGAAGGCGTCAGCGAAATGCCGTCCACGTCCCAACGGGATTGGACCGCCTGCACTCTCTGCTTCTGCAGCGGGCTGAGGCTGGCCCGCCATTCGCGGCCGGAAACCTCGTCGTCTCCCGGGAGTAGTTCGGTCATCGGCAGACCGGAAGCAGCTGCCAGCTCCGTGTAGAAGGCGCGGCTCTGAGGGACGTTCTTATAGTGGAGGCTGAGGGTGTAGACATCCCGGCTCTGCGCGACAATCTTGCCGTCGGAGGAGTAGATGGAAGCCAGGCGGATGCCGTTGGCGCCATAGCCGCCATGCGCCCGGCGTTCGCCTTTTGCCAGGATTTCACCGGCGTTGAACACCTGGACATAAGCCTGAGAACCGGCCGCACCCACAAACAGCACAGCCAGGAGGCCGCCGACTAAGGTGAGCCTTCCCTGACCGGGCTGAGACGGACGCTTGACGCGCCGCGCCGAGCTAGCCGTTTTCGCTTTCGGCCGCTGGGTTCGCGTTCGCCGTGAGTTCTGCCTGCGCTTCTTCACTTCTTCGATCCTCTTCCTGAATTTCCGGGCTGGTGAATCCTTCGCGTCGTGCGTTTTCTCCAAGACGTGCCGGAGCGCTGGAAAGAAACGCGAGACTTTCTCGGCGCTGGAGATCGTATCGGGCTTCTGAGGCCTGCCGCTCCATGCGGGATAGAGACTGCTTGGCCCGCTCCACCGCGCTGTAGCCGATCAGGCCGGAGACGAGGTATGCACACACGCCGCACATGGCAAAGGCCGCCAGGCCAACCGTGCCGACCTTCTGCCGCGGCTTCGCCTTGGCGACCACGCGCCGCCGCTTGCGCGCCTTGGGCTTCGCCTTCGGCACCCGCTCCGGCTTGCGCGTTGGGGAGCGGCGGGCAGGCGTCGTCTGCCTGCGTTCTACTTCTTCCTGAATCAGCGGTGCTGCGCTCATCGATCTGCCTCCGTGCTTCGCCGAAGCGCCCGAAGCCGTGCGCTCCGAGCCTTGGGATTGCGGGCAACTTCCTCTTCGCCCGGCCTCTCCGGCTTTCTGAAAACCTGTTCAAATCCGCCCTCGCTCTCTTTGGCTCGGAACGCCTTCTTCACTTCGGCATCCTCGCCCGAGTGATAGCTGAGAACGGCCATCACTCCATCCAGCGCCAGGCAGTCCGCAATATCGGCAACGGCTTGGTCCAACGATTCCAACTCGCCATTGATATGAATGCGGACTGCCTGGAATGTCCGAGTCGCGGGATGAAGCCTCTTATCGCGCTTCGCTGCCGGGATCGCAGCCAACACGCAGTCCACCAGGTCATCGGTGCGGGTCAGCGGCTTCTGCCGCCGTCGCTCGACGATCACCTGGGCAATCTTGCGAGCCCATCGCTCGCCGCCCAGCCGGAAGATCACATCCTCGATCTGCCAGGGCGTGGCGCGGTTGAGCCAGGCCGAAGCCGGCTCGCCTTTGGTGCGGTCCATCCGCATATCCAGCGGACCGCCCCGCATAAAGCTGATTCCGCGCTCCGGATCCTCGATCTGCGCGTTGTTCAAGCCAAGGTCCAGCAGAATCGCATCGGCCTCAGGCGCGATCCCCCACTCCGCCGCCGCTTCGCGCAGGCACTCCGGGAGACCCCTATAGTCAGACCGCATCAGACGAACGCTGACGCTCTCAACCGTATGAAGCTTGTCCTTGGCCACCGCCAGCATCGACTCATCCCAGTCGAGCCCCAGCAGATGCCCGCCTGGACCGATGCCCTGGGCAATCAGACGGGAGTGACCCGCGTGCCCCACGGTGCCATCCACCGCGCACATGCCCGGCTTGAGGTTCAGCACTGCGAGCACCTCATCAACCATGACGGATACATGGGCGGGCGCTCCACTCACTCGCCACCATCCTTGCCCTGGCTCCGTGATCGAATCTTGTCGTAAGCCCACTCCACCACTTCCCGGCGGGTCGAGCCGTGCATGAGCTTCACCGAGGCGCGGTACTCGTAGTAGTCATCTTTGGGCCAGACCTCCACCCGGTCTCCACAGCCCACCAAAACCGCCTCCTTCACCAAGCCCGCCTCGGCTCGAAGGGACTGCGGAATGACGATGCGGCCCTGCGCGTCGAACTTCATCCCGGTCTCCATCGTGCCGATGACCATGCGCTCCAGGATCAGGCGCGCCTCGTCATTGGCCGGAGCCGAATAGATGAGCGCGACCATCTGCTCAAGGGTGGTGTCAGGGAATGCCGCGAGGCGGCTGTTGAAGTCGAATCCGATGCTGAAGGAGTCTCCGAGGGCGGCGCGCTTGGCGCGGTTCATTACGAGGCGACCCTTGTCATCAACGGCCACCTCTTCGGTGCCGGTTAGCAGGCTTGCTGCGCTGATGCGGGTCGAGATGCTCACTTCTGCCTCAAATGGAGTGCCCCTAAGATTAGTAAGGAGGGGCCCATCCGTGTGCCCCTCTCAATTCCTTACCTCTGCCTCTGGTCAGCCTCCCTCCGTGGATGCCCGCCAGATTGATTACCATTATTCCCCACCATTCATCCATTTGCAACCCACTCTTACCCATTTTTATGCAATTTCTTCACTTTTTATTAACTGATTAGCGCCATGTCAACCATTACCCATCCACTTGGCTTGACATGTGTCTACATAAAAAAGAGGCCCCCGAAAATCGGGGGCCTGGGATGGTTGTGTTGAGGGTGATGGTTCAGGCGGGGCTAAGCGCTCTCATGTTCTTCGAGCTTCTTGGCCTGGGCCAGAGTTTCTTTGGTCAAAAGATATGCACTCAGAATGGAAATCGTTGCTATCATCGCCGCCACCAGGATCACCATGTCGTATCAGAGAACCTCACACTTGTAGTTCAGATACCGTGTTTTCGGAGGGTTCTGAGACGTCCCTGCCGTCAACGATACGGGGGATGGCGAACATCCCGCACAGATGCGGTCAGCGACTCTACGGGCAGAAAAAATCCCGGCTGGCGCAAATGCCAGCCGGGAGTCTTGCGGGGCTTCTGGTTGCCTAGAAGCCCAGGCGGGCCAGCGTGTAGCCCACTTCTATGACCGATCCGCAGATGCACGGATGCTCATCTTCTTCTTCAAAGTAGCCGCCGACGGTCTCGACATGCCGGCTGGTCAGTTCCAGCGGAACACGCGGCACCATCTGATCGGCGCAGGCGATGTTGTAGGCCAGCACCGCCATATTGGTGGACATCTGGCGGATGTTCTCCGGCGGAACTTCGCTCGGCTTGTCGTTCTGGGTGTGCCAGACGTGGCCGTAGCTCAGGTTGCCGCCCTTGCGGAGGAAGAAGCCGGGGATGCCCTTCATGATGAACGGGACATGGTCGCTGCCGGAGCGCGGGAATCGCTCGCTCTCCATCGCGTTGACTTCCATGTTCGGGAAGGCGGTCCGCATCGGCTCGACGGCCTTGGTAAGCAACGGCATCATCTCGGGCAAGCCGACGATGGCCGCCTGGAAGTTCTGGCCGCTGTCCTCATTCAGCACGCAGGAGATCTTGTCCATCTCGTGCGCGTGCTCTTCAACATAGTGGCGGCTGCCCAGCAGGCCCTGCTCTTCTCCAGTCCACAGGATGAAGCGGATGGTGCGGCGAGGCTTCGCGCCGGAAGCGAGGAGGATGCGGGCAGCTTCCAGAGTCGTGGTGGTTCCGGTTCCGTTGTCGCTGGCGCCGGTCGAGCCGGGGCCGTTCCAAGAGTCGAAGTGTCCGCAGACGATGACCACCTCGTCGGCAAGGTCGGTGCCCGGGATTTCCGCGACGATATTGTATGCGGGCATCGCGCGGCGGGTGATGATGTTCTCAATATCGAACTCAAGCTCCGGACTCTTGCCGCCATCGAGTTCCTTGGTGATGGCCTGGTAGTCCGGCTTGGTGATCGCGATCAGCGGCTTTTCGGGCCGGGTCTCGTCCGTGTAGTCGTTCCAGGTGCCGTGCGTCCAGACATACTCGCCGGTTGTGCTGTAAACGCGGCCGGCGATGCCGAGCTTGTCGACTGCGTTGTCAAGTTCGGTCGGGCGGCGCAGATCGGGGCCGCGCATGGTGACCTCTTTCGGCATGAGAACCCAGGCTCCCTTGAGCTGGCCCTTCATCTTGTTCAGCTCATCCATCGAGTCCGGCATTCGCACGGCCTTGCCGCGCACCGGCCCCTCGGTGCCGTTGGTCCAGCAGGGAGTGGTGAAGGTGAGGGTGCGGGTGGAGGGCGAGACCATGCGCGCCGACTGACGCTCGCCGCGGTCGAAGGCCGTCGGGATGGTTCCCCACTGCTCCAGGTGCGGACCGGTGAGGCCCATCTCGCGCATTCGGTTAAGCGCCCACTGGTAGCCCTTCTCAAGGCGGAGCGAGCCGGTCAGGCGGGGGCCGACCTCGCGGCAGAGCCGCTGATGAAGCTCGGGGCCCTGGTTCCGATTCTTGCCTTCATCCAAAATCTTAGCAATCGTGTCCGGATTGCCCTGTGCGGATGATATGCAAGTAAAAAATGCAAGCAGTCCGATAGAAACAGGCAATCGGGTGGCGCGTATGGTATTCATAGGCTCTATCCCTTACTGGACTCATTATACGCACCGGCCTGCTGTGTGGAGTCTTGGCTGAAGAAGATGATGATTTTCCTTGCACCCCTCGCCTACACCGCTGGACTCCAGCCTCAGATGACTCTCCAGAATGACGCCCTCGCGGTGGTCGCCCAGTACACCCAAGGCATTTGGAACCTAGAGATAAGGATCAAGACCGGCGACCAGCAGACCGTGGTTCTGCGGCCGGGTGCAGCGCAGGCGGGCCAGTTCCCCGCCGCAGGCTCGGGGATTCCCTTCAGCCAGTGCGTCGTCAACCAGGACACGATGACGCTGACCGGCACCACCGGCAACATCGCCCTGACGCGAAAGATCAACGTGGGCACCGATGGCCAGGTGATGGTCGAGGACCAGTTCGCCCTCGGCGATCCCAGCCAGAAGGTCACTCAGCTCGGAGCCGTCTGGACGCTTTCCGACTCCCAGACCGCGATCTACACCCCCGGCGGCAAGGATTACCTGCCCGACACCGAATTCAAGACACCCTTTCTGCTGGCCCTCGGCCAGAACCATGATGTCCTGCTGACGCCCGATCTCTCGGCCCTCTCCACCGGTCGCCCGATCCCGACGGTGCTGGCCAAGTCCGGCCCGGACAGCTTCTCTTATGGCTGGGGCGCGCTGGATGGCACGGCGGGAGGCGGCTGGTCCCTTTCAAAGACTCCCCGCGCGTTCCCCGGCAAGGCCAGCCTGAAGTATTCCCTTCGGCTTGCGCCGGAAGGCACCGAAATGACACCGCCGAGCGCCGCCCGGATGCTGTGGACGGAGTGGAGCAAGATGCGCCGCAACAATCCGCTGCCCCAGACGCTGCCCTACTGGTATATGACAAAGCCGATCTACAGCATGCAGCCGACGCCGGACGAGAAGATGCTCGCGCCGGAAGGCACCGGAAGCCGCAGCTACTGGTGGGAAGGCGAGATCGGCGACTGGAAGGTGGGCTCGGCATCCAGCCAGCCGCGCCTGGAATGGGGCGAATCGAACAACATGCTTCGCGCCGCAATCGGCTTGCGATACTGGGGCAACAAGCTCGGCCAGCCCAGTTGGCGGGATCGATCTGATCAGATGGCCGCATTGACCCTGGCAGGGTTCGACGCGGTGCAGGGCATGCCCAAGTCGTTCCGCATTTCGAACAAGAGCTTTGAGCGCGAATCGGATATGACGAAGGCCGCCGCCACTGCCGTCTGGCTGCTTCGCCTTTCCCGCGAACCCGGCTTCCCCTATCAAGAGGAGGCAAAGCGCGCCATCAACAGCATTCCGCTTGGTCCGGAACTGACGGGGCTCTCCTCCTGGCGGCTCGCCCTCGCCGCCGAGCTGACCGACGACCGCAGCCGCCTAGAAGACCTGGCCGCCGTGGCCATGTCTCAGCCGGAGCGAGTGAACAGCTTCGACGCGGGACTGGTGGAGGCGCTTGCCGTACTTTCGGAGAAGCTGCACAAGCGCGAGCTGGCGGCAAAGGCGGCCCGCCTGATGGAGATCTATGCGATCAACCAGGCCGCATGGGACATGGGTCACGTCAGCGATATGCCGCTGCTGGGCGCGCTGGGCAGCGATGACCTGCTGGATGCCGAAGAGCTTCCGCAGGCGATGCTTCTGCTCAAGGTGGGCGAACTCGCCGATGACCGCGTGCTGTTCGAGCGGGGAGCCATCGCGCAGAGATCGTTCGTCAACCTGCTTTACTTTAATATCAATGCCGCCAACGGGCTGGCGCTGCCATCGGGCACCCCCGTGGATCGCATGTCAGGCGGATACAGCCCGGATGTCTTCCGCGGCTGGGCTGGGTTTGACAAGGGCGAAGGCCAGTTCCTCGCCAATGCCGCCATTATCGACCGGGACTACGGCGCGTTTTACCGTTCGGATAGCGGCTGGGCCGTGGGGATCGATGGCCTGGAGGCCAACCAGAAGCTTGAGCCGGTCGACCTGCTGGCGCGATGTCCCCTTCCCTTCGGCGGCCACAGCACCTTTGAAGTGCTCGACCAGTCGAATGGACGACAGGCGGTGGATGGTCCGGTCTTCGAACCGAACGTCCGCGCCTTGACGATTGAGTGGATCGACGACGAGCCGCATGTCGTGGCGCACCCCGGCTATGTTCCGATGAGCCGGAGCACCCGGCCCTCGGGAGAGTTCATCCTGGCCGACGGCACGCGCCTCAAGGCAGAGGTCAAGGCGCAGGGTCTGGCCGCTCCGATCCGCCCCAGCCAGACCGATCTCGGCCCCATCTCTTTTGCCGGAACGATGGACGGCGTATCCGTCGACTTCCATCCCACGCATCTCTTCATCCGCCCGCCGCTGGAGCCAACCGTCACCGGCCCCCGCGGCTGGAAGCGCACCGGCGACCTGGTCGGCACGGGCTATCCCAGCCTGCGGCTGGATAATGAGCTGGCCTTCAGCACGGCGGACAACGGCTCGGGCCGCGGCCTCTCCACCTTGACGGGCGGCTTTGAGAGCCCGGCTTTCATCATCACCGACAGCGAACTGAGCTTCCGCGTGCAGGCCGCCCGAGACTGCTCGATCCGCCTGGTCGATCCGCTGACGGGCAATGTGCTCCGCAGCTACAACGGAGCGGCCGGACAGGTAGAGACAGTGATCTGGGATCTCACTCCGTTCCGCGGTGCCAAGACGGTGATTCGAATCACCGACAACTCCGAGACTGGGTCGATTGCAGTCGGCTCCCTCTCGATGCAGTAGCCGCCAAGAGCTAAGCAATAAAGGGGCCGCCTGCGACATGCAGGCGGCCCCTTCTGTATAGGAACAGGGAGAAAGCAGACGGGGCGGCGACTTCTTCAGTCGCCGCCCCGCTCACCCATAGAGTGGTTAGTTCTTAGAACCGAACGCTGTAGTCCAACCGGAACTGCCAGTTGTTGCTGATGTTCTCTGGTCGGCCATCGGTCCAGTTCAGGTTCTGGGCCATCACCGAGAAGCTCTGGTTGGGGCCGGCCTGCTGGTTGAAGAGCAGTCCGAAGGTGTGGCGCGTATCGCGGACTCCGGCGAGATCCTTCTGGATGAGGCCATAAGTCAGCCGCAGCGGCGACGGGTTGTCTGCGAAGAGCGTCACGCTGATGCCGGCCTCGCGGGCCAGGAAGTCGCGCCGCTCGTCGGTGTCCTCTTTCCAATAGAGGCCCGCATGCGTGCTCTTGTTGCCGGTCCAGTTGAGCGCCCACTCATTTCGGCTGGTCGGCGTGACGCTGGAGCCGAGGAGCGCCTTCGGCACATCCTTGAGCGGGTTGGTCGAAACCCGATGCTCGAGGTTGAAGTTGCCGCTGGGCTTATAGACAAACTCGTAGTTGCGGATGATGACCTGCTCATCCGAAGGCATCGTGCGGATGCCGTAGGTGAGCGAAGCGCGGACGGGGTCCTTGCCGGTCTTGTCCGTCGTGAGATTGAAGAACCGATCGATGGCGCGCTCGCCGTTGTTGTCGACCTGGCTCTGATAGTTGAAGCCGAAGTCGATGCTCTTGTAGGCGGCGCTGAAGCCCATGCTCTTGTCCTCTTTCTTCCAGAGGCCATAGTCGCGATCGGTGCTCAGGTTGTAATAGAACTGGAAGTCGCGGATGTCCCCGAAGTTGAGCGGCTTGGCGCTCTGGAGGCTCAATCCACCGACGTGCTTGTCGCGCTGGCTGTCCCAGCCGTTGTGCTGGTAGTTCGCGCCGCCGAACTTGACGCCGCCAACCTCGCCGCCGGAAATCTTGGCAGTGGTGCCGGAGGTGCCGACCTCATCCTGCGTCTTGCGGACGTAGCCGTACTCAAGCTTGATTCCCTGGCCGAAGTCGTACCAGAAGCCGAAGTTGCGGAACTCTTCGTCCGGCGCCTCGCCATCTCGGTTGATCTGGGTCTGGGTCACGCTGACGCCCAGATTCTTGCTCAGCTCGGTGCTGAGCGTGTTTGAGGTGGCCACTTCCTTCTCGCCGGTGTCGTAGTTGGTGCGGCTCTGTTCGGTTCGCAGGCTGGTCTTGTCGTTCAGCTTGGTTTCGTAGATCAGAGCGTTCGTCTTCGAGTCGCGCTCGTTGTCTTCGCTGCCCGCAAAAGTCTTGGTGTCGCGCAGCAGCGTGACCTTGCCCAGCTTGCCCAGGTCTCGGGTGACGGAGACGTTGTCGAGGCTGATGTCGCTCAGCGCCTCTTCCCCGTTCTGCTCCTTGTGCTGAGTGTTTGCGCCCTGAATCTTGGTGAGCTTGTCCAGGTCCCACTTGAGGGTGGTGTAGGCCGTCTCTCCATCTTCGCCGAGCATCTTGTTGCTCGACTGCTGATACTTGGTGGAGATCGCCATGCCGGGCAGCAGGCTCATGTTGAGCTGCGCCTCGGTGACATCCTCGCCGATCATCCGCCGCAGAATCTCGCGCTCGGAATCAACCAGGCTGTTCGCCGTGGTGAACCCTTCAGAAACCGACCGGTGGTTGACTTCCAGGTTGAAGTTCTTCTGATCGATCTTGATCTTCTCGCGCAACGCCTTGCCCGTGGGGTCGTTCACGCGCATGGTGTCGTAGCTGAAGCCGGAGTTCTTGTCCTTCCAGTTCAGGGTCAGATCGGTCTTGTCCAGCCCAATGCTCGTACCGAACCGCTTCTGTTCGGTCTGCATCAGGCGGGAGATATCGGAGAAATCGTCGCTGGTGTTCTGCTGGTTGAAGCTGGCGCTCAGCTTGCCGCTCTCGACGCTCAGCCCGGTCTCCTGCAGGCCGCCCTTGGTGCCCTGGATATCGACGTTGTGCGCGGAGACCTTGGTGCCCTTGCCATCGTCGAAGTTGGCGCGCATCGCCTCGCGGTCGATGCCGGAGCCGCCGATGAAGGCGTTGCGGTCGTGGCCGTTCACCTTGTCGTCGCCCGTGGTTGCCCGGAGGGCGGCGGCGGAATGCTGATTGATCTCGTCGCCCGTGAGGTTGCCGATGCGGCCGAAGCCTTCATCGACCTGGCGGCGGATGTACTGGAATCCCCAGCGCGCGTTGCTTGCCGAGAAGTCGGATGCGCGGAAGTCGCCGTCCTTCGAGCTGACGACGCTCGACCGGAAGCTGAGCGGTCCGCCCAGAAGCTTGTCGGTAGAGAGTCCGAAAGAGGTGCGCGAAAGGCCGCGCTCATTGCCCATCTGCTTCGGATCCCACTCGGATCGCAGGTCGCCGGCTCGGCCGAAGTTTTCATCGACCTGCTGGTCGGCGTAGTCAAGCTTCAGCCAAGGCAGTTCGTACTGCAGGCTCTGCCGCCGGACTCCGGAGCCATCTAGGTCTTCGACCATGGAGGAGGCATAGGAGCTCTTGCCGCCGAAGAGCATCATCGAAGCGGTGAGGCCCTGGCGCTCAAGGCCCCGCTCCTTCTGAAGCTGCTTGGCTTCGTTGGCGTCGGCGATATCCTTGAATCGGGTGAAGCCGGTGTCGACCGTCTGCGACCACCAGTTCATGCTCAACGAACCCGCGTTGAGGCCGTAGGAATTCGACTCGATCATTCCATCGGAATCGCCGACCGAGGCGAACGAACTGGAGAGATTGAGGGACTGGCTGCCGATCTTGTCGAGCGCGAACATGGATCGCTTCAGCCCCTTTTCTCGCTGAAGCTGGTTCACGTCGTACTGGCCGCCGGAGAAGGCGCTGAAGCCGGCAAACCGCTCGTCAATGTCCTGGTAGTAGGCCGAAACCTTTCCGCCGAACAGGCTGCCGCTGAGGCTCTGCACGAGGGCGCGTCCCGCGCCTTCATTGTCATCGCGCTGGCCCGTGTCGCCATCAAAGAGGCTCATCGACTCGCTTCGGGTGCGGGAGCCGGTGAACCAGCCGCCCTGCAGATTGAAGCCTCCGCCGATGGAGAAATTGTTCATCAGGCCGTAGATGTCGGAGCTGTAGGTGTTGCCGTTGCCCATCCGCTCCGTCATGCCCATGCCGATGTACGCGCTGGTGCCTGGAGTCAGCTCAAAGGTGAAGCCGCCAAAATTTCCGGTTCCGCTGGAACCAACCTGGGAGCCATAGGTGCCCTTCTCGCCCTGCTCAGGGCTGTAGCGGTAGCTCACCCGCAGCGCATCGCCGGTGCGGTGCTGAATGGTGATGATGATCGTGCCCGAGTTGTAGTCGATGCGGTAGTCACGATCTCGAACGAGAACCTTGCCGTTGAGGTCGATCTTTTCCGATCCCGCCTTGACCGCGCCGTAGCGCAGCGGCACTGAGAGGCGGCCTTCCTTCAGGCGGATCAGTTCATAGCTGAACTTGCCCCCCACTTCCGGCTGGCTGATGTTATCAACCGTCTCGGCGGCAGGTTCCTGGGCGCCAGCAATGACGACTCCCACTGCTAGCACGATTGATGCGAACGCGTTGCGGCTCCTCCTGAGCTTCAAAATTCGGCCCTCTGCTTCCTTATTATAGAGAACTGGCCCCTGATCTTCCCCGAAAAAAGGCCAAGTTGCTCAAATTCTTTGAGCTTTCTTGCCGTTCTCTGGTAGGACAGACGTTCGCAGTTGTGCGGGGTTTTGTGAAAATGCCTGAAAAATCTGCGCCGATTCCCCAAATATCCAAAGTGATGCAGGGTGATAAGCGTTTGTTGGCGCTTTGGCTGACAAAGGAGGAGGCTGACGAGTTGCTCAGTCGTTGTTTGGAAAGTCAGGAGCAGGATACGCCTGCCTTCCAGACTGCCCTTTTGCGCCTCGCGGAGATCGTCAACAAGGTCAATGCCGAAAACCAGGACGTGCGGGCCGCCTAAAGGCTGACCCACCCACGCTGTTCACTGCTGCGCTCCACTGCATCCAACACGCGCTGATTCGCCAAGCCGTCCGTAAAGTTCGGCACGATATCCTGCCCATCGGCCACGGCCAGCACCGCATCGGCCACCCAGTTCACAAACGTGTGCTCGTAGCCGATGATATGGCCGACCGGCCAATACTGCCCGGCATAAGGGTGAGATGCCTCGGTTGCCTGGATGACGCGGAAGCCGCGCAGACCCTCCGGGTCATCTTCTGAGTAGAACTCTAGCTGGTTCATCTTCTCCAAATCGAAGACCACCGAACCCCGCGAACCGTTGATCTCAAACTTGTTGTGATTCTTGCGTCCGACCGCAAACCGGGAGGCTTCAAAGGTGCCGATGGCTCCGCTCTTGAACTTGGCCAGGAACATGGCCGCGTCGTCGACGGTCACCTCGCCCTTCTCAGTAGAGCCAGTGGCGCCGAGTTTGTCGTCGGTGCCACCGACCAGCGGACGCTGCTTGATAAAGGTATGAAGATGGCCGCAAACCTCATCGAATTCCCCGACTAAATGCCGGGCAAGGTCGATGATGTGCGAATTGATATCGCCATGAGCGCCGCTTCCCGCCTTGTCCTTTTGCAGACGCCATACAAGGGGAAAATCGGGATCGGCGATCCAATCCTGCAGGTAGACGGCTCGGAAATGATAGATCTTTCCAAGCCGCCCTTCTTCGATCATCTGCTTGGCCAGGGCCACCGCCGGAGCCTTCCGGTAGTTATGGAAAACGCCATGGGTCTTGCCTGAAGACTTGACCGCATCGAGCATTTCCTGCGCCTGCTCAAGCGTGTTGGCGATCGGCTTTTCGCACCACACATGCTTCCCTGCCTTCGCGGCGGCGATGGCGATTTCGTAGTGGCTGTCACCCGGGGTGCTGACGTCGATCACGTCGATCTCCGGATCGGCGATCACTTCGCGCCAGTCGGTCTTGTAGCCCTCCCAGCCCAGATTCTCGGCAGCCTCCCGAACCGCCCCCTCCGTCCGGCCGCAGATCGTCTTCATGCGGACCTGGTAGGGGAGGTCGAAGAATCGGTTGACCTGGCGGTAGGCATTGCTGTGGGCTTTGCCCATGAACTGGTAGCCGATCAGGCCGACGGTGAGCGAAGGCTTGGACATGGGCGTTTTATACCCAGGCGTCGACGCCCGTGCCTTGCTCCCCTACTGCTTGGCGGTGCCGTCGAAGTAGGTCTGTGCCTTTTCCCAGACGGCCTTGCCGATCTCGCGGCCCGCTTTCCGGGCCAGGAGATCACTGTCCTCAAAGTGGATGCCGCCCCAGCGGCGCGACATTCCGGCCTCTTCGGCAGCGGCGGTGAAGGTCGGCCAGCTGAGGGTGACGTCTTCGGCGGGTGCATAGCCGGGCTCGGTCTTCAGCGAACCCTTCGCGAAGGTGGCGCTTGCGCCGAAGGCATCCGAGCCGGTGAATCGCTTCAGAATCTCTGCTCCCGCCGAGCTGAAGGTCGAGTGGCCGCTGGTGTATTCCGCAAAGGGCGGGGTGATGAAGGAGGCGGGCTGGTACGGAATCCATTCTTCTGCCGGAATGTCGCCGAATCCCTTGCCGGGGCCGCGCCAGCCCTTGATGGTCTGCCCTTTGTACAGGTAGCGGATCGCCGTGATGGGGCGCACATAGTCGTAGTGGCGCTTGGTATCCCAGCAGCAGATCGCCGCATCATGCACGGCGTTGCCCAGCAGGAAGAACAGCTTGACGTCCTGCTCAAGCGTGTGCTGATCGCGGCGGCTGACGTAGCCGCCGAAGACCGACCAGTGGCCCGGCGGCAGAACCGAACGCGGTCCGTCTGCCCAGTACTCAGCCACCACCTTCTCCTTCTCGCTCAGGTTGTAGGTCAGCTCGATGATCTTGTCGGCCTGCGCTTTGTACTTCTCAGATCCATAGACCGGAGGCGGAGGCGGGCGCATCTCGGGCACGTTCGAAATCGCGAAGGTCTTCACCGTGCCCCAGTGCGGGGCGATGAACTGAACCACCTGCCGGGTGCCATCCGGATGGACAAACTCCTGCGGCTGCCACCGGTTGGGGTCGGTGACTTGAAGAAGGCTGTTTACGGGCTTGTAGCCGGATTTGTCCGCATACCCTTCGCTCTGGTTGCTTCCGTCCTGGTGAGCATAGTCGAGCACGGCGTGGGCGGCGATGCGTCCGATAAGGCTGCCTTCGGCATGAGATGCGCTTTGGGCCAGCGCCGCATCAAGGCGGGGCTTCTCTGCGGGGAAAAGGTCCACGAGCACCGCATAAGCCGCCGAGCTGACCGCGGCCTCCTTGGCGGCGTCCGTCCGGCGGTCAACCGGAACGCGGATCAGCTTGGCGTGCACCGGAACGGCGGTGTCGTCATACGCCGTCCACGCATCGTAGATGGCGGTGTGGGTGAGAGCGAGCGCACGGGCGGCATGAGGCGGCCCCGGCTTGCCGACAGTGATCGTCTCAAGAACCATTTGGTTCCATCGGTATGCGGCGCTGGGCTGAGCCAGCATCGTCACCGCCACCACGCTTGCGAGCATCGCCATCAGTTCATCACCCTCTCAACCGTCTCCTGATTCTATCTCACTTCCCTACGCCCGGTTTAACGGAATGGCTGCGGACCGTTCGGTCCGTTTGATTTAGGCCGCATTCGGCCAACCTGTCAAAATCAAGCCAGTGACTTCCCCATCAACTTCGCAGGGATTCAGCGTCGGCCCCATTCGGGTCGATTGCCCGGTCCTGCTTGCTCCCATGGAGGATGTCACCAACCTCGCCTTTCGGCTGATCACAAAGCGGATCGCCAACCCGGGCTTGATGTTCACCGAATTCGTCAGCGCAATGGCCATCCACTACGGAGCCAAGAAGACGCTCAAGAAGATGCGGATTCTGGACCAGGAGCGTCCGCTGGGAATCCAGATATTCGGCGGCGAGCCGGACGTGATGGCCGAGACCGCGCGCCTGTGCGAAGAGATGGGCGCCGACCTGGTGGACATCAACATGGGCTGCTGGGTGCCCAAGGTCTGCAAAACCGGCTCGGGAGCCGCCCTGCTCAAGGACCCCGACCTCGCGGCAAAGATCGTCGCGTCGGTCGTGAAGGCGGTCAAGGTCCCCGTCACCGTGAAGGTCCGGGCTGGCTGGGACTACTCCCTCTTCGCCGCCCCCGACCTGGCCAAGCGATTTCAGGATGCCGGAGCGCAGATGATCACGCTGCACGCTCGGTTTGCCAAGCAGGGCTTTGAAGGCGAGGCCGACTGGCGGCTCATCCACCAGCTCAGAGAGACCGTTTCGGTGCCCCTCATCGGCAATGGAGACGTGAAGACTCCCGAGGACGCGATCCGCATGATGGGCGAAACCGGCTGCGATGGCGTCATGGTCGGGCGGGCGGCCATCTCCAACCCGTGGGCGATGTCGCGGATCACCGCCGGAGTCAGAGGCGAAGTCATCCCGGAGATTCCCTCGATTCATGAGCGGATCGCCACCGCCATCGAGCACGCCAAACTCATGGTCGCGCACGAGGCCGAGTTGGATGCATACGAGCAGGTGATCGGCATGGACAGCCAGGCCGACCTGGAGCTGCGGGCCATCCGCCAGCTTCGCGGCCAGCTTCCGCTGTATGTCAAGGGCGAAGCCGGCGCGTCGCGCGTCCGCTCCGAGCTGTCGCGTGTCTCCTCAGTAGCTGAGCTGGAAGAGATTCTGGGCGGCTATCTCACTTGGCTGCAAGATCTGGATACAGCCTCTCAGCCAGCCTGAGGGCAGCATCCGTGATGCGGTCGGCTGTCGGAAGCTGAAAGACACCGTCCACCTCGGGCAGCACGGTTTCAAACTCCGTCATCCACGGCTCCCAGCGGGGGACCAACTCATAGTTCTCGCGGGTCTCCACGTTGATGGAGGGGGTGCCCTGCCCTGCCGCGATGTGGGTGACGCCCGTGTTGACCGCAATGTACAGCTTGGCCATCCGCGCCAGCGCGGCAAATTCACCCAGCTCCAGCTTGCCGATGAGGCTCTGGACTCCGGGAAAGTCGAAGCTGGGATGGAGCTCCTCTCCCGGAGCGCCGGTCACCACGCAGGACCATCCCGTCCTTTCCGCGACCCTGCGGGCTGCCTCCGCCATCACCTCGATGGCCACTGATTCCTGCGTCCCGCCGGTTGTGGGATGCATGATGAAGAAGTCGCCGGAGACCATGCCCGCGACCTTCTGAACCTCGTGCGCCTGGGGATCGAAGACGATGCGGTGAGGCTCCAGCTTTACCCCTGTCGCGACTTCGGCAAGCTCGATTCCCCGCAGCACCTCGTGAAAGATTCGCTTGTGCTTCACGCGCATGTTGCGCGTCATAAGGCACCGATACCACTTGCGCGTATTGCCGATGCGAGCGGGAATGCGGGCCAGAAACGAGGCGATGGTGAACTCGCTGGAATTGTTCTTGACCAGCAGAACCGCATCAAACTTCCACTGCTTGAGCTGCTTGGCCATCAGCAGCGTGCCGTGGAGGCCGGGGCGGCGGCGGATCGGCCAGAAGGCTCCCACCTCTGGGTGGCGCTTCCAGATCTCCCGAAAACTCTCCTGCGCCATCACGCAGATCTCTGCATCGGGGAACTTGGCTCGAATGGCTGATGGGACCGGGGTGGTCAGCAGGTTGTCGCCCAGCTTGTCCTGACGGACGATGAGAATACGCACGCGGCCCCTATTGTGAAGGTTTTTCAACCAAGGTTAAGAGACCGATCCTTCCGCCATTGCCGAGAGCAGGTCGCAGGCTCCATTCTGCATCATTTTCGCCGTCAGGGGTTTGTATTCGCCCGCTTCGTTCTCCGGCAGAACCGTGACGTGCGGGGTCATCCACGGCGCCCACCTCACCGACCCCGCCTTATAGCTCTTGCGTGTCTCCAGGGAGAGCACCGGCGTCCGCTGAGCGGCGGCGATGTGCAGCATGCTTGTATTGCCGACCACCACCAGGCGGGCGAGACGGCTAGCCGCAGCGGCTTCGCCCAAACTGAGCTGGCCGATCAGATTCGTGCATCCCGAAAGCTCGGCGAGAGCCGGGTGCAATTCCTCGCCGCGACCGCCGGTGAAGACGCACCGCATTCCTGTCTGCTTGAGAAGCCACGCGGTCAATTCGGCCAGGACTTCGGGATCGGGAGCGAGCGCGGTTCCGCCTGTGGTCGGATGGACGATGAAATACGGACGCGGGACCAGCGACTCGACGCGGGCCATCTCCGTTTCGCTTGGTGCAAAGGCGAGCGGCTGACGGGCCAGCGAATCGCAGCCGATGGCCGTTCCCGCGACGCGCAGACCTCGGTCCACCTCGTGCATCACCTGGTCGTAGTCCGCCATGCGGTTTGCTGTCAGATGCTTCTTGTAGCTCTTATGCGCCGCACCGACCCGTTCGCCGATCCCGGCAAGCCGGGAGGCGATGATGATCTCGCCGGAATTGCGTTTGAGAAAGGCGATGGCATCAACGGCCGCCTTTCGCAGCCGAAGGGTCATCCCCGGCACATGCTGGGGCCGCGGACGTCCGGGCGTAGGCACGAAATAGCTGACATCCGGGTGGCGATTCCAGATGTCCCTGAAGCAGGGCTGAGCCATCACTCCAACTTCGATGTGGGGCGCGGCGCGCTTGATTGCCGCCGGGATGGCCGTCGCCAGAATATTGTCGCCCAGCTTATCCTGGCGAACGAGGAGAATCCGCACTGTTAAGAAGGACGGCCTTCAAGCATCTTTTGAGCGAGAGCCAGGACTTCAGTCGGGTCGAAGTCGAACCGTCCGCTCTCGGATTGCAGGCATGTATGCCCCTCTCCCCACGGCCCGGTGTGCGAGAACCGAGTGACCCAGAAGAGAGCGCAGACCTTCCCGCCTGAGGCAGCCCGCAGATGCATCGGCCCCGAGTCGGTGCAGATCATCAGGTCGAGCCGCGACAGGAATTGAGCAAAGGCCAGGATTTTCAAGCCGCTCTTTAAGATCAGAGTCGATTCAGGCAGCGGCAGCTCTGCGGCCATCTGCTCTTCATCCGGGGTCCCCGCCAGCAGTACAGGGGTGGCTCCCAATTCGGCCAAGCCTTTCGCAATCGCCTCAACGAAAGCGGGCGGCATCCGCCTTTCCGGCACCGATGCTCCCATGTGGATGCCTACCGCGGGCCGCGCCGGAGAGAGGCTTGTCCAGACCTCTTCGGCCCTCGCATCGTCTTCCGGCATTGGAAAGAGCTTCGGCTGAGCACAGGGTTCGCGGAGACCGAGCATTTGGATGACCGCCTCGCCGTGGTCGCGCACCTCGTGCATCGAGGGGTCGAGCCGAACATAGGCGTCGAAGAGGTCTTCGTACTTCTTGCCCCGCCAGATGCCGACCCGTCGCGGAATGCCGCCGAGCTTGGCTTGGAGCACCAGGTTGTTGGAGTCATCCAGGATGACCGCCAGGTCGAACCTTTCGGTCTGGAGCCGCCGGATATGCGACGCCTTTCCGAGCACACCCTGGTGCTGCGCACGGGGCCAAATCTCATTCAATCCGGGCAGAGCGCTGATGATCGGCAGAGCCTTTTCGCCGACCTCGACCGTGATGTGCGCCTCGGGAAACAGGCGGCGCAGGCCTAAAAGCGGGCCGGTGAGATTGACCGCATCACCGATGTGCTCCCTCCCCGGAACAAAGATTCGGCGAGGCGGATTTGCGGCCATTTCTCGCTGAAGCCACTCCGCCGCCTGCGGTCCCGTTTTCGCCTGCCCTTTCGGCACTCAGACACTCTACCAAAGGCAGGACCCCGCGCCTATGCTGCGGTGCCAGTACAATCTCACGCTCGGGCATGTTCTTCCGGACTCTGATCCTGAAATCGGCGGCCTTTCCGCCGATCCGGTCGCTGGTGACCAAATCGTTCCTGTTTCGTCCGCTCGTGCGCCGCTTTGTGGCGGGCGAATCGCTGGACGAGGCGATGCGGGCCGCTGAAGAGGCGGCGGTCGCCGGGTTCAACACTTCGCTGGACCTTCTCGGCGAGAACGTTTCGACTTTGGAAGAGGCGGCGCAGGCCCGCGATGCCTACATCGAGATTGTCGACCGGATCGCCCAGAGTCCTCAGCGGGACAAGATCAACATCTCGATCAAGCTCACCGCTCTTGGCCTGGATCAGAGCGATGCGGAGGCCGAAACCAACTACCGCGCCATCCTGGCCGCCGGACTGCCGCACAACATTTTCGTCCGCGCCGATATGGAAGCGAGCGAGTACACCGAGCGCACCATCGCGATGGTGGAGCGGGTCTTCCCCGACTTCCCCAATACCGGCACGGTTCTGCAGAGCATGCTGCACCGGAACGAGAAGGATGTGGAGCGGCTGATCAAGCTCGGCTGCCGCGTCCGCATCGTGAAGGGCGCCTACCTGGAGCCGGAGGACCGCGCCTACCAGGACAAGTCGGTGGTGGATGCCAAGTACATCGAAGCCGCCAAGCGGCTGCTGGTGGACGGCAACTACCCCGCCATCGCCACCCACGACGAAAAGATCGTCGCCCCGCTGCAGGAATTCATCAAGGAGAAGGCCATCGAGCCCGCCCGCTATGAGTGGCAGATGCTGTACGGCATCCGGCGCGATCTGCAGGAGCGGCTGCTGAACGAGGGGCAGAACGTGCGGATCTACATTCCCTACGGTTCGCAGTGGTATCCCTACTTCACGCGGCGGCTGGCCGAGCGGCCCGCCAACCTGATCTTCATTCTGAAGTCGCTGTTCCGGCGCTAAAGGTCGCCGAGCTGCTGGTGGAGGGGCGCGCCCAGTTCCTCTTCCGCATCTGCCGTCTCTGACGATGCGCCGGAGAGGCGCTGGCGCATGGCGATCTCTTCGGTGATCTTGCCCTCCAGCTTCCCGAGCAGCTTGCGCGCCGCCTTGTGGCCGTTTTTGAGGACCCAGCGGAAGGCGATGAGGCCGGCCGCCAGCAATCCGCCGCCAATCGCGAATCCCATCGGGGCATTCCCCTGTTCCGCCATATTGGCCATCACGATGATGGAGGCGATGAGCGGACCGTGCAGCGCCAAAAAGTAGGCGAGAAAAGCATTTGATTTGACCCGAAGCCGGGTGCGGCCATTGCGCGAGGAGACATCGACGCGGGACTGCCCCCAGCCGGTGAAGGCGAAGGTAGTCAAAGTCCGCCCGACCTGTGCCGCGTGAGGCTGGTTCGCCTTTCCTGAGGTCTTGATGTTCTCCACCACAACATCAAAGTCATTCGGATCGAGTTCGCCCTCGATGACCGTTTCGAATTCCTCGGTGAAATGAAATGGACCCTTGGTGGATTCGACTTCCGAAGATTGCCGCTCCAGCGCCATCTCAAGGAACTTCGGATCAAGGCCGGTCTCTTCGGCGATGCGCTTCAGCTCCTCCCAGGTGACGCCGGCCTGATACGGCTTGCCCAGATCACCGGTGGTTTCCTGGATCTCGACGGCCCGCTGGATCAGCTCGGAGGCCTCTTTCTCGCTGAAGATTCGCTTGGTCATGAACTCGACTGCCGCCTAGTTTACGTTGTTTCGTCTTCCCGAGTTTTGGCGGGCTTGCCGGCGGCGACTTCCTCCGCGATCCGCAGGGTCACGCGTTCGGCCAGTTCTGCCACCTCTTTCTGAATCCGCCGCTTCGCGCGGGGCACCAACCAGAACGGAAGCGCGATCGCCGCCGAGGAAAGCAGAATCATCGCCCATACGAAAGCGGGCGGCGAAAGAGAGGGCATGAACAGCGGCAATACAGCCATCACCAGAAAGAAGGCCCCGAAGAACGAAAGCGTGTACAGCGCCCCCGCCATCACCAGCGGCGTCACCCGGATGTGCGTCCGCCCCCCTGAGACCGAAATCTGAATGGTCGTCATGTAGCCCCGACCGTGGACCGTCGCCTGCACCACTCCCGGCATCGGGTGGGCGATGATGGTCTGGGTGCCGAGCACTTCCAGCAATGCGCTCTGCTGATCTTCTGCCAACTCTCCCTGGATGGAGTAGACCACCTCGCCCGGCTTCAGCCCCTCCTGCCTCTCGATGGCCGGACGGGAGAGCCGCTTGGCAAGAGCCTGATCGATGAACCGATCCTGGATGCCCGACTCGCGCGCAATGGCGCGCAGAGAATCTGCACTGATCCCCTCCGCCTCCCCCGAAGCGCCCGCTTCCTGCTCCCGGATCGCTTCGTGGAGTACCTCTAGGGCCTCTTCTTCGGTCAAGCGCTCCATCTCAGAACTCATTCTTCCACCTCTTCACCCTGGGGTCCAGACCTCAAGAGCTGAAGAATTCCCTCCGCAAGTTCGTCAGCCACCTTTTGGCATCCCTTCAAAAGTTCTCGAACAATAACGACGCCTAGCCCCGCCATCAACAGGGCCGGCACCAAGATCAATGCCAGACCAAAGCCATCCAACGGCCTATTGAACAGCAGCGGCAAGATTGATCCAGCCCAAGGCGCAAGAAAGAACACGAACAGCATCACCCGGTTCGGATTGACCCTCACTTGCGTAAAGCCCCCGCCACACGATATCGTAACGACACCTTCCATGTGAGTGTCCAAGTACGCATCGTAGGCATGGGTCACAGCCACGGGGTGGTGAGGAAATGCCGCCTCCAGTTCCGCTCCCATCAAGTACACCGGCTCGACAAGCCTTAGGCGCTCCTCAAAGTGGTCGGCGATCTCTCCGGCAAACCCTGCTGGCAGTTCGCCATCAACCGTGCGGACAACCTCGCCAAACCGGGCGGGCTTGCTCGATGTGATCGCAGGCAGTTGGGATTCCATCGGCCGCTTAGCCTCGCACGGTCTCCGTCATCGCTTCTTCCTCCTCTCGGTGGGCTGAATCCTCTGAGTGCACCATTTCCTCCGCCACCCGATCCGCAATCTGGTCGGCAAGAGCGGAGCCAAGCTGATGCCCCTTCCGGGTCAGCAGAGGAATCAGTGCGATGCCGAGAATGGTGAGCAGCGCGAAGGCCGCCAGCATGAGCAGTGGGCTGTCGCCAAGAACCAGCAGAAACGGAGCCACGAAAAAGGGAGGACAAAGAGCCAGCACGGCAGCCGTTGTCGTGTCGGACCGCACAACCACCTTGGTGCGCCCGTGACGCGAACTGAGAGAAGCGCGCATCTGCGTCGTGCCCATCATGTTCATCACCTCGAAAGTGCGGCCGACCCGGTTGGTGGTCGACTTTCCGCCATAGGTGTAGATCGGCCGGATCACCTCGGTAATGACATCGAAGTCTTCGGGATCAAGATGCCCCTCCACCTCGACTTCGTGGTCCATCGCAAGGGGCGGGAACCCTTTCTGAGGGATATCCGAATTCACCTCTCGCATGGCCTTCTGTATGAAGCCCGGATCGATGCCCGCCTCCGCGCCGATCTTGAGCAGGTCTTCTTCGGTGACGCCGGCGCTGTATTGTGCGGGGACACCGGAATCGGCTTCTTGGAGCAACGCCGCGCGCTGCAGGATCTTAGAGGCTTGGGCTTCGCTGAGAAGTCGTTTGGTCATTGAGGGCTTCTATTGAGTTTACGGAAGCTGGCCCGTTGAGGCTTCGATATGCTCTTCCGGCTCCTGGGCCGTCGTGCTGGTTGCGCCCGCCAGCCGCTCTCGCAGATGCCGGGTCTCCTCGGCGATCTTCGCCGCCAGTCTGTCCGCCAGTTCGGCCCCGCGCTGATGCCCCTTCTTGAGCAGGTGCCGAAAGACCAGGTGCGTTGCGCCGACGAGGCCTCCAGTCAATGCCAATCCGATCAGCGGACCCGCCTCTTTCATGCCGATGATCAGCGTCAGAAAGGCGACAAATCCCATGGGAAGCCAGGTGCACAGGACAGCCCCGGTGGAATCGGTCACCACCTTGACCCGCGTGCGGCCTCGTCGGGCCGACACCATGACTCTTGCCTGCGTGGTGCCGCGCCAGGTGGTCGCATCAAAGGTCCGGCCCACCTGAGTGACCGATGTGGTGCCCTGATGGTTGGGGGTGGGGCGCACTTCCTCCATAAGGATGTCGAAGTGCTCGACGGGCAGTTCGCCATCAATGACCCGCTCGTGCTCGACGGTGGTGGGAACCCGCCCCGTCGGCTGGGTGGTGTCGATCGGCTTCTGCATGGCCAGATCGACAAAGGTGATATCGATGCCCGCCTCTTTGGCGATTCGGTAAAGCTCTTCCTTGGTGATTCCCGGCTGATAGGGCCGGTCATCTCCGCCGCCGGTCTCCTGCAGAGCCGCGGCCCGCTGCAGGATTTCGGAAGCTTCCTTTTCGCCAAAGAGTTCGCTCATCCCGATGTCACTCTGAATCGATCGGCCTGGCTCCAGGCCGGAGATTGGTCTGTCTTTGCCGCCTGAGCACCCACCGGCGTGCCTCCAGCGGCCATTTCAACAATGTTGGCCAGTTCCTCCGGCAGGCTGTCGCCCGGTGTCCAGCCGCCCAGTTCCCGTTCAAGGTAGCCGGTGTCAAAGTCGGCGTCGGCGAACGCCTTGCTCTCAACAAGGTCAAACAAATACGCGATGTTGGTCTTGACGCCCAGGATGTGCGTCTCCGACAGTGCCTTGGCCATCGCCTGCGTGGCCGCGGCTCGGTCGCCGCCGTGGACGATCAGTTTGGCGATGAGGGAATCGTAGAAGCGGCTGATCTCCTTGCCCGCCGTAAAGCCCGTGTCAAATCGAACCCCCGGCCCCCGAGGCTCCGCCCAGCCGACCAGCTTGCCGACGCTCGGGAGAAATCCGTGTGCCGGGTCTTCGGCGATGACCCGCGATTCGATGGCGTGGCCCGTGATTGCGGAGCGATCTCCATCGATCAATGCTTGTGAAAAGCCAAGTTTCTCGCCGTTAGCTATACGAATCTGTTGCTCGACTAGATCAAGTCCAGTGATGGCTTCCGTGACACGATGCTCCACCTGAAGCCGGGCATTCACCTCCAAAAAGTAGAAGTTTAGGTCGTCAGAGTTGACCATAAACTCCACCGTTCCCGCTCCAACGTAGCCGCTGGCCCGAACAATACGCGTCGCCGCATCGCGCATCTTCTCCCACAATTCCTGGGTCATGACCGGGGAGGGAGCCTCTTCCAGCACCTTCTGATGCCGGCGCTGCAGGGAGCATTCTCGCTCAAAAAGACAGGCAATCTGTCCATGCTTGTCGGCCAAAACCTGCACTTCTATGTGGCGAGGACGGTCGATGAACTTCTCGACCATCATCGCGCCATCGCCGAAGGCTTTGACCGCCTCTTCGCTGGCCAGAGTGATCGCCTGGTCCAGTTCAGACTCTTCGCCGACGATCCTCATGCCCCGTCCGCCACCGCCCGCGCTGGCCTTTAGAAGGACCGGGAAACCGATCTCCAAGGCCGCCCGCTTGAGGTCTTCGGCGGAAGCGCCGGGCTCGAAGTAGCCGGGTGCGATCGGCACATCGTGCTGCACGGCGAGCTGTTTGGCATCGATCTTCGCGCCGAGCTGGCGCATGGCCGATGCGGGAGGACCGATGAAGGTGATGCCGTTGGCCTCGCAGGCTTCGGCAAACTCGGGCCGCTCTGAAAGGAACCCGTAGCCCGGGTGGATGGCGTCGGCGCTGGTCTCGGCGGCCGCCGCCAGGATCGCATCCAGCCGAAGATAGGATTCACCGGGCTCCGGCGGACCGATCAGCACCGCTTCGTCGGCCATGGCGGTGTGCACCGCGTCGGCATCCGCTTCGCTATAAACCGCGACCGTCTCCAGGCCCATCCGCCGGGCCGTCTCGATGATCCGCACGGCGATTTCGCCGCGATTGGCAATGAGAATCTTGTTGATCATTGCTACTTCACGTTGAAGCTGGCCGGACGCTTGTCCAGGAACGCCGCCACTCCTTCCCTTCCCTCTTCGCTGGCGCGCACTTGAGCAAGCAGGCGCGAGGCCGTGTCGATGTCGTGGGGACCGTGAATGGCCAGCTGCTTGGAGATGGCGACGGACTCCGGCCCGTTCTGCAGCACCAGGCCGACATAATCCTCCACCTGCTTCTCCAACTCGTCCTCGGGGCATATCCGATGCACCAGGCCGATATTGAAGGCGTGCAGAGCGTCAAAGACTTCCGCCGTCGTGAACAGCGCGCGGGCATGTCCCGCACCGATCTTGGGCAGCACAAAGCTTGAAATGGTCGCGGCGACCAGACCGAGCCGCACCTCGGAGAAGCAGAACGTGGTTCCCTCCACCGCAACCGCGACATCGCAGGCGGCAACGAGGCCGCTGCCGCCGCCAAAGGCTGCGCCCTGCACTCCGCAGATGACCACGGCCCGGCTGTCGGTCATGGCCTTGAAGAGGTTGGCCAGCTTAAGGGCGTCCTGGTAGTTCTCCTCTTCGGTGTAGTTGGCCGCCTTCCGCATCCAGTTCAAATCGCCGCCGGCGCAGAAGCTCTTTCCCTCTCCGCGCAGCACCACGACGCGGACTTCTGGGTCGAGATTGGTGAAGGCGTCGCTAAGGGCGGCAATCAACTCGTCGTTCAGGGCATTCCGCACCTCGGGACGAGCAAGAGTTAAGCGCAGAACCGCTCCGTCCCGCGTCACATCAAGCATGGCGTGAGTATGGCATGAGGCTCCCGGGCATCCTGTGTCGCGTTGGATTCACAATAGAGGGCAATGGTGGTCGTTGTCGGAGCGGGTTTCGCGGGTTCGGAGGCCGCATGGGCTCTCGCGCAAAGGCATGTGCCCGTGCGCCTGATCGAAATGCGTCCGCACAAAATGACGCCCGCCCACAAGACGGGGCACTTCTCCGAGCTGGTCTGTTCCAACAGCTTCAAATCGAGGGAGCTGAACTCTCCCGCCGGACAGCTCAAGCTGGAGATGAAGCGGCTGGGCTCCCTGGTCATTCCCACCGGCGAAGCCTATTCGGTGCCCGGAGGATCGGCTCTGGCCGTGGACCGCGACAAATACGCCGAGAGCATCACCCACGTGCTCGAGACGCATCCCTTCATCCAGGTGGACCGCAGCGAATTCACGCCGGAAGACGCCGAGCAGCATCTGAAAGTCGGCGATTCCATCGTCATCGCCACCGGCCCCCTGACCACGCCCGAACTGGCGGCATGGCTGGCCGAACAGACCGGGCAGGACGATCTCTACTTCTACGATGCGGTCAGCCCGACGGTGGACGCCTCGACCATCGACTTCGACATCGTCTTCGCCCAGAGCCGCTACGACAAGGGCGGCGGGGACGACTACCTCAACTGCCCATTCAACAAAGAGGAGTACGAAGCCTTTGTCGATGCCCTGGTGGCGGCTGAGCAGGTGCCGCTGCACGACTTTGAAGAAGCCAAGTACTTCGAAGGCTGCAAGCCGATTGAAGAGATCGCCCGCAAGGGACGCGATTCGCTGAGGTTCGGCAACTTCAAGCCGGTCGGTCTGCGCGACCCTCGCACCGAGCGCCGCCCCTGGGCCGCGCTGCAGCTTCGCCCAGAGAACCGGGAGAAGACCCTCTACTCGCTGGTCGCCTGCCAGAACCGCCTAAAGTGGGGTCCGCAGCAGGATGTGCTGCGCATGGTGCCGGGGCTGGGCAATGCCGAATTTGTGCGGCTGGGCGTCATCCACCGCAACATCTACATCAACGCTCCCAGAGCGCTGACTCCGTGGCTGGAGGTCAAGAATCGACCCGGCCTCTTCGTGGCGGGCCAGCTCACGGGGGTGGAGGGCTATGTCGAATCGGCCGCGATGGGAATCTACGTCGGCGTCACCCTGGCCAGACGCGATGCTGGTCTTGATCCGGTAGTGCCGCCTCGGCCGTGCGCCTACGGTTCGCTCGTCTCTCACCTGCAGGACGACACAGAACGCGACTTCGCCCCGATGAACATCAACTGGGGCCTGCTACCCGACCCGGAAAATCCGCCCAAGAACAAAGGAGAGCGCCGCCTCCTTAAACTGGAGGCGGCGCGTCAGGCGTTTCTGCAGTGGATGCAGGAACTCAAGTAAGGCGCGGCAGCACTTCCACCGTGCCCTGCGCCTTCTTTTTGCCCATCTTGAGCTTAACCGTGTAGGTGCCCGGCTTGGTGTAGAAGGGCAGCCAAGGCTCTTCCCCTTCGTCCGGCATCCGCATGTCTTCCTTCGGCTGAAGATCCCATACCGCGCGGTTCAGGCCGGGGGCATTGCTGCCTGCGAGTTCGGCCACCGTCACTCCCTTGTCGTTCTCAATGGTGATCTTGACCGGCTCCGCCTCGTATTCCTTGATCCAGTAGTTGATGATCGCGCCCTGCGGGCGGTTCTCGGCGCGGAAGATCTGGTCGGTCCACAGTCCGCCGTAATGCGGCATGTAGCGCGGACGGGCTGCGGCGATATCGAAGAGGTGCAGATCCTCTTCCATGACTCCCGCGGTGAGCTGATGGAGCATGGCCGCATCATCCAGAACCCAGATGCTGCGTCCGTGGGTGCCCAGCACCAGGTCGAGGGTGCGCGGGTGCTGCTTGATGTCGTTGATCGGCGTGGTGGGCAGAGACTTGCCGTGGAACTTGATCCAGTTCCTGCCCCGGTTCATGCTTATGTGCAGCGCGTTTTCGGTGCCGCAGTAGAGCACGTCCGGGTTGTTCAGGTCCTCGCGCACCACATGCACCGACCAGCCCTTGGGCAAGTCGCCGGAGATGTCCTTCCAGGTCGCCCCCATATCGCTGGTCATGTAGATGTGCGGGTCCATGTCATCGCTTCGGTGACCGTCGACCGAGACATAGGCCGTCTTCTTGTCGGCATGCGATGGCTCGATGCGGCTGATGTAGAGCCCCTTCACCTCTTTCGGGGTCACCTTCTTCCAGCTCTTTCCGCCGTCTTCGGTGACATGAACGAGGCCGTCGTCTGAACCCGCCCAAAGCAGCCCTTCCTGCAGGTCGGATTCGGCCAGCGAGACCAGTGTGCAGTGGTTCTCGGCGCTTGACCCGGCGCGGATGCTCTTCTCGACGTCGTTGGTGGTGAGATCGCCGCTGACCACCTCCCACTTGTCGCCCTTCTCCAGCAGTCGAAAAACGTGGTTGCCGCCCAGGTAGAGCACGTTGGAATCGTGCTTCGAGACGAACATCGGGCTGTTCCAGTTGAAGCGGAACTTGGCTGCGCCCTCGGCAGCTTCGGGGGCCTTGCGGCTCCGCTCGCCGGTCCGCAGGTTCACGCGGGTGATGTTGCCGCCCTGCCACTCGCCGTAGACCACGTCCTTGTCGTTCGGATCGAAGTCGGCGTGGAAGCCGTCGCCCCACAGCACAAACTGCCAATCGGCATTGGTCAGACCGGTGTTGGGCATGTCCTTGTCGTCCTTGCCCGTCTCGCGGATGCCGGAGGTCGGGCCGACCCAGGTGCCGTTGTCCTGCAGACCGCCGATGACCCGATACGGATCGGAGTCGTCGAGCGAGATGTTGTAGAACTGTCCGACGGCCATCGTATTGAGGAAGGTCCAGGTCTTGCCCCGGTCGAAGCTCTGATAGACGCCGCCGTCGCTGCCGTTGATCATGTGCTCCGGGTCGTCCGGGTCGATGAGCAGGGCGTGCATATCGACGTGCATCTTATTGCCGATCCCCTTGCGGAAGGTCCGCCCGCCATCCTCGCTCACCTCGACGTACCAGCCAAGCTGATACACCCGCTGGCTGTCCTTGGGATCGAACTTGATGGTGCTGAAGTAGAAGGCGCGAGGGGTGCGGACGCTCAGCCGCTCCCAGCTTTCGCCGCCATCTTCGCTCCGGAAGAAGCCGCCGCTGCGGCTGCGGTCGTCGCGGATGTCGGCGGTGCCGCCCTCGTGGCTCTCAACGCAGGCGATCAGGGTGTTGGAGTCGCCGGGAAAGACGTCCAGGCCGATGCGGCCCGTCTGCTTGGGCAGGCCCTTCTTGAGCTGCTTCCAATTCTTGCCGCCATCGGTGGACTTGTAGATGCCGCCCTTCGGGCCGCCGCTCTTGAAGCTGAAGGCCGAGCGGAGCCGCATGTACATCGCAGCATAGAGAACGTCCGGGTTGTTCGGGTCCATCCGCAGGTCGACGCATCCGGTGTTCTCGTCGATCTGAAGGATCGGCTCCCAGTTCTTGCCGCCGTCGGTGGTCTTGTAGACTCCGCGCATCTTGTTGGTGCCCCACAGGTGTCCCAGCGCGGCGACGTAGCAGACATCCGGGTCGCGGGGATCGACCGCGATGGCCGGGATGTCGTGCGAATCCTCTAGACCGAGATGCTCCCAGGTTTGGCCCTTATCGACGGATCGGTAGACGCCGTGGCCCCAGCTAGAAGAGTTGCGGCCATTCCCCTCTCCGGTGCCGACCCAGATGATGCGGCCTTGTCCTTCTTCTTCCAGCTTCTTCTTGGATTTCTTCTTGTCCTCCTTGCTCCAGCCCTTCCAATTGGCCGGAGCGTCCACGGCCTGGACCGATCCGATGGAGGAGGTCAATTCGTTGTCGAAGATCGGATCGAAGGTGGTGCCTCGGTTGGTGGTGCGCCAGAGGCCGCCGGAGGCGTAGCCCACATAGAAGGTCTTGGGGTTGCCGGGCTCAAAGCACATGCAGCTCACCCTTCCGGCCATGAGGGCCGGGCCGATGGATCGCCAGGAAATGCGCTTGAGATCAGACTCGGTGAGTTCGCGCTTCTGCTTTTGACTCATATAGAGAATCTCCGAAAGATGCTCAAGCCTAGCACAGCAAAGCCCCCGGCGAACATCGCCGGGGGCTCGCTTGAATCAGTCGGGTTTTAGAACGCGAAGTTGTTGTTCCAAAAGGCGAACTTGCCCTTCACGAGCCCGATCATTACGGTTCCGTTGAGGCCGCGGCCGGGGCCGTCCCAGGTTTCGCCCTGCCCGGCAAGCCGGCCGAGGTCGTACGCGATGCCGTAGTTCCAGTTAAAGGAGTCGTGCTCCACCACCGCCTTCCATCGCTCGGCAAAGTCGTAGGAGATGTTGCCGAAGACCGGGTTGAACCGCTTGTCACCCGCGCCGAGAGACATGTGCAGATTCTCCTGCGCCCGATAGGTGGCGACCACATACCAGGTGTTGCTGGCCGCGCTGTCGTCGGTCTGGCCTTCGCCTGAAGAGCCGCCTCCTCCCACGACATCCTGAACGCCTACCGCATAGCGGACATCGCCCTGCTGCCACGGCGGCGACCACTGAAGGTTGACGACGTTGTCGCCGAGTTCGCTCAGAAACATCCAGCTTGCCGTGAAGTCGCCGAAGCGCCCCAGTGGCACACCCAGCATGAAGAAGCCCGTGCCGTTGCCCTGCACCAGATCGTTGCCGCCGAACCAGTAGAAGGAGCGGTCGCGGCTGAGCGCACTGCCGCCCAGCGACATGCGCCAGTCGGTCAGGGTGTAGGCGATCGGCGTGCTGTAGGCCATCGCCCCTTTGAAGTCGGGATGCCCCTCCGCATTGATGCCGAAGCCTCCGCCGGGCAGGCCCGAAAGGTTTCGGAACTGCGGATACTGCTTATAGCCCACCAGTTCGGCCTGAGCCATGGCCGCGCCGGCGCCAGCCAGCACACCCAGGGCGATTGCCATTCGCATTGATTTCATGCTTGTTTAGCCTCCAAAGAGCGACTTGATGATTCCAAAGATCAAGGCTCCGTTCGTCAGGCTGCCGATGAACTTCTCAAAGGCAGATTTCTCGGGGGTGATCTTGGCCACCATCACCTTGGTGGGGACAAAGACAACGTCGCCAAGCTCAAGCTTGAGTCCCGGCCCCGCCTTGACCTTCGCGCCGTTCGGCCGCACCACGATGACCATATCACGATCCGCGTCCGGAGTAAAGCCGCCCGCCTGCTGAATCGCATCGTTGAGCTTCATGCCGTCGCGGAAGACCAGCGCCTGCGGGAGCAGAACGCCCGGTCCATCGATGAAGACCGTAGACGGCATCGTCGGGACGGTGATGACGTCGCCGGAGATCAGCAACAGGTCATCCGTACTGCCGGGGCGGCGCATGGCCTCTTCCAGATTGACCGTTAGGTTGCCGCCCTGGACATCCTCATAGATCGAGGAGGTTCTGGCCGGGCTGACGATCTCTCGGCGGAAAATCGGATGGTCGGTCGTGATGACCTGGTTTGAGGTCTGTGCGGTCGGCGCACCCGTCAGGGAGATCGTCGGGAGGACCTGGCTCTGCTGGGCGAAGACCGCCGCGCGGACCTTGTCCACATCGGAGGCAGCCAGCGCACGCTGGTACTCAAACTCCTGAATCTCGCTCAGCACCTCGACCAGCCTCGGGCTGATGCGGGAATAGACCTCGGTGGTGAGGTTGCTGGGGCGACGGGCGAACTGTGCGCCCTTGACCCACGCGTAATCGGTGAGGCCGCCGGCCCGCTCGATGATGTCGGAAAGCCGCTCGTCCCGGCGGGTGATGGCGTAGGTGCCGGGCCGCCGCACTTCGCCGCGCAGGACAATGGTGATCGGCTCGGCAAGGATCTCGCTCTGCTCGAAGACGGTGACCACATCGCCATCCTGGAGCACCACATTATCCGGGCCATTGGGATCGGCCTGAGCCGCTGTGAGATCGACGCGGCGGACCGGAGTGTTCTCCGGCACACGGGCCGAGGCGACCTCGATGCTTGATGAGGCATTGAAGAGCGGACCGCCCGCGAGGGCGACCAGATCAAGAAGCCTCATGCCGTCGGCGCGGGGATAGGTTTCCGGCCGCTGCACGGCACCCGCGATGGTCACCACCTGCTCCGGCGTGAAGGCGGCCTGGTTGCGGGTCTGGATGGTCAGCCGGTCGCCCTGGCTGAGCACCACGTCATGCATCGGATCGCCCGCGAGGGCCTGGTTGATATTGATGAGCCGCATCGGGCCGACCGTTCCGTCGCGGTTGAACCGCTGCAGGAAGGCGCGGTCACGGCTTGCGTCGGGGCGGACGTTGCCGGCCAGAAGGATCAGGTCGCTGACCTTCATGCCTTCAGAAAGCGGATACTCGCCGTCGCGCTGCACCGCGCCGATCACGGTCACCTTTTCATCGCCCAGCGGACGGGCCTCGCTCACGGTGAAGACCGTCAGCTTGTCCAGGGGCTGCAGGACGGCGTTCTGCGTCTCGTCGCCATTCCTCAGCGCGCGCAGGTTGATGCGCACGATCGGACCGTTGGTGCCGTCGGCGTTGGTGCGCTGCAGGAAGGCGGAATCGAGCGATGCGTTCAGCGACGCGCCGCCCGCCAGCTCGATCAGATCGCGGACCGTCATGCCGCTTTGAAGGCCGTAGACGCCCGGATTCTGGACCGCGCCCTCGATGGAGACCTCCTGGTTGCTGAGCGCGTTCAGTCCGGCCTGGGTGCGGACATCGAGCTTGTCGAAGTCCTGAAGAAGAAGATTGTGCTGCGGATCGCCCGCCAGCGCCTTAGAGAGATCGATCCGGAGGAGCGGACCGGGGGTTCCGTCCGGGTTCTGCCGGACAAGGAAGGCCGGGTAAGGGATGGCATCGGGCCGCAGGCCGCCCGCCATCAGCAGCAGGTCGCTGACCCGCATGTTGTCCGCCCGCTCGAAGAATCCCGGGGAGACGAACGCGCCTACGGCTTCGACCTGGCGGGTGCCGCCGATCAGGAAGCTGTTGACGCTGTAGACCACCAGCCGGTCGTTCGGCATCAGGGTCAGGTTGGCCGCGGGGTCTCGCTGAAGCGCCCGCTCAAGATCGATGTCGATGAGCGTCAGGCTTCCGTCGGCATTCAGACGGTTGAGGTGCGCCTTCTTGGTGTAGGCGTCATTCATCAGTCCGCGCGCCGTCATGACCAGGTCGTAGACGGTCATGCCCGGTGTGAGCGCGTAGGTGCGCGGCTGATCGACCGCGCCCTCGATGGTGACGGCGTTGGAAAGGATCGGCCGGATGCTGTAGACCTCGACCACGTCGCCATTGCTCAGCGGCGGGTTGCTCGTCGAGCCCGGCGAAGCCACATCGACATCAAGGAGGCGGCGCTCCTGGCCGGGGACGACCGATTCGACGGCGACCTTCTGGGTGATGCCCGAGGGCTTTGCGCCGCCCGCATAGAGCAGAGCGTCCTTGACGCCCTCATTCGGCTTGATCTCGTAGATGGCCGGTCGGTAGACCTCGCCCTTGACCGTCACGCGGCCCAGCGCGGGGGGAATGTAGATGACGTCGCCCGGCTGCAGCGGAACATCCTGCTTGGCGTCCGCCCGGATCATAAGACTATAGAGGTCAAAGGTGATGGTGCCGCCATTGGCCCGCTTGAGCTGGATGGCGCGCATGGAGCCTGCAATGCTCGGCCCGCCCGCTTCGAGCAGGGTGTTGAAGAGCGTGCTGGTCGAGGGGACGACGTAGGAGCCAGGAGCGAAGGCTTCGCCCAAGATCATGATCTTGAAGGTGCGGAGTTCCGTGAGCTGCAGGGTGAGCTCCGCGTCCCGGATCATTTCGCCCGCCTTACGCTTGAGGAGATCCTGCGCCTGCGCCAGGGTGAGGCCGCGGACGACAACCTTTTCGCCGGAGACCGGAACGGCCAGGGTGCCCGTGGGATCGACGGTGACGGTGACCTCGGAGACTTCCCGCACGGGGCTCCAGGTTCGGATGATCACCTTATCGCCGGGGCCGAGCTGGTACTGCTCGGAGACCGTAGCGTTCACATTGCCCAGCGTGATGGGGCCGACCGGCTCGACAAAAGCGTTGCCCGTGCCGGTTCCCTGCGCGCGGCGCGCCAGGATCATCTCGCGGCCGGCGGCAAAGAGGTCGTAGCCGAAGTGCGGCAGGCCGCCTTCCGGCGTGCCGTAGATGGCCCGCATTTGGGCCAGGTTCTGCTGAAAATCGTTGGGGAGCGGAGGAGCGACTTCCTCGCCGCCTGTCGTCTGCCCGCCGGTGGTCTGGCCACCCGTGGTCAGCTCACCGGTGGTCTGGCCCGTAGTCTGACCAGTTGTCTGCCCGGTTGTTGCGCCCGTTGTCTGCCCGGTGGTCGCGCCGGTGGTTTGTCCAGTGGTGACGCCGGTGGTCTGCCCAGTTGTTTGACCCGTCGTCTGGCCGGTGGTGGCTCCGGTCGTGTTTCCAGTGGTGGCTCCGGTGGTCGCTCCGGTTGTTTGGCCGCCCGTGATCTGGCCTCCGCCAGACTGCCCGGGAGCCGCCATCACATAGGCGAATGTGATGAACATGAGCGAGGCAATGAGGACACTTTTAGACTTAAACATGAGGTTCGGCACCTGCAAGAGCGCTGACGCCGAAGGGGCGCAGACCACCCACAAATCGGCCACGCCAGAATACCATGCCCGTCCCAGTCGAAGGCCCTGTCACCGACCTTTGAGCAGATTGACCCGCAGGTAGACTCCGCTCCGCTTAGAGCGGGCAAAACCATGAGCGCAACGGAGCAACGAAACATCCCCATCCTTGACCTTAAGCCTGAGGTTGAAAACCTTTGGCCCCAACTGAGCGAGGCCATCGAGCGAACCATCCGATCCGGCCAGTTCATCCTTGGCCCGGAAACCAAGAACTTTGAGGCCGAGGCCGCCGAGTGGCTTGGCGTGAAGCACGCCATCGGCGTCAACTCGGGCACCGATGCGCTCGTGATCGGCCTGCGCGCCGCCGGCATCAAGGAGGGCGATGAAGTCATCACCACCCCGTTCTCCTTCTTCGCCACGGCGGAATCGATCAGCAACATCGGCGCGAAGCCGGTCTTCGTTGATGTCGAGGAGGAGTCGATGAACATCGACCCGACCAAGATTGAAGCGGCCATCACCGACAAGACCACGGCGATCATGCCCGTGCACCTCTTCGGTCGAGCCTGTGCGATGGATCAGATCATGGCCATTGCCAAGAAGCACAACCTTAAGGTGATCGAGGACTGCGCCCAGAGCTTCGGCTCGACCTACGAGGGCGAGGGCGAGCTGAATGGCAAGTACACCGGCGCCATCGGCGAGATCGGCGCGTTCAGCTTCTTCCCCACCAAGAACCTCGGCGCCTACGGCGACGGTGGCCTGATCACCACCAATGACGATGATGTCGCCGAGATGTGCCGCAAGCTGCGCATGCATGGCTCCATCAAGAAGTATCACAACGAGATCCTGGGCTACAACTCGCGCCTCGACTCGCTGCAGGCGGCGATCCTCCGCATCAAGCTGCCGCTGATGACGGACTACAACAACGCTCGCCGCAACGTGGCCACCATCTACTTCGACCTGCTCAGCAAGATTGACGGAGTCATTCCTCCCGCCGTTGTGGATGGCCACGTATTCCACCAGTACACGATCCGCGTGACCACGAAGAATCGGGATGAGGTTCAGGAGAAGCTGCAGGAGCGCGGCATCGGCACGATGGTTTACTATCCGATCCCGCAGGACCGCCTGCCGGTCTACGACGGACAGTATCCGCGCTACGAGACCAACGAACTGCTCAGCACGCAGGTTCTGAGCCTTCCGATCTGGCCGCAGCTCGACCGCGAAACTCAGGAATACATCGCCAGCTCGCTCGCCGAGATCATGGCGGAGTAGTACAAAATCTAGTTTCAGGTACTAGCTGCGAAAGGGGGGAGTCGATTCGACTCCCCCCTTTCGCTTGATCTTAGACCTCAGAAAGCGGAAAGGTTCGTCCCGGCTGGCGGGCGGCGTCGCACCAAAAGAGCAGGTCGGTGTTGTAGAACTCTTCCAGCCCCTCGGCCTTGGCCAGGCCGCGCAGTTCCCCTCGGTGATAGCTGCCGTGCATCGAGATGTGGAGAGCCAGTTCGCCCGAGGTCATGGTTCGGGTGATGCCATCGAAGCGGCGGTGCCAAGTCACCGGAACCTCAAGGTCCATGCGGGAGATGATCTGCTTCCACTGCTCCGCCGACTTGGCGAGCGCCTCTGACAGGTCCAATCCATCCGTCGACTCGGGATGCTCCTCTCCGAGAGCCTCGGCCAACCGATTGATCCAGAGCCGCTGGGCATAGAGAATGTGGTTCATCACCTCGTCGGCCTGCTCCCGGTTCTTGAACTTTTCAAGCACGGGCAGCCAGGCTTGAGTTGCCCAGAGGTCGTAGTCGATCCCTTCAATCAGCAGCTCGCGGTCCGGCTTCAAGAGAAGAACCGCTCCTTGAGGGCCGAGGCGACTAGGTCGGCGGCATCGCCGCTGCCGTAGGGCGTCAGCCCATCCTTGCCCCGGGTGCCGAGCGCGCCCAGCACGCATTCGGCGATGGCGTCGGCAGAGTCGAGCGGAGCCAGGCGATTCCAGCTCATATCCACCAGCTCGACCCACTCCGTCTCATCCCGCAGGGTCACGCAGGGCACGTCGTGGAAGTAAGCCTCCTTCTGCACTCCGCCGGAGTCCGTGGCCACCAACGCGGCGTTCTTCTCCAGCATCACCATGTCCAGATAGCCGACCGGATCGGTGAGCTGGATGCTTCCCTTCACCTGCTCCAGCAGCCCTTCGCGCTCCAGCACCGCCTGGGTGCGGGGATGCAGGGGGAGGAGAACGGTGGTGTTCTGGTGGACCTTGGCCAGCCCATCGAAGATCGCCCGCAGACGCGCCGGATCGTCGGTGTTTTCGGCGCGATGGATCGTGGCGAGGATGTACTTCTTCGGCTCCAGATTAAGCTTCTGCAGAATGTCGCTCGTGCTCTCGGCCCGCTCGCCGTGCAGCAGCGCGGTGGAGTACATCACATCGCCGATAAAGATGCACTTCTCAGAGGCGATGTTCTCGTTGGCCAGGTTCTGCATGGCCGTCTGGGTGGGGGCGAAGAGGACGTCTGAGGCGTGGTCGGCAAGGATGCGGTTGATCTCTTCCGGCATCCGTTTGTTGAACGATCGCAGGCCCGCCTCGACGTGGGCGACCGGGATGTGCAGCTTGGCCGCCGCCAGCGCCCCCGCCAGAGTGGAGTTCGTATCGCCGTAGACCATCAGCGCGGCGGGCTTGTGCTCGATGAGCGCCTTCTCGATCCCCGCCAGCATCTTGCCCGTCTGGTCGCCGTGGCTGCCGGAGCCGACATTCAGGTTCAGGAACGGCGGCGCAATCCCAAGTTCGTCAAAGAAGACATCCGACATTCCCTGGTCGTAGTGCTGCCCGGTGTGGACGATCAGCTCGGTGATTCCCGCCTTCGCCAGAGCCTGGCTCACCGGACTGGCCTTGATGAATTGGGGGCGCGCGCCGACCACGGTTAAGAGGGGACTGGAGGAGCTCATGAGACAGGCGCTATCTTACCGGTGGCCAAGCCGGGGTCCCTGCCCGCACCCGACCCGCCGCTTCGGCCTGGGGGTATCAAGACGCGGAGCCTATGCCAGACACCCGCCGCGCCCTGCTGATCTCCTATGCGTACCCGCCGATTTCGGCTCCCGGCGCGCTGCGCGTGTCCCGCTTTGCCAAGTATCTGCCGGATCACGGCTGGAGCCCGACGGTCCTGACCGTCGAGGGCGGCTACAGCCGAATGAAGTCGAACGAGAATCCGGTCGATCTTCCCGGCGTTGAAGTCGTGCGGGTCGCGGACAAGCCGTTCAAGACCGGCCTGGCGCAGGCGGCGGCATCCAAGGGCAAGGACAAGCCTTCCGGAATCAAGGGAGCCATCAAGGGCGTAGCGCGCTCCCTGATGATTCCCGACCGCGACCGCACCTGGATTCCGGCGGCCTCGGCCCAAGCGGTGAAGACCGCCGAAGAGATCGGCGCGAAGGTCGTCTTCTCCTCCTCTCCCACCATCAGCAACCACATGGTCGCCCAGAAGGTGGCGCGCCGGTTCGGCATTCCCTGGATCGCCGATTTCCGCGACCCGTGGACGGTCGGGGCAGGCTACCAAGAGCCCGCATGGCGCCGACCGTTTGACAAGTCAATCGAGCGCAGCATCATGGAAGATGCTTCCCGAGTCATCGTTGTCTCCAAATTCATAAAAAGCCTCTTTGACAAGGAGTATCCGCAACATGCACATAAAGTCAAAGTGATCTACAACGGCTACGATGAAGACGACTTTGCCAACCTGTCATCAGAGCCGGATAAGGATCGCTTCATCATCACCTACGCTGGATCTTTTTACGGCGGCAAACGAGATCCGAGAGGCCTCCTTGCTGCGATTGCGAACCTCAAGGAGAAGGGACGCATAGATTCCGGACGGTTTAGTCTCCAGATTCTTGGGCATCCAGAGGACTTTCTGACAAACGAAGTGGAAAAGCTTGGCATCACAGATCTTGTCGAATCGCCAGGACTGCTTCCCTATTCCCAGTGCCTGGATCTAGTCTCCAAGTGCTCGGTCGCCCTCCTAGTTACCTTTGGTGACGCTCTCTCAAAGGGCGAGATGACGACCAAGTTCTTTGAGTACCTGGCGCTGAACAAGCCGATGCTAGGCCTCGTACCCGATGACTTTGAATTGGCGACGGTGATGAATCAATATCAGGCGGGCGTGTGCTTCGCACCTCAGGACGTTGCGGGAATTGAGACCTGGCTCGACGATGCCATCACCCGGCACCAGAATGGTGAGTCACTCGCTTCTGGTCAATCAGCGGCTATCGAACAGCTCAGCCGCCGCCACTTGACTGCAGAGCTCGCGGAATACATGGACGAGATCGCTAATCGAGGCTGAACTCTCTGATCGTGGTTCGGAACTTGCCGCTCGGGCCACGAGGAATGGCATCCAACTCGCGGTAAGTAATTTTCGGTTCATAACCGAGCAGATTGGCAGTGATGCGACTGATCTCATCCTTCACGGCGTCGGCTGGACGGCTCCCGTCCAGCACGATGAGCATTTCGAAAACTGTCGGCTCTTTCTGGATGATCTGCGCTTCTGTGACTCCACCGTTCACCTGCTTAAACAAGCGGTAGCTGAACATGCCCAGCAAGCGGCCATCGGGCGTTGCGATGAGATCATCAACCCTGCCCGCAATGCCGCCTAGCATCGGGAAGTTGGGATGCAGAGAAGCTCTTTCCTGCTCAGGCGTTGCTACTGTCGCCATATCGCCGCAGCGATATCGAATCAATGGGGTCTTCCACTGTCGAAAACTCGTCGCGACGATTTCTCCGGTTTCACCGGGCGCAGCAGGCTGACCGTCTGAGTTGAGGATTTCTATGTAGCCGGACTCTGGGCGCAGATAGTAGCAGCCGTCCTGATCCTGGTGAACGATTGGCACACCTTCGCTGGCTGAATAGTAGTCGAATACTCGCACACCGAGGCCGCGCTCAATCGATTCCCGGAGCTCAGTCGTAAGCAATTCAGCCGTGGAGATCACAGCTTTAAGCGAAGGCAAAGCTCGGCCCGTCTTGGCTGCGTGGGTCGCAAGGAGGTTAACAGCGGTCGGATAGCCATCGAAAAAAGCCGGCTTCCACTCTTCAATCGCCGACCAGATCGCATCCATGTTGGAGGAATTGAGATGATAGGTGGAGACAACAAGCTGCTTCTCAGCGTGGTTGGCAACCCAAAAGGGAGGTGAAGTTCGTTCAGCGGGGATAACGAGGTTGCCTGAAAGGCGAACAGAGGGCATCTCCTGCGACACGCCGGCCCATTCCTTGTGCTTGGCCATAAAAGCAAAGCCTCTTTGGATCGTTTCAGCGTCCGAGTGCGTCACCATGGGACTCCCCGTAGACCCGCTCGTGTAGCCTACCAATGCGGTCTTGCGGCCTTCGTTCAGAAATCGTTCTGAATTATTGCGGCGAACAGATTTTTCCAGGAGGGGAAGCCGAGAGAGATCCTGAGTTTGGGCAATCTCGCGAAGGTCGTCATCGCTGAACTCAGCAAGCGAATCCTTGTAATGCGGCACATGGTGCCGACACTCCAGGAGAAGCTTTTCCAACTCCTCTGTCCTGTAGGCTCTCACCTGCTCAAGCGTCCAATGTTCGGCATCGCGCAGGAGCTGAAGGTAGCTTGAGTAGACGCCGCTATAACGGACACGTTTGTTCCTCCTGGCCACAAACTGAACGGCCGCATTGCGCAGAAGCACGGGGAGCTTCGAATAAATCGTTTGGGCAAATGACATTTTGAATCTGGAGGCTTACAAACCCTTGCTGATCCGGGCATCCCCTCCTTTCCCTCTCAAGCCACAGTCTATTTTGCCGCCATGCGGCCTCCAGCCTTGGGCACCTGCGTTGATTATATTTTTGGCCGGGTAAGATTTCGCCGCTTGACCTGCCCGGCTGGGGCGGGCAGCATTCACCCTCATGACCGACGGCCAAATCGAAATCAACGCGGGTGCCCCCATCCAGCTTCTCACGAAGAAGTGGCGGTTTCTTGCGCTGTTTCTCGTCCTTGGCGGCATCGGCGGCCTGATCTACACGCAGATTTCAAAGCCGATCTACGCATCCCGCGCCGTCCTCTTTCTGCCGCAGAACAACGCCAGTGCGGTGAACCCGCTCACCGGCACCACCGGAGCGGCGCAGGTTGGCATGATGCTGAAGGGCATCATCGAGAGCCGCAACTCGCAGCAGAAAATTTCACAGCGGCTTGAGATCGATCCGCGAGAGATCGACCTGAACATCGTGGTGGACGACAAGATCAGCCAGGTGCAGATTCAGGCGACCCACGAGAGCAAAGACACCGCACTGGCCATCACCACGCAGGCGGTGCTCGCGCTGAAGGCGATCCGGCAGGAAGTCAACTCCGAACTGGGCAACACCCGCGCCAACCTGCTTCAGCAGGCCGTCACCGAACGAGAAACCGAACTGGCCGAGGCTCAGCGCAAGCTAATTGATTTCCAGAAGAAGATGAAGACGGCTCCCGATCCGAACGCGCCCTATTCCGGCGTCCGGGTCATCCAGGAGCTGCGCACCGTCGAGACGGAGCTTGAGAAGCTCAATCAGGAGCTTGAGTTCCGATTAGAGGCCTACCGCCGCACCGCGGAGAGCGCGATCACGATGCCCACCGAACTGCCGATGGAGGCCGAGCGGCAACGGCTGGAGCAGCTTGAATTTGAACTGAGCCTGCAGGAAGTCGAGTTCGGCCCCAAGCATCCGACCATCGTCAAGCTGAAGGAGCAGATCAAGGTCGCGCGCGAGGCGCTGCAGAACCAGATCGCGGACTACCTTCAGTCACTAGATGAGGGCCTGCCCACCGATATCGTCAGCCTGGAGGCCCGCAAAAAGGTGTTGGAGTGGCAGAAGGAGACGCTGGAAGAACTGAGCGCCGCCGCTCCGGAGGAAGCCGTCGAATTCGCTGTGCTGCAGGGTGAAGTGGACGCCCAAGCGACCCTTCTCAAACAGGCCCGCGCCCAGCTTGAAGAGGCACGGTTCGACACCCAGGTTGACCGCATCAACTGGTCGGTGCTCGACGAGCCCTACATCAATAATCAGCCCGTCAATAAATCGAAATTCCGCAATGGCGCCGTGGGTGGATTCCTTGGCGTGGTGGTGGCGATCATGCTCGTTTTGATCGGCAACTCCCGCAAGCCGCGCCGACGTCCCGCGATCCCGACTGCCGAGTAGTCGGCAAGGAGCGCAATCCTCATGCACGCCGCAGCCGCATCGGCCGCCCCGAGCGACAGGGCCAGCGAATACAAGCTGACTCCGACCCTCGTTGTGCTCCTCTTTCTGTGGTTCTTCCTCACCGGCATCACGCTCACGGGCGGCGATGACAACATGCAGAGCATCGCGGGCCGCGTGGCCCTGCCCGATGTGCTGATGCTCGTGTTCGCGCCGGTTGCATTGCTCTTTGCCTCTCGCCGCCACGGCCTCCTGCTTCCCCGCCTCGCCTTCGCATCTTCGGTTCTGCTGCTGTGGTTCTGCATCGGCATCCCCACCTCAACCAACCCGTTCAACACGTTCTTCGAGTGCATCGTGACGGTCTATGCCTTCTTGGGAATGATCGTGGTCTACTGCATCATGCGGAACCTGGAGTACGAGGAGCGGCTCAAGGTTCTGCAGCTCTTTGCCATCGCCGCAACGCTCATCGCCCTTCTGGGCGTCTATGACTGGGCCTCCGTGTGGGCGGGCACTCCGCGCATCGGCAAGGGTGTTGAGGGCGGCCTGACAGGCACCTTCCGCAACACGGGTCAGGCCGGACAGTTTTTCCTCTTCTCGCTCTCGGCGATCTATCCCTTCTCGCGCATCTCGCGCGGCACGCAGCAGAAGATCGCTATTGTGGCTACCATCATTCTGGCCATCGCGTGCCTGCTCACCATCAAGCGCGCCGCCATCATGGGCCTCGTCATCGGCTTTGTCTGCTCGATCTTTGCCGAGCGCGACATCCGTTCGGCGGGCAAGATGCTGCTGGGGGCCGCCTTTGCCGCACTCCTGCTCAGCTTTGTCTGGAACGCCGCGCTTGAGAACGTGCCCGGGTTCCGCTGGCGCGTCGAATACAAGTTGGCGGGCGACGGCGCGGCCAGCCGCATCGAAGACTTTGCGAGCAGCAACCTCAACATAGCCGACCTCGCCACCAAGACCAACCCGATCACGGGCGTCGGCGTCGGCGGGGTGGCGGGCGAGTTCGGCAAGTACGAAATTCACAGCACCTATTTGGGAATCCTTGTCAACTCCGGTCTCTTTGGGCTGTTGATCTATGCCTGGTTCTTCTACGAATACGCTTCGGGGCTGAAGAACCCACGCAACACTGACCCGAGAAGCCGCACCTACTCGCGGTTTGCGATCGCACTGATGATCGGCATGGCGGTCTCGTGGATATACACCTACCACCTGCGAAAGCGGGAATACTGGGCAGCCACCGGCCTTTCGCTCGGCCTTCTTGCGCCTTTCGCTCGGCAGTCTGAACAGAAAGAAACCGGTCCGGCGGAGCTGCCCGCTACAGCTTCATGATTTCAAGCACGGCTTCGTTCACCTTGTGAACGTCGTACTTTTCCTCGGCCCGAATTCGAGCGGCCTTCGCAAACCTCTCGGCCAGCGCGCGGTCATCTGCCAGTTCCATCATCCGCTGAGCCAGGGCGTCGGCGTCCTTCACCGGGATGAGGAATCCCTGCTCGCCGTCCACGATCGTCTCGCGGCATCCGGGAGCATCTGAGGTGATGATGGGGCGTCCCATCGCCATCGCCTCCAAAACCGTTCGCGGCGTGCCTTCGCGGTAGCTGGGCAGGCAGTAGACGGTGCAGGCTTCGATGTAGGGGCGCACATCCTTGGTCGCGCCGGGCCACTCCAGAATGCCCTCTTTCACCCAGCCTTCGACTTCTTCCTGCTGGATCGCGCTGGGATTCGCTTCGATCCAGCCGACCAGCGTGAACTTGGCATCGGGATGATGCTCTTTGACCTTCCGCGCCGCCGCCGCAAATTCGCGCACTCCCTTCTCCGCGAGCACGCGGGCGATCATCAAGAAGTGCGGCGGGCCTTCGGGCAGGGGCTTCACATCAAACTGCGCCGTATCTACTCCGGAGCCGTTGACCATGCGGAACTTATCGTTCCGCGCCAGGCCGAGCCGGACGATATCCGCCTGGTCGTCGGGATTCTGCACGATGATCCGGTCCACATGACGGAGCGCGCTGCGGTAGAGGGTCTTGGCGGCAAAGGTGATGAGCTTCTGCTTGAGGCCGCCCGGCTCGAAGGCGCCGCCGAGGCCGGTGATCATCGAGTACCGTTCCGGCACTCCCGCCTTGACCGCCGCCAGCGTGCCGTAGATGACCGGCTTGATGGTGTAGCAGAGCACCTTGTCCGGCTTGATCTCCCGCAGGTACTCCTCGATGACGCGGCGCGCCTCCATATCGGCGCGCGGGCTGAGTCCGGCCCGCTGGAGCGGAATCGACCGGAACTTCACCCCGATATCGCTCAGCTTCTGGATGATCTCCGGGTCTTCTTCTGCGGCCATCCCCCACACTTCATGCCCGCGATCCACCATCGCCTTCAACAGGGGGCCGCGGAAATTGATCAGAGAGGGCGTCCATCCGCCGATGACTACGACTTTCATAAAGCTGCCTCCAGTCGACGTCGATTGACATCAAGCATCGCAGCCTCCCGAGCCGGGGCCGCGTGAGAATCCAACACCACGAGATAAAGACGAAGGCCCGCCCGCAGTCGCTCCAGCGGCGGAGCGGGATCGTCTCCCAAAAGCATCCGGTGCAGGCTCGTCCACTCCTCCCCCATCGCTTCCCTGACCTCTTGGATGTACGAGTTGTCGCTCTGGACGAGGATGCCCCGCTGAATCGCAACCAGCCGTGTCAGCGGCCATGCCAGCCCCGTGGCCACGAGAACGGCCAGTCCTTCATCCTGATGCGCCAACGCTCTCAAGCCCTTGCCGCACTCTTCGCAAAGGCTCAGAAGTTCGGCGGTGACCCAGGCGTCAGCCTCGGCCTTGACGCTCTGCCAATCAAAGGCGAGGGCGCGCTGCCGCAGCTCTTCGGCCCAACCGTCCACGTCGCGGACGATCTGCATTGTGCGGTAGGCGGGCACGGCGGGGATGGCATTCTCCGGGGTCTCCAGCTCGGCTTCGACATGCGACCGGGAAAGAATGCCGACAGAAACCCAGACCCCCTCCCACAGCCAGAACACATGCTCCTGCTTGGGCGCGAGATGCCGGGCGTCGTCGTAAACCGCGTAGAAGTCGAGGTCGCTCCACTCGTCGGCTCGGCCAAGCGCGTGGCTGCCGACGATGAAGAGGCTCTCCGGCAGAAAGCCCGCGACCTCCATCGCCAGTTCTTCCAACTGGGTCGGCGAAAGCGGCAGCGGCATCAGCTGATGCGGTGAAATTCGCGATACCAATCGACGAACCGCTCGATGCCGACCTCGATGGGAGTCGCCGGCTTGAAGCCCACATCATTCATCAGGTCGTCCACATCGGCATAGGTGGCCGGAACGTCGCCGTCCTGCATCGGCAGCATGTTCTTCTCCGCCTTCTTGCCGAGCCGATCTTCCAGCGTCTCGATCAGGTGCATCAACTCAACCGGGTTGTTGTTGCCGATGTTGTACAGCTTGTACGGCGCGTAGCTGGTGCCCGGATCGGGCGCGTCGCCCCTCCAGTTTGGATTGGGCTCCGGAATGTTGTCGCTCACCCGCATCACCCCTTCGACGATGTCGTCGATGTAGGTGAAGTCGCGCTGCATCTTGCCGTGGTTGAAGACGTTGATCGGCTTGCCCGCCAGGATCGCCTTGGTGAAGAGGAACAGGGCCATGTCGGGCCGCCCCCACGGTCCGTAGACGGTGAAGAAGCGGAGGCCGGTGGTGGGAATCTTGTAGAGGTGGCTGTAGGCGTGCGCCATCAGCTCGTTCGACTTCTTGGTCGCGGCGTACAAGCTCACCGGGTGGTCCACATTATCGTGGACCGAAAACGGCATCTTGGTGTTGGCTCCGTAGACGCTGCTGCTGCTGGCGTAGGTAAGGTGCTGCACCGCGTTGTGGCGGCAGCCTTCCAGCACATTGATGAAGCCGGACAGGTTGCTCTCGATGTAGGCGTAGGGGTTCTGCAGGCTGTACCGGACGCCCGCCTGCGCCGCCAGGTGAATCACCCGCTCGGGGCGGCTGTAGGCAAAAAGCTCGGCCACGCGCTCGCGCTCCGCCAAGTTCATGCGGTGCAACACGAAGTTGGGGCTCTCCGTCAGCTGCTCCAGGCGGGCCTCCTTCAGCCGAACGTCGTAGTAGTCGTTCACGCTGTCCACGCCGATGACTTCGTCGCCCCTAGCCAGGAGCCTTTTGCTGAGATGGAAGCCGATGAATCCCGCCGCTCCCGTGACCATGATTGTCGCCATATCGCTTCCGTCCGTCGCGCTGTCGGTATACCCGGCTGGCCCCGCTCTTCCCCGCCTTACGGCGAACCTTGCGCTGAAGCGTCGGTGAACCATGATCAGCAATGGCTTGGAGCTAGCTACTGACTCTCTAAAGCAAGACTCCGAGGTATATAATATTGTGATGGCAAGCGAGTACCTTGTCTACATTGATGAAAGCGGAGACGAGAACTTAAAAACAGCGTTAGAAGGAACGACGAGGTTATACGCAATCTGTGCTGTCCTGGTCTCCGAAAACGACAACCTAGCAGTCGCCAATGAAATAAAAAGGCTGGAAGACAAGTACCATTGCGGACCAGGGGGATTCAAGTCTTCAAAGATAGGCGGAAATTGGAGCAGACGACTGCAAGTTATCGAAGACATATCGGCGTTGCCAATCAGATACATTACGCTCATCGTCGACAAGGAAATACTTTCACGACACAGCTCACCTGGATTTCACTTCAAGCCAGTTTTCCGCAAGTACTTCTCCCGAATTGTGTACCAACACCTAGACAATTTTTTCCTCGACAATCCCGATTCATCATCAACCATTTACTCTGACAGCTACGGAACTGACAGCTTTCAGAAAGAATTCACCAATTACATATCCAAGTACTATGAAACGAATCTTTTTAGACAGTTCAGACTATCCCCAATATCTATTAAATCTACTGAAAGCCCACAAGTAAGAGTGGCAGATATTATCGCAGGCACATGGAGGCTTCTTCAGGAACGGTATGAGGATGTCACCCACTCTGCTAATATGGCCGAAATTCGTGAGGTATTGCGTAAGTGCGAGCTGGTTGCCGAACGCTACCCACGGAAGCCTATCGCTAATGAAGTTGCGGACTCGTCCAGGCACCATGCAGAGTCCGATAGTATTATTCTCGCGAAAAATCTTCAAATATGTGCCGCATTCCTAGAGGCAAATAAAGGCAACAATGACTCCAGTATCATTTGCCAATCGTTCATATTAGAAATCCTCATTTCTACCCAGATTTTCGAAACCGTATCTGCGAGGACATATCGATATGTTCCAGAGCTATGTTCTCTCTTACAAGAAGCAGGATTGGGTAAATGGAATGAGCAGAAGTTTCGAGCATCCATACTTAAGCCGCTTCGAAAGATAGGAATAATAATCGTTGGAAGGACAGACGGCATTCGCTTGGCAACTTGCTTGCCTGATATTCATGACCTAGTCAAAACGACTGATCAGCGTGTTGGACCTCAGTTACTTCGACTGAAAGACATTGAAGCATCAATTCAGGAGTGGATAGGCTATTCAATTTGGAGTCCTGGTGAGCATAACTCACTGCAGAAAGCGACAAATGCCTATTGGGATGGAACCCGTGGTCTTTTCTGAAGCTGTTTGGATCATCTCCGTGCCACTTTAAAAAGATCGTCCATCACATCCATCATCTGGTGCATGTGATCTTCGGTCAGGGTGGGATGGGTGAGGATGGTGAGCGCGTTGCCCCAGATTTCGTGGGTGACGGGCAGCGGCTCTGCCGGACGGCATCCTTCGAACGCCTTCTCCAAGTAGACCTCGCCGCATGAGCCGGACATGATCGGCACGCCGCGTTCGGCCCCCTCGACCATGATGCGGTCGCGATCCCAGCCTTCGCGCAGCGCCTCAGGCCGGACATAGAAGTACCAGCGATACTGAGCGTGCTCCATGTGGTCGGGAATCTCTGGATTGCGGATGCAGCTCCACTTGGCCAGCCGATCCATCACCACCTGCGCATTGCGCTGCCGCTGCTTGGTCCAATCGGGAAGGCGGCGAAGCTGGATGCGGCCCATTTCCGACTGAATCTCGGTCAAACGCCAGTTGGTGCCGGGGCTGTGGTGCAGCCAGCGGAACCCGGGCGGATGCTGCTGGTTGTAGACGGTGTCCCAATCCTTGCCGTGATCCTTGAACGACCACATGCGGCTCCACGCCTCTTCATCGTCGGTGGTCACCATGCCGCCCTCTCCGGCGGTCGTCATGATCTTGTCCTGGCAGAAGCTCCAGGCATTGATCTGGCCGATGGAGCCGACCGAGCGGCCGCGATACCGCGCACCGTGCGCCTGGGCGCAGTCTTCGATCACCTTGAGCCCCATCTGCTCGGCCAGGGCCATGATCGCGTCCATCTCACACGGCCACCCGCCCAGATGAACCGGAACGATGAGCTTGGTCTTTGGCGTCAGCACACGCTCAATGGATTCGGCGGTGATGTTGCCGCTGTCCGCATCCACATCGGCAAAAACCGGCTTGAGACCCTGCATCATGCAGCTGGTGGCGGAGGCCAAGAACGTGCGCGGAGTCGTGACAAATTCGTCGCCCGGCTGCAGGCCGAGCCCCTTGACCGCCAGTTCCAGGGCCAGGCTGCCGTTGGCCACCGCAATCGCCTTCTTGGTGCCTGCATAGGCGGCAAACTCCACTTCAAATGCCTTGCCGCGCGGCCCGGTGTGGTAGTTGACCCGGCCCGAGCGGAGAATCTCCGCCGCCGCTTCGACCATCTCTTCGTCGAAGTGCGGCCAGCCGGGGAATTCGAGCTTTGTGGATTGCGGTGAAACTTGCGACACGGTGATCTCCAGACTACTCCTCTTCAATGCGGACTTGGACCCTATAGCGGCGGCCGCCTTCCTCAAAGTACGCGGCCTCGCCGGTCTGATTGGTGGTGAAGGCGCGCAGCCGCTTCAGCAGCTCGCGGGGGGCGATGGGCGCCTCCAGGTCGATCTGCTGCAGCCCGCTGGCCTCTAGATCCTTCTTGCTGTGGGCGGTTCCCTCTTCGGTCTGCTGCTGGCGCGGCGGGTTGCAGTCCTTGAGCAGGGGCCATGCCTCTTTGAAGACTTCAAACTCCAGCGCGAGCACCTTCTGGTAGATCGAATTGGCGGTGTCGGCGGGCGAGGCGTCCACCTCCCGCTGCAGGATGATGTCTCCGGTGTCGAGCCCGGCATCCATGAAGTGGAGGGTCGCGCCGTAGGGGGTTCCTTCCAGCAGAGCCCAAGTCGGCGTGTGCCATCCCTTGTTGTACGGCAGGTAGGCCGGATGCAGGTTCAGCACGCCCACCTTTGGCATCTCCAAAACTTCGGGCGGAACGATGTACGGAAAGTGGATGCCGAACACATAGTCCGCGTTCAGCTCGGAGAGCGTTGCCAGGCCCGGCTCTTCCCGAAACGCCTTGCCTTCCAGCACCAAGTCGCTCGGCAGGTACGGGACCAGTTCCCGCAGTTCTGATGCGTGGGTCGCCCGCTTGGCATCGCTGACCAGGAGCGCGACGGGCTCCACTCCCTGCTCGCGCAGAAAGCGCAGGCAGTCCACCGAAATCTGGCGGTCGCCGGCAAAGATGATGCGGGGGTTCTGGTTCACTGGTCTTGCTTCTCCGTTCTGCGGGCAAGGGCGATCGCGCCGATGCCACCGGCCGGGCGGGGGCCGTGATAAAAGGGGGTCGTCGCGTGGTTCTGCGCGCTGACGCCGGACCGCTTGAACACCTTGCCGATCGTCATCCAGAGGATTTTGATGTCGAGCGGCAGGCTCATGTTCTCGACATACCAGACGTCATAGGCAAACTTCTGTTCCCAGGAGATCGCGTTGCGGCCATTCACCTGCGCCCAGCCGGTGACGCCCGGAGCCGCGTCGTGGCGGCGATGCTGATGAACGGTGTAGAACTGAAGGTACTGCACCAAGAGAGGGCGCGGACCGACCAGGCTCATCTCTCCCTTCACCACGTTCCAAAGCTCCGGCAGCTCGTCCAGGCTGGTCGCCCGCAGCAGCTTTCCGTATTTGGGCAGCCGCTGATCGTCGGGCAGCAGATTGCCCTGCGCGTCGGTCGCGTTGGTCATGCTGCGGAACTTGATCATCTCGAAGATCTCTCCGCCCCGCCCCGGCCGCTTCTGCCGAAAGATGACCGGCGAACCGATGACGATGCGGGAGATGATGAAGAGAACGAGGATCGCCGGGAGCAGGATGATCAGCCCGGGAATGGTCAGGCACAGATCGAAGAGGCGCTTGCCGTAGTTTCGGTAAAAGCCTGTGCCTGCCATCGCCTCAGCGCGCAAGATACCGGAGTTTAGAGGGCCGGAGCCGGGCTGGCGTCAGGCTGGCTGTCGTCCGCCGGGATTTCCGTATTGGTCAGTTCCCCGGTCTCTTCCGCCAGCATCACCGCCTTCAGCGACTGGATCGCCACATCGGCATGCTTCGCTTCCGGCTCTTCCGTGGTGATGAACTGAGTCATCAGGCCGGGCTTGAGAAGCATGTTCACCCACCGCTGGTCCTTCATTTTTCCGGCCAGGCGGATGATCTCGTAGCTGACTCCCGCCACGACCGGCAGGATGGCCAGCTTGATCAGCATTCGGGCGATGACCACCAGCCAGTCCGGCGCACCGGCGCCGACAAAAAGGTTTCGGGGGATCGGGATGAAGACCAGGAAGCCGATCAGGATGACCATGATCGCAAAATTGGTGCCGCATCTCGGATGGAGCCGAGTCTGCGCGAGGCAGTGGTCGGTGGTCAGATCTAGCTTCGCCTCAATCGTATTGATCGCCTGGTGCTCCGCTCCGTGATACCGGAAGACCTCAAGGATGGGAGGAAGCCGTCGGATGAGGAACAGGTAGCCGATGAACATGGCCAGCTTGAGAATCTCGGCCACGGCATTTGCGCCCGTGCCGGAGAGGCCGAGCCAGTTCTGGGTGAGCTGCGCGACGATCTCGGGGCTGAAGTCGAAGATCGCGAAGGAGAGAGCCAGGGAGACGACCACCGTTGCGCCGATGGCGAAGCCCTCGACGGCCTTCTTCTTTTTGCGCTCCTCTTCCGACTTGGTGCGCTCTTCTTCCGGCAGATACTTCTCGTCCACCTGCACGTCAGAGGCATAACGCATGGCCCTCATGCCGAGGCCCATGGTGTCAAGGAGGGCAAGGGTGCCGCGCAGGAAGGGCTTCTTGAGCCACTTCTGCTTGCCGATCCAAGTCTGTTCGAGCGGCTCGGTCTTGATGACGATATCGCCGTTGGGAGCACGGCAGGCCACCGCCCAATAGTGGGGGGACCGCATCATCACTCCTTCGACTACGGCCATTCCGCCGAACTGGAGATACTCCTCCTGAGGCATCCGAAAAGAGTGTACCTGCGGGCCTCGCGCCCCCTCGGACAAGGCTCTTTACTCATTCTTAATCTAAAGCGAGGAACTGAAAGCAAGCGCACGGCGTCTGATGACCTGTGCGGAGAAATCCGTGCAACTAATAAGGAGGCTCCATGGAGCATGAAACCCATGGCTTGGAGCTGACTCCCGAGGAAGCCTATCAGCTCTTGTTCCTGGCTCTTATGAGCCCGGCAAAGCTGAATGCAGAATCGGAAGGCGCGCTGGAAAAACTGGCTGAATTTGTAAAAGTTCATAGCAATGATGATTGGCCAATCCAGCAGAATGAGCTCATCGAGGCGGGGTAACACCCGCCTCCGGCCGTTTAAGAGGGCCGCTTTTTTCAGTATTCTCCCGTCGTGCCCACCGTCCGCGACCTGCTGAAATCCGTCGAAGAGCTAGCCCCGCCCCACCTCGCCTTTTCCTTCGACCATGTCGGCCTTCAGGTCGGCGATCCCTCCGCCGAAGCCACGCGGGTGGCTGTCAGTCTAGACTCATCTTTAGCCGCCGTCCGGTTTGCCATTGAGAACGGCTGCAATGCTCTGGTTTCGCATCACCCAGTCATCTGGGATGCCCTGCCATCGGTGCGAAGCGACGACGTACGGCAGCGCGTGGTGGTCGAAATGATCCGCGGAGGACTGAGCTTCATCGCGGCGCACACCAATTGGGATTGCGCGGAGGGCGGAATCAACGATGCCCTGGCCGACCGGCTGGGCCTGACCGACGCCAAACCATTCGGCTACTCCACACGCATCGAGCGGCTCAAGATGGCGGTCTTCGCGCCGAAAGGCAGCGAAGCAGGGATCATTGATGCTGCTTCGGCAGCCGGAGCGGGCGTGATCGGCGCTTATTCGCGATGCGCGGTGACGCACCCGGTCACCGGCACCTTTCTCGGCGGCGAGGGGTCTTCTCCGGTCATCGGTCAGGCCGGGGAAATCGAAGAGGTCGATGAAGTCCGGATCGAGATGGTTCTGGATGCCGCTGTGAAGCCGGCGGTCGACAAAGCGGTCCGCAAAGCCCATCCCTACGAAGAGCCCGCCATCGACTACCTGCTGACCGCCGACCAGAACCCCACGCCCGCCGGGCGCATCGGCAGCCTGGCTTCCCCGCTTTCCGGCGAGGAGTTGGTGAGGCATGTGGATGAAGCACTCCAAACCCGCTCCTGGATTTGGCCGGGCCACGACCGCCCCATCAAGCGGGTCGCCGTCGTGGGGGGAGCCGCCGACAGCGACTGGAAGGCCGCCCTCGCCGACGGCGCAGACGCCTATGTCACGGGCGAAGTGAAGCAGAACGTGGCGATCGAAGCGAGCGAATCTGGCTTGACCATTCTCGCCAGCGGCCACTATGCCACTGAGCAGCCCGGCGTCGAGGTGCTTGCCGAGAAGCTCCGCCAGAGTGGCTGGGACACCCTGCTCTTCAGCATCTAGGACCGAGACTCACCTATCCCCTGTAATAAACACCTGGTTTCGCGCTTCACCGGCGCTTTTGAGACAACAATAGTAGGTGGGAGAGCAGCGGTCCACCGACCGGTGCTAGTTTGTGATCACCGATGGAAACCTCATGGACCGATCCGCTGTTGGCGGACAGGCCAGACCATGTCCCTTCAGGCATGCAACTGGTCTGCATCAACCACCAATGGCTGGCCTTTCAGTTTCGCCTTACCCTGGGCCGAGTGCTGCTCGACTACATTGTCTATGCCAATGACGGCACCGGAAACAGCATCGCAGAATCGATGCGCTCGGAAGAGGTGCCGCGGGACATCTTCCTCGCCTCAGACTTCAGGACCATCCTTGAGCTGAGCATGCTTCAGCAGACTGAAGAAGCCGCTTAGTTGTTGAGGATAAACGAGCCCCACCCTGGCAAGGTGAGGGTGCCTTCCTCATCAATCTCAATGCCGCGGGCGATCGTAATTTTCTCCTCGTCGATTCCCGAGAGCTTGATCGGATCCTTTGCGTTGTTGAAGTAGAAGGTCAAACTCTCCTCTTCGCCTGCAAGTTTGAATGCCAGAATCCCGGGCTTTTCATCGGCGCGGATGATCTCGATTTTGCCCGTCACCATATAGGGTTCCTGCGTGCGGTAGTACATCATCGGTCCGAGATAGTCGTTCATCGCCAGAACCCAGCTCATCTCCACATCGTCCTCCGGCAGATAGCGGGTCTGGCCGATGTCGTCGGCGGTGAAGCATGGAACGCCGGGCAGAGACAGCACCAGCATTTCGGCAAAGGTGGCCCGATAGGAGACCTTGCTCGTTGCATCGCGCAGCTTGGGGGTCTTCGGGTTCGAAAGCCAGTGGACCGTCTCCTTCAGGTCTTTGGTGCGCTCCACCCATTTCTTGGGCGAAATCTTTCCGTTCGCAAAGTCGATGGTCGCGTCGCGCCACTTCCGGTTCGCCTCGGTATCAATCTTGTCGGCGGTGACAAACTTCACCTTGCCGGCAGCAAGCTCCTTCGCCTTCGGTCCGGGCGCAGGCTCGATGCATATCTGATCGAAGTAATGCTCCACGATCAGGCTCTCAAAGAACTTCCCCTCTCCCTCTTCGGCCGGGCAACGGTAGATCGACGGAGTGCGAAGCTCGGGCTCGGGTTGCTGCGAAAGGGCGATGGCGAAAGCGATGGCGAATGCGCTCACCTCTCAAGGGTACCGTTAGAGCGGAACGGCAATGACGACGCTTCATCGAATCCGCCTCAAGGCGAACGCACTTCTCTGGCGGGTTTTGGCGCCCATCACCATCACGCTCTTTCACAAGCTGATCTACTTTCATCGCCGCGACAGCACCTGGAAGGACACCCGCTGGCTGGGGGTTCCGGTGCAGCAGATTCCGTTCGACCTGTGGATCAAGCAGGAGATCATCTACGAAACCAAACCCGATCTGATCATCGAGACGGGCACCTTCGACGGCGGCAGCGCGGCCTTCTACGCCAGCCTCTTTGACCTGATGGGCCAGGGCGAAGTCGTCTCCGTGGACATCGACCCGCAGGAGGTTCTGCCCGAGCATCCGCGCATTGAGTTCATCACCGCGTCGTCCACCGCTCCCGAACTGGTCGAGCGGCTCAAGAAGCGAGCCGAAGGCAAGCGCACGATGCTTGTGCTGGACTCCGACCACTCCCAGGCGCACGTCCGCAAGGAGCTGGAGCTGCTGGCCGAGCTGGTCACGCCTGGCTGCTACCTGATCATCGAAGACGGCAACGTGAACGGCCACCCGGTGCTGCGCGAGCATGGTCCCGGCCCCACCGAGGCGATGAACGATTGGCTGAAGACCAATCCTCCCTTCGAACTCGACAAGTCGCGCGAGAAGTACATGGTCACCTTCCACCCGCGCGGGCACTGGCGGCGGCTCTAGCTCTTCCGCGAGATCAGCGGGTTGACTGCGTCACTGTTCAGCAGATCGCCGATGGCAAGCGTCTCGAAGTATTCGTGCGGCAGCACGTTCTGCGTGCCGTTGAAGGCCGCGCCATCCGGCATGTAGGCGCAGGTCATCGCCCGCCGTGCTCGGTTGGTCATGTTGGCTCCGGCGCCGTGGGCGGTCAGGCCGTTGTGAACGACCGCTGATCCGGCCTTCGCTTCGCAGGACACCGGCGTGATCTCCCGCCATTCGGGATAGACCTGAAAGAGGTCGCTCTGACTCATGCCGATCCCCACCGTCTCGAAGCGAGCTTCTTTGTGGGTGCCGGGCAAATACCACATGCACCCATTCGCCACCGTCGCATCGTCCAAAGCAACCCACAGCGAGAGCGCGTCATGCGAGGAGAACGACCAGTACGGATTGTCCAGATGCCAGGCCGTCGGGTTGCCGAAGGGTGGTTTGAAAAGCGCCTGGTCGTGCCAGATGCGGATGCCATCTACCCCTGCCAGCGTGGCGATCATCTCCCCGATGCGCGGATCGTGCATCAGTGATCTCATGCCATCGTGCGTATCGGCCAGCTTGAGGCACTGGGTGAAGACCTGCGCGTAGTAGCTGTTCGGGTCCTGCTGGTTGGTCAGACGAGCTGGCCCCTCATCGCTGGCTTCGGCCAGTCGCTGGGCGACGGCTTCTTCAGTTGTGGCGCGCCATTGCTGCAGTTCGTCCGGGTCGAGAAAGCCGTCGATCAACAGGAATCCGTTTGTGCGGTAAGAGTCGATCTGATCCGGGGTCAGCTCGGTGCGCATGGCACTTGAAATGATGGCTCATCGGCAGATCGTTAAGGCTCGGAATCTACTGATATACTCTCGCCACCGCGTGTCTGCCTCCCATTCGACTTCTGCGATTCAGCCCTCCGTTCCGCATTCCTTGGAGCGGAATCCCGGGATGCCTCTGGACCTCGACTGGGTGCAGGGCCTGACGGTCAATCGCAGTGCAGTAGAACGGCGAGCCGACACCTTTCCCAAACGGCGGAGCGTCAAGAAGGCGCACCAGGCCGCCTGGCTGATCCGCGCCATCGAGTGCGTCGATCTCACCACCCTCAGCGGCGACGACACGCCGGGCAATGTACATCGGCTCTGCGCGAAGGCGCGGCAGCCGCTCAGCCCGGCGATGCTGGAGGGGCTTGGCCTGCGCGAGCTTCGAGTGGGGGCGGTGTGCGTCTATCACCGCTATGTGGCCGAGGCGGCTTCGCTGCTGCGCGGAACCGGAGTTCCGGTCGCGGCGGTATCCACCGGCTTCCCTGCCGGGCTCTCCTCCTATCCCGAGCGGGTGCGGGAGATTGAGGCTTCGGTGGCCGATGGGGCCGACGAGATCGACATCGTCATCACTCGAGCGCACGTCCTGCGCGGGGAGTGGCAGGCGCTGTACGACGAGATGCGCGACTTCCGCAAGGCCTGTGGCGAAGCTCACGTCAAAGCAATTCTCGCCACCGGAGAACTGGGCACGTTCACCAATGTCGCCCGCGCCAGTGCAGTCTGCATGATGGCGGGAGCCGACTTCATCAAGACCTCGACCGGCAAAGAGCCGGTCAATGCCACCCTCGGCGTCGCGCTGGTGATGGCGCGCCTCATCCGCGACTATCAGGAGCGCACGGGAATCAAAATTGGCTTCAAGCCCGCGGGCGGAATTCGGTCGGCAAAGCAGGCCACCGAGTACCTGATGCTGATGAAGGATGAGCTGGGTGATGACTGGCTGTCACCACACCTCTTTCGGCTCGGCGCGAGCACCCTGCTCAACGATATCGAGCGTCAGTTGGAGCATTATCTGACCGGCCGCTATTCGGCCAGCCACCGCCATCCGATGGGATAAGCCATGAGCGAAGTCACCGATCTGCTGCACACCCTCCCCTACGGCCCCGCGCCTGAAGACGCCAAGGCGGCGCGCGCCTGGATTGATGAGCATTCGGGGCGGTTTGGGGTGTATGTCGGCGGCGAATGGTTGACTGGTGAGCAGAGCTTTGCTTCCTTCAACCCCGCCACGGGGGAAGAGCTGGCGCAGATCGCCCAGGCTTCACAAGGCCAGGTGAATCAGGCGGTTAGTGCAGCCCAAAGAGGCCTCGCTGAGTGGCAGGCTCTTGGCGGGTCAGGCCGTGCGAAGGTTCTGTATGCCATCGCCCGCAAGCTTCAAAAGCACGCAAGGCTGTTTGCCGTTCTGGAAACCCTGGACAACGGCAAGCCGATCCGCGAGACGCGGGATATTGACATCCCCCTCGCCGTGCGCCACTTTTACTACCACGCGGGATGGGCGAAGCTGGCGCAATCCGAGTTCCCCGACTACGAACCGGTCGGCGTCTGCGGGCAGATCATCCCGTGGAACTTTCCGCTGCTGATGCTCGCCTGGAAGATCGCGCCCGCC
>CBFGUV010000005.1:0-172226 GCA_965652385.1 uncultured Fimbriimonadaceae bacterium
ATCAGGTGCCAGTGGAAGGTGTTCATGCGGTGGAGCGCGATCCAGTCGATGTACTTCTTGATGAATTCAATGGAGAAGAAGTGCCGCGAGACATCCAGGTGCAGTCCGCGCCACGAGAAGGCCGGCCAGTCGTGGATATTGACGAGCGGGATGGCCAGCTCTTCCTGCGGAGTTCTCGGCAGTGATTCGATGCTTGGCGGCAGAAGTTGCCGGATGGTCTGCACCGCCAGAAAGGCTCCCCGGTCTTCGTTCGCCTCTATTATCAGCCCTTCGCTGGTGGCCTGAATCCGATACTCCTCCGGCCCGTGCGACCCGCGCATCTGCCGAAATGTCACGCGGTTTTCCTGTCCTCGGGGAGGCTCTTCTTCCGTTCGGAGGCGGTGGCCGCCTGCGCCGATGATCACATCCTGAAGCTGATCCGCCGCGGCGAAGCCAGCCGGATTCTCTAGACGGGTGCGGGGCGTGAACTCAAAGGAGCCGTTCTCGATCTCCATCGTCCGGGGGCGGGGAAGCACCGAGACGTCGGCGGCAGGCTGAAGGGAAGCCAGCAGAAGGCTGATGGCCGCAAGCATGGCTGAGATTATGTCCGCTCAAACCTCGTCTCGGCACTGGAGCATTTCGTGACAAGTGTCGCTATACTTAAGGGAGCGATCATGCGGGCTTCACGATCTGAAACTGAGATTCTCGACTTTGTGCTGAAGAACCAGCCAGTAACGGTGGGGGAGGCGTACGCCGAATTCTCCAGCCGAAAAGGGCTGAGTCGCAGCACGGTGCAGACGCTCTTGGCCCGGCTTGAAAAGAAAGGAATTCTCACCCGAGGCGACCGCGATGGCGTGCAGGCGTACCACTCCGCGTCCGCGCCCGAGAAGGTCCGCAGTCAGCTCATCGGAGACTTTGTCGATGTCTCGCTGGGCGGTTCGGTTTCGCCCTTCCTGGCGTACCTCACCGAAAAGGTTGATCTGACCAGTGAGGAACGGGAGGCGCTGCAGGCGATGATCGACCGGCTGCGGGGTGAGGAAGCGGAGAAATGACCCTGCTGACGCTGCTCGCGCTGGCTTCGTTGGACGGCCTCTGGTTTGGGCTGTTGGTGCTCGTGGCCACGAAGGCTCTGCCGCGCCTTTCTCCGCGGACAGAGGCGCTCATCTGGCGGCTGGTGCCGCTCAAGCTTGTGCTGGGCCTCTGCGGCTTCGGGCTGGTCGGCTGGTCTGTGGGCCTAGGAAGCGGACCTGCGGGTGCCGATTCGGGCATCCACCCGGCGGTCAATATCCTGGTCGGTTTGTGGGTGGCGGGGGCCGTGGTGATGACCCTGCGTCTGGCGGCAGAAGCGCGGCGGGTTTCGCAGTTGCGCGGCAAAGCCGAGGTTCTCGACAATGAAGATTGGCGCGATGAGCTGAGGCAGGTTTGCCTCGATATGGGTCTGCGGAGAATTCCGGAGCTGCGCTGCGCTCCGCAGGCGAGCCAGCCGATGGTCGTGGGCAGCCTGCACCCAGCCATTCTTGTCCCGGGCGATCTGGTCGACAAAGCTGGACCAGCCGAGCGGAGAGCGCTGCTGGCGCACGAGTGCGCCCACATCGCTCATGCGGACTTGGCGCTCAACTGGCTCTACATCGTCGGTCGCATCCTCTTCTACTTCCACCCTGCGCTCTGGCTGGCCACGGCGCAGGGAAGCGTGGCCCAGGAGAGGGCCAGCGACGCGGCGGCGGTGAAGGCGGGAAGGCTGAACCGGGCCGACTATGCCGCCTGGCTCCTCAAGATGTCGGACCGGCAACTTGCCACATCGCACTGGACTCTGGCGGCGGGAGGAACATTCAACCGGCTTCGCCAGCGGATCAAGGGTTTGGGAGAGATGCGGCGGTCTCCCCTCGCAACCATCGGCGCGGTGCTGATGGCGGCGGCAGGTCTGGCGGCTTCAACCAGCGTGTTTCAGGGCCAGGCTGCGCCGGAATCCCCCAGTCAGCAGGAATTCATCGAGGCCGTGCCGGCGCAGCAGGCGATGCCGCCGGAGCAGTTCCAGCAGAGCTTTTCGCGGCAGACGATAGAGGGGCCGATCCAGATGAGTGAGCAATAAAAAAGTGCCGAGTCGAATGGACTCAGCACTGACTTCAAAGGAAATACCGATGAAAATAACCCACTTAATGATAGCATGCCGGGCCGCGGCGATGCCGAAAGCGGGAAATTGAGGCGGGACAAGCCCGGAAAAGGGAAGGATAGAATGGCGCGCTCGAGAGGATTCGAACCTCCGACCCCCAGCTCCGCAAGCTGGTGCTCTATCCACTGAGCTACGAGCGCGTGGAAGAAAGGGCAGGATACCTGAGCGGATTTCGGGCTCGGGTCCAAAAGAGGACGGCCCCGGCAATTGCCGAGACCGTCCTTTTCGATTGAGGCGCTATCCGCCCGGTGGGGGTGGCGGTGCGGGAGATTCAATCGGGGGAAGCTTATCCGGATCGACGGGCCTCGGGCTTGAGGCCATCATCGCCCAGATCACTCCGCCCAAGATCACCACACCGGCGACGATTCCCGCCGGGAGCGCCCAGCTTGGAAGCTCCTGTTTCATTGTTTTTTCCTGTTAGTCGACGGCGCTCCACCAGTCGCCCCAGAACTCGGAGACGCCCGGCGACTCGTAAAAGTCGGCCGCGTTTCCGCCTTCAGGCACATGAATCCTGGCGCTGGGAACTCGGGCTGCATGGCTGTCGGCAAAGACGACGACGCTGCCATCCCGATGCCGCTTCGTTGCGGCATGCGTCAGGTTCGCCCAGAAGTCGTTCTGGTCGGCATAGTTCGGCGCGTACGCAAGGTAGTTCAAGAACTGGTAGTAGCCGTGCGGTCCATTGGATCGCGGGTCGGCTGTGGTCATCATCATGGCGCGGTCGGAGATGTTCTCCTGTGCGCTCATATTTCGACCGTAGACAAAGACGCTGCCGCCGGAGGAGTCGGTGGCCCAGTAGCCGAACATGCCCGGGCCGTTGACGCTCAGGTTATGCCAGTACTGCCACTCGTTTTCTCCGGCGCCCATGCCCCAGTCATCCGTCTTTTCCATGGAGCCCTGAACGGCCACTCCGGTGGCCGGATCCCAGAGGATGTCGCTGTTCTTGGTGTACGGATCGATGATCCGGCCATAGAGCCATGTCACTCCGTCGGGCCCGGTGTACTCATACAGCGGGGTCATGTCGTCGTAGTCGGTCGCGTAGATGTAATTCGCCGTGCCCAGCTGCTTCATGTTCGAAACAGTGGCGATTGTTTTGGCTGCGGCCTTTGCCTGCGCAAAGACCGGGAATAAGATGGCCGCAAGAATCGCGATGATCGCGATGACGACCAGAAGCTCGATTAGCGTGAATCCGGTTTTCCTGTTCATGGGTTATTTCCTCGAGGAATTCCGCACCGGATTGGATCTGGGAAAGCATTAAAAAGCAGAAGCAACAAACTCGATACTCTCCACACCCCTCCAGGTGCGGAATTCACTGAACGTCAGAGTTCAGTACATATATTTCTACGTTTAATAGTTCTCCCCGATACATTCATCCCGGGATGGAGAAGGGCGCAAAAGAGAACGGGCGCACCCTGCTTTCAGGATGCGCCCGTTCGGCTGTCGATGGTCTGCTTAGTTGACCGGCGGCGGCCCCGCAGGTGCGGGGATCGGCGGCAGTTCGCTCGTATCGACTTTCTTGGGACCGGATCCCATCATTGCCCACAGGGCTCCGCCGATGACCAGCACGGCCACGACGATGGCTACGGGAAGCGCCCAACCAGGAAGTTCGTTCTTCATTCTCAGCTATCGAGATCGATTACTCGGTCGCGCTCCACCAGTAGCCCCAGAACTCGGAGACGCCCGGCGAATTGTAGAAGTCGCCAGCGACTGCTCCTTCCGGAGTGTGGACCTTGGAAGCCGGGACTCGGGCTGCGTGCGTGTCGGCGAAGACGACGATGTTGCCGTCGCGGTGCCGCTTGCGAGCCGTCCAGGTGTTGTTCGCCCAGAAGTCATTCGGGTCGGCATAGTTCGGAGCGTAGGCCGTGTAGTTCAGGAACTGGTAGTAGCCGACGGACTCGAAGCCCGGATAAGCGGTGGTCATCATCATGCAGCGCTCGGCAATCGCTTCCTGAGCGCTCATGTTTCGACCGTAGACATAGTAGCTGCCCGAGCTGTCGCTGGCCCAGTAGCCGAACATGCCGGGGCCGTTCAGGCTGAGGTTGTGCCAGTACTGCCACTCGTTGTCGCCTGCGCCCATGCCCCAGTCGCCGGTGGTCTCCATGCCGCCCTCGACGCCGACGCCCGAAGACGGATCCCACAGGATCTCGGCATTCTTGGTGTACGGGTGAATGATGCGGCCGTAAAGCCAGGTGACTCCATCGGGGCCGGTGTACTCATACATCGGCGTCATGTCGTCGTAGTCGGTCGAGTAGATGTGATTGGCGGTGCCCAGCTGCTTGATGTTGGACACGGCGGCGATGGACTTCGCGGCGGCCTTAGCCTGGGCAAATACCGGGAAGAGGATCGCCGCGAGGATCGCGATGATCGCGATTACGACAAGTAGTTCGATAAGCGTGAAGCCACTTTTTCGATTCATTTCTATGTTTGCTCCTGCAATAAAAAAGGCACACAGCCACGCACAACTAAGGATGGTTCTCCAATTGAAAAAAGAAAAGTGCGCCGCAGTAAATAAACTTTTACTGCCAGTCCGTAAGACGTTGAACGATCAGTCGAACGTTCTCCTTAGTTCACCTTTTCTTAAGGAAAAGTTCCCTTACCCCCGCATCTTGCCTGAAAACAGGTTCAAACCGCCGGGGCCAATGGGCATCTTTTGAGCTGATGGCAAAAAAGCCGGGCCTCTCCCTGAGCTTCCCCCGCAATTTTGCCGAGCATTCCAATGGGCCGGGATTATCGCTGGCTCTCGAAGGCTATGGCGGCGCTGCAGAAGATTCTCAAACATACGGACCTGATGCTGGGTCTGGGCATGCTGATTGTCGTGCTCATGCTCATCCTCCCGATGCCGCATTGGGCGCTCGACGCAGGTCTGGTCGCGGCCATCGGAATGGCCGTCGTCATCATCCTGACCTCGGTCAATGTGAAGGACCCGCTGCAATTCAGCGTCTTTCCCAGCCTTCTGCTTCTCACCACGCTTTTCCGCCTCTCGCTCAGCATCGCCGCCACCAAGCTGATTCTCGGCACGGGCAACGGCGGTCACGTCATTCAGACATTCGGCGAGTTCGTGCTCGGCGGCAACTTTGTCGTCGGCTTCATCTCGTTCCTGATCCTGATGATCGTGCAGTTCATCGTCATCACCCAGGGCGCAACTCGAGTATCGGAAGTCGTCGCTCGATTCACCCTGGATGCGATGCCGGGCAAGCAGATGGCCATCGACGCCGACCTTGCCTCCGGCCTGATCGATGAAAAGCAGGCTCGTCAGCGCCGAAAGGACATCAAGCACGAGGCCGACTTCTACGGCGCGATGGACGGCGCCTCCAAGTTTGTCAAGGGCGACGCGATCGCGTCGCTCATGATCATCGCGGTCAACATCATCGGCGGCTTCGCCATCGGCTTTATGAACGGCCAGGGCGACGCGATGCAGATTCTGCAGACCTACGCGATGCTCTCCGTGGGTGAGGGTCTGGTCTCGCAGATTCCCGCGCTGCTCATCTCGACCGCCAGTGGCCTTCTGGTCACCCGCAACGGACAGGAGTCGGGCATGGGCGGCACCATGTTCGCCCAGTTCTTCAGCCAGCCCCGCGTGCTGTTGATCGCCGGCGGCGCGCTCTGTCTCTTCGGCTTCATCCCGGGCTTCCCGACGGTCATCTTTATGGCCCTTGGCGGCGGATTGATTGCGGTTGGACGAATTGTTGAAAAGAATCCGGGCATTGGCGCTCCCGAGCCGGAAGCAGAGCCCGAAATGGCCGCCGAGGAAGCTCCTGCGCCGACCGGACCGGAAGCGGTAATGCCGCTCGTCTCGGTGGATGCGCTGGAGATTGAAATCGGCTACGGATTGACCCGACTGGCCGACTCCCGGGTCGGCGGCGACCTTCCTGAAAGAGTCAGCGCCACCCGCCGTCAGTTGGCTCTGGAACTCGGCTACGTCATGCCGAGCGTCCGCATCCGCGACAACGCGGTGCTCGACCCCAGCGAATATGTGATCAAGGTGAAGGGCGAAGAGGTCGCCCGCGCCATCGCCGATCCCGAACTGCTCCTCGCCATCGACAGCGGCATGGTGATGACGCCGATTGCCGGAGCCCGCACCACCGAACCCGTTTTTGGCCTGGAAGCCGTATGGATCGAGCCCAAGCTGCGCGAGCTTGCCGAACAGAACGGCTACACCTGCGTGGAGCCGAGCGCAATGATCGGCACCCATCTTTCCGAGATCGTGAAGAACCACGCGGCCGAACTGCTGACCCGCCAGGACGCGCAGAAGCTGCTCGACACCCTCCGCGAATCGAATTCTGCTATCGTGGATGAGCTGGTGCCTGAGGTGGTGCCCCTGGGCGACGTGCAGAAGGTTCTGCAGCACCTGCTGCGCGAAAAGCTTCCCATCCGCGACCTGGTCACGATTCTCGAAACCATGGCCGACTTCGGCGACCGCGTGAAGGAGCCCGAACAGCTTGGAGAACTGGTCCGCGCTTCGCTGGCCCGAACCATCACCCGTCAGTACCTGGATGAGGCCAACACGCTCCACTGCATCGCCATCGAAGGTCCTCTGTTGCAGCAGATGCAGGAGGCGGTCCAGCAGACGGCGGGCGGCATGGTCCTGGCGCTTGAGCCCAGCCTCCAGCGGTCGATGATCGACCAGGCGCAGAAGGCGTGCGATGCGGCGATGGCGCAGGGTTCAGAGCCGGTGGTCATCACGCCCACTCAGGTCCGGCTGCCGCTGCGCAAGGCACTGGAGGCGCATCTGCCCAACCTCCCGGTGGTCGCCTATAACGAGGTCACGGCCCAGGCGAACGTGGAGTTTGTCGGTTCGATTCGGCTGGAGCAGGCTCAGCCCGCCCCGGCTGCCAGCGTCGGCTAGCCGAAGATCGCCTCGGCGATATCCTTGACGGAATCGGCGCGGCCCATCGTATAGAAATGGAGGCAGGGAGCGCCCTCGCGCACCAGCTCTTCGCCCTGCCGGATCGCCCATTCGATGCCGATCTTGCGGACGTCGTTCCGATCCTTTGCCTTGTCGATGGCCGTCGCCAGTTCATCCGGTAGGTCGACAAAGAATGCCTGCGGCAGCAGCGAGAGATGGCGCTTGACCGCAATGGGCTTCAGACCCGGAATGATGGGCGCGTTGATGCCCTCCTTCCGACAGGCATCCACATACCGCAGGTACTTCTCATTGTCGAAGAACATCTGCGTCACCACGAAGTCCGCGCCTGCTTCAATCTTCTCTTTGAGGAAGCGGATGTCGGAGGCGGGGTTCGGGGCCTCGCAGTGCTTTTCGGGATAGCCCGCCACGCCGATGCAGAACTGGGTGGGGTTCATTCCGTCGGTCTGCTCGTGCAGGTACCGGCCCTCATTCATCGCCTTGATCTGCTGCACCAACTCGGCAGCGAAGCAGTGGCCGCCGGGCGTGGCCTGAAATCGCTTTTCGCCCAATGAAGGGTCCCCGCGCAGGGCCATCACATTGTTCAGGCCAAGAAAGCTCAGCTCGACCAGCGCGTCTTCGGTTTCTTCTTTGGTGAAACCGCTGCAGATGAGGTGGGGGACGGTATCCACGCCGTAGCGATACTTGATCGCGGCGCAGACGCTGAGGGTTCCAGGTCGCTTCTGCACGGGAATTCGCCGCACCAGCCCATCGCCCGCATCCTGATAGATGACCTCTGTGGCGTGGCTCGTGACGTCGATGAACGCAGGGTGGTAGGGAAGCAGAGCCTCCACAGTTTGGAAGAGCTGCTCGATGCCGTCGCCCTTCTTTGGGGGAAGGATTTCGAAAGAGAAGAGCGTGCCCGCGGCCGCGTTGATGTGTTCGATGACGGTCATCTTATTGATTTCGCAGAGTTGTCAGGCGGTCGAGGATTTCAGGCTCTTCGGGCCTTGGACAGTCGGCGCTGCATCTCTACCAATCCAGAAGTGGACGGAAGCGGGCGATCCTTCCAAAACGATTTGGCAAGAAGCTCCATCGAATAGATCAGTTCAGCAGTTGTTCTGCACTTCGCCTCTTCAAGCCGAAGTCTCTGAATGACGACCTCGGCTTCCTGTCGTCGCGCGTACCATTCTTTGAACCTGTTCTTCTCTTCGTCCTTGGTCATCGCCTTACTCCGGAGTGTACGCGAGATAGAGTTGGAGCCACCGTTCGGTCTCGCTCATCGGCTCGCCACGTCTCGCGGCATAGTCGTCGACCTGATCCTTGGCAATCCTCCCGACGCTGAAGTACTCGCTGGAGGGGTGGCCGAAGTAGAGGCCGCTGACCGTTGCCGTCGGCCACATCGCGCAGCTCTCGGTGAGCTTCACGCCTATGCGGTTTGTGACATCCAGCACGCGGAAGATCTCCTGCTTCAGCCGGTGATCCGGGCAGGCGGGGTAGCCGGGAGCCGGGCGGATGCCGCGGTACTTCTCCTGGATCAGCTCTTCGGTGGTCAGGTTCTCATCCGCCGCATAGCCCCACCATTCGCGGCGGACTTTGCCGTGTGAGAATTCGGCAAAGGCTTCGGCGAACCGGTCGGCAACGGCCTTGGCCATGATTGAGGCGTAGAGGTCGGTTTCGGCCAACTCGGCCGCATACTCCTCGGCCCCGAAACCGGCGCTGACCACGAACATGCCGACGTAGTCTTCAACCCCCGATCCAACCGGAGCAACGTAATCGGTCAGGGCGAGGCAGTTCGCTTTGTCTGAGCGGCCCTTCTGCTGCCTTAGCATCGGCATCTTGGTGAGCACGTCGGTGCGGCTCTCGTCGGTGTAGACGAGCAGGTCGTCGCCGTCGCGTGCGGCGGGGTAGAAGGCGATGAGGGATCGGGCCTCGATCTTCCTGCCCTCGATGAGCTGTTCGATCATCCGCTGGGCGTCGCCATAGAGCTTGCGGGCCTCGGTCCCGAACTTCGGGTCATCCAGAATCTGCGGGAAGTAGCCGCGCATATCCCACGAGCCGAAGAACGGCGTCCAGTCCATGATCGGCACCAGCTCTTCCAGCGGCTGCTCGAAGACGCGCGGACCGATCCACTGCGGCTTGTGCACGTCGGCGCTTGGTGCATCCCATGGCAGGCCACGCCCTTTGGCTTCCGCCAGCGGAAGCAGCTTCTCTTTGACCGGCTGAGATCGGTTCTTCACGATCTGCTCGTAGTCTTCGCGGATGGATGCGGCATAGCCTTCGCGGTGATCAGGCGACAGCAGCTTCTGCGTCACGCCGACGGCGAGTGAAGCATCTTTCACATGAACCACCGGCCCGGAATAGGCTGGAGACACCTTCAGGGCGGTGTGGACCTTCGAGGTCGTTGCGCCGCCGATGAGGAGAGGCAGATCGAATCCTTCCCGCTCCATGTCTTTTGCGACAGTCACCATCTCGTCAAGGGACGGGGTGATGAGGCCGCTCAATCCGATCGCGTGCGCCTTGTGCTCACGCGCGGCGGCGAGAATCTTATCGCTGGGGACCATCACACCGAGATCAACGATGTGGTAGCCGTTGCAGCTCAAAACTGCGCCAACGATGTTCTTGCCAATGTCATGCACGTCGCCTTTGACTGTCGCCATGACAATTGTTCCGGCACTGCTGATGCCCTGGCCGCGCTCCAGCATCGGCTCCAGGTAGGCGACGGCGCGCTTCATCACGCGGGCACTCTTTACGACCTGAGGCAGGAACATGCGGCCATCGCCAAAGAGTTCGCCCACCACGTTCATGCCGTCCATCAGCGGCCCTTCGATGACGAGGATCGGCTCCTTCAGCTCTTCCAGTGCTTCAGCCGTGTCCTCGACGATGTAATCAAGGATTCCGTGGACCAGCGCGTGGGAGAGCCGCTGCTGAACAGGAAGACTTCGCCACTCGGCTTCTTTGGCCTCAGCCTGCTCGGCGCCCTCCATCGTCGCCGCGAAGTCGACCAACCGCTCGGTCGCGTCCTCTCGCCGATTGAAGATCAGGTCCTCGATCCGCTCTAGCAGGTCGGGAGCGATGTCCGAATAAATCGGCATGACGCCCGCGTTGACGATGCCCATGTCCATTCCCCCAGGGATGGCGTGGTAGAGGAAGACGGCGTGAATCGCTTCGCGGAGCGGGTTGTTGCCTCGGAAGGAGAAGGAGACGTTGCTGACCCCGCCGCTGACCAGCGCACCGGGCAGATTCTGCTTGATCCACCGGGCGGCTTCGATAAAGTCAACTCCGTAGTTGGCGTGCTCGGCGATGCCCGTGCCGATGGCGAAGATGTTTGGGTCGATGATGATGTCTTGCGAAGGGAAGTCGGCCTGTTCAACCAGCAGTCGATAGGCGCGCTCTGCGATCTCAATCCGCCGCTGATAAGTGTCGGCCTGACCGGTTTCGTCAAAGCACATCACGACCGCAGCCGCTCCGTACATCCGCACCAGGCGGGCCTGCCGCAGAAACTCCTCTTCACCCTCCTTCAGGCTGATCGAGTTGACGATGCACTTGCCCTGGGTGCATTTGAGTCCGGCTTCGATGACCGACCACTTGGAGGAGTCGATCATCAGCGGAACGCGGGCGATGTCCGGCTCGCTGGCGAGCAGGTTGAGGTAGGTCTTCATCGCCTCTTCCGAGTCGAGAAGCCCCTCGTCCATGTTCACGTCGATGATCTGCGCGCCGCTTTCGACCTGCTGGCGGGCAACGCTGAGGGCCTCTTCGTAGTCGCCCTCTTTGATCAGTTTGCGGAAGCGGGCGGAACCCGTGACATTTGTGCGCTCGCCGACGTTGATGAAATTCGATTCGGGAAAGATCTCCAGCCGCTCAAGGCCGCTGTAGGCCGGGTTCGGATTGGCGGTGGGGATGGCGCGGACGGGTGCGCCTTTGATCTTCTCCGCCATCAGACGGATGTGTTCATCGGTCGAGCCGCAGCAGCCGCCGACGATATTGGCGATGCCGGAATGGGCGTACTCGCTGACCAGGTCCGACATCTCCTCGGGCGTCTGGTCGTACTCGCCCAGTTCGTTGGGAAGCCCCGCGTTGGGGTAGGCGCTGACGTAGCAGTCTGCCATCTGGCTCAATCGGGCCAAGTAGGGCCGGAGCAGGTCGGCTCCCAGGGCGCAATTCAAGCCGACCGCGAAGGGTTTGGAGTGCTGGACGGAGGTCCAGAAAGCTTCGAGAGTCTGTCCGCTCAGGGTGCGGCCGCTGGCGTCCGTGATCGTTCCCGAAATGAGCACGGGAACCCGGCTTCCGTGATTCGCAAACGCCTCCTCGACGGCGAAGATCGCGGCCTTGGAGTTGAGGGTGTCGAAGATCGTCTCAATGATCAGCGCATCCGCGCCGCCTTCGAGAAGGGCTTCGGCCTGCTCCCGGTAGGCATCCCGAAGCTGATCGAACGTGATCGCCCGGCTGCCCGGCGAGTTGACGTCGGGTGAAAGGGAAGCGGTGCGGGTGGTGGGGCCGATGGAGCCGAGCACAAATCGGGGCTGGTCCGGCGTCTTTTCGGTCCCGGCGTCGCAGGCCTCTCTCGCGATCTGCGCCGCCGCAAGGTTGATCTCCCGGGCCAGCGTCTCTAGCGAGTATTCGCTAAGCGAAACGGTGGTGGCGTTGAAGGTGTTGGTGCTGACAAAGTCCGATCCGGCGGCCAGATAGCGTTCGTGCACTTCCCGCACAACCTCTGGCTTGGTGAGGCAGAGGATGTCGTGTGCGCCCTTCAGCGGAACCGAATGGTCTTTGAACCTCTCGCCGTGATAGTCTTCGTCGGTCAAGCCGAAGCGCTGCAGCAGCGTTCCCGTGGCTCCGTCAAGGAGAAGGACTCTCTCCCGGACTGCATCTTCTAGGGAACGGTGGCTCATTACGCAAAAGATTATGAAGCCCTGTGGCTGTTAAAGGGGCGTAAAGCCTCATGATCGCAGGCGGCGAAGCCAGGTAGTCTTTGCTTGTGATTCTGGTAGTAGGCGGCGCGGGCTATATCGGCTCGCACATGGCCAAGCGGCTGCGACAGCTCGGGGAAGAGCATATCATCTTTGACAATCTGGAGCGTGGCCACCGCGCCGCGATCGGCTCCAGCCCCTTCATCCAGGGCGATCTTCGTCAGCCCGACCAGATCAAGAAGGCATTTGCCGAGAACCGCATCGATACGGTGATGCACTTCTCCTCCTACATCGAGGTCGGCGAGAGCGTCAAAGACCCCGCCGCTTTTTGGGAGAACAACGTCACCGGCACCCTCAACCTGCTGGAAGCCATGCGCGAAGCAGGCACCAGCCGCATCGTCTTCAGCTCGACTGCAGCGGTTTATGGCGAGCCGGAGCAGGTTCCGATTCCCGAGGATCACCCCAAGCGGCCCGAGAGCCCGTACGGCTGGACTAAGCTGGCGGTGGAGCAGGTGCTTTCAAGCTACGCCGAAGCCTACGGCCTCAACTCGGTCTGCCTGCGCTACTTCAACGCCGCCGCCGCCGATCCCGAAGGCGAACTGGGCGAGGATCACCGCCCGGAAACCCACCTGATCCCGCGCATCCTTCTTGCGGCGCAGGGCCGCGCGCCGGAGATCAAGATTTTCGGCACCGACTATCCCACGCCGGACGGCACCTGCATTCGCGACTACATCCATGTCTGGGATCTGGCCGAAGCGCATTGGAAGGCGATCCAGCATCTCCGCGCTCAAGAGGGCGGCAGCTTCTTGGCCTGCAACCTGGGCTACGGACACGGCTACTCAGTGCGGGAAGTCATTGAAACGGCCAGGGAAGTCACCGGGCGGCCGATTCCCGCCGAAGAGGTGGCGCGCCGACCGGGCGACCCGGCGCGGCTGATCGCCGACAGCTCGCTGGCGCAGGAGCGGCTCGGATGGGTGCCGCAGCATGACGACCTCCGAGAGATCATCCGCCACGCCTGGACCTGGATGGAGAAGAATCCAAGCGGCTACTCCGCTCCGAGCAGCCCTTCCAAGTAGGCGTCTGATCCGTCCGTCTTGAGGCGCACCCACAGCGGCTTGTGGTCGGACATCTGGTACGTCTTCCAATCGGCGTAGAACTTCGCGTCGGCGGTGCTCTTCTTGGCGGAGGCATCCTTGAAGTGCGGCTTGTAGTCCTTCATCTGATCCTCGCGGAAGACGGCTGAAAAGAAGTCGATGACACCCGCGTTCTTCTGGCTGGCGGATTCGCTGTACTTCACCACGCCCGGGTTCGCCTTGAAGGCGATCTGGTCGTAGTATTTGTCGTTGTTCACGTTCGACTTGTGCAGGGCATGGCCGGGCACCTCGAAGCCGTTGGCATCAAGCGCCTCCATCGTCTTGTGTTCGGGGTGGACGATATTGAAGTCGCCCAGCAGGATCAGCGCTTTGCCGCTCTTGATGGCATCCTCGCCGCGCGTGCCGAAGTATTTGGCCACTGCCGCAATCTCTTCGATGCGCTCGTTCAGCTTCTCGCCTGAGTCGTCGCCGTAAAAGATATGCACCGTGCAGATGTCGAAGCGGAGCCAGCCCGACTGGAAGCTGACCACGAAGGGGCTTCGGCGGAACTGCTTGCCCGCGTAGAAGGTCTCCTCCTTCTTCTCGGCTGAGCGATTGGCCGGGGGCGGGGCCGCGCCCTCTTCCACCTGCTTCTGCACCCGCTTCAGCTCGACTTTGTTGATGAGCATGTTGATCGGCAGCACGATCTCTCCCGCGATGTTGCGGAAGCCGACCTTGCGCTTGTCGAAGACGTAGGTCAGCCGTTCGCCGTTGCCGCCCAGGCTGCGGTCGGTCACATCGGTCGCGATGAAATCCCAGTCTGGGCCGAGGATGTACATCACGTCTTCCCACTCTGCCAGCTCATTCACCTCCTGCACGGCGACGATGTCGAACTGGGAGATCACTTGGGCGATGTACCAGAGGGTCTCCGGCAGGCGCGCGCCGTAGCCCTTTCTCAGACGGGTCGGCTTTCCGAAGTCGCGCAGATTCCAGGTGGCCAGGAGCAGGTTGTGCTCCGAATCTTTGCTGGGCACTTCCTTTGCCATCAGCTCGCGCAGGTCGCGCAGGCCCTGGATCACCCGCTTCCGGTCGTCTGCATTTCGAAACTTGCTCTTGATGGCGTAGTAGCGCATGGCCTCTCCCCGATCACTTTATCCGCACTAGCGGCGGTTCACGCAAACTTAATCGTAGTCGTCTTCGGTCATGCTGATGGCGGCTTCGCCGCGCTCCCCGGTGCGGATGCGGATGGCGTCGATCACGTCGGTGACAAAGATCTTGCCGTCGCCCAGTTCGCCGGTCTGCACGGCCTTGATGATCGCCTCGACCGCCTCTTCCATCTGGTCATCGGGCACCACGATCATCACGCGGGTTTTTGGCACCAGGTTCAGCGCGTAGGTGCTGCCGCGAAAAAGCTCGGTCTGTCCCTGCTGGCGGCCGAACCCCTTGACGCTCTCGGTGGTCATGCCGAGGACGCCCAGTTCGGTGAGGGCCTCCTTTACGTCTTCGAGGCGGTTGGTGCGGATGAAGGCTTCGATCTTCTTCATGGAGCGGTTGGGGTGAGTCTACTCTTGCAGGCTGGGCATCAGCCATCATAGAGGGCAGTTGAATTCTCGTCCTGCGTCCTTCTGGCAGTCCATCGCCACCGGCTGCGCTGTCGTCAGCGTGATCCTGATTGGCGCGAGCTTCTTTTTCTCGCCCATCTCTTGGCCGCTGGTTCTTGCCGGGCTGCTGGCAGGGTTCGGGGCGGTGGGCTTTGGCAGTCATGGCCTGACGCTGGTGCGGCAGCAGGATCTCGACCTGATGAGCAGCGACTCTCACAGCAAGATGCTGGAACTGGAGCTGGAGAAGCATCGCGGTGCGCTGGACCAGCTTGCCTCCGGGCTTGATGTTCTGGTGCTGCTCACGGACCGGAACACCAAGATCCTCTATGCCAACGAGCGGGCCTGCGCCGCGTTCGGCGCGCGCGATCTGGTCGGGCAGAAGCTGATGGCGGCCACCCTCTCTGGCCCACTGGAAGAGCTGGTCAAAGAGGCGGCGTCGACCGGGGAAAGGCAGCAGAGCGAAATCCACTTCGAGCATCCCCGAGAGATGGCGGGCCTGGTCAGCGCATGGGGCGAGCCGCCGGACTTCGACCGATTCTTCGTCTCGATCTACGACGTGACCGATCTGCGGCGGCTGGAGCGCGTGCGGTCGGACTTCGTGGCGAACGTCTCCCACGAGCTGCGGACCCCGATGGCCACGATCCGCATGATGTCGGAGACGCTGCTGGATGAAGAAGAGGCCGACAAGCGCGAGATGTTTCTCAGCAAGATCATCAAAGAGGTGGACCGCCTGACAAACATCACCTCAGATCTGCTTTCGCTCAGCAAGGCCGAATCGGAGCCTGCTGTCCCGGTGCCGTGCTCCCTCAGCGAGACCGTCCACGATGCGGCCGTTCTGCTCGCCTCGAAGGCCGAAGCGAAGGGGCTGGAATACAAGCTGGACATCGACCATGACGTCTATGTGTACGGCAGCGAGGACCAGCTCTCCCAAGTCGTGATCAATCTGATCGACAACGCCATCAACTACACCCAGACGGGCAGCGTATCGGTGAGGGTGCGGCAGAAGGGCGACCGCGCCATACTCAAGGTCTGCGATACAGGCATCGGCATCCCGGGCGACCAGCTTCCGCGTGTCTTTGAGCGGTTCTACCGGGTGGACAAGGGACGATCCCGCGACAAGGGCGGCACCGGACTGGGGCTCAGCATCGTCCGCAACATCGTCGAGGCGCACGGGGGCCGGGTTTCAGTCGAGAGCGTCCTGCATCAAGGCTCGACATTCCGCGTCGATCTGCCCATCGCCGATGCCGGAACCTGAACCCGCTGGCTCTCATTGCCCGCGCGGTCGATCACTGAGACCGCGCCATCCTCTGCTCCCATCAGCGCGGCGCTGAAGTCGGAACCCGGCGCGGAAACTTGAGCCAGCGCCCATTGTCCCGCCCGCTTGCGATAGACGGCGATGAATCGGACATCTTCGTCCCTCGGCTCGACTGCCAGAGAGCCGTTTGCCACGCGTATCGCCGGGGCTTCAGGCGACTCCTTATCCAAGAGGCGGCTGGCAGGCGGGATGGCTTTGGCCTTGTAGGGGCCGGACTTGAGCGCGTCCGCGACGCCATTCCAGTTGTTGACCAGCGCCTTCATGCTGAAGTGGATCGTGCCCGGCGCATCAGATCGCTTCCGTGTCTCGAGAATCTGCTGGACGATCTGCTTGGCGGGCCAGTTGCCATCCTTGGGGTTGGTGCGGCTGGTGAACTGTCCGGGCCACATCTGGATGCCCTTCTTGTTCTCCTGATTCCACCAATCGAGCAGCTTGGTATAGCTCTGCGGCTCCTGCTCGATGGGCCAGTACAACTGGGGCGAATAGTAATCGCACCAACCCTGGTTCAGCCAGAGCTTGGCGTCGGCATAAAGGCTTTCGTACTGATCGATTCCCGCCTTGATGCCGGCGGGGACTCCGGGACGGTAGATGCCGAACGGGCTGATGCCGAATTCGACCCACGGCTTGCGGTGCTTGATGCCGGCGTGGATGCGATAGACGAAGAGGTTGACGTTCTTCCGCCGCCACTCCGAGCGGGTGAGGTTCTTATCCTCCACCGGACGGCTGCGCCAACTGGCTTCATCCGGAAAATCGACGTCCTTTCCGTCCTTGTCCTTCACCGGATAGGGATAGAAGTAGTCGTCGATGTGGATGCCGTCGAGGTCGTACCGCTCGACAAGGTCCATAAAGACATTGAAGCCGCGATCCTGCACCTTCGGGTTGCCCGGGTCCATCCACTTGTAGCTGCCGTAGTCCGGCGCCATCTCTGGCTGCGTGCGGGCGATGTGGGAAGAGTGGAGCGGGCCATCCTGAGCGGGATGCAGGGCACGGTATGGGTTGAGCCAAGCGTGCAGCTCCATGCCGCGCTTATGGGCCTCCTGAATCGCGAATTGCAGGGGATCGAAGCCGTCGGCAGGAGCCTTGCCCTGCTCTCCGGTCAGATACCACGACCACGGTTCATGCGGCGATTTGTAGAAGGCATCTGCCGAGGGGCGCACCTGAAAGATGATTGCGTTGAGGTTCAGATCAGCAGCTTTGTCGAGCAGGGAGACCATCTCGCTCTTCATCTGCGCGACAGGCAGGCCGGGCTTGGAGGGATAATCGATGTTGTCTACGGTGGCGATCCACACGCCTCGAAATTCACGCTCGGCGGGCGGCAGATCGATAAGGCCTCCGGCACAAGCTGAAGCAATACACATAACCGCAAACAGCATTCGAGAGTAGATTATCACACGGCGCAAGCCGGCAGGTTTTAGGATGAATCACATTATTGAGACTCAGGGACTGACCGCAACCCTCACCGAGCTTGTTCTGCCCATGGGGCTGACCGTCGACCGGTTCGATGTCGAACTGGGGCCGACCCGGGTCGAGACCAGCCCGGTCCGCATCCTTCCGGCGGCCGCAGCCTTCGTCGATGCCGAAGTTTCTGCCGCCAACGTGGCCGCCTTTCTCAGCAAGAAGGCGCCGGGCGGGCTCTCCAAGTTCAAGGTCTCCTGCTCCAAGGGCTTGGTGACCGTCGAGGCGAAGGCGAAGATGCTCGTAGAGATTCCGGTGCTGGCGGTCGTGACTCTGGAGATCGTGGACGGCCACAAGGTTATGGCGCGGCTCAAGAAGGCCGAAGTCATGGGCGGCGGAGCTTCCGGCCTGGTCGAGGGCATGATGGACAAGATCAACCCGATCCTGGATACCCACGAATTCCCCCTGCCCATCACACTCACCGAAATCGAAGCCGACAACGACATGGTCGTGCTGCACGGCGAAGTGATGCCGCCGGAAGATCTGGCCTAGCACGGCGGTGTTGCCGGGGTGCCCGCAGGACCCTGCCAGCCCGCCAGGTTCCGCATGCGGATCATGGAGACGTGCAGTGTCGTGGCCGGCCACAGCTCATGGGCGGTGGCCCTCAGATCAGTCACCACCAGACGGCAACCGGCATTCTCGATCATCTGGGGAAGGTTGGAGAGGCGTTCGCGGCGGATTGGCCGTTCCGAAGCTCGGCTCGCCCAGCATCCGTGATCCCGGCAGTCCTCAAAGCCGCCACTCGTGAACTCGTACCGCCAAAGCTCCGCCCGCGCGTGAACCTCCGCCCAGGCTGCGTCCAGGTAGAGAATCATGCGCTGGCCTCCCTGAGCCGCGAACCAGGCTCGGTCCTCCTCGCTGGTCGTTTCCACTGGCCAAACGCCGACTCGCGGGCAGTCGCGGGGGAAGAAGTAGAGCGGCTGATGCCACTCATCGATGGCATAGACCATGGGTTCGCTTTCCGGGTGCGCCAGTGGCGGGCGGGGATGGAAGATTTCGATGCCGCCTTGGTCGGAGAAGTGATACACGCTAGACCTGCCTCAGCGATTGAAGCCGCTCGGCGAAGTGGCGGTTTTGGGCTTCGCCGACTTCTGGGCGGTGAGCCGGGGAGAAGATGTCGTCGCCATTCAGGTAGGCAGCGCCCGCGTCGGGATGCGCCATCGCGATCTGGAGCGCGGGGATGAACTCCAGCAGGTCTGCGTTCAGGTTCAGGGCTCGGCAGCAGCCCTCGATCGCTTCAGCCAGCACGCCATGCACCGCCCGCAGTTGCTTGTCCTGAGTGACGTTGGCGGCGGATTCGCCGCTTTCAAACGCCTTGATGCAGTCCTCCAATCGCAGTGAGTGGAAGCCTCGGCAGAGCAGCGGACGGCCTGTGTAGATGCCGCAGAGCCCTCCGACGTTGAGTGGGCAGAGTTCGCGGGAGAGCACCTGCTCTAGTGGAGAAAGGCTGGCGGTCTTTTCTTCGTGGGCGGTCATCCGCTTCAACAGGGTGTCCGCGTCAGGGTGGCTGCTAAGATGTTGAGCGGCAAAGAGGACGGCCGGGGCGGAGCTGGCGATCCGCATGTGGCAGCAGTAGTGGCATCCGCTCTTGCAGGCCAGTGGCGGAATTTCAAAGCCCGGAAACGACCGCGCCTCCTCCCGTTCCGCCAGGGCTTCCTCGTACAGTTCATACAGCCCGGCGAGCCCCGAGAAGAGCGAATCGGTGGTGCGGCTCTTGTCGAGAGGCTTCAGGAAGATGCGGCAGGCTTTGCGGAAGAGGGTGGCGAAGTAGGCATTCTCCTCCATCGCGGCAGGCACGGCCAGGCCGTACTTTACAAAGAGGTCGTTCTGCCGGGCCGGGGTGCCTTTGCGCCGGTTCTTCCCCTTGCCCATAGAGGGATTATAGCCAGCCCCTCTGGGCCAGCCAAACTCGCGAGCGGCTAAGTAGACTGGGCTCTGCATGGCGCGGTTCTCGAACTTTTCGATGTGGCGGGGAAGGCTGCCGCATTGGCGGGCCGACAACGAGAGCTACTACGTCACCTTCAAGCACAAGCGGCCGCTGGAGGAATCCGAGCGGTCCACCTTGATGTCCCACCTTGAAAAGGCGCAGCGGCGGAAGCTGGACTACGCGATTCTCTGTGTCCTGCCGGAGGTGACGGAGATGATCTTCCGCGTGCAGGAAGCCCCCAGCGGCGAACCGTACGAACTCTCGGACGTGGTCGAGAAGGCCAAGCAGAAAGCCGGGCGGCAGATCATGAAGAAGACCGGCGAGAAGTGGCCTCCGTTCTGGTTCGAGAGCTACGACCGCATCCTTCGCGACGAAGCGGAGTACGAGGAGTTCTTCCTCCGCATCCTTGAGTCCCCGGTCGGCGAGGGGCTGTGTGAAGACTCGGCTGAGTACCTCTTCCTTTTTGTCGCCGACGCGGACTGAAAGGGGCCTATTCCTGCAACCCCAAACGGTACAATGACGTCATACTTGAGTATAGAAGACTCAAGTGGTCTAACAGGAACACCAGTATGGGCAAGATTGTAGGCATCGACTTAGGAACCACCAACTCGGTAGTGGCCGTCATGGAGGGCGGCGAGCCGAAGGTGATCGCCACCGCCGAGGGAAGCCGAACGCTCCCCAGCGTCGTGGCATTCAAGGGCAATGGCGAGCGCCTGATCGGCGTCACCGCCAAGCGTCAGGCCGTCACCAACCCCGGCAACACCGTTGCCAGCATCAAGCGATTTATGGGCCATCAGCTTTCGGAAGTCAAGCCGGAAGCGGAGCGCGTCAGCTACAAGGTCAAGGCCAACAGCAAGGGCGTCGCCGTGGTCCACATCCCGGCCGTGGACAAGGACTTCACGCCGGAAGAGATCAGCGCGATGATCCTTCAGAAGCTGAAGGCCGACGCCGAGGCGTACCTGGGCGAAGCGGTGACCGATGCGGTCATCACCGTCCCGGCGTACTTCAACGACTCCCAGCGCAAGGCGACCAAGGACGCGGGCGAGATCGCAGGCCTCAACGTGCGCCGCATTATCAACGAGCCGACGGCAGCTTCGCTGGCCTATGGCCTTGACAAGAAGACCAACGAGACGATCCTGGTCTTCGACCTGGGCGGCGGCACCTTCGACGTCTCCATCCTCGACGTGGGCGACGGCGTCTTTGAAGTCAAGTCGACCAATGGCGACAGCCACCTGGGCGGCGACGATTTCGACCAGAAGATCATCGACTGGCTCGCGACCGACTTCATGAAGGAGCATGGCCTCGATCTCCGCAAGGACTCCAAGGCCCTGCAGCGATTGAAGGAGGCGGCGGAGAAGGCGAAGATCGAGCTTTCGAGCAGCGTCTCCACCGACATCAACCTGGCGTACATCACGGCCATCGACAACGAACCGGTCCACCTGGAGACCAGCCTCAGCCGGGCCAAGTTCGAAGAGCTTTGCAGCGACCTCCTCGACCGCATCAAGAAGCCGGTCGAAGCGGCGATCAAGGACGCCAAGGTTGCGCTGAGCGAGATCAACGAAGTGATCCTCGTCGGCGGCTCCACCCGCATCCCGATGGTGCAGGACCTGGTCAAGGACATGACCAAGAAGGAGCCCAACAAGAGCGTGAACCCGGATGAAGTCGTCGCCATCGGCGCGGCGATCCAGGGCGGCGTTCTGGGCGGCGACGTGAAGGACATCCTCCTGCTCGACGTCACCCCGCTGGGCCTCGGCGTCGAGACGCAGGGCGGCATCTTCGACATGCTGATCGAGCGCAACACGACGATCCCCACCAAGAAGAGCCGCATCTACACCACGGCATCCGACAATCAGCCGGAGGTCACGATCCACATCCTGCAGGGCGAGCGGAGCCTGGCGAAGGACAACAAGAGCCTCGGCCAGTTCAACCTGAGCGGCATCCCGCCGGCACCGGCGCGGGTTCCGCAGATCGAGGTGACCTTCGACATCGATGCCAACGGCATCCTCAACGTCACCGCGCAGGACAAGGCGACCGGCGTGGAGCAGAAGATCACCATCACCGGCTCGGGCAGCCTGAACAAGGATGAGATCGAGCGGATGGTCAAGGAGGCGGAGGCCAATGCGGAGCACGACGAAAAGCTGCGCGAAGCCGCCGAACTGAAGAACAACTCCGACCGGCTGATCTCGATGACCGAGAAGTCGCTATCGACCCTGGGCGACAAGGTCGGCGAGGCCGACCGCACCCGCATCCAGGAGAAGATCGAAGCTCTGAAGCAGGCCCGCGAACGCGAGGACCTCGAAGCGATGCAGACCGCCTACTCCGAGCTGGAGCAGGAGAGCCACAAGATCGCCGAAGAGATGTACAAGCAGCAGGCCGCCGAGGGCGGAGCCGAAGGCGCCGAAGCCGGAGAGGCCGCTGGCGAAGCCGGTTCCGACGAGGAAGTGATCGACGCGGACTTCAAGGAAGAAGACGAGAAGAAGGACTGATCCCGTCCAAGTTGATGCTTCAAGAATCTAGGCCGCGGCAATCGCCTCGGCCCAGATTTCGTTTTGCGGCTACGGCTTCCAGACGACGTTGGGCAGGTCGTACTGGTCGTACTCAAAGGTCTCGCCCTTCGTGGTCACGAGGGCTCCATAGGCCGTGCCACTGAATCCCATGAAGAGCGACTCGATCCCGCCGAATACATTCCGGTTGTTGTCCTCCGAATTGAAGTAGAGCACCGTCCGGTCCGGGTTTGTGAGAGCGCTCTGCTGCACTCCGCTGAGGTCGGCATTCATGCCATATCCGTATTCGCCGCTGGCGGAGTAGGGCGATGTGAAAGGTTCGCCGTCGTACTCGGCGGCATAGGGTTCGATGGCATCGGTCCACGCCTTGGCCGGGGGAAATCGGTCGTCGTTGTCGCTGAGGTAGATGAGCGTGGCTGAAGCGAGGTTGCGGAGGTTGGATTCGTTGTGCAGCTCCACCTCGATCTCGTCATTGATGGCCGAAATCTTCTTGCCGCAGACCGCATAGAACAGAATCGCGGGCAGGATGACGCAGATCAGCAGCACACCGCCGACAATCGAGAGCACGATGGCCAGCGTGTTGTTCTTCTTTGGCGGCGCCGTCGGCGGAGGAGCGTGCATGGGTCGGGAGCTAGTTTGCGCTATTGAGCGGCGACTCCGTCAATACTCTCGATGCTTGGACTCCAGTCGTACTGATCGATTTCTCCAGACTTGATGACTTTCGCCTTTCCGTTGGCGAATGCGATGGCGGGGAATCCGATTTCGGGCTTGTCCTGAAAAAGCTCCAGTCCGCCGGCAGCATTGCGAAGGGCGGTGCAAGAGTTGAAGATGAGCGGACTCGCATCTGGGACGGGGAGTGTGGAGATGCGCGCGCCTGCCAGGAGAGAATTGAATGCGAAGCGGTACTTGTCCTTCGGCCTGCCCGGTGGCTTGAGCAGGTCATCGGGATTGCCCATATACGGTGCGGCCGCGTCGGCCCACCGCATGCCGGGCAGTACCTCGTCGTGGTCCGCTGCGTATGCGAGGAGGGATTCCCCCACGCTTTTTGCAGCGTGGCGATTGATGACTGTGATGGTCTCTGCCTTGCTCGCTCCGATGGGCATGAACCAGACCCACATCAGCATGAGGAACGCGCAGATAAGCGCACCCCAGAGGAAGCCGCTCAACCTACTCGGGCGAACCTGCTTCATCGATCTCTTCCAGGCCGTCGAAGGGTGATTCCAGCTTGGGCGTCCAGTCAAAGTTGCGGAAGTCGTCCTCTCGGCCGAACGACTTGGCGGAGGAGTCGGCGAAGGCGATCACCGGCTTTCCGAGATCGACCCTCACAGCAAAGTCGTCGATCCCACCGAAGCGGTTGTTGCCGCTCTGGTTCGTGTTGAAGATGAGGGGAGTCGCGCTGGGGTCGGGGATCGCGAGGAGGCTTGCGCTGCTCAAGGCTTCGTTGAAGGCGTAGCCGAAGTTTCCGTCCTTCGTGACGGGAGAGTTGAGGACGTCTGGATCGCTCAGATAGGGCGAGAGCGAGTCGGCCCATGTTTCGGCTATGGGCAGCATATCGTCGGAATTCACCGCGTACACATTCATGGCCACGGCGATCTCCTTGGCCTGCTGCAAGTTCTGAACCGCGATCGCCTGGTGCTTCGCCTGGCTGAAGACGGGGAAGAGGATGGCCGGCACGATCGCCAGACAGCCGCAGGCGACAACCACTCCCACCACGATGAGAACGATTACGAGCGTCTTGTTGCTCTTCTGCGGTGCCGGTCCGGGCTGGTCCATCGGATTCATGCTGCGCCTATTCTATGCCAGAAGACGCGGCGGTGCGCTTCTTCTTGATCGGATTCCAATCCAGATCCGCGTCCGCCTTCTGCCAGGCGACGCCGGTACCCATATGAATGATCAAGGCGAACTTTCCGTTTTTCAGCGGACCAAGCGCCTCAGGTCCGCCATTTGAGTTCCACCTGGGCTGCGCTGATGAGAAGGCAAGGACCGCAGATTCTTCAAAGGCGTAGTGAGGCTCGCCTGACGCCAGCCGGTTCATCCCTACCCAAGGCGCATCGGCCCGGGTGCCGGGGATCGATTGGGGGTTGCCCATAAGGATTGTCTTTGATGTATAGCGATCAATGTCATCCATCCAGGTGGAGGCGACGGGCAGCCGGGCGTCGTAGTCTGCTTGGTACAGCAGCAGCGCTTTGCCGACCTGCGATGCGTACTTGAGGCCCGTATCCGCTTGCGGAGAGATCACCAATGCGTAGGCGTAGACCAGCGTAAAGAGCGCAACCGCCCCGAACAGTATTTTTGGGAAAGGAGCGATCAAGGCCGCTCAATCCAGCCATAGCAGGCGGTCGTAAGGCGAACCGGCGGCGGGCAGCGCCAGCCACTGATGAACGTCTCCCGGCTGGGCCGACGAGGCCGATCCGTCGGCAAGGGCAACCGCTCCGGCTTCGAACCTTTCGACCACCGCAAAGATCTCCGGCCCGCCGACGGCATTTTTCCGGAAGTCGCTGGAAGTGAAATTGAGCACAGTTTTGTCGCTAACCACCGTAAGATCGATGCCCGAAACATGGCGATTCATCGCCATGCCGTACTGATCATCCCCTCGATTTGGATCGAAGTCGGTGCGAAAAATATCCCAACCCCCCACATACGGGTACAGATCATCCATCCAGGCACTGGAGTGGGGCAGGCGGTCGTCGAAATCGGAGGCGTAGATGTGGAATCCGACCGCGATCTGCTTTGTCATGCTGAGCACGCTCGCCCTTCGGGGTGAAGTTCTGACAGGCGCAAAAATGGGATAGACAATCGCGGCGATTACTAGCACCCCTATCGAGTAAAAGAACAGCCGGACGACGAACCAGGTTCTCGACCGAGTATCGAAGGTTGCCGTACTCATTGCTTCTCCCCTTCGATCAGTTGGGGCTTCCAGATGAGATTGTTGGTGTCTTGTTTGGGAAGCCTTTTTGCCGACCCATCCACCATTGCTGCATAGACGCGTCCTTTGTCGCTGCTATGGGAAGGAAGCTTCCCGTGGCTGCCCGCCAGATTGCGTCCTATATCCCAAGACTCAAAATGCAGAACGGTCCATCCCGGCTCGGCGATGAATCTGGCGTCATGGTCACTCACCGCTTCGTTCATAGCCATATTGATTCCTGAGGCGGTTGCGGCACTCGGAAGACACAGCAGATCTGTATCGCGAATGTAGGGCTCTGTAGCATTCACCCACTGACCACTGGGAGCAAACAGATTGTTGTTATCGACCGCATACATCTGGTGGGCTAAGGCCACTTGCTTCAGGTTAGCGATTGTCGAGACAGCGGGATTGCCGTAGCACTTTTCGGACAAGAGAGGCAGAACCGCACAAGCCGCGAAAGGAATACCTAGACAGCAATAGATGCCTATTGTCATCTTGATCCACGAGCGAGTCGATGCCATTGCCTTCATCTCCTGTCTCTAGTTTATTGGAAATCTTTGACGGGATCACTCCAAAGCACATCTGAGCGGTTTTTCAGAACCATTCCTGTAACGGTTGCAAACCAAGGTTTGTGTGTGGAGGGGTCGATCATCAAGTCATCTGCACCGCCTATAGCGTTGCGGGTTTTATCTTTTGAAGAGAAGATCAAAACAACCGACTCGCTGTGGGCTAGGAGGCTGGTGCCGCAGACGGCCTCATTCATTGCCGTGCCAAATCGGGGAGATTTGCGCTTGACATCGTGTTGTTCTTCAAGCCTTTGAACGTAGGGCTCGACGGCATCTCGCCAGTCTGATGCCTGCGGAAGATGATCCGAATTGTCCGCCGCATAGATAAGATTGGCTGTTGCGATATCCGTCAAGTGGGCCAGCGGCACCGTATTTGCGGCCGCGCTGCGAGCGGAGATGAAGACAGGCCCGACAAGAATCAGAGCCACCAACCCAAGGCCAGCCAGAACCAGCGAAATCCGCAGCACCGACTTCCACACGGATTCATCTTAGCGGACATTTCAGGGTCGGCGGTGACGGAGGCTAGTGAGGATTCCACTGAAGGTCGCTAGATTTAAACCACACGTTTCCATCAAGCGTAGTTATCAGTGACATCGATGTCCATGGGTCTTTGGCGAAGATTTCGCTTTGCCCGACTGCATTGCGGCGCTTGTCAGATGATGAGAAAGCGACAACCAAATCATTCTGAAGTTCGTGGCCAGACCTGCCGCACACCGCACTATTCATTGCGATCCCGCAAGTGGGCTTCGGCTCGCTGAGATAATCAGGGAAGCCCCTCACCATGTATATTTCGATGTCATCCCTCCAATGCGCAGCCAGCGGGAAGTGATCGTCGTAATCGCTAGTGTAGGCCCCCAGAGCGTAGGAGATGAGCCGCATGTGTGACTGTGCGCTTACGTATCGCCTGGCCATATGGGCTGAGATGAAGACGGGCGCGAAGAGGTAGAAAAGCAACCCGAGCCCGGCCAGCACCAGCGAAATCCGCAGCACCCATTTCCCCACGGATTCATCTTAGCGGACTGGTCCCCGGGTGGGCCAGCTTTCATAATGAGCCTATGCCTGGACCGCGATTTGTCGCTCATACGCTGGCCGATATGGCGGCGGGTCCAGTCTATGACCTTCTCACCGCGCTGGTGGTGCCGCGCCCCATCGCATTCGTCTCCAGCCTCAGCCAAGACGGCACCCGGAACCTGGCCCCCTTTAGCTTCTTCATGGTCGGCGGCGTGACGCCGCCGAGCCTGATGGTCTGCCCAGTGCTGGGCCGGGAAGGCGCTCCGAAGGACACCCTGCGCTTTATCCGCGAGACCGGGGAGTTTGTGGTGAACCTGGTCACCCGGCAGATGGCCGAACAGATGAACCAGACCAGCGCCTACTTTCCGCCTGAGGTGGATGAGTGGCAGGTGAGCGGCTTCACCCCTCTCCCGAGCGAGCGCATCAAGCCGGAGCGGGTTGCCGAGAGTCCGGCGCACTTTGAATGCCTCCTGCATGAGATTGTGATGCACGGAGATGAGAGCGGCTCAGCGGCTTATGTCATCGCCGAAATCCTGGTCGCGCACATCTCAGAGGAGATTCTGGAGGACGGCCGGGTGACCGGATTCCAGCCGATCTCGCGCCTCGGCGGTGCCGACTATCTCGATCTGGCCTGTGGAAAAGTCTTTCAATTGCCCCGTCCAAAGCCGGGAGCAGGTTCGTCCTGAGTGAGAAGACAGGTTCTCTGCGAATCTGAGGATCCTTTTGCATGAAGCTGAAGAAAGTCAAGATTTTTGGCTTTAAAACGTTTGCCGATAAGACCGAGATCGAGCTGGATGGCCAGATCGCTGCCGTGGTTGGACCCAACGGCTGCGGAAAGTCGAACATCGTCGATTCCATCCTGTGGGGACTGGGCGAGACCAACGCTCGGCACCTGCGCGCCCAAACGGGTCAAGAGGTCATCTTCTCCGGCTCGAGCCAGCGCAAGCCGGTCGGCTACGCCGAAGTGAGCCTGCTCTTTGACAACGAAGACGGCGCGCTCCCCATCGACACGCCGGAAGTGATGATCTCCCGGCGGCTTACGCGCGGAGGGGATGCGAACTACAGCATCAACCGCCGCAACTGCCGCCTGCGCGACGTGGCCGATCTTCTCGCCGACTCCGGCCTGGGCCGCGCGGGCTATGCCATCGTCGGCCAGTCCGAAATCGACCAGGCGCTGGCCGCATCTCCGGTGCAGCGACGCGGCTGGATTGACGAGGCCGCAGGCGTTCAGCGCTACCGCGCCCGGCGTCAGGAGGCGGTGCGCCGCCTGCAGTCGGCGGACGAGCACCTTCAGCGCGTCTTCGATATCCTCACCGAACTCGAATCGCAGCGCGAACCGCTGCAGGCCGAGGCGGAGGAAGCGAAGAAGTACCGCATCGCCGCCCAATCTCTGCGCGAGCTGGAAGTCGGGCTGCTGATTAAGGAGGTCCGGGATGCCATCGAGAGCCTCAAGAACCTGGAAGTCACCGCCGAGCAGCTCAGCTCCGCTTCCGCCGAGCTGGACGACACCACGGCCAAGCTGACCGAAGAGTCGGCCCAGTTGCAGGAGAAGCTGGCCCAGATGGAGGGCCGCATCGAGCAGCTTCGCGATGCCCGCCAGCGGGCGCAGATCGAATTCGAGCAGACGCAGACCTCCATCCGCACGGCCGAAAGCCGGCTGGAGGGCCTGGACGAACTGAAGTCAAGCTTGGAAGAAGAGGCGATCAGTTCCCGCCTGCGCTTTGAGGAAGCCCAGCGCGACCTCGCTGCTGCCGTCAAGGATCATGAAGGCGCGACGACCGCTCTGGAAGCCCTGCGCGAAAACCTCGGCGCGCACGACTCTGAATCGAAAGAGCTGACCGAACGGCTGAAGGCCGTCGAGACGGAGCTGAACGCGGCCAAAGAGCAGGCCGCTCAGCAGCAGAAGATGGAGGTCGAAGCCGCCCATCGCGTCGAGCGGCGGGAGAACATTCAGGAAGAGATTCAGGGCATCGACGACTCCATGCCCGACCTGACCGAAGCCATTGCTGAGGCGGAGAAGCAGGAATCGGGCGTGGCCACCCAGGTGACCGAGCGCGAAGAGAAGGTCGCCAAGCTGAACCAGGGCCTCAAGGAGATCGATACCGAAGCCGAGCGTCTGCGCCGCGAGAGCCATCAGGTTCTGGAAGAGCTGGCCGCTCTCGAAGGCCGCCGCCGCGGCATCCTGCACACGCTGGAGGCGCACGAAGGACTGGCGCACGGCTCACGCGCCGTCATGGCCGCGGCTGAACAAGGGCAGCTCGACTCAGATTACATCCCGGTCGCCGAGGCGATCACCGTGGACAAGGAGCATGCCGTCGCCATCGAAGCCGCCCTCGGCGGCGCGGCGGGCGACCTGATCGTCCCCGACGAGCGCGCCGCCAAAGATGCGATTCAGCTGCTCAAGCAGAATCGCCTGGGACGCGCCACCTTCCAGCCGATCACGCTGATGCGGCGGCTCGTGATGAACGACGAGCTGATCAATGTCACCCGGCAGCCGGGCGTCATCGGCCTGGCGCACGAGCTGGTGGACTGCAAGCCGGAGCATCGTCCGGTCATCGAGAGCCTGCTGGGACGCGTCGTGGTCTGCGAAGACCTTGACGCGGCTCTGAAACTCGGTCGCACCCGCGGCTGGAGCCGCATGGTCACGCTGGAAGGCGAACTGGTCTACAGCAGCGGCGCGGTGACTGGCGGCGTCAGCAAAAACCAGCACTACGGCGTCGTTCAGCGCAAGTCGGAGCTGAAGGAGATCGAGGGCCGCATCCGCGACCTGCAGCGAGTGGCGGACCAGAGCGGCAAGGCCGATCAGACCCGCCACCAGCGGCGTCAGGCGCTCATCGATGAGATCGAATCGCTGAAGTCCGAGATCGCCGAAGTCCAGCCGGAACTCAAGGAAGCGCAGCAGTGGCTGATGAGCCTGCAGCACGAAATGCAGGCGGCGGAGAAGAGCCGCGAAAAGCTGCAGCTTGAGCTGGATAAGCTCGCGGAGATCGATGCGGTTCCCACGGTCAAAGTCGAGACGGCCCCGCTTGAGAAGGAGCGGGATGACCTGCTGCAGAAGCTAGGCGCAAAGGGCTCCAGCTCTCAGCAGATGCGGCACCGCTTGGAAGAGCTGACGCAGCGACACTCGGAGGCCGAAACCCGCCGCCGCGAGCTTGAAAAGCGCATGGCGCACCTCACCGAATCGCGGGAGAGCCGGGCCAAGCGGCTGGAGAACATCGAGCCCGACCGCGAAAGCCTGACCCAGCAGCAGGAGCAGGCCAGAGTCCGCTCGGCCGAGCTGGAGCAGTCAGTCAAGGACCGCGAACAGGAGCTGGAGCTGGCGCAGGAAGCCCGCACCCACATGCAGGACGACCTGAAGCGCATCCGCACGGAGCAGCAGGAGATCCACACCCGGGCCAAGACGCTCTCCGACCGCGCCCACGAAACCGAAATCAAGCGCGCCCGCGCCGACGGCAAGCGAGCCTCTTCTGCCCAGCGGCTGCTCGAAGAGTACGGCATGACCGAGGACGATGCGGTTGCCGCACCCGAGCCGGATGTGCCGGATGACGCCCCCGGCGTCGTCGCCCGTCTGCGCCGCGAAATCCGCTCAATGGGCGAGGTCAATCTGGGTGCGATCGAAGCCTATGACCGCCTGACGCAGCGCGTCGAAGAACTGGGCCACCAGGCGGAGGACATCGAGAAGGGCAAGGCCGAGATTCAGTCGAGCATGAAGGAGCTGGACCGCCTCACGGAGACGCGGTTCCGCGAAACCTTCGACAAACTGCAGGTCGCCTTCCGAGAGATGTTCGAGAAGATTTTTGCGGGCGGCAGCGCCGAGCTTGAGCTGACCGAGCCGGATCAGGTGCTCGACTCAGGCGTCGAAATCCACGTCACCCTGCCGGGCAAGCGCGCTCAGCGGCTGGCCCTCCTCAGCGGCGGCGAAAGAGCCCTCAGCGCCCTGGCATTCCTCTTCGCCCTGCTCAAGATCAAGCCGAGCCCGCTGGTCATCCTTGACGAGGTGGACGCTCCGCTGGATGGCCGCAACGTTGAACGGTTCGTGGCGATGATGAAGGAGTTCCTCGGCCAGACGCAGTTCATCGTGGTCACGCACAACGCGGTCACGATGGAAGCGGCCGATGTCTGGTTTGGCGTGACCATGCAGGAGCCGGGCGTCAGCACTCTTGTGCCGTTCCGCGTGCCGAATAAGGAAGTCACGAAGGCCGTCGTTCCGGATGCCTATCTGAAGGGCTAGGCGATCCGCAGAAGCTGGAATCCCCAGAGCAGAAGATAGGCGATGAAGGCGAGCCACGTCGCCTGTTCGGCGGTCTGGGGATGGCTCTTTCTCGCCCACTCCAGAATCAGGATCGGTCCGGCGATGAAGATGATCTTGCCGATGGCGAAGGGAAGCAGGCCGTAGCGCAGCAGCCACCCAAAAAGGGGGTTGCCCTCGGCCATGCCGAGCAGGAGCAGCGCCATCGTGGAGAGCAGATCCACCACTCCGATGAGGGCTAGGCAGACCGTGCTGAGCCGGGCTTCTTTCTTGAGCATCTCAGGTTCCGAAAAGGCGGTCGCCCGCATCGCCCAGCCCGGGCAGGATGTACTTCATCTCGTTCAGCTCGCGGTCAATGGCACCCGTGATGATGGTCACGTCCGGATGCTCTTCGCTCACGCGAATGATGCCTTCCGGCGCGGCCACCATGACTACGAGTTTGACCACTGCGGGCTTCTGGGCCTTGATCAGCGAGAGCGCCTGCGCGGCGGAACCGCCGGTGGCCAGCATCGGGTCGACGCAAAGAACATACTTATCCTCAAGCGGCGGCAGCTTGCAGTAGTAGCTGTTGGCCACGGCGGTGTCGTGGCTCCGCTCCAGGCCGATGTATCCCACGGCCACTTCTGGGAAAAGCTCCAGAGCGGGCTGAAGCATCGCCAACCCGGCACGCAGAATCGGCACCACCGCCAGCCCGTGGGCCAGCTTCTTGGCCGTCATCGCCTCCAGCGGAGTCTCGATCTCCACATCCTCCAGACTCATTTTCGAGGTCGCTTCGAGGATGAGGATCGAGGAGAGGATGTCGGCGTGGCGGCGAAAGACGTCGGGCGGTGTGTCTTTGTCCCGCAGCACCGCCAGAGTCTGCTGCGCCAACGGGTGGCTGAGCGCCCTCACTCCCATGTCCCTATTGTAGTGCGTCGTCGGACCGTCTCGCCTGGTTTGGCCGCCCCGCCCCGGGGTATCGTTTCTGCCTGCCATGACCCGTTCTCAAGCTGCCGGATTGATCCTTGCCGCCGGAAAGGGAACCCGCATGAAGTCGGAGCTTCCGAAGTGCCTGCATGAAGTGTGCGGCATGCCGATGGTGGAGATGGCAGCCGAGGCCCTGCGCCAGGGCGGCGTCAGCGAAATCGTGGTCGTTGTCGGCCACGGCGGCGACCTCACCAAAGAGCGGCTGGGCGACGGCTATCGCTACGCTTTGCAGGAAGAGCAGAACGGCACCGGCCACGCCGTCCTCTGCGCGGCGGAAGCCTTTGCGGGCTACCAGGGTTCGATCCTGGTCACCGCAGGCGACGTTCCCCTGCTCAAGTCCGAAACGGTGGAAGCGTTGATCGACCTCCAGCAGTCCGCCCGAGCGGGCGCGTCGATGGCCACCTTCGTCTTGGAGGACCCGACCGGCTATGGCCGCATCATTCGGGATCAGCATGGCCGCGTCTCTGCCATCCGCGAGCACAAGGACTGCTCGCCGGAGCAGCGCGAGATCAATGAGGTCAACCCGGGCGTCTACTGCTTTGACGCCGAAACCCTCTTCCGCATTCTGCCGACGCTGAGCGCGAATAACGCTCAGGGCGAGATTTATCTCACCGATGTGATCGCCGCAATCCGCGCCGAAGGCGGCGTGGTCGAGGCGCGGCAGTTCGCCGATCACAGCCAGTTCATCGGCATCAACGACCGCTGGCAGCTGGCCGAGGCCGCGCAGATCGGCCGCATGAGAATTCTTCGACGCCACGCCGAAGCCGGTGTGACCATCGTCGACCCCCACTCAACCTACATCGAAGGCCCCGTGAGCATCGAGCCGGATGTGATCATCCAGCCGATGACCGTGATTGAAGGCAGAACTTCAATCGGCGCGGGCTCCGAGATCGGCCCCAACTCCTGGGTCAAGGACTCGACCATCGGGCGCAATGTGCGCGCCTTTATGAGCCACCTCGACCAGGCGACCATGAACGACGGCTCGCGCTGCGGCCCCTTTGCCAACCTCCGCCCTCACACTGAATTGGGCGAGTCGGTCAAGGTGGGCAACTTTGTCGAGATCAAGAACTCCAAGATCGGCTCGAAGACGAGCATTTCGCACCTCACCTATATCGGCGATGCCACGGTGGGCGAGCGGTCGAACATTGGAGCGGGCACGATCACCTGCAACTACGACGGATTCAAGAAGCATCGAACCGAGATCGGCTCCGAAGCCTTTATCGGATCGAATTCGACCTTGGTGGCGCCGGTCAAAATCGGGGACGGCGCGATGACGGCTGCGGGCAGCGTCATCACCAAGGATATGCCCGATCATTCGCTCGGCATCGGCCGGGCAAGGCAGGACAACAAAGAAGAGTGGGCCAAACGATGGCGAGAACTGAAGAAGAGCGAATCTTGAATGCAAGCCTTTCGGGGCTGAAGCTGTTTGCCGGCAACGCTCACCCAGAATTGGGCGAGCGCGTGGCCAGCCATCTGGGCGTCCCCCTGGGGCAGATGACATCCACCAAATTCAGCGATGGGGAGCTGAGGATCATGGTGGACGAAAGCGCCCGCGGCAACGACGTCTTCATCATCCAGCCGACGTGCGCTCCGGCGAATGACACCCTCATGGAGCTGCTCATCCTTCTGGATGCGTTCCGCCGCGCTTCGGCCCGCCGCATCACGGTGGTCATGCCGTACTACGGCTATGCGCGCCAGGACAAGAAGCTGCGCCCCCGCGAGCCGGTGACGGCGCGGCTGGTGGCCGATCTCATCGAGAAGGCGGGAGCGGGCCGTGTGGTGGCCGTCGATCTCCATGCCGAGCAGATTCAGGGCTTCTTCGGAATTCCGGTGGACCACCTCTACGGCGGTCCGATCATCGGAGAGCACTTTGTCAACGAGGGCTATCAAGACATGGACGACGTGATCGTCGTCTCGCCGGACGTCGCCGGTGTCGGACGCGCCCGGTCGCTGGCAGAAATGCTCCACACGCCGATTGCCATCATCGCCAAGCGCCGCCCTGAGCCGAACCAGGTGGACATCGTCGAGATCATCGGTGATGTGGAAGGGAAGCGCTGCATCATGATCGACGACATGATCGATACGGGCGGCTCGATCATCATGGGTGCGGAGGCTCTGCTCAAGCGGGGCGCCACTGAAGTGATGGCGGCCTGCACCCACGCGATCTTCAGCGGAAACGCTTCGCAGCGGCTTCAGGACAGCGTTGTGAGCCGGGTGATCTCGATGGATACGGTTCCCATTCCGAGCTCCAATCGATTCCCCAAGCTGACGGTTCTGCCCATCGCTCCCCTCATCGGGAACGCGATCCGCAGGATTCATCTCAACGAGTCGGTCAGCACGCTGTTCCGCAATTGGCGCTGAGGCGCGGATGAGCGAACAGGAATCTGCCGCCCTTGAGTGGGAGGTGAGGATGGGCGATGAGATGCCGAAAAAGCGTCTCGTCGTCTTTGTCCTCGCGCTCGCGGCGGGCCTGATCGGCTACTCTATGTTCAACAACTTGCTGGTGGGAGTGGGCGCGGTGTGCGCGATCCTGTTTTCGGCCGCCGAAGTATTTCTGCCGATCAAGTACCGCATCGACGAGCGCGGAGCGCGTTCGAAATGCGGTTTGAGCGTTACGGAAGTGCTTTGGGGTGACGTAAAGCGTCTCATTCCAGTAAGTAATGGAATACGCGTTTCGCCGCTGGCGAGCGAATCGCGCCTTGATGCATTTCGGGGCGTGCTGTTAAGGTTCGCTGGCAACGAAGACGCGGTATTGGCCAAAATACGCCAGTTCTGGGAGAACGATGAGCACGGGAACGGAGTGGCTGGAGCCACTGAGTCAGGAGAAGGAGGCGGAGATGATCGACCAACTGGCCGATCAGATCAGCAAGCGGCGCATGGAGGTTCCAGCGACGCTCTTTCTTGAGATGCACAAGCCCCTTGCCGGTATCGGGAGCCAGGCGCTCATCGCCTTTTCGCCATTTCTCGCTCCATTCGTAGGCATCGATAATGTCAATGAGTGGAGCCGCCTGATCCGAAACCGCGAGGCGATTGACCGCCTCATTGAGCGGCTGGAGGAATCCAAGCAGGCGGACGTCAAGGAGTCGTAGCCTTCATGCAGAATATCTACACAGGCTGGATTGCCACTTATGCCGGCAGTCAATATCTCGATACAGGATGGGTGTCCATTGCGGCGACCCTTCTGGTCGTGTTTTTTGTGCTCTATAACATTGCGAGGGCACAGCGGGGCAAGAAGGAGCTCTTCATTCGAAGAATTCCGGGTCTGAACGCGCTCGACGATGCGATTGGCCGCGCGACTGAAATGGGCCGACCGGTGCTTATGGTGCCGGGCATCGGCACCCTGGACGCCATCAGCGTGCAGGCCCTCAGCATCTTCGCGCACGTCACCAAGTCGGCCGCACAGTTTTCGACTCCCATCAAGCTCTGCTGCGCAGATGCGGCGGTCTACACCGTCGCGCAAGAGGTCATCCGAGACGTGTATCAGCGTCAGGGCATGGGCGACCGCTACGACACCGACTATGTGCAGTTCATCAGCGACCGCCAGTTCGCTTTTGCGGCGGGCGTCTCGGGAATCATCCATCGTGAAAAAGTCGCGGCTGCGTTCCTGCTTGGTGCGTTCTACGCCGAATCGCTGATCTTTGCCGAAACCTGCAACACGGTCGGCGCGATTCAGGTGGCCGGCTCGACCCAGACGACGCAGACGCCGTTCTTCATCGCGGCCTGCGACTACGTCTTGATCGGCGACGAGTTCTACGCCGCAAGCGCCTACCTCACCCGAGAGCCGGTGCTGGTTGGAAGCCTGGTCGGCCAAGACTGGGGCAAGATGACCATCGCCGCCGCCATGGTGCTTGGCACCGGAATGCTATCAGTTGAAATGACTCAGCCCGCCGAGCTTGCGCGCGTCGATGTCGACAACGGCACGATCTTTCAGCCTGTGGCCGAAGAGCGTGCCCAGTCCGGCGATCAGCGCGCCTTGAAGCGAAAGAACGAAACCGCCGTGTATCGCATCTTCAACCCCGCCGTCTATCCCGACTATGTGACCGGCATCGAACGGCCGCAGAAGCCGGTTGAGGAAGAAGATGCTGCCGCCGCGCCGGAAGGAGAGACTGAGTAATGTCCAGCCTTCTCGCCCAGACCGGGTTTTTCAGCTGGTCGTTTGAGCCCGGCTCGCTCAACCTTAAAATCTGGATCTTCCTTGGGCTATTCTTCGCCAGCGCGATTGCACTTGGACTCTCATTCGCGCCGACCCGTGCCCGAAAGCCGATCGTCGTCGGCTTCACCTTCATCTCGGGCCTGTTCTTTGTGCTCTATTACCTGTGGCCGCAGCCGGTCAGCCGAGAGGCGACCGACCTGCCGCGGGGAGCGGTTGAAGGGTTCGGCTTCTGGCTTTCCGACGCGCTTCCGCACGTCGCCAAGGTCGCGAACATCCTCACCGTGTTCCTCCTCGGCCTGGGAATCTTCTCGCTGATGCGCATCCATCTGGTGCGCCTTTTCAAGAAGCAGAAGGACTGGTTCTTCAGCCTGGTGCTGATCCTCAGCATGGGCCTGATGATCGGCTACGGCTACGCAGACTGGAATCTGCGCCAGTTCAACGATCCCGAGCAGGCGCTGGAGCTGATGGAGAACTGGGGGCACGCCAACTACGGCTTCGACCTCCTGTTCAACGGACTCCTTCAGCAGATGGACGCGGCGATGTTCTCCATGATCGCGTTCTTCATCCTGTCGGCTGCGTATCGCGCCTTCCGCATCCGGTCGGTGGAAGCCACCGTTCTGATGGCCAGCGCCCTCATCATGATCCTCAGCATCATGGGCGCGTTCGATACGATGTTCAACGGCTTGATCAACATGCTGCCGGGAGCAGCGGAGCCCGGAAGCTTCTGGGACAACGTGAGATTGACCACCGTGTCTGAATGGATCAAAGCCTATCTGCAGGTTCCCAGCCTGCGTGCCTTGGAATTTGGAGTCGGCCTGGGCGCCCTTGCGATGGGCCTCAGAATCTGGCTCGGACTTGAGAAGGGAGGTGTCAGCGCGTGAGCAATGTCAGCTTTGCAGAAAAGATGCAGAAGATCGATCGGCGTATCCTTTACGTCATCCTTCTGCTGGCGACGTCCGGCATGCTCTTTGTGCCCGTAACCATTCCGGCCAAGCCGGATACCAGCTCTGCGGCAGCGTATATCACGCTGGCTGAACTGGATCCGAACAAGCCGGTCCTCATCCAGTCGGACTGGACTCAGTCCACCCGCGGCGAGAACATGGGCCACACGGAGGCGCTGCTGCGCATCCTGATGAGCCGCAACATCAAATTCGTCATGCAGTCGCTGGCCGACCCGCAGGCTCCCCAGGTTTTCCGCGACACCATGCGGACGATCAACGATGAGCGGCGCGAAGCCGGACTGACCACCTACGAAAAGGGTGTGGACTGGATCGACCTTGGCTACTTCTCCAACGCAGAAGCATCCACCCAGGCGATCAAGAACAACATCCGCACCGCGTGGAAAGGACGCAAGACCAAGACTCCCACGGGCGAAGAGATCGACATCTTCCGCAGCCCGTTGCTGGAGGACGTAAACCGGATCGAGGACTTCAGCTCAATCATCTTGATCACCGCCTCCAACACCATCGACATTGCGATTCAGCGGCTTTCGGGCCAGCTGCCGATCCTGTGCTTCTGCACGGGCGTCATGGGCCCGCAGATTCTGCCGTACTATCAGTCGAACCAGGTGAGCGGCGTCGCCATCGGCCTCAAGGGTGTCTATGACATGGAGAGCATGATGGACGGCGGCGTCAACTGGGAGGATCCCGACACTACGAAGACCATCGCCGTCGGCGAGCTCAAGTCTTCTGTGAAGGACCTCAAGTCCATCGTCGCGGACGACATGCCGAGTCTAGAGAGTCCGCCTGGAGACAGCCAATACGGGACGACAAAGACATTCGGCAGAGGGCAGGCATACTACGCCGCGCTCCACGCAGCGCTGATCTTGATGATCCTCGCGGTCATCATCGGCAACGTGGGCATGCAGCTCGCCAAGAAGAAGGGAGGTCGCCGCTAAATGGACTTCACGGTAGTCAAGATCACATTCGGCGTGCTGGCCACCATTGGCCTGTACAGCGTGCTGTACAAAGAGACGAAGTTCTATCGCTTCTTTGAGCACATGTTCCTTGGACTCGCGGCGGGCTATTCCATCGTCGCGTTCTGGAAGGACAACCTCTACAATGACTGGTGGCTCAAGATGGTCGGCCGGCCCGCAACCGGGGCCGATCCGGCAGAGCGGGGCTACTGGATCTACATCGTCCTCCTGCCGGTCGGACTGCTGGGCTACACGGTCTTCAGCAAGAAGAACAACTGGATGAGCCGCATTCCTATCGGCATCATTCTCGGCCTCTGGTCGGGACAGCAGGTGGAGGTCTGGTGGCGTCAGTTCGGTCCGCAGATCTACGGCTCGATGCTGCCCCTCATCCCGAACAACACCAGCTCGTTCCGGGTGCCCTTCACGGGCAGCGGCACTCCCCTGACGCCGGATCAGATCGCGATTGTCCAGGCTTCGCACTATCCCAGCGAAGCCCTGAGCAACCTGATCTTCGTCATCACGGTTCTGGCCGCTCTCAGCTACTTCATCTTCAGCTACGAGATCAAGGGCAAGTTCCTGATGGGCGTGAACACCGCCGGCCGCTGGCTGCTGATGATCGGCTTCGGCGCGATCTTCGGCTCGACGGTCATGGCCCGCTTCGCGCTGGAGATCGACCGCATGGCCTACATCTGGCTCGAATGGATCCAGGCGATCCAGAATGCGGGCGGAGGCGGCTAGCTGTCCCAAGAGCTGACGACCGAAGCCATAGTGCTATCAAGGACAGACGCCGGAGAATCAGACCGGCGTCTGTCTCTTTTAACGCCCGACCGTGGACGCTTGGATGTCGTCGCCAAGGGGGCGCGGAAGGGCGGCTCACGACTCGCCGGCAGCAGCGAGCCGCTGATCCATGCGATCTTCCACTACGCCCAGGGCCGCGCTCAGCGGTACATCACCCAAGTCCAGCCCATCTCGTCCTTTCCGGGGCTGAGGAAGAGCTATGAGGCCCTCGTCTCGGCGCTCGCCTTCTGCGAATTAATCCGCCTCTCCATCCCGTATGAATCGCCCGCGCCGGAGGCGTATCACGACCTGGTCGTGCTGCTGCAGGCCTTGCAGAGAGAAGAGGAGCCCGGTCCGGCGCTGGCCTGGGCCGCCGCCCGGCTCATGGTCCACGACGGACGCAGCCCCGATTGGACCGAGTGCCAGGACACGGGAGAAAGGGTCAGCGAGCGTCCGGCGTGGGTGTCTCCCTCGGCGGGCGGACACGTCAGCCGCGAGTCCGCGCGGAGTTATGGAGACGCGTTCAGCGTCCAACCAGAGACCCTCATGGCCCTCAACAAGCTCACGCCTTTGGAAGAGCCTCCGCCGCGTCTCAACGGGTGGGAAGAGTGCCTCGTCGTGCTCCAGAGATTCTGGCGTCATGAGCTTCACGACAGCCTGAAAGCGTTCACTTCTGCAAGGGAATCACTGACTTCGGCCGGACTCCAGTAAAATAGGCTCAGCATGAAAGGCATCTATGCGGCGCTTTGTGCTGTCGCCAGCCTGGCAATCCTGGCAGGCTGCGGTGGCGGGAGCAAGGCTCTCCCTGAACGAACCGTCGGTGAATCCGATTGGCAAGTCTTCCGATATCCCATCATCACCAACCCGACCTCGTTCGATCCCGGCATCGTCCAGGACGGCGACACCCTCGACCTGATTCAGCAGGTGTGGGAAGGTCTGGTCACCTGGGATGAGAACAACATGCCCGTCGGCAACCTGGCCGAGAGCTGGGACATCGAAGACGGCGGAACCACCTACATCTTCCATCTGAAGAAGGGAGTGAAGTTCCACAACGGCAGAGAAGTGACCGCGCAGGACTTCAAGTGGTCCATCGAGCGCAACTGCGATCCGGCGCTTGCGTCCCAGACGGCAGATGCCTATCTGAGCGACATTGTCGGCGTCACCGACCGGGTGCAGGGCAAGGCCCAGGAGATTTCCGGCTACCAGGTCGTCGACGACTACACCATCAAAATCATGCTGAAGCAGCCGACTCCGTACTTTGTCGGCAAGCTGACCTACCTCGTCTCCGCCGTCATGCCGAAGGAAGCGGTGCCGATGGGCAAGGAGATCACGGAAGTCGATCAGATGATCGGCACCGGCCCGTTCAAGATTCAGGACATGGTCACCAACCAGAAGGTGACGCTGGCCGCATTCGACGACTATCACGGCGGCCGCCCCAAGCTGGACCGGATCGAGCGCATCGTCATCAAGGACGCGCAGACCCGACTCAACAAGTTCCGTAGCGGCGAGCTGGATATGACCATGCTCCAGCGGCAGGACATCACCGGCGTCGAGAACGACCCGGCCCTGAAGGATACGCTTGAGCTGTTCGAGCGCCCGGCGGTCTGGTACATCGGAATGAACCAGCTCGCATACGAGCCGTTCAAGGACAAGAAGGTCCGCCAGGCCTTCGCCATGGCCATCGACAAGAAGCAGATCGTCGAGACGCTGATGGGCGGCATCAACACCACCGCCACCGGCATCGTGCCGAAGGGTGTGGTCGGCCACCGGCCCGACGCCAACGACCTCGACTTCAACCCGGAGCGGGCGCGAGAGCTGCTCGCCGAAGCCGGATACGAGAACGGTCAGGGCCTCCCGCCGCTCGAGATGTACTTCCGCGAGAAGTTCCCCGACATCAAGCTGGTTGCCGAAGCGGTGGCCGGAATGCTGAAGGAGCACCTGAACGTGGATGTGAAGCTGCAGACCAAGGAGTGGCGCGCCTATCTTGAGCTGTACAACGATAAGAAGCTGCCGTTCTATCACATGCGCTGGGCTGCCGACTACCTGGACCCTCAGAACTTCCTGAGCCACATGCTGGCCACCTGGGGACCGGAGAACAAGTGCGGCTACAACAATCCCGAGTTCGACCGGCTCTGCCGCCAGGCAGACACCCTGCTCGATCTGGACAAGCGCCTGCCGCTGTATGCCCAGGCCGAAGACATCGCCCTGGACGATGCCGTCTGGGTGCCGATCTACTACCAGCGAGACGCCGAGCTGCACCGCCCCGAGCTTTCGGGTGTGCGCGAGTCGCTCTTTGGCCATCTGCCGCATACCACAGTCGAGATGCAGCAGCCCGCCGGCAAGTAAGAGATGTCCGGATCGGTTCTGCGCGGAGAGTTTGAGCGGCGCTGGGATGGTCCCGAGTGGCGTCTTCCTGATGAACAGGGAGACGCCATCGGGGGCCGTGCCTGGCTTTCGCAGGGTGGGGGGGCGGAGCGGCATCCCGCGCGCGCCTTCCCGCGAGAGCTTCGCGCAGTCATCCCCCCGGCTCCTGCCCGCCTGACTGAAGTGCGGGTCTACGGCATCTTTGCGCTCTACGCAGAGGCGCAGTACGAGCCGCTGGGCGCTGTCGGCGCGACTCTTCGCGTGGAGCACGACGGGGCTCCGCTTTTTCGCATCGATCTAATCCAGGGCCGCCACTACGGAGCCTCTTCAGACCCGACGCCGCTCTATCGTCCCAATGGGGATGGCACCTGCCTTCAGACCGTCGGCACGGTGGAGTGGAACGGCGCACAGCACCGGGTGGACGTGCTCTCCTGGCAGCTGCCGCGCCCCTGCCGGGCGGATGAGATCATCCTTTGGGATAGCGGCACCTCAGCCAGCTTCGCGATCTTTGATATCGTGATCGAGTCGGAGGAGGTCGCGGTCTGCCCGTTTCGAGGCCACGGCGACCGCATTGCGCTCTCCGACTTGGGCGGCATCCTGCGTCTGCGCGACTATCCCCGCTTCCAGACCGCTGTCGCCCAGTTCAGAGCGGGTGTCGAATCCGGCACCGGCAGCCTGGACGAAGCCAAGGGCCTGGCGCTCACTTTTTTGGCCGTCATCTCCGCTGCGCTCCTCGAACTGGGGGCCAGCCGGACCATGCACGAGTTTCAGCTCACCGCCGCCCGAGAGGTGGACCAATTCACCTCACGCGAAGAGATTTCGCTGTGGACCGAGCAGCAGGCGTGGGAGCTGACCGAGGTCCTCTTCGGACGCCGCGTAAGCCAGTCGGACCGGCAGATCAAGAAGGCCCTCGAATACATAGAGCTGCATCTTGGCCGGAGGCTGAGCGATGAGGAAGTGGCTGAGTCGGTCGGCCTCAGCACCTCGCATTTCCGCCACCTATTCAAGCAGGCGACGCGTCAGCCCTTCCACAAATATGTGATGTCGCTGCGGCTGGAGAAGGCGAGGGAGCTTCTGCAGAGAGGGGGCCTGCGGGTGTCGGATGTTTCGCGGAGCCTCGGCTTCGTCAGCCCGGCTCACTTCAGCCGAGTGTTCGCCAAGCGGTTCGGGGCCTCGCCCTCCTCGCTGATCGGTGACCACGAGGTCGAATAGGTCTCCTCGACCCTTTCACCCCCTTCTCGCGTCTAAAGAATAGCGGGGTAATCCCCGATGTTAAAGACAGTTCAGGAGATTTGTTGGCAGAGTCCCAAGCTCCGTCTCGGTTGAAAGAGAAACTTGATCGCGCGGAGCGGCCTAGGAGAAGGTGAAGCGAGCGCTTGAGCCCTCACAGGCTGGACCTCTGGCCAACATTGTCTTGAATCCCCCTACTCCTCCACCTTCTTCAGCACTGTAGGATTTGATCTCCACACGCCGCCCGGCTCGTAGGTGATCGTTCCGTCTTCCGCCAGGGTCAGCATGATCTTGTTCTCCTCAGATTCTGGATTGGGAACCGCCCGGTCGAACCGGTTGATGACCTTCAGGGTGGCTGTGTCGCCGTGGATGCTGAGCATGCCGTCCATGTTCACCCCCGACTCCACAAGCTGAAAGCTCGTGGCCGAAGGGATCTCCAAACGCACCTTTCGGAGCGTGCCGGCGATGGCGTCGTCTTTGTCGGCCTGCACCAGGCCGGGAATCTCCCCTTCCCAGGTTCCGATCCAGCGGGAGGCGCTCGGCGCGCATCCGGCAAGGGCCAGGGTCAGCAGCAGGGTCACAGATATAATTCGAACCATGGCGGCGATCTCCCCCGATGTTTACCTCTCGATGGGTATGAACCAATCTGAATACGAAAGGTTCCGGGAGCTTTTAGGGCGAGAGCCCAGCCTGACTGAACTCGGCATGTGCTCGGTGATGTGGAGCGAGCATTGCGGCTACAAGTATTCGCGGCCCGTTCTGCGTTATTTCAAGAAGTACGACGAAGCGATGGAGGGCGCGGGCCTGGAGAATGCGGGCGTCATCGACCTCGGCAATGGCTGGGGAGCCGCCATCAAGATCGAGTCGCACAACCACCCTTCCGCCGTCGAGCCCTATCAGGGAGCCGCCACGGGCGTTGGTGGCATCATCCGCGACATCTTCACCATGGGCGCCAGGCCGATCGCCGCGCTCAACTCGCTGCGATTCGGCCCCATCCGCGACGGCGAAGGCCCGGCGGATGAAGTGCGCCGCAGCCGCCGCATCTTCGAGGGCGTGGTGGCGGGCATCGCCGGATACGGCAACTGTGTCGGCGTTCCGACCGTTGCAGGCGAAGTCTCCTTCCACCCCCGGTATGCGGGCAATCCGCTGGTCAACGCCATGTGTGTCGGCCTCCTGCGGACCGATGAGATCGCCACCGCCGGAGCCGAAGGCGTCGGAAATCCGGTCATCTATATGGGCTCGGCCACAGGCAGGGACGGAATCCACGGCGCGACCTTTGCCAGTGTGGGGCTGGACGAAGAGGGCGAAGACAAGCGGCCCAACGTACAGATCGGCGACCCCTTTGCCGAGAAGGTTTTGATCGAAGCCACCCTCGAAGCCCTCAAGACCGGCGCGATCCAGTCCATCCAGGATATGGGCGCGGCCGGACTCACCTGTTCGACGGTCGAGATGTCGAGCAAGGGCGGAGTCGGCATGGAGGTCGATCTTGACCTGGTGCCGATGCGTGAAGACGACATGTCCGCCTACGAATTGATGCTCAGCGAAAGCCAGGAGCGCATGCTGGCCGTCGCTCACAAGGGCCGCGAGCAGGAGGTCATTGATGTCTTCAACAAGTGGGGCGCCCACGCGGTGGTCATCGGCTATGTCACCGACGATGGAATCGTGACGGTTCGGAGGCACGGCGAAATCGCATGCCAGATGCCCGCCGACATCCTCACCGAAGAGTGCCCGGTCTATCAGCTGCAGGGCAGAGAGCATCCGGTCTACCTGGAGTCCCGCGACTTCGATATTCAAACCGTGCCGGAGGGTGATGCGGCCGATTCGCTGTTCCGCCTTCTCAAGAGCCCGACCCTCTCTTCAAAGCGATGGGTGTACGAGCAGTACGACTATCAGGTGCAGACCCAGACCACCGTCACCCCGGGCCGTGGAGATGCGGCGGTGCTGGCCCTGCGCGGCGCAGATGTGGGAATTGCCCTCTCGGTCGATGGCAACGGCCTGTGGACGCACCACGACCCCTACGCGGGCGGATGCCTGGCGGTCGCGGAGGCGACCCGAAACGTCGCCTGCACCGGCGCGCTGCCGTGCGGATTGACCGACGGCCTCAACTTCGGCAACCCGGAGAGGGAAGAGGTCTATTGGGAGTTTGAGCGGGCCGTGCGCGGCATTGCAGATGCGGCCGAAGCGCTGGAGACCCCGGTGGTCAGCGGCAACGTGAGCTTCTACAACGAGAGCAATATCGGGGAGATTCTGCCGACTCCCATGATCGGGGCCATCGGCGTGATGCAGGACCCGGCCAAGCGGCTGACGATGGCCCTGCCGCAGGAAGACTGCGTGATCGGCCTGATCTATCCCGATCTTGACTACGGAATCCACCTCGGCCTGGGGGCTTCGATGTATCTGGCGGAGGTCCACGGCACCGAGAACGGCCGACCGATTCAGCCAAACCTGCCTGCCGAGCGTGAACTGCACAAGTGGCTGGTCTACATGGCCGAGCAGGGACTGATCTCCTGCGCCCACGACGTCAGCGAAGGCGGACCGCTCTTCGCTCTGGCCGAGATGGCGATGGAGGGTGGGGCAGGCGCTGAGCTGGATGTCAGCACCGAGCCGTTCCAGTTCACCGACCGGTGCGACGCGCGGCTGTTTGGAGAACTGCCGGGCTGGGTGTTCTTTGCCGCTCGTGAATGCGACTGGGCAGCGATTGAGTCGCACAGCCGCAATCACCTGAATCTGGCGGTTGTGGGCAAGGGCCGCAAGTCGGGCGGCGAGCTGACGGTTCGCAATGGACAGGAAAACCTCGTAAGTTTGCTGGTATCTGAGTTGAAGTCAGCCTACGAAGGGCCAATTCCGGCAGCCATGCGTCCGTAAACAAGCAATAATGCTAAGAACATTGGCGCAAATCTTGTGGCGTAGTGTATCGGCGCGCTGACTCGCGCCTGCTTAGAGGACAAGGAGACTGACTGCCCATATGTTAAAACGCAATTTGATTTCGCTGGCTTTTGCCGCGGTGCTCGCCGTGGGGCTGGCTGCCCCCGCCGCAGCGCAGAATGCGGGCGCTCAGACTCAGGTAGTGGAGACGGTTTCGCTCTCCAACGCAACATTTCTTCCTGGGGATCTGAAGCCGCAGAATATTGATGGCTCTGAGCCGAACAAGGACCTGGAGAATCGCGCCGCGAAGGTCATCCAGGCTTACCAGCAGATCGTGAACGAAGGCGGCAATGTCGCCCAGGCCCGCGTCGACGCCATCTCCGCTCTGAACGCTCTGATGGCCGAAGACGGCCGAAGCCTGACCGTCCGCACCTGGCTGGGCTATCTGCACCTGCAGAATGGCGAGTATCGGCCCACCATCGACGTCTTGACGCCCGCGCTCGGCAAGAGCAGCGAGGCCGCCATGAACTATGGCAACCTGCAGAACGTATCGATCGCCTACTACATGAGCGGTCAGTACGCCAACGCATCCGGCTCGTTCGCCCGACTGGCCGACATGTCTGAAGGTTCGCAGAAGACCCGCTGGCTGCGGTTTGCCGGCTCTTCTCACCTGCTCAACCAGGATTACCAGGGAGCGATCCCGTTCCTTGAAAAGGCCGTCGCCGCGCAGCAGTCCGACTCCGAGAAGCTCTCGGCGATGAAGGATCTCGGCCTCTCCTACTTCAAGGTGGGCCGCGAGAAGGATGCCCTGGCCCTCTTCGAGCGCATTGAAGCAGTCGGCGCAAACGACGAAGGCGTGCTCTCCTGGATGGGCTATGCCTACCTTTCGGAAGGCCGCGCCGACGATGCCGTCCGCGTTCTCGAGCGAGCCCGAAGCCTCGGCGCGAAGTCGCCGGACGTTCTGAACAACCTGGGCAACGCCTACTCGGCGCTCGGCACCGATGCAGGCCGCACCAAGGCTCTGGAAGCCTATCGCGAACTGGCCCGCGTCTCGCCGAACATCGCCGCGCCCCACTACAACATCGGCAGCCTGCTGATGCAGATGGGCCGCTACGAAGATGCCATCGAGCCGCTGAAGAAGGGCGTTAGCCTGACCCCGACCAACGCACAGGGCAGCATCAGCCGCCGGCACGGCGAGAACAACCTTGGCTACTGCTACGAGCAGCTCGGCAAGTTCGCCGAAGCGGCCAAGCACTATTCCAACGCTTCTGACCAGGACGCGAGCAACGCGATCTTCGCCCGAAACGCCGGCCTGGCCCACTTCAAGGCGCACGACCACATGTCCGCGATCAAGTATCTGGAGCGGGCTGAAGGACGCGGCGAGCTTGATTTGGATGCGAAGACGGTTCTGGCCGAGAGCTACAACCGCGCCAATCGCACCGACGAAGCTCTGAAGATCATGAAGGAGCTGGCCAGCAGCGGCCGCGCCAACGCTTCGATCTGGTTCAACATCGGCGTGCTGAGCACCCGAGCCGGAGACAAGGAGACCGCAGAGAAGGCCTACCGGGAGGCGCTCAAGCTTGAGCCCGCCGATCCGGACGCGCTGAACAACCTCGGCCTCATCCTCTTCGAGAAGGGCCAGTATGAGGAGGCGCTCGTCCTCTTCGAAAAGATGACCGGCGCTAGCCGCAACAGCATCGATGGCAAGCTCAGCATGGCCGCCGCCCTTACCAAGGCGGGCAGGCTTGCGGAAGCGGTCGAGCTGTGGAAGGAAGTCATCCGCGAAGAGCCTGACCGAGTCGATGTTCGACTGCTTCTGGCCGACGGCGAATGGAATGTGGGGCAGATCAGCAACGCCCGCTTTCACTACGCAACGGTCCTGAAGGCCCAGCCGAACAACGCCCGCGCCCTGAACGGAATGGGTCTTTGGTATCTGCTTCAGGCTGCCGACAAGAACGCGAGCAAGATGGCCGAGGATCACTTCCGCAAGGCGATTGCGAACGATCCGAACTATCTGCCCCCGTACAACAACCTGGCGATCACGCTTGAGCGGATGAATCGAACCGCAGAGGCGATCCTGATCCTGCAGAAGGCGCTCAAGATCGACCCGAACTTCGAGGACGCCAAGAAGAACCTCGCACGGCTGAAATCTGCCAGTATGTAAGGCGTGCGCGTCAGCATCCTTGTCAACCTATTCAGGCCCGACGCCATGGAGGCCGCCCAACAGGCGGTCTCTTGGTTTCGGGCCCGAAATGTTTTGGCTCAGGCCGATCGAGAGGCAGCCGAGCTTCTGGGAGCAGAAGAGAAGCCGATCGATGAACTGGGCCAGGCTGACCTGATCATCAGCTTTGGCGGCGACGGAACGCTGATCCGCGCCGCGCACATCAGTTCGCGCACCGGGGCCCCGCTGCTGGGCGTCCATTTCGGCCGATTCGGCTTCGTCACCCAGTGCATGCCCGAGCATGTCGAAGCCGCTCTGGAGGACTTCATGCAGGGCAAGTCCAACATCCAGGAGCGGATGATGCTCAAGACCGAACTGCTGCGCCAGGAGAAGACGGTCGCCACCCTCCACTCGCTCAACGAAGCGGTGGTCCAGCGATCCGCCACCACCCGCGTCCTCACCTTCGATGTCTTTGTGAACGAGCGGCGCATCAGCAGCTATCCGGCCGATGGCGTGCTCGTGGCGACGCCGACGGGGTCGACTGCCTACAGCCTTTCCGCTGGCGGTCCGGTTGTCGATCCTCAACTGCAGGCTTTGCTCATCGTCGGCGTGATGCCGCACACGCTCAGCGCAAGGCCGCTGGTATTGCCGCCCGACTGCACCATCGACATCACCATCGATTCTCGTGGCGATGCGGTGCTCTCGTGCGATGGCCAGAGCCGCCTGCACATGCTGCACGGAGACAGCGTGAGGATCACCCGGTCCGAGCGCGTGACCCGGCTGGTAAGCTTGGATTCAGAGGATTTCCTCAAGAAGCTGTCGCACAGGCTGCAGTGGAGCCAGGGAAGGAGAGAGAGTGTCTGAGCCGCTTTTGAGCATCAATGATGCGGTCGTTGCATTTCCAAAAGCCGGAGGCGGAGAGATGCGGGCCGTCAATGAAGTCAGCCTTCATATCCAGCCCGGCGAAGCCGTCGCGGTCGTAGGGGAATCCGGGTGCGGCAAGACGACCCTGGCCCGCGCAGTCCTCGGCCTCCAGCCGCTTTCGGGGGGCAGCATCGATTTCGGGAAGGACCTCTCTGGAGCCGGCCGCATCCTCGCTGAGAGGGTCGGCATGGTCTGGCAGGACCCCTTTGCCAGCCTCGACCCCAAGTGGACCATCCGCAAGATTCTCGCCGAGCCGTTCCGCTTGGCCAAAAGGGAGCCGGTGATCGAACCGTTGATGGAGCAGGTCGGGCTCAGCCCGCACCTGGCCGACCGCTATCCGCATGAATTGAGCGGCGGACAGCGGCAGAGGGCCGCCATCGGTCGCGCCCTTGCCCTGCGTCCGCCCCTGGTCATCTGCGACGAGCCGACGGCAGCGCTCGACCTCAGCATTCAGGCGCAGATCCTCAACCTGCTCAAGGACATTCAGGAGGAGATCGGGTGCTCCTATCTGTTTATTTCGCACGATCTGGGCACGGTTCGGTTCATTGCGGACCGGATCGCGGTTATGTATTTTGGACAGATCGTGGAAGAAGGCCCGACCGAAAACATTTTTCACAACCCGCAGCACGCCTATACCAAGCGGCTGCTGGGCTCCGCGCTGACGCTGGAGAAGCTCGGCCACATCCCGGATGCCATCGAGGTGCCCGATGAGGAAGTGGCGGCAGGTGCGGAGGGGCTGTAGTCCATGCGGGCGGACCTGAAGGAGCTGTGGCGATTCCGCGAGCTCCTGTGGGCGATGGTGGAGCGCGAGCTCCGCATTCGCTACAAGAACAGCATGCTCGGCTTTTTGTGGTCGCTGCTGAATCCGCTGGCCACCGTGCTGGTCATGACGGTGGTCTTCAAGTTCTTCCTGCGGAATGAGACGCCGAACTTCAGCGTGTATGTGCTGGCGGCGTATCTGCCGTTCATGTTCATCAACCTGGCGATCATGGATTCGGCGCAGTCGGTTCTGCTGTCGCTTCAGGTCATCAAGAAGGTCTACTTTCCACGCGAAATCCTGCCCATCGCATCGGTCATCAGCAACTTCATTCACCTGATGCTGGCCTTTGTGGTCTTCTTCGCTTACCTCTTCATCGTCTATGCGGCGACGGGTTTCGAAGTCTCGCCCTTCACCTGGCGCATCGCGTTTCTGCCCGTCCTGCTGGTGATCACGCTTGCGTATGTGGCGGGGGTGTCGCTGATCGTTTCGGCGCTGAACGTGTTCTACGAGGATGTGAAGTACATCGTGGGAGTCGCGCTGTATCTGGTCTTCTTCCTGACGCCGATCATGTACTTCACGGAGACGGTCTACTACGCGCTCCAAGATCAGCCGGGCGGCGACATCCTGTTCGTGCTGTACAACCTGAACCCGATGGCGCTGCTCTCCTGGGCATTCAAAAAGACGCTGGTGCCCCCAGGGCGAATCGACGTGGGCGAGCCGGAGCTGGTGAATCAGCTCGACATGAATTGGGCGATCTTCGGCGGAAATGTCCTGATCTCCTTCGGCCTGCTGATCTTTGGCTACTGGATGTTCAACCGACTGAAATGGAAGTTTGTGGAGAGGCCATGAGCGCGGCGATTGAACTCAAGAACCTCAAGAAGACCTTCTCGCTCAGCCACAGCGGAGCCGGGAGCCTCAAGACGATGCTTCTTTGGTGGAAGCGGCGGCGCATCGAACAGCTTGAGGTGCTCAAGGGGCTCAACATCACCATCAACAAGGGAGAGAGCGTCGCCGTAGTGGGCCGGAACGGGGCGGGCAAGAGCACCCTGCTCTCGCTGATCGCCCGCGTGTACAAGCCGACCGAAGGCGAGGCGATCGTGCATGGCCGCATCGCTCCGCTGCTTGAGCTGGGCGCGGGATTCCACCCCGATCTCACGGGCATGGAGAACATCCTCTTCAACGGCATGATCCTCGGCCTCAAGCGCAAAGAGGTGATGGAGCGGATCGACAAGATCATCGCCTTTGCCGAGATCGAAAAGCACATCGACGCTCCGGTCCGCACCTACAGCAGCGGCATGCAGGCGAGGCTCGGCTTCGCGGTGGCCGTCCATGTGGATGCCGAGATCCTGATCGTGGACGAGGTGCTGGCGGTGGGCGACTACGAGTTTGAGCAAAAGTGCTATCGCCGCATCGAAGAGTTTCAGAAGGCGGGCGGAACGATCCTCTTTGTCTCCCACAATGCCGACGCCATCCGCCGCACGGCGGATCGGTGCATTTGGCTGAAGGGGGGAGAGGTCGAGATGGATGGTGCGGTCAGCGAGGTGTTGCCGCGCTATCTGGGGGAAGCGGAGGTCCACTCACCGGACACGTCAGAACCCGCCAAAAGCACGCCGCCTGACGCCGGAACCGCCCAGCCAGACCCAGCGTGAGCAGGCAGGGGATTCCCCACAGCGCCAGCCGCTTGAGCGCGCCGACGCGATCCCAGAAGAGGCACCAGCGCGCCTTGCCCGCTGAGTGGTGCTTGGCAAAGAACATCTCCTTGCCCCGGTTGTAGAAGGCGATGGCCCGCCAGGGATTGCCGCGGCTGCTTGCGCCCAGTGCGTGGACGAAGACCGCATCGCTCACATAGAGAATCCGCCCGTGGCGGCGCAGGCGGTGGCAGAGATCGGTGTCTTCGCAGTAGAGGAAGTAGTCCTCATCAAACTGCTCAATGGGCCGCATCATCAGGCACGCCCCCATCACCTGCTCGACCTCGTGGATGGTTCCGGGTTCCTGCAGCACCCATCTTGTCTGCCAATAGCCGTTGAACAGGCGGCTGCCGCGAAAGATTTTTTCCAGGAGGGTCTGCTCGCAGAAGACCGCCCACAGGGTCAGCCGTCCGCAGCAGGAAGCCTGAACGCTTCCATCCAGATGCCTCAATTGTCCGCCGCAGGCCACCGCGTCGGGGTTCTCGTACATCACCTGGATGAGCCGCTCGATGGCGCCGGATTCGGCGCGGGCGTCGCTGTTGAGCAGGAGGGCGAGATCGCCGGTCATCTGCTGAAAGCCCTGGTTGACTGCCGCTCCAAGTCCGAGGTTTCGGTCATTGGCGATGAGGATGGCTTGAGGGAAGTCCTGCGCCACCATTTCTGCCGAACCGTCAACCGAGGCATTGTCTACGACAATGACCTCGTGCTGGAGGGGAAGAGACGCAAGGCATTCCGCCAGCAGCTCGCGGGTGTTGTAGCTGACGATGATGATGCTCAGGCGCGCCTTCTCCGAGTTCATCCGAAGTTGCCATGCTACAATATGAACTCTATGTCGCACGAGGTCCTGTTGACCCAAGAGGGCTACGAAAAGATCAAAAAGGAGCTTGAGTTTCTCAAGGGCTCCGAACGGCAGCGCATTGCGGACAACATCCGCGAGGCCAAGTCGCACGGCGATCTCAAGGAGAACGCCATGTACCATGAGGCGAAGCTGAATCAGACTCGCCTGGAATCCCGAATTTCAGACCTCGAAAACACTCTCCAGTTCGCCAAGATCGTCGAGAAACCCGAAGGTCACGAGGGGGCTCACCTCGGCTCCCTGCTCAAGCTGAAGGATCTCACTTATGGCGGCGAGATGAACGTCAAGCTTGTTGGAGAGTTCGAGGCCGACCCGATCAACGATCTGGTTTCAATCACCTCGCCGCTGGGCAGCGCTCTCATGGATCGCCAGGCCGGAGACAAGGTTCAGGTAGAGGCTCCTGCTGGTGTTCAGGAATACGAAGTTATTTCTGTGGAGTAGCGCGCTCCTGATCGCCGCCGGCTGCGGCGAGACCGACGCCGTACAGGTGTTTGAGAACAGCGAGAACGGCGCTTCCACTCAACAACTCACCCAACTGGATTGGGGGAGCGACAGCGATGCTTCTGCCGAAGATCCGCTGGGCATCGTTCGTCCTTCGTCAGAAGAGGGAGAGCCCGGCTACCGCATCACCATTGGCGAAAGCCTTGCAGAGACCAAGCTGAGCCTGGCCCGGCCCACCCGCGCCTTTGGTTCGGTCAGGCGGCCAGCGTCGCTGGGAGAAGATTTTGACGTGTGGGGCTGGGAGACCGATGGCGAATCGGCCGGAGTCATCACCTACGAGGGCAAGACCGCCATGGTCCTGCTGATCTACGACAGCGTGGACCAGGAGTTTGTGGATGAGCTGCGGGCTGAACTGGTTCAGTACAACGGCGAGCCCGGCACGCCGATTCAGAGTGCGGCGGCAAAGTATGAGTTCTGGAGTTCCGCAGGAAGCCGCATGATGCTCTGCTACGCGAAGGCAGGATCGCAGACTTGGATTGCCTCGGTCGCATTGGGCCATCCCGAAGTGATGGACTTCTTTCGCATGTCGCCCCAGTTGGCCACCATCGACGCCCGCGAAGCACAGGCTCTTTGGGGAACCCGGTCCGGTGAAACGGAAGAGACTGAAACTTCGTCTCAATAATTAGTCGGCTTTGTCTAGAGTCGGCAAATCTAGCACGAAGGAGGTGTTGCTTAAATATGAAATCAGACAAACACAGCCATCGGGGTATTGGGTTTTAGCGCCCAAAGCTTAAACCGGGGTCAGTGATGAACCCCATACCCAATTGGCAAATGAGTGGCCTCGGCGTAAGCCGGGGCCTTCTCATTTTGGATAGGTAATCTTCGCGTCACTTTGGACTGTGTGATTGTGATTCCGGCCCGCATGGGCAGCCAGCGTTTTCCGGGCAAGCCGCTCTGCGATCTTCTGGGCAAGCCGATGGTGCAGTGGGTCTACGAAGCCGCCCAAGAGAGCGGATTGACGGATCACATCGTGGTCGCCACCCCGGACCGGGAGATTGTGGAGGCGTGCGAGGGATTCGGCGGAGAAGCGATCCTGACCAGCCACCAGCACCCAACCGGCACAGACCGCATTGCCGAAGTGGCGGAGAAGATTGAAGCCGATTTTTATGTCAACGTGCAGGGCGATGAGCCCCTGATCTCCTCGGCCACGATCCAGGCCGTGGGCGAACCGATGCTGCGCGATGCCTCGGTTGAAATGGCCAGCGTCTACGGCGACTGCGAGCCGGGAGAAGAGGACAATTCCAACGTGGTCAAGGTGGTCACCGATCTGAATGACTGGGCGCTGTACTTCTCGCGCCATGCGATCCCATTCCCGCGGGGAGAGCGGAGCGAACCGCTTAAGAAGCACATCGGCCTCTACGCCTACCGCCGCGATGCGCTGATGCGTTATCCCAGCTGGCCGCAGACGCCGCTGGAGAAGGCGGAAAGCCTGGAGCAGCTCCGGTTTATGGAGAACGGCGTGCGCATCCGCATGAATCGCGGCGAGCCCACCGCCGTCGCGGTGGATACCCCAGAGCAGGCCGAAGAAGTGAGAAAGCTTCTCTCCGGTCGGGCGTAATTCGATCCGATCAAGTAGGGGACAAAAAGCTATAATCAATGCACTCGCTGCGCAGCGCCGCGCGGCTGGTGCATTTTTTGCTTATGGAAGCTGGCGCCGCTTCATCCGATCCTGTTCATCAGCTGCCCGAAATCAAGAGTTTTTGGGAGGCGATAGAACGGCATCGGCCCGACGCCGACCGGGAGCGCATCAGCCGGGCCATCGAAATGGCGGCGGAGGCGCATGGCGGGCAGACCCGCAGCTCCGGCGAGGCGTACGTCACCCATCCCATCGAAGTCGCTCAGATCATCGCTGAGCTTAGGATGGATGACGACTCCATCATCGCTGCGCTCCTGCACGATGTTCTGGAGGACACCGAACACACCACCGAGGACATCGACCGCCTCTTCGGCCGCGACGTGCTCCGCATTGTTGAAGGCGTCACCAAGCTGAAGCTCAACCTGCCCAGCGAAGCCTCCGACCGGCAGAAGCGGGTGGCCGAATCGACCCGGGCGGCGGAGAGCCTGCGAAAGATGCTCCTGGCGATGGCCCAAGACATTCGGGTCATGATCATCAAGCTGGCCGATCGCCTGCACAACATGCGGACGCTCGGCCATCTTTCCAATGACCGGCAGGTCCGCATCGCCAACGAGACGCTGGATGTTTATGCGCCGCTGGCGGCTCGCCTCGGAATCTGGCAGGTCAAGTGGCAGCTTGAGGACCTCGCCTTCAAAATCCTTCACCCCAAAGAGTTTAAGGAGATCTCTGAGCTTGTGGCCAAGACCCGCAATCAGCGGGAGTCGGAGGTCAACAAGGCGATCGAGCAGCTGCGGGCGGCGCTGGATATGCGCGGCTTGCAGGACGCCAAGCTGATGGGCCGCTCCAAGCACCTGTTCAGCATCTACAACAAGGTCGTCAAGCAGAAGATTCCGTTTGAGGAGGTCTACGATCTGGCCGCGCTGCGGGTGATCGTGCCAACAGAGCCGGACTGCTATATGGCGCTGGGCGTGGTGCACGGGCTCTGGCTGCCGATGCAGAACCTTTTTCACGACTACATCGCTGCGCCGAAGCCCAACGGCTACCAGTCGCTGCACACAAAGGTGATCGGTCCCTCGGGCGGTCCGCTGGAAGTGCAGATTCGCACGGCGCGGATGCACCAGGTGGCTGAATTTGGCGTGGCCGCGCACTGGGCGTACAAGGAGGGGGCGGAGAAGGCCGATTCCTCTGACCAGTTCGGACGGCTAAGAAAGCAGCTCTTCGACTGGTCCAGCGATTCCCGCACCTCCTCCGACTTCCTCCGCACCCTTTCGACCGATCTCTTTTCCGAGCAGGTCTTCTGCTTCACGCCCAAGGGCGACGTCCTCGATCTTCCCAAAGACTCCACGCCGGTCGACTTTGCCTTCCGCGTCCACACCGACCTTGGCTTGACCTTGGTTGGAGGGAAGGTGAACGGCATCATGGTTCCGCTCAGCACCAAGCTCCAGAACGGAGATGTAGTCGAGCTGATCACGCGATCAAACGGGTCGCCCAGCCTGGACTGGCTGGAATATGTGAAGTCGCAGCATGCCCGGGCCAAGATTCGCGGCTTTCTGCGAAAGCAGAACCAGACGCAGAGCGCCAAGACAGGCCGGGAAGTCGTCGAGCGGGAGCTGCGCTCTCAGGGCATGGACCCGCGCATCTATCTGAGCGACGAACGGATGACCGAGATCGCCGGAAAGATGCGGAACGTGATGAAGCCGCAGGATGTCTTCGCTCGCGTGGGTGATGGCCGCACCAGCGTCAAGACCGTGGTGCAGCGGCTCAAAGAGCTGGCCGCCCCTCCGCCGGATGCCAAAGATTTCCGACCGACGACCCGCCAGCGCGAACAGACGCTGATCGAAGGGCCGATCGACAACGTGATGACCCGGCGCGGAAAGTGCTGCGAGCCGCTCCCGGGAGACGACGTGGTCGGCTACGTCACGCGGGGCCGGGGCATCATGATCCACCGCCGCGTCTGCCCGAACCTGCTGAGCTTTATGGAGCGGGAGGCCGAGCGCGTCATCCCCATCAAGTGGCCGTCCGACGGGCATACGAAGTATTCCGTCGGGCTGAAGATCGTCACCGTGGATCGCGACGGTCTGCTGATGGACATTTCGACGATCCTGGCGGAAGCTCATGCCAGCGTCAATGCCGGCAAGATCCGCACGCTGCCCAACCACACCGCCGAAATCGACATCACCATCAGCGTCACCGACGCCGCGCATCTGCGGCAGGTGATGAACAAGATTGGCCAGTACGCCGACGTCTTGAGCATTCTTCGCGCGGTCAGCACTCGGAGGCGGGTGTGAGGGCGGTCGTTCAGCGGGTGTCTAGCGCGTCGGTAACCGTCGAAGGGGAAGTTGTGGGCCGGTGCGGCAGGGGGCTTCTCGTCCTGGCCGCGGCACACAAGGATGACACCGAGGCCGACGCCGTCAAGCTGGCCGACCGCGTCTACGGCCTCCGCATCTTCAACGATGCGGAAGGGAAGATGAACCTGAGCCTGGAAGACTTGGGCGAGCTGCCGGAGCCCGAGATTCTGGCGATCTCGAACTTCACGCTTTATGGGGACGCGCTGAAATCCCGACGGCCCAGCTTCGTCCAATCAGCAGGGTTCGACCAGGGACAGATGCTGTTCGAACGATTCGTTTCCGCCCTTCGCGAGCGGTATCCGCGAACGCAGACCGGAGTCTTTGGCGCGCATATGGACGTCGAATTAGTGAATGATGGGCCAGTGACGCTGGTCATAGATGTCCCGGGAATGAAGTGATGAAGAGAATCGCCCTGCTTGCTCTCACCGCTGCAGCCGCCACGGCTTGGAGCGCGGAATACACGGTGCGCCCGCTGCCAGAGACAGCCAAGGCCCAGGTGACGATCCTGCTGTGGGACGGCACTTCCACCGAGTTCCGGATGCCCGCGTGGGCTCCGGGCGACTATGAAATCTTCGACTACGGCAAGCAGGTCTCCAACATCCGCTTCAGCAACAAGGGGCAGGCGGTGGCGGCGCAGAAGTCGCCCGTCGACCCGAACTTGTGGACCGTCTCCGAAGGCGCCGACAAGGTGGAGTACGAGGTTTCGCCCAGCCAGGGCAACTTCTCGCCCAACCTCCGCGTCACGCGCACGCAGATGTTTGTCAGCGGTCCGGGCGTATTGGGCTGGTTCAAGGGGCATGATCGCCAAGAGCACACCCTGACCATCATGCCTTTCGGAGCGGGCGAAAGCGCGGTCTGCGCTCTGCCCAAGGTGCCGAACCCGATGGGCGGCTTCTCCTACACTGCTCCTGACTACGACGTCCTGCTGGATTCCCCCTTTGTGGTCGGCAGCGGGCTCAAAACAGTCGAGTTCAGGGCTGCGGGCAAGGATCACACGGTGGTCTTCTATAACCGCGAGGTCGAGGTCAATGCCGAAGATTGGAAGAGCGTCTGCGTGCCGATCATCGAGCAGAGCCAGAAGCTTTTCGGCTCGCTGCCCTATGACCACTACGTCTTCTTCTGCGATGTCGCCGGTGGCGGAGGCGGCCTGGAGCACCTGTCAAGCACCCGGCTCGGCATCTACAGCCCCCAAGCTCAGTCGGCGGCAGGGCTGATCTCGCACGAGTACTTCCACCTCTTCAACGTCAAGCGGATTCGTCCGCATGTTCTCGGCCCGTTTGACTACACCAAACCGGCGATCACCACCAGCCTCTGGTGGCTGGAAGGCGTGACCGATTACTATGCCGACGTCATCCGCTACCGAGCGGGGCAGATGACGCGTCAGCAGTTCATTCAAGCCATGCGTCGCGTCACCGACAGCCTCGCCCGCAGCGAAGCCGCCAAGCGCGTCAGCGCTGAAGAATCTAGCCGCCGCGTGTGGGAGGCCGAAGGAAGCCAGGGCTTCGGCGGATTGAGCTACTACACCAAGGGCAAAGGCATCGGCGTATGCCTGGACCTTGCCATCCGCTTTGAGAGCAACAACACCCGCAGCCTGGACGATGTGATGGTTCAGTTGTACAAAGAGACGAACAAGAAGCCGGGCTATCAGGAAAGCCGCATCCGTGAACTGTGCGTGGAGTACGGCGGAGAGAAGCTCGGACCGCTCTACGATCTCTGCGTCAAAACCACGGCTCCTCTGCCTGCGGAAGAGCTTTTTGCCAAATGCGGAATCATGACCGGCAGCGGCGCGGGGATCAGCGTCCAGCCGTCGTCGATCGGCTCCACCTGGCCGGAAGCGGTGCCAAAGTAACCACTTTGGGGAACTTTCACAGGTTCAAATCCATTAGAGATCAAGTGAGGCCATATACTGGCTTTAGAGGAATTTGAGTCATGAAGAAAACTCTGTTTATCGTTGCCGCCGCGGCTGCGGTCGCCATTCCGATGGCTGCCATCGCATTGACCAGCAACGGCGCTGAAAAGGCTTCGGCTCCCGCAGGCATCGCCTCCGGCCTCGAAGTCGGCGAGATGGTCACCCCGTTCCACCCGATGCACGTCAGCGGCCCGGACAAGGGCACCGACACCTGCCCGCCCTGCAAGTACGGCAATCGCCCGGCAGTCCAGGCTTGGGTCGTGAATGACAGCGTCGAGAACGCCGAGGCCATCGCCAAGCACCTGAATGCTTCGGTCGCCAAGAACGAGTCGGCCGACCTGAAGGGCTTCATGATCATGCTGACCCGCGGCGACGCCTGCGTCACCGCATGCAAGGACATCGCCGCCAAGGCGGAGAAGTCCCAGATGAATAAGATCGGCATCGCCCACCTTCCGGCCACCGACGACGCGGTGAAGAACTACAAGGTGAACACCGGCACGGACGTGAAGAACACCATCTTCGTGTACCAGAACCGCAAAGTGGTCGCCAAGTTCGTCAACCTGAAGGCTGACAAAGAGGGCCTGGCCAAGCTCGACGCGGCCATCGCTCAGATCACGAAGTAAACAGAGAACAACGCTTCATTAAGAAAAGGCCCTGCCAAGCGGCAGGGCCTTTTCACGTTGAGCCTCTCCCGTTCGGCATAATGTGATCCCGAGTCCTCATGAAGAAGATCCTCGTCATCGGGAGCGGACCCATCATCATCGGCCAGGCAGCGGAGTTTGACTACGCAGGCACCCAGGCTTGCCGCAGTTTGAAGGAAGAGGGCTACGAAGTCGTCCTCGTCAACTCCAACCCGGCCACCATCATGACGGACGACGAGATGGCCGACGCCGTCTACATCGAGCCGCTGACCCCTGAATTCTGCGAGAGGATCATCGCCAAAGAGCGGCCCGACGGACTTCTGCCCACCCTGGGCGGACAGACCGGACTCAACCTCGCCAGCCAGCTCGCTCAGCTCGGAATCCTTGAGAAGTACAACGTCAAGCTGCTGGGCACTCAGCTTGAAGCGATCCGGAAGGCAGAGGACCGCGAACTCTTCCGAGCGCTGATGCACGAGATCCGCGAACCGGTGCCGGAGAGCTGGATCGTGGAGAGCGACGACGATCTGCGCGCCATCCTCGATGAAGTCCCATACCCCTGCATCGTGCGCCCGGCGTACACCCTCGGCGGCACGGGCGGCGGCATCGCCAAGACCCGCGAAGAGTTGCTGGAGATCGGCCGCAAGGGACTGAAGCTCTCGATGCGCAGCCAGCTCATGGTCGAGCGCAGTCTGCTCGGCTGGAAGGAGGTCGAGTATGAGGTCATGCGCGACTCGGCGGGCAACTGCATCACCGTCTGCAACATGGAGAACTTCGACCCGATGGGCGTCCATACGGGCGACTCCATCGTTGTCGCTCCCTCGCAGACGCTCAGCGACATCGAGTACCACATGCTCCGCACCGCCTCGCTCAAGATCATCAGCGCGCTGAAGATCGAGGGCGGCTGCAACGTGCAGCTTGCGGTCAATCCCGAATCTTTCGACTACTACATCATCGAGGTCAATCCCCGCGTCTCCCGGTCTTCGGCGCTGGCCTCGAAGGCCACGGGCTATCCCATCGCCCGCGTCGCGGCCAAGATCGCCATCGGCAAGACGCTGGATGAGATCGAGAACATGGTCACCAAGACCACCAAGGCGTGCTTCGAGCCCGCTCTGGACTATTGTGTGGTCAAGATTCCGCGCTGGCCCTTCGACAAGTTTCCCGCCGGCGACCGCCGCCTGACCACCCAGATGAAGGCGACCGGCGAGGTCATGGCCATCGACCGCACCTTTGAGTCGGCGTTTATGAAGGCGATCCGCGGCCTTGAGGTCCGGCACAAGGATCTGCGCCACACCCGCCTCCAAGGCACGCTGGAAGAGGCCCCCATCGACGATGTCGATCTGCAGACCGCTCTCCAGTATCCGACCGATGAGCGCCTGTGGGCGGTTGCTGAGGCGATCCGCCGGGGCTGGGGCATCGAGCAGATCTACGACCTGAGCCGCGTGGACCGCTGGTTCCTGCAGAAGCTGACCAATCTCCTCCTCATCGAGGGCCGGCTGGTGCGCGCCCGCATGAGCATGGGGCAGTCTGAGCCGCTGGAAGACCTGATCCGCGAGGCGTTCCTGATCGGATACCCCTCCGGCACCATCCTCTCCATCCTGGCCGCTGATCAATGGATCACGGACGAGCTGCAGGAGTGGCCGAACCTTAACCTCTACGAATTTGTCATCAAGCGCAGCAAGGCGGCCGACCCGCTGGTCGCGCTGAGCATCTACATCGACTGGTCGGAAGAGGGAGAACAGCCGCTTGGGTGGAAGAAAGGGCACTTCACGGAATACTTTGGAGACCCGAGCACGATCGGCGCGGTGCAGCATGCCGCCGAGATGGGCTTCCGCGCTGCCTACGGGTCGCACTTTATCGCCCGGCTTCAGGAAATTCCGGTGCGGGACTTCATCGCCTTCGCCGAAGAAGCGCGGAATCTGATTCAGGACATGAAGGTGACTCCGGTCTTTAAGATGGTGGACACCTGCGCGGGCGAGTTTGAATCGCACACCCCGTACTTCTACTCAACTTTTGAGCAGGAATCGGACTTAGTTGCGCCCGCAATTGAAACATCTTGACGCCGAGAGCATTAGAATGAAAAGCAATGCGACTGAAAACCATGCTCTTCGCAGCTGGCGCGGCGACCGCCGCGCTTGCGACCTTCGGCTTCTATAGCCTCACTGCGACCAGCTACTCGCTCAAGGACCCCAAGGGAGTCAACACGATTCAATTCAGCCTGGATGGCCGAATTGAGCAGATGACGGGCCATACCACCGGCATCAGCGGCGACATCTCGTTCGACCCCGAGAAGCCGGAAGCGACGACAGGCAAGGTCGTCATTGACGCCTCGACAATCAAGATGGCCAATCCGACCATGACCGAGCATATGCACTCGGCGCAGTGGATGGATGTCGAGAAGTTTCCGGAAGTCACCTTTGAAATCGTCTCGGTCAACAACGTCACCAAGACCGATGACGCCGATGCCACCTGGACCGCCGATGTTGCGGGCGACTTCACCATGCACGGGGTGACCAAGCGGATCACTATTCCCGTGCGCGCTGTGCATCTGCCGGGCCAGCTCCCCAACCGCAACCGCGTGCCGGGCGACCTGCTGGTGCTTCGGTCCGAATTCGACCTCTCCCGCAAGGACTTCAACATCAACACCGGCTCCCCGGTCGATGTGGTTTCCGACACCATCCACGTCCGATTCTCCGTCGGCTCCTTCGCTCCGACCGGCTAGCCCCAAGCGGAAACTCTCATGCTCTGAAATGCAGTAGTTTCGGAGCATGAGAGGTGCTTTTGCATGACTGCAGCGTTTGCAGTCGCTTTCCTGGTGTCCGGGCATATTCAGCCCGAAACCTATCTTGAACCCCTTCCTCGCCAGCCGATCCTCGGCATCCAGGGCGCGAATGATCCCGGCGGGGGAGTGGTTCTCAACAGCGTCGATCCCAACTTCACGGCGGGCAAGTCGGGGCTGCAGCCGGGCGACATCCTCACTCGGCTCGGATCGACAGAGACCGCCACGGTCACCGACATCGCCTCCGCCCTGCGGACCGTCTATGGCACCACTAAGGCGGTAGTCAAGCGGAACGGACAGACCGAGGAGGTCAACCTCACCTTGGTCGAGCGGCCCCGCGATCCGGGCACCGAAACCGTCGAGGTGATCTACGACAGCGTGGTCAGCCACGGCGAGCGGATGCGCACCATCATCACCCGTCCCCGCAAGGCGGGGCGGTACCCGGTGATGTTCTTCATCCAGGGAATCCCGCACTCCAGCGTCGACTTCGCCATCGGTCAGCCCAACTACCTGACCACTTTCCTGAACGGCTTCACCGAAGACTATGTGACGCTTCGGGTGGAGAAGCCGGGCGTGGGCGATAGCGAGGGGCCGGCGAATGTCGATCTCAGCTTCTGGCGCGAGGCCGACATCTATGTACAGGCACTCCGGGCCATCAAGCAGTACGACTTCGTCAAGCCCGACTCGGTCTACATCTTCGGGCACAGCATGGGCGGCGTGATGGGGCCGATCGCGGCTTCTATGGAGCCCGTGGCCGGGCTCTGCGGCTACGGAACCTTCATCGACCCCTGGGAGCAGTACATGATCAAAAATGTGCGTCGGCAGAGCCTGCTCAGCAATGGGAATCAGGCGGAGGCCGATGAAGCCGCTGAAACTCAGCGCAAGTTCGGTGTGTTGTTCTTCCAGCATGGCTTGACGCCCCGCCAGGTGCTGGCCGCCGACCCTTCTTTGGAGGCGTACTACAACGACAACACTTCCAACGATGGCACGGTCTACACCCTGCGTAGTCCGACGTGGCATCAACAGCTTGCGGCGGTCGATCTGCCGTCCTACTGGAAAAAGCTGGATTGCCATGTGCTGTCGCTCTACGGAGCCTCTGACTTCATCACCTTTGGCGAAGAACATCAGCGCCTGGCCGCACTCTGCAAGAAGGGCGTCTTCAAGCAGGTCGCGGGCACCGATCATGCCTTCTTCAAGCGGGAGTCCGAAAAGGAGAGCCAAGAGCGCTGGGGGCAGGGAGGAGAGGTCAATCCTGAGTTGATGAAGGTCGTTCGAGAGTGGATCGACAGCGTGGAGGCGGGGCAGTGACCTCCATCCTCGCGCTGGCCGCGATCCTTGCTCCCTCGGCTCAGCCCGCCGGCATCGAGCCGCTGCCTCGCCGGGTGATGCTCGGCGCACAGGTGGCCGCAGACCCGAATGGCGGAATCGCCATCCAGCAGGTTCTGCCCGATGGCACCGCAGAGAAGTCGTCGCTGGAGAACGGCGATGTTCTTCTCGAAATCGGAGGCAAGCGGCTGGAGACCGTCGCATCGCTCGGACCCATCATGCGGGACCTGACCGCCGGCAATACGGTTGCAGCCAAGATTCGGCGGGATGGGGAAGAGCAGACGGTGACGCTGAATCTCGCGGGCCGTGCCCTCGACCCCGGCACTGATAAAGTTGAGGTCATCTACGACCAGGTGATGAGCCTGGGCGAACGGATGCGAACGATCATCACCAAGCCCCGCAAGGCCGGGAAGCATCCCGTGATCTTCTTTGTCCAAGGGCTGCAGTACGGATCGGTCGAAACTCCGCTCAGTCAGTCGATGTACATGACCGACTTCCTCAACTACTTTGCTGAGGACTACGTGACTCTGCGGGGGGAGAAGCCGGGCTGCGGAGACAGCGACGGCGGGCCGAATGAAGCCGTCACCTTCTGGCGCGAGTCAGACATCTATCTGCAGGCGCTGCGGGCGGTGAAGAAGTACGACTATGTGGACGCAGACCGCATTTACATCTTTGGCCACAGCATGGGCGGCATCATGGGGCCGATAGCGGCCTCCAAGGAGCCCGTAGCGGGCGTCTGCGCCTATGGAACAGGCGTCGAGCCCTGGGGCGACTACATGATCCGCAATACGCGCCGTCAGGCGGTGCTGGGCGGAGCCAATGAAGAGCAGGCCGACGCGCAGGCTCGGGATCAGCGGCAAATGGTGGAGCTTTGCTTCAACCAGGGCCTCTCACCTGCGCAGGCTCTGGCGGCGGACCCCACGCTGGCGAACCACATCAACAGCACTTCGTCGCCAGATCGCCAAATCTATGTGGCGCGGAGCTATCGCTTCCACCAGGAGCTGGCGAACGCCGACATGATCTCCTTCTGGGAGCAGCTGGAATGCCCCGTTCTCGGTCTGTACGGCGAGGCGGATTTTGTCTCCTTCGAAGACGATCATCAGAGACTGGCGCGGATCGCCAAGAGCGGCACGTTCATCAAGGTGCCGGGGGCCGATCACGGCTTCTTCAAGAAGGCGGACTTCGCCGAGAGCATCCGCGACTGGGGACGGCCCGGTGAAGTGAATCCGGCGGTGATGAAGGCTTTTCGAGACTGGATCGAGAGTCTTTAGGCAACAAAAAAGCGGGTAGCTACAAAGCCACCCGCTTTTTCTTGTCGCTTAGTGCGTGCTGACCAGCTCGCGCAGGTCTTCTTCGCCGACTTCCGACTTCGTATCCGCCATCACCAGGAAGGCTTCGTAGATCTCGTTGAAGCGATCATCCGGGAAGGCGAATCCGAGTTCGCCGAGGCGGTGCTTCAGGCCGTGGCGGCCCGAGCGGGCGGTGAGGATGATTTCGCTCTTTTCTGCGCCGACCAGCTCGGGAGCGATGATCTCGTAGGTGGAGCGCTCCTTGAGCACACCGTCCTGGTGGATGCCGCTGCTGTGGGCGTAGGCGTTTGCGCCGACGACTGCCTTGTTGCGCTGGACGATCATGCCCGTATGATGGGCGACCAACCGCGAGATCGGCAGAAGCTTGGTGGTGTCCACCGTGGTCTCCACGCCAAAGAGATCCTTGCGGATGTAGAAGGCCATCACAACCTCCTCAAGAGAAGTGTTGCCCGCGCGCTCGCCGATGCCGTTGACGGTCACCTCAACCTGCCGCGCGCCGCCGAGAACACCTGCCACGGTGTTGGCGGTCGCCATGCCGAGGTCGTTGTGGCAGTGGCAGCTGAAGACGGCCTTGTCGCTGTTCGGGACGCGGTTGATGATGTCCTGGAAGAGGCTCTTGTACTCCTCAGGGTAGGTGTAGCCGGTGGTGTCGGGGACGTTGATGGTGGTCGCGCCCGCTTCGATGACGGCTTCGACGACCTGGCAGACGTAATCGCGGTCCGCGCGGCCTGAGTCCTCCATGAAGTACTCGATGTCGTCGGTGTATTGGCGGGCGAGCTTCACGGCCTTCACGCCGGTCTCCAGCGCCTGCTCGCGGGTCATGCGCAGCTTGTTCTGAAGATGGTTCTCGCTGACACCCAGACCGGTATGGATGCGGCCGCGCTCGGCGGGCTTCAGGGCTTCAGCAGCGCACTCGATGTCTTTGGCCACGGCGCGAGTGAGGCCGCAGATCGTGACGCCTTTGAGTTCTTTGGCCAGAGTGTTGACGCTTTCGAAGTCGCCGGGGGAGCTGATCGGGAATCCGGCCTCGATGATGTTGACGCCAAGTTCGGCTAAGGCACGCCCGATTTCCAGCTTCTGATCCATGTTCAGCCGGACGCCCGGGCTCTGCTCGCCATCGCGTAATGTGGTGTCAAAAATGTAGACCTGATCCATAAAGTGCTCCTCGGTGAGATATAGATTCATTATACAGAGCCCGGAGCCTGGTCCGGGCACCGGTAAAATAGGCCGCTTTATGGCGCAAGTCGACATCAACCTGACCGCTCGCGACGAGCAGGCCCACCAGCCCTGGATTTGGCGTCTCTGCCGAGAATTCGATGTGAAGGTTCAGATCGTAAAGGCAAATGTGGATACGGACTTCGGCTGGATGCAGATTCGGCTGGATGGACCGGTCGAGGAGATTCAGCGGGCCACCGCCTGGCTGATGACCACCGGCATGCACATTGACGCAGAGCAGCGCGCCGTCGGCGCGGTATGAGCGAGCTGGCCCCCTATCCGCCGGAGGATATGGCCGAATTCTGGCAGGAGACTGTCCAGCAGGCCATGGATGCTCCCTTGGACGCGGTCCGTTCGCGCCAAGACGAGCAGATGCGGCGCGGCTTTCAGATCGACCTGCTTCGCTTTAGGGGCATAGACGGGCAGGAGCTGCATGGCTGGATCGCCGTGCCGGAGGGCGTCCATCACGGCCCGGGGTTTCTGTGGCTTGCGCCATACAGCCGCTGGTCGATGATGCCGAACGAATACGGCACCCGCGACGGCTATGTGAGCCTCAGCTTCAATTTTTTCGGCGAGTCGGCCTTCCACGACGAGACTTACACTCCAGCCCGGGGCTACTTCGCCGAGGGAGCGGAGGACCCGGAGACTTGGGTTTTCCGGCGGATGCTTCAGAACGCGGTGATCGCCGCGCGCATCATGCACGCCCAGGTCGAGGTGGACGAGACCAAGATCGCCTCTATGGGCATGAGCCAGGGAGGAGGCATGTCGATCTGGCTGGCGGCGTGGTGCCCGCTCATCAAGGCCGTCTGCGCCGATATGCCGTTCCTCGGCGGAATGCCGTGGGCGCTCTCAAATCGGGTCTACCGCTATCCGCTTAAAGAGCTGACCGACTACATGGGATCAATCCCGCTGGGGCAGGAGCGGGTGATGCACACGATCAGCTACTACGACACGCTGAACCAGGCCACCTTCTGCGAGAAACCGACCCTGGTCACGCTCGGCTTGAAGGACCCGGCGGTGCGTCCAGAGCAGGTGAGGGCCATCTACGAGGCGCTGCCCGGCGAGAAGGTGATCGAAGAGCTGGACTGGGGCCACGATTGGCACCCCAGCATGGTGGACCGCAACAAAGATTGGCTTGACCGCTGGCTCTAGTCGCCCGCGATGAAGACGATCATGTAGTAGGAGCCATTCTGCTTCTCGAACCCGGCTCGGTAAGAGTACGGCGTCCTCACATCCTGGTCCCGCATCCACGCTTTTTGGCCATTCCGCACAATGGGCGTCCAGCCAGGAGGAGGGGTGGTGCCGTCGCCGGGATATTCGATCTTGACCATCTCGTAGTTGAGCCTGGCGATGACCTCGGCCCCATCTCGGGGCGCATTGTAGACCCGGGCGTCGGGTCGGACGGCGGTCGCGTTGTACTGCTCTTCCGACACATCTGGCCAAAAGGCATGGGTATAGGGTGCCCAGAATCCGCCGTGCTGGAACCCGCCTCCCAGTTCCAAGACCAGCTTCAGCTCCCGCAGAAAGCCGTCCCAGCCCTCCGGCGATTCCTTCCAGTTTTCAAGAAAGCTCTGCTTGCCGTTCTCGATGCCAAAGCTCCACTTGATGTCATCGGTGATGCGGGATTCGATGTACCGGTTGTTGCCGACCTCGATGGCCCGCAGCAGATTGGTCCGGAAGGTGGAGAACTGCTTGTCGCCCGCCCCCTCATCCACCAGCGGAAAGCGGGGTGCTTGGGCGAGCAGAAGGCCGAGAGCGAACGAGATCATATCTATAAACTACTCGCAAATCGCCTGAAACTGCCCGCCTGCCTGGGGTGTAAGCTCACTTGTGATGCTCAGTTCGCTCGCCTTTGTTCTCGCCGTCGCCCCCGCCGATGGAGGCGCATTGATGAAGGAGGCGATGCTGTACTACCAGGGACTCGACTCCTTCGAAGTGGATATCGTCCACGACAATACGAGCGGCCTCTTTCCCGGCAAATATGAGCAGCATCTCAAGGTGCGAAAGGACATGCGCTTTGAACTGAAGGTGACCAAGCCTTCTGCCGAAGAGCACCGGGCTCCTGATTACTACAGCAACGGCACGATGGTCTACGAAGACTGGAAGCACAAGCCAGAGGCCAGCCTAACCGAGCCGATCATGCGGCCCAATACCGTTCCGGGTTGGGAAGTCTCCTCCGGCCTTCTGTTGAGCTGGGTCTGCAAGACGCCGACGGGCAAGACGTGGGTCAACGGCGCGCCGGGCTGGGAGATGAAGTTCACGGAAGTCAAGGAATCAGAGTGGCATGAAAAGCCGGTGCGGGAGACCACGCTGGACATGGGTGCGCCGGGAAGCGACAATCGCTTTGTGATGACCATCTACTTCGACCCGGAGAAGCCCATCATTCGCGGCTGGACAAGCAAGGATTTCAACGGCAAGCCGCTGGAGCTTCAGTATAAGAACTTCAAGGCAAACCCCGACCTGCCGGAAACCTTGGGAGATCACCCCAAGGCGTCTTGAGCGGCGGTGTCGCCGGCGACATAGCCGGTGGCCCATGCTGCCTGGAGGTTGTAGCCGCCCACCCGTCCGGCCACATCCAGCACTTCGCCGCACAGATACAGCCCCTCGCACTTGAGCGAGCGCATGGTCTGCGGGTCGACCTCCTCTAGGGAGATGCCGCCCGCAACGCACTCTCCCTTCTCAAGGGGCACAGTGCGGACTTGGCCGATGCGCCAGCCCTTGATCTCTTCGATCAGTCGATTGCGGGCCTTCTTGTCCAGTTGAGCGCAGGCGACCTGCGGGTCGGCGTCTGCGGAGCGAAACACCCAGGGAATCGCGCTCTCCGGCACCAAGCCGTCCAGAAGTGACTTGGCCTGCCTTTTCGGGTTCTTTGCGATGTGACCCCGCGCCCATTCAGCGACCTGCTCCGGCTTCTTGTCGGGCATCAGATCGACCGTGAGGGAGGCGTCGCCATCGCCCTGCCGCTCGTCGATGGCGCGGCTGACTTCAAGGGCGCAGGGACCGGAGACTCCGCGATGGGTGAAGAGCAGGTCGCCGCGCCAGCGGTCGATCTCCTTGTTGGTCATCCGCGCCTTCACCACGACATCACGCAGGGCCACGCCACTGAGGGCGTCGATCCATTCCTGCTCAAGCTCTAGATAGATCGGGGCCAGTGCGGCCCGCACCTTCACCACCGTATGGCCAACCTCCTTTGCCCACGGCCAGCCGTCGCCTGTGGTGCCGGAGTTAGGGTAGGAGCTGCCGCCCGTGCAGAGGATGACGCGGTCGCACTCGATCAGGCCCTTTTCGGTCTGCACTCCCGTGATTCGGCCGTCCGCGTGAGCCAGACCCGTGACGGGAGTGTTGTAGCGGATCTCAGCGCCCGCCTCTTCGAGATAGCCCCGCAGGATTCCCACCACATCCTTCGCCGTCTGGTCGACGGGGAAGATGCGGCCGTTTGGGCGGGTGTAGACCTCGAGGCCGCGAGAGGTGAACATCTCGACGACCTGACGATTGGTCCACTTGTAGCAGGCCGGGCGCAGGAAGCGGGCTTCGTTGGGCCGGAACACGCGCAGAACCTCTTCAACCGGACCATCGTGGGTGATGTTGCACTTGCCGCCGCCGGAGACGAGAATCTTGGTGCCGATGCGCTGAGTCTTTTCGAGGAGCAGAACCCGAGCCCCGAGCGTCGCAGCCCGCCAGGCGGCCATGATTCCGGCCGCGCCCGCGCCGACGACGATCAGGTCGGGCTTCATCGCTCTACGGCATGAAAGCGCGCGGCCATCGAGAGAATCTCTTCGGCCCGGTCGAGCGGCCACTGGGTGGCCTTGTCGCTCATCGCATTGTCCGGGTCGGGGTGGATTTCCAGGAAGAGCGCGTCGATGCCCACCGCACAGGCAGCGCGGATCATCGCGGGAATCGACTCGCGGACTCCGCCCGTTGCGGTGCCTGCACCGCCCGGACGCTGCGCGGAGTGTGTTGCGTCGAAGCAGACCGGGTGCCCATAAGAGCGCATGGTCTCCAGGCCGGGCATATCAACGATCAAAGTGTTGTAGCCAAACGTGGTGCCGCGCTCGGTGAGCATGATGCCCGCTGCGTTCAGCGCCTCCAGCTTCTCGACAATGTTCTTGGTGTCGTGCGGGGCGAGGAATTGGCCCTTCTTCACGTTTACCGGCTTGCCGGTCTCAGCGGCGGCCTGAAGCAGATCGGTCTGGCGACACAGGAAGGCGGGAATCTGAAGGATATCAGCGACCTCCGCGACAACGGCTGCCTGCTCGGGCAGGTGGATGTCGGTGGTGACGGGCAGATTCAGCTCGTCCTTGACTCGCTGCAGAATGTTGAGGCCTGCCGTGATGCCCTGGCCGCGCTCGCTGTCCATCGAGGTGCGGTTGGCTTTGTCGAAGCTGGCCTTGAAGATGTAGGGAAGTCCAAGCTTTTCGCAGATCTCTTTGACCCGTGCGGCCACGTCCATGCAGAGGGATTCAGATTCGGCCAGACAGGGGCCGGCGATGACTGTCAGAGAGCCATCGCCGACCGTGACGCTACCGGCTTGCCAGGAGTTTCGCATTGCCCTTCTCCTGCGCATTCTGAAGGAACTCGCGAAATTCGCCCGGGCCGTTGGTAGAGCCGGCGAAGATGTCGATGATCTCCCGGTCGGGAGTCATGACGACGTACACCGGATTGGAGACGGAATTCGTCAGCTCTTCGCGAAGCTTGGCCTGCTTGTTGTTCAGCTCGCTGCCATCGTCGGTGTAAAGCTCCACGGCGACGAATTCTTCGAGCAGCGGACGCACCTCGTCAGAGGGGAAGACGCTGTACTCCATGTAACGGCAGTTGGTGCACTGGTAGCCGGTGAAGTTGACAAAGACCAGCTTGTTCTCGGTCTTGGCCTTCTCAAGGCCCCCTTCGTAGTCGTCCTTGATCCAGGCCACATTTCCGTGATCTCGGCTGACGGTCAGCGAGTAGCCGGGCAGGAAGCCTTCCATCTGGCCCAGGTTCGCGCCGCGCAGGTCGCCGAGCAGCCAAAAGACGATCAAGACATTCGCCACGCCAAAGACGCGCCGGGCCACACCGATCTTCGATCCGTCGGCCTCATAGGGAAGCCGCAGCCAGCCCAGCAGCCAGATGGCTGCCACGCCGATGATGACCACCCAGATGGCGATGAAGACTTCGTTGGGGATCAGCTGCCAGTTGGTGGCCAGATCAATGTTCGAGATGAACTTGAGCGCGGCCGCCAGCTCGAGAAAGCCCATGTACGCTTTCACGTTGTTCAGCCAGGTGCCCGACTTGGGCATCGACTTGAGCCACTGCGGGAAGAGCGCGAGAAGCAGGAACGGAGCAGCAAAGGCAAAGCTGAAGGCCAGCATGCCGACGATGGGATAAAGCAGGTTGCCGCCCTGACTCGCCGCCAGCAGAAGCGTGCCGACGATCGGGACGGTGCAGGTGAAGGAGGTCAGGGTAAAGACCAGGCCCATGGCGATCGGGCCGAGCAGTCCGCCTGCCTTGGTGCCCTTCTGCGCCTTGTTGATGAACCGCTGCGGGACGACCAGTTCAAAGACGCCGAACAGGTTCATCGCGAGAACGATGAAGAGCAACGCCAGCGCACTGTTCACCCAGACATTGGTGGCGATCTTCTGAATGCTTCCCGCCCCGAATATCACCGCGAATAAGACGCCGAGAATCGTGAAGGTGCCCACGATGCCGCCGCTGTAGGCGAGCGCACCGGCGATGTCCTTCTTGCCCTCCTCGCCGCGCTTGCTGAAGTAGCTGACGGTGATGGGGATCATCGGCCACACGCAGGGCGTGGCGAGCGCGGCCAGACCGAGCAGGAAGGCGAGGCCCATGTAGGCCAGCAGCCCCTTCGATTTGGCTTCGTTGAGCGCGCGGTCGGTCTGGCTTCCGGCCGCAGCGGCGGTTTCGCCGCCTTCGGCGATCGGTTCCTCGTCGAGCGTGTTGCCGCCCGTGTAGTTGTCTGTCTGCGGGGGAACGGTTGTGATGGCGGAAGCGAATTCGCTTCGCGCCTCGCCAGATTCAACCGTGAATTCGACCGGAATTTCCGCTGTGACCGGCGGATCGCACAGGGAATCGTCGCACGCCTGATAGGTGAAGAGAACCTGCCCCGTCTGCGGGCCGCTCAGTCCCTCATTGATCTGGACCGGAATGGCGAAGACGACTTCCTTCTCAAAGTGGCGCACCACGTCGCCCAGCTTGTCCTTGGCCAGAGTCGGTTCCGGCTGGAGGATATCGCCATTGAGAGTGAAGGGGCCGTCTTCGCCCAACTCCATCTTGAGCGGGATGCCCACGCCCACAAAGTCAATCGGATAGATATGCCAGCCATCTTCGATGGTGGCGGTGACAAGAATCTGCGCCGACTCGCCTGCGCGGACATCGCCGCGGTCAAGCTGAGCCGAAAACTGCAGATGGTTGCCTGATCCTGATTGTGCGAGGCTGACGGCTGCGCTGATGATGAGCAGCGCAGCCGCCCAGAGGCGGGGCAGGAACTTCATTTTTTAGCTTTCTGACTTAGAAGTAGGTGGCCAGGGCCAGCATCCGCGAATAGAAGCTGGAGGCGCTGGGGGCATAAGCCTTGATGGTGACCGCCTTGGAGGCGATGATGCTGGTCGGCGGGTAGCAGCTGGTGTCGTTGCACATCTGGTAGGCAAACTTCAGCTTGACCGTCTTCTTTCCGGCCGCATCCGGCATCTTCACGGTCACCGGAATCTTAACGGTGCCGTTGTAGACCTTGTAGGAGTCGCCCGAGCTGTCGACAAAGTCCGATCCCTTGGGATAGGAGGCCTTGACCAGCTTGACATTCGAGTCGGCCGAAGTGATCTTGATGGGGATCTGATAGTCCTTCGAAGGCGGGTTCTGGTACAGGTGGTGGCTTGCGGGGACCTTTACGGTCAGCGTGCCTTTCAGCTCGCCGCCTTTGGCGACAGTGGTGCTGGACCAGCTGAGACTGACGGTCGGCTTGGGCTGGGCGAGAGCGGCTGCGCTCGCGAGAATCAATGTTGCTGCGATCAGTATCCTCATTTGTTGACTCCGGCTAAATGCTCCTATGAGTTTACACAGGCGGAACGAATCCTTCGTCCGCCTGGTTCCAATGAAATCTGACGTCTGGGCCTCCAGCCCCGGTCAAGAGGCTAAGCCGAGATGCCCAGCCACTTCTTGATCTTATAGACGGTCGTCTGCCGATTGATTTCGGCAATCGCCTGCACCAGCGGCACACCCTTGGGGCAGACCTTGACGCAGTTCTGCGCGTTTCCGCAGTTGGTGATGCCCTCCTCGGTGGTCATGTATTCCAGCCGGTCGGCGGACATCTTTTCACCGATGGGGTGCAGATTGAAGAGCAGGGTCTGGCCGATGGCGGCCGGACCGACAAACTTGGTCTTGGAGCTGAACTGCGGGCACGCCTCTAGGCAGCAGCCGCAGGTCATGCACTCAGAAAGGCTGTAGCGCAGCTTGCGGATGCGGTCGTCCTGCGCTTGGCCCATGCCGAGATCGTACGAGCCATCAATGGGAACCCAGCCCTTGATCTTGATGAGGCTGTCGAACATGCGGGAGCGGTCGACCACGAGGTCGCGCACCAACGGAAACTTCTTCATCGGCTCAAGGGTGACCTCGAAGACGCCGTTCTTTTCTTCTGACACGGCTTCGATGAGGGCGGTGCATGCCTGGCGGACTCCGCCATTGATGTTCATGGTGCAGGAGCCGCAGACCTCTTCCAGACAGGCGGCTTCCCACGCGGGCGGGTCCACCATCTTGCCTTCAGCGGTCTTGGGATTGCGCCGAATCTCCATCAAAGCAGAGATGACATTCATCCCCTGCCGATGCTTCAATTCGAAGACCTGCCACTCTTTGGGAGCGTCCTTGCCTGCCTGCCTCAAAATCTTTAGTCGAACCGTCTTGTCCATAGACCCGCTCAGATTGCGTCTTATTCTACGATAATGGGGAAGGGAGTTGCATGGAAGAGACTGATACGATGACCCTTGGGACCAAGGCAGGCACGACGCCGAGCCAGACAATTCCCACCTGTCCGGTGCTGGGAGTGCCGGTGGCGGAGGTGACGATTGACGAGGCGATGGCGCTTCTGGATGCTTTCATCCAGTCCGGCGACCCTCATATTGTTGTGACCGCAGACTCCTCCGGGCTGGTCCAAGCGCAGGATGACCCGGAGCTGAAGCAGATTTATCTGAACGCCGATCTTGCCACTCCCGACAGCAATGGCGTCACCTGGGCGATGCGCCGAAAGTCGGGCAAGGCGCAAGATCGGGTGAGCGGCGTGGAGCTTGCCGACCGCCTCTGCGCCCTCAGCGCGCAGAAGGGATACAAGATTTTCTTTCTCGGAGCCGAACCCGGCGTGGCCGAGCTGGCGGCCGAAAAGGTGCAGCTCAAGCATCCCGGCTGTCAGATCGTGGGCACGCGGCACGGCTACTTTCCCGCAGAAGACGATGAGATCGTCGCCCGGGAGATCGCTCCGCTCAATCCCGATATCCTTCTGGTCGCCCTCGGCATTCCCCGGCAGGAGAAGCTGATCGCCAAAACGCAATCGATCATCGGGGCGAGAGTGGCGATGGGGGTTGGAGGAACGCTGGATGTCTTCAGCGGACGCGTCAAGCGGGCTCCGGTCCTCTTTCAAAAACTGAAGCTCGAATGGCTTTGGCGGCTGGTGCTGAACCCCAAGAAGATCGACAAGGTTGGCCTGCTGCCCAAGTTTGTCCGGATGGTGCTGCGGGAGAAGGCGTGAGCATCGTCACGCGGACCGGCGACGACGGCACGACCGGGGTGATCGGCGGAAGGGTCCCGAAGACCGCTGCAATCATTCACCTGCTGGGCGAAGTCGATGAGGTGAATGCCTGGATGGGGCTGATCCGCGCTTCGGACGCTCTGCCGGAAGACCGCCGTGAACTGCTCTATGACATTCAGCGATGCCTCTTCGACCTGGGATCGTCGGTTGCCGGGGCGAAAGGCGACCCTTCTGTTGAACCCTCTGCGCTTGTGGCGCGTCTTGAATCAACAATTGAAGCGATGGAAGGCGAACTGCCGCAGCTGCGCAGCTTCATCCTTCCGGGCGGCTCTCGATCCGCCGCCGAGATTCACGTCGCGCGTTCAGTCTGCCGCCGCTTGGAGCGGAGATTGGCTGAATCTGATTTCGAGCCCGAGTGGCTCATGTTTGTCAACCGTCTTTCCGACTGGCTCTTTTGCGTTGCGCGTGAAGCGAACATGCTTCAAAATAGAGAAGAGGTGACCTGGAAAAGATGATGTCCGCAATTGTGATGGCGAGTGTTTTGGCTATGTCGCATCAGGCGACGGGAGCCGCAACGGGCCAGGATGGAGCGCAACAGCCCACGCCGGGCCAGCTGATCTCGAAGATGTTTGCCAAGTACAACGCGGCAAAGTCCCTCACCGCCGAAATCTCCTACACAATCCAGGTCGCAGGTCAGACCGCCACCGTAAACACCACGCTGCAGTACCAGCGGCCGGGCCTCCTGTACATTCGGCAGGGCAAGTCCGGCGTCAATCAGACCGCTATGGCCGTCTGTGATGGAACCCACATCGCCTACACCCGTCCCTTCGACGACACCCTGAAAGGTGAAGGGAACCGCACTTTTGGCGAGTTGGCGCTCAACCCTGACCTCTCCAAAATGACCGTCGGCGACGCCTATACCGCGATGTCGATGAGCCTGTACGACCGCTCTACGGCCACCGATATCCTGATCGGCAACCCCACCGACCTTGAGTTCGTGATGAACCAGTGGGCAAGCCTCAAGGACGACGGCGCGATCGACTTCAATGGCGTCAAGGCCCGCCAGATCTCCGGCGAGTGGCGCCCCTACAAGGTCAGCCCCAGCGGACAGCCGGCCCGCATTGAAGGCAAGTACGACATGACCATCAGCGAGGAGGGTGATCTGCTTCAGTTCCGCCTGCTTGATATCGGCTACACCGAGGCCGGGCAGCCGGTGCCGGGAGCGATGAACACCTGGGTGGTCAAGGCAAAGGTCGATGCCCCCGCCGATGCCAAGCTCTTCGATACCAAGCTCGTCAAGGGCTAGAAAAGGGCCTGTTTTTGATTCGTCAAAAACTATTTGTAGGTCCCTAAAGTGGATTTTTAGGGTATAGATAAACATAGGTCAATGAAGGCGCTCTCCTGCAAGTTTTCCGAACTCAAGCCCGGCATGAAGGCCCGCGTGGTCGCATGCGGCCCCGAATGCATCTGTGCAGATCGGCTGATGGAGCTGGGCCTGACCCCCGGCGCGGAATTTGAAGTTATGAAGACGGCGCCGTTCGGCGATCCGGTTGAGATTCATCTCCGCGGCAGCAGCCTCTGCCTTCGCAAGAGCGAGAGCAGCGGCATCCTTGTCGAAGCCTTCGACCTGAGATGACGGCCGCTCCGGCCCCCAGCAAGACGGCCAAGATTGCGCTTCTTGGCAACCCCAACGCCGGCAAGACCAGCCTTTTTAATGCCCTTACGGGCAGCAGCCAGCGAGTCGCCAACTATCCCGGTGTGACCGTCGAGCGCGTCACGGGAAGCCTGAAGGTCAAGGGCGACAGCCACGAAGTCATTGACATTCCCGGCCTCTACTCCCTGCGCGCTCTCAGCGAAGACGAGCAGGTCGCCCGCCGCGAGCTGGCGCATGAGTCGGGCATCAGCGTCCTGGTCTACGTCCTCGACGCCACCTCGATGGAGCGCGGGCTTTTCCTTTTCTCTCAGGCAGCCGAACTGGGCATCCCCATGGTTGTGGCGCTGACCATGACCGACATGGCCGAGAAAGACGGCCTGAAGATCGACCCGAAGGTGCTCGAAGAAAAGCTGATGGCTCCGGTCGTGCCCGTGGTCGCCCACAAGCGGCAGGGCATCGATGAGCTTGTCGCGCGCATCGGCGATCAGCTTTCTGCAGCCGCACCATCCGCACTTGAACTCGGTTTTCCTCCCCTGGTGGAAGATGCCGCCGAGCGGATCAAGGAGAAGTGGCCGAATGAGACGGTCACCCGCGGCGAAATCCGCTCGATGCTGCTTTCAGAAGAGGGAGCCGAGCCCTTCGCCCCGCGCGAGATGGTCCCCATCTTCATCGAGGAGCAGAAGGAGCTGCTGGGCTCTGGCATCCAGCCACGCACCCTTGACGCCCAGACCCGCTACGCGTGGTCTTCGATGGTGGTCAAGCATGCGGTGGAGCGGCCCGGACAGGCCAAGTCCACGATCACCGCGAAGATCGACAAGTTTCTCACCCATCGCGTCTTTGGTCTGATCGCCTTTCTCGGCATCATGTACCTGCTGTTCTTCTCGATCTACACCTGGGCGGGGCCCTTTATGGACCTCATCGAGACTGGAGTCGGCCGGGTGGCTGAGACGGTCAGCCCGATGCTCGAGGGGAACGAGGTGATGCAGTCGCTGGTGGTGGATGGCATCATCAACGGCATCGGCTCCGCCATCGTCTTCCTGCCGCAGATACTTATCCTTTTCCTCTTCATCGCCATCCTGGAGGGCAGCGGCTACCTGGCCCGCGCATCATTCCTGATGGATCGGGCGATGGGCTGGTGCGGCTTGAACGGCCGCGCCTTCATACCGCTGCTCAGCTCCTTCGCCTGCGCCATCCCCGGCGTCATGGCGGCGCGGGTGATGCCGGATTCTCGCTCTCGGCTGGCGACCATCATGGTCGCGCCGTTGATGAGCTGTTCTGCGCGTCTTCCGGTCTATGTCCTGCTCATCGGCACGTTTATTCAGCCCAAGTTCGGAGCCGGGTGGGCGGCGTTTGCGCTATTCATGATGCATTTTGTCGGGCTGATCGTTGCCGCCCCGGTGGCATGGCTGCTGACCCGCAAGTTCCTCAAGGGCAAGCGCCTGCCGTTCATGCTTGAGCTTCCGCGTTACCAGTGGCCCAAGTGGAAGGATGTTTTCCTCCTGGTCTACACCCGGGGCAAGATCTTCCTGAAGACCGCCGGCACGATCATCTTTGTGATGTCCATCGTCATCTGGGCGCTTCTGTACTTCCCGCGCAGCGCCGAGGCGGAACAGCGGTATGAAGCCGAATACGCGCAAAAGGTGGACCCGCCGATGACCCAGGAAAACTACGTCATCGAGCGGCAGCGCGAAGAGTCTTATCTGGGCCAGTTCGGCCGCGCGCTTGAACCCGCCTTCCGGCCCGCCGGATTCGACTGGCGGCTCACCACCGCAATTCTCGCCGCCTTCCCGGCTCGAGAGGTGGTGGTCCCGGCGATGGGAATTCTCTTCAGCATCGGCGACGAAGCGGATGAAGAGTCCACCGATCTCCGGGAGGCGATGGTCAACGCAACCTGGCCCGACGGAAGGCCGCTGCTGACCATCTGGAACGCCATCGGCCTGATGGTCTTCTTCGCGCTCTGCATGCAGTGCATGGCGACGCTGGCCGCGATGAAGCGGGAAACCGGTGGCTGGAAGTGGCCGCTCATCGGGTTTGGCTATATGACCGCGCTGGCCTATCTCGGAGCGGTGCTGCTGAACACTCTCGGGAAGATATTCGGTACATAGAGGATATGGCCGAGGCGAAGAAGCGGAAAAAGCCGAAGGGCTTTCTGGTTCGCCTCATCATCTGCGCCGCCATCGTCCTTCTGCTTGTCCTCGCTTATCTCCTCCGGGCTGACGACGCCTACATCGTCCACATCTGGCCCATGTGGGCCTGGACTCCGCTCGTGCTTCTCCCTTGGCTTTCTCTGCGGTTTTGGCGGCAGTGGCAGGGATTGCTCGGTTCTCTGGGGGCGTGGATCGTCATTCTTATGCTCTTTGGCGAGCCGACCCCAGCCGAACTGATTCCTACGGGTCACGGCAAGCCGCAGGCTTCATCGCTTCGCGTGGTGAGCCTCAACTGCGCGGGAGGGATGCTGACGGCCGCCGAAGAGGTCTTCACCCTCGACCCGGACATCATCCTGCTGCAGGAATCGCCCTCTGCCGAAAAGCTGGCGGATCTGAGTGAAAAGCGGCTGGGGCACAACACAGTCGTGGTCGGTCCAGACTGCGCGGTCCTTGCGGTTCGCCCGCCCCAGAAGCTCCTGATGGAGAGCAACTATGTACTCGCCGAAGTGAGAGGCTTGCGGGTTTTGAGCCTGCGGCTTCAGCCTCCCGTCCTCCGCTTTGATCTATTCAGCCCATCCGCCTGGGCTGCCTATCGCCGGGACATTGAGCGCAGAGCAGGCGAGTTGACCGAGATCAAGCAGAAGGCAGGGCTCGTTGATCTGGTGGCCGGAGACTTCAACACCCCCAACTCCCGCCGCATTGGCGGAGTGCTGAAGGGCATGAAGGAGGCGAAGGGAGCCATTCATGGGTGGGGCTCCACCGCCATCAATGACTATCCGATGGTGCGGATCGACCAGATATGGTCGGGCGATAAGCTGGTGCTGATCAATTCGTTCGTCGTCAAGTCGCAGCACTCTGACCACCGGCTCTCCGTAGCCGATTACGCCGTGGCTAAATCACCGTAATCGCGTAGTGATCGTAGAGCTCCTGCCAATGCTCCTTTGACCACGGGTGCGGATCGCCGTCAAGAGCGGCGGCAAGCAGTTCCAGCGTGTGGTGCCACCCCGCGAGCATCTTGGCCATGTCGGTGCCTTCCTTCACATGGTGGGTCAGCACGACATGAGTGCCGTCCTGGTCGGTGGTCAGCTTCCACCTGACGGGACCGAAGTCTTCGTCCGCAGTCTGTTCGTGCCATTCGTACTCCAGAACCGAATAGGGTTCTGCGACCAGCACTTCGCCATCGATGACTCTTTCCGCTTCTGCAAAGACGACCTGGATTCTCCCGCCCGCTTCCGCTTCGATCGAGCCGGTGCCGAGCCAGTACGGCAGGCGGTCGTCATCCACCAGGAACGCCCAGACCATTTCGGCGGGGTGGTGAAAGTGGCGATCAAAGGCGAGGATATGGCCGACCTCATGCGGGTCGATGCGGCCATCCGTCGGACTATTCATGCCCTCTTCTACGACAGAGAACGCCTATTCGGTCGGCTCTTCGAAATCTGGCTCGATGGCCTCTTCGGGGCGGATGTGGGCGGACGGCTTGGCAACTTTGTCTTCCGTCTCGATGTAGCCTCCGGTCTTCGCCTTTTCGCTGACCCGCAGGGCCGCCGCGCGCTCTTCTGCTCCAGGCGTGACGGGCCAGAGGGTCTTCTCGGCCCAGTGGCTCTCCAGAAATTCGCTCCACACGCGGTCATAGACGGCCTGCGTTTGCTTGGCCAACTGGCTCCAATCGAACTCGGTGTACAGCCGCAGCTTGGCGTTGTGCTTCAGGCGGTCGGCGCGGCGCGAATCGCGCAGCACGCGCAGGATGCCCCATGCGAGGCTGCCCGGGTTGTCTGTGTAGGTGGTGGTTCCGGTCTGGTCGTGCAGGACAACCTCGCGCAATCCGCCCGCTTCACTGGAGACCACGGCCGCGCCCGCAGCCATCGCCTCAAGGGCGACGATGCCGAACGGTTCATAGAGGGAGGGGAAGACCGCCACGTCCGCACACCGATAGAGTTGTTGCAGTGATCGGTTGGCCATGAACCCGGTGAAGAGCACCTTGTCCCGCAGGCCGTACCAGCCGATGAACTTCTCCATGTTCTCCCGGTGGCCGCCGCCCACGATCACGAACTTCGTATTCGGCTCTTCCGCCAGCACCGCGCTGGCGGCGTTCAGCAGTACGTGGATGCCCTTCTCGCGCACAAAGCGGCCCACATACATCACGATCTTCTCGTTGGGCAGGGCCAGCTTGTTGCGCCAGGCGGCCCGCTCTTCGTCGCTCCAGGGAAACTCAAATTTCTTGGGATTGATGCCGTTGTAGACCACGTCGATCTTGTCGAGCGGAGCATCGAAGATGCGGTGGACCTCGCCGCGCATGAAGTGGGAGCAGACGATGATGCGCCAGGCTTCGTAGGTGAGCCAGTACTCCTGCTCGTGGATGTAGCGGCTCAGTTCGCCGTGGATGTGCCCGCCCTTGCGGCCATGCTCGGTGGCATGGATGGTGGCGACCATCGGCAGCTGATACTCGTACTTGAGGGCGCGGGCCGAGTCGAGCGAGAGCCAGTCGTGGGCATGAAAGACGACCGGATCGCCGCCGGGCCGCCATTCTTCAAGCAGTTGCCGCACCCGCAGGTCGGTCGCTTTGTTCAGCAGCTGGATTTCATGAACGAAGTCCTTCGGCTCTCCGTCTAGATGGACGCGATGAACGTGGACTCCGCTCGGCTCGATCTCCTCGTCTGGTGCATCGGGAGTCGACTTGGTGACGACATGCACTTCCAGCCCGAGATTGACCAGTTCCGGCGAGAGTTCGTAGACATGCGGACTGATGCCCCCGACGATTCGGGGAGGGTATTCCCAAGACAGCATCACAATCCGCATCACGAGGCCCAGTGTAGCTGGCCTGCGACGCGAGTGGGGTATGAAAGGCCATGCTTTCTCTAGCGCTCGGCTTCGCCCTGATCGGGGCGCAGGTCAACGATCAACTTCCGGACGAAAACCAGGCGCGAGAGAGATCAGGCCCCTTCAGCTATTTTCTGGTTCCGAGCGATGTTCTCGGCTTCAAAGACAGTCCAGAAGGCTTTCAGGTCACCTACGACGGCGCGATCCGCGGGGCCGACTTCGAGACCCGATTCTATGCCGGCAATAGCGCGAACACGCTGGTCGGAGCGCGGGTCAAGACTCTGGTCAACGAGCACATTCCCATCATGCGCTGGCAGCGCGAGATCGATGGTCTTGAATACAGCATCGAAGCCTTTGCGGCACCCGCAGAATTGAACCCTCTGAACAACCTCGTCGCCTTCATTCGCATCCAGGCGCTGAACCCAGATGAAGGCGGAAAGGAGGCTCAGCTGCGGATGGCGATGGACAGCGGCGCCGGGCGCAAGGGAAGAGCCGCCCTGGCCGCTCAGGGCTGGTACCGCAATCTCTTTGGGGCGAAGGCGGTCAGCATGGAGACGGCTCCCACTTTCAACATCGACACCAACCTGTGGAGCCAAGACGGGCATGTGATCGCCGCCACCGAAGACTTCAAGATCCTTGACGGGATCAAGCGGCCCACCTACCGGGGCAAGCCTGCGACCTGGATCATCAAGATTCCGTTCATCCCCATCGACGCCGCCAAGACCGATCAGGTGGAGGCGCTCAAAGCGATGGACTTCTACGAGTACCGCCAGCAGGTGCTCAACTACTGGAACGACATGCACCGCACCGCCACCCGCATCGAGGTGGCCGACAAGAAGGTGACCGATACCCTGCGCAGCAGCCTGACCTACATGATGATTGCCCGCGACAAGATGGCGGACGGCAGCTATGTGCAGAAGGTCAATGAGTTCCAGTACGACGCCTTCTTCCCGCGCGACAACGCCTACTTCTGCCGCACCTACGGCATGGTCGGCCTGCCGGATATCCAGCGGGAGACGCTGGATCACTTTCTGGTGAAGGATGCGGGCGGCAACGTCACCGGCTTTCTCCGCGCGCACACCGATGACTGGGGACAGTCGGTTTGGGCGGCAGGCGCGTACTGGCGCAATACGCGCGACGACGCCTTTGCCAAGAGCCTGGTCCCGGCGATGCGAAAGCATCTGGCCGAGTTCCGCGAGAAGACGGCGGCCGACCCGATGGGCCTCTGGCCGGTTGCACCGCCCTACGACAACGAGGCCCTGAACGGCCACTACACCGGCCACAACCTGTGGGCGCTGCTCGGCATGGAGATGATGATCGACCTGGCCCGCGCTGGAGGCGATGCCGCCTTGGCCGAGGAGATCGCGGCTGTCCGCGCCGATTTTGACCAGGTGGTCAAGGCGCGCATCGGCGAGTTGGCGGGCCAGGCAGAAGGCTACATGCCTCCCGGCATGGATTCGCCGGAACTGGGATACGACTGGGCGAACGCTTCGGCGGGAATCTATCCCTTCGAAGTCTATTCGCCGGGTGATGCGATGGCCGAATCGACCATGCGCATGATCCGCGAGTACAAGTACCGCGAGGGCATCATGACGTATGGCCCCAACGCCTGGCAGGTGAAGCGGTCCACTCGGCTCGGCCAGGATGTTGAGCCCGGCTATCTGCACCACTACGAAACCTTCTACCTGGACCAGGCGCTGCTGGCGTCGGGCTATCAGCAGGAGGTGGTCGAAGACCTGTACTCCGTGCTGGCGCACACCTCCAGCACCAACGCCGGGTTTGAGTTTTCCATCATGCCGTGGGCCGATCGCGACCCGGGTGGAAACCTCACGCCGCACGGCTGGTTCGCCGCGCGCTACATCGAGCTGGTCCGCAACATGCTGGTGCGCGAGCACGAAGGCAGCCTGCACCTCTGTTCCGCCCTGGCCCCGCGCTGGGTGAGGCCGGATGAGCATGTGAAGATCGAGCGGTCGCTCACCTACTTTGGCCGGGCCGATTTTGATATGGAGGTCGTCGGCGACGGAGCCAATTGGACCTTCGACTTTGACCTGCACACCCAGCCCAAGACGATCCAGCTTCACCTGCCCTGGTTTGTCACGGCCAAGTCGGCGAAGCTTGATGGCCGTGACGTGAGCTTTGCGGGCGGAGTGATCCAGATTCCGCCGACAGCCAAGCGGCTGGAAGTGAAGTGGGACAGGAATCGGGACATCCCCGATCTGAGCTACGAAAAGGCGGTCGATCTTTGGCTCAAAAAGAACTATTCCGATGCCAAGGTCACCGAGCCCGGCTTCCTCTTCCCGCGTCCGACCCGGCCCGTCATTGATGGCAGCCGCCTCTTCATCGGGCGGATGGATGTGGCGATCCGAACCGGCGAAGGGAAGGTCTACTACACCACCGACGGCAGCGTGCCGACCACGCGAAGCCAGGAGTACCGCCGTCCGTTCCGCATCGAGTCGAACACGACCATCACGGCCATCAATGTGTGGCCGGATGGGCGCGTCAGCGAACCTTCGGTGGCGACCTTCACCTCCGTGACGGCGCGGCGGGGAATCAACATCCTCACTAGCCAGCCAGGCCTCAAGTACGACTACTACGAGGTGGATGACGCGACCGGGCTTGCGGACGTGGACTTTGCCACCCTCCACTCCAACTACAACGGAGTCGCCGCCGAACCCGATCTGTCCGGAGTTCCTCACCGCGAAGACAACTTCTTTGTGCGGTACAAGGGCTACATTGCGGTGCCCGAGACCGGGGTCTACACATTCCGACTCGGCTCGGACGATGGCAGCCGACTGCTGGTCGGCGGCGAGCTGCTGATCGACCACGACGGGCTCCATCCCTACACTCTGAAGACCGGAGCGGTCGCGCTGGAAGCTGGCTTCCACTTCTTCGAGGTCCACTTCTTTGAGAAGGGTGATGCCCAGCGATTGACGGTGGAAGTGGCGACCGACGGCCGGACCTTCAAGCCGATCAACCCGACCTGGCTGAACCGCGACCCCTAGCTGGGACCGGGTGCATCCCGCCTCTGGCCGTCGTTTAAGCAGAGACGATGGCCGGAGGCAACCAGAAGAGCGGAAAGCTGACCCGAAGGCAGCTGCTGAAGCGGGCCGTGGGCGGTGCGGTGGTTCTTACGGGTGGCTACGCAGCCCTGGCCGAGCCCCGCTGGCTGGAGACTCTGCGCATCACGGTCCCCATCAAGGATCTTCCCGATGCGTTCGAGGGCTACCGCATCGGCTTCATGACCGACTTTCATCTGGGCAACTGGATCGACCCCGCCTTTGTGAATGAGGCGGGTCGGGGATTGATGGAAGAGGGCGTGGACCTGCTTCTGCTGGGTGGCGACTATATGCACAAAACCGTCTCGGCCACCGCCGACATCGCCCCCGCCTTCAAGGATCTCTCCGCTCCAGACGGTGTGCTGGGCGTGACCGGAAACCATGACCACTGGACCGATGCGGATCGCGTGGTCAAGACCCTGGAGGGTGAAACGCCGGTGAGGATCATCGATGGAGAGATCGTCACTCTCAAGCGGGCAGGCAGCGAACTGGCTTTAGTCGGAACGAAGGATTACTGGCACTCCAGCCTTGAGGAGATCGGCGAGCAACTGGACAGCCTTCCTGAACACGCCCCCCGCCTGATGCTGCAGCACAATCCCGATGTCGCGGAAGAACTCATCGGGAATCGGCGGGTGGACCTGCAGCTCTCTGGCCATACCCACGGGGGGCAGGTGGTGATGCCGTTCACGCCTTCCTATATTCCAAGCAGCTACGGCTGGAAGTTTGCTCGAGGGCTGGTGGAAGGGAAGTCGCACCGGGTCTACGTCAGCAAGGGTGTCGGTGGGGCCGCATTCTGCCGAGCGCGCTTCTGCGCGCGACCGGATGTGAGCATCATTACGCTCACTGTGTCTGGGCCGACTGCGGAGGGTTAGAAGCGGCCCTCATCCAGTTCGGCTTCTTGCATCGTGGACAGATTTTGAAATGGTCGCCCTGTTCAAGCCGCAGAACATAGCCGCAGTTTGAGCAGGCGTAGGCTCCTGACTCTTCGATGCGATCACCGGCCTCTGGCCCGCGTTCCTGCAGCGGCTCAGGCGGAAGAATCGGCAACCCGGCGCGGATGTTGTCGGGTTCATATAAGAAGACGCTCACCCGTCCATCCACCTCGAAATAGGCCCGCCGCACCTGCCCGAGGTGCTCCACGCCGCGCTGGCGCAGTTCAAACATCACCTCGTTCCGCGCGAGTTGGGCCCGCTCGATGCCGTCCAAGTCCAGAAATCCATCCTTGACGATGAGCTGCGGCTCGCCTTCGGTGAGCCGCTGAATCTTCTCGCTTCGCTGGCTGGCCTTCAAGACGAACTGGTGGAGAGCCACCACAACGGCGATGGCTCCCATGCCATGCAGGAGCGGCACGTCGGGATAGAACATCGGGTCGCCGGCGGCTGAGCCGATCGCGATGATCAGGGCGATCTCAAAGAACGAGACGTCTCCGATGCCGCGCTGACCCATTAGGCGGATCATGATGAGCAGGAATACGAAGAGAACCGAGGTTCTAAAGAGAATCTCCAGCAGGAAGAGGGGCGGCTGGTCTCCGAGCCAGATTCGGTGCCAATCCCAGGTGTAAGGCGCTGATGCGAGAAACATAAAAGCTCTCGATCACTTTTTACACAGCCTGGCGTATACGGCGGGTTAAGTACCGCGCTGCATGTGTAGAGAGAGCATGTGCATGCCGTCCCCGGCTCCGCCCTGCTTCTGCTGCTCCAGTTCTCTGGCCATCTGTTCGCGCTGCCACGCCCAGTCGATGGTGGGATGGAATCGCTCGGGATATTGGATCACCCATCTCTGCTTGCGGATGAGATAGTTGCTTGGCTCTAGGCGGAGGGCGCGGTTGAACGCTTCCAGGGCATCGGCCTTGTAGCCTAGGGTCAAGCGGCAGCTGCCCAGCGCGAACCAGTACCCCGCGCGTTTCGAGTGCAGCTCGACGCTGCGCTGCAGCCAGGGAAGGGCTTCTCGGGGCTTGTTCTGCCGCTGCAGGATGCGGCCCATCTGGTAGTGGGCGTCGGGGTCCTCGCTGTTCTCGCGGAGACGCTGGTTGAGGGAGCGAATCTGCTCCGCGTCGGTCGGCGGCTTCTGGCCCGAGGACGCCGAAAATGGCACCGGGTCCTGTGCCAGGAACTGCTCCATCGCCTGCACGTTGGCTTGGGAGCGCACCTCGAAGCCGCCGACTTTCTTGTATTTGAGAGTGCCTGCTTCATCCACCAGGAATCCATTCGGCACAACCTCAAATCCCCAGGCTTGGCCCAGGGCGTTCTGGGAATCCACTAAAGCGACGTAGGAGACGCCCGCGTTTGCGTAGAGTTCGCGCACGGCGGGGATGCCTTCGGCGTCCATCGCTACAGCGATCAGCACGAAGTCGCGGGAGTTGTGGAGATCAGCGAATTGCTGCCACACGGGCAGCTGTTCTCGGCATCCTCACCAGGATGCCCAATTGAAGACAATCAGCTTTTTGCCGCGGAAGTCGCTGATCCGCACCGTTTCGCCCTTCATGTTGGTCAGCGCCGCATCGGGCACCGGCTCGCCGATCTGGATGCCAGGATCGGCCTGTCCCAGCAAAACCGTAAAGAGCATGGCGGACAGCATATTCCCAAGTATGCCGACTGGAGACGCCGCAGCGCAAGAGCCGGGCATCGGCGCTCCCGTGCTGACCCAAGCGGAGAGGCCCGCAGAAAGTACACTTCACGGTTGGCGGAGCATCGCTTAGAGGCTGTGATCCGTCTGGAAACGAAGCCGTGGCAGAAGATATCCGTATTGAGCAGCGAGACATTCAGGTCGAGCTGTCGACCAGCTACATGAACTACGCGATGTCCGTCATCATCGCGCGCGCCCTTCCGGACGTGCGGGACGGACTGAAGCCGGTTCAGAGGCGCATTCTGTACGCAATGCGCGGCCTGAACCTGACGCCGGGCAATTCCTACGCGAAGTGCGCCAAGGTCTGCGGCCAGACCAGCGGCGACTATCACCCGCACGGCGAGCAGGTCATCTATCCCACCCTTGTCCGCATGGCGCAGGAATTCACGATGCGCTACACGCTCATCCAGGGGCAGGGCAACTTCGGCTCCATCGACGGCGACTCGCCCGCAGCCATGCGATACACCGAGTGCCGCCTCACGCCGCTGGCCATGGAGCTGCTGGAAGACCTCGACCGCGAGACGGTCGACTGGATGGACAACTACTCCAACCAGCTTCAGGAACCCACAGTTCTGCCGGGCAAGTTCCCGAACCTGCTGTGCAACGGCAGCCAGGGCATCGCGGTTGGCATGGCCACCTCGATGCCGCCGCACAACCTGACCGAAGTCTGCAACGGCCTTCTGCACCGCCTGGACAATCCTGAATCCACGGTCGCAGAGCTGATGGAGCACATTCCCGGCCCCGACTTCCCGACCTACGGAATGATCATGGGCGTCAAGGGCGTGCAGTCGGCCTACGAAACGGGCCGCGGTTCGGTGGTCATGCAGGCCAAGACGATGATCGAGCCCGGCGACTCGGGAAAGAGCGTCATCGTCATCACCGAGCTTCCGTATCAGGTCAATAAGGAGAATCTGGTCAAGGCCATCGCCCAGATCGCTCTGCATAAGAAATTTGACGGCATCCTGCGGGTGGACGACTACAGCGACAAGCGCGGCATGCGTGTTGAGGTCGAGATCCGCCGCGATGTCAACCCGAACAAGGCGCTGAACTATCTGCTCAAGCACACGCAGCTTCGCACCACGTTCGGCTGCATCATGCTTTCGCTGGTGGACGGCGGCCCGCGTGTGGCGCCCCTCAACGTCCTGCTCGATGAGTATCTGCGGCACCGCCAAGACGTCATCGAGCGACGCACGCGATACGAGCTTTACCGCGCGCTGGAGCGGGTGCACATCCTTGAGGGCTACCAGATTGCCCGCCGCTTCCTGGATGAAGTCATCAAGACCATCCGGGCCTCGGCCGATCCGGGCGAAGCCCGCGTGCAGCTCATCCGCAAGTTCGGCATGTCGGCCTTCCAGGCCAACGCCGTGCTGGGCATGCCGCTCAGCCGCCTGACGCAGCTCGAACAGGAGAAGCTGGAGAAGGAGTACAAGGATGTTCTGCGCGAGGCGCAGGATCTCATGGACATCCTGACCAGCGCCGAGCGCCTGCGCGGCGTCATCCGCGACGAGATCACCGCCCTGCGCGACAAGCACGGCGACGAGCGCCGCACCAAGATCGTAGCCCGCGAAGTCGGCGACTTCAGCGAAGAGGATCTGATCCCGGACGAAGAGGCGATCATCTCCATCTCGCGCGACGGCTACATCAAGCGCATCAGCGTGGACTCCTACCGCCAGCAGAAGCGCGGCGGCAAGGGCCTGAAGAACGTGCAGAAGGAAGACGACGAGCCCGCACACCTCTTCCAGGTCAGCACGCACAACTACATCCTCTTCTTCACCAACAAGGGCCGCTGCTACAAGCTGCGTGCCTACGATATTCCGGAAGGCGGACGCTACTCGCGCGGCATGCCGGTCATCAACTACATCGCCATCACCGGCGAGGAGAAGGTGACGGCCACCATCGCGGTGAAGAACATCAGCGGCGAGGGCTACCTCACCATGATCACCGAGCGCGGCGAGATCAAGCGCACCGCGCTGGACAAATTCTCCAACATCCGCTCCAACGGCCTGAACGCCTTCGATATCGAAGAGGGCGATCACCTGGGCTGGGTGCTCCTCTCGCAGGGAGACGACGACATCATCATCGCCACCCGCGAAGGCATGTCGATCCGCTTCCGAGAGACCGATGTGCGCGACCGATCCCGCCAGGCAGGCGGCATCCGCGCCATGCGTCTTAAAGAGGGCGACATCATCGTCGGCGCTGATGTGATCCGCAAGGATGACGCAGGAACCCTGCTCGTGGTCGGCGAGAACGGCTACGGCAAGCGGACCGAACTGAGCGAGTACCGCGTCCAGGGCCGCGGCGGCTCCGGCATCCTGACCATGAACTGCACGGAGAAGACCGGCAAGATCGTGGGCGCAGAGGTCGTCGATGATTCGGACCGACTGATCGTGCTGACCGCCAAGGGCAAGGGCATCCGAGTCCGGGTCAAGGAGATCCGCCTGGTCAAGCGCGTGGCCCAGGGCGTGAAGCTGATCAACCTCAGCGACGGCGACGCCGTGGCTTCCATCGCCCGGCTGATGAAGAGCCCCGAAGACGTGCAGGATCAGGGCGACGGGGAAGACGACGCCGAAGAATAGCTCCGGCTGTCCGTGATTCTGTGAGGCTCCCGCCGGCGAAAATCGGCGGGAGCTTTTTCATTTAGCGGCATCCGATGCAGATAACGCATAATCCAGCCAGGAGTGAGGCATGGCAGAAAACGAAGAACCGCAAGCTGAACCGCGCGAAGAGTTTGTCGAATATCCCCGCAACACGGGGCCGCGTCCCTTTGACTTGAGCGCGATCAACGACGCCTTTCGCATCTGGACTTCCAACTTCGTGCCGTACCTGGTCGTAGGCGGCGCGATGGTGCTGGTCGTCGGCGTGCTATGGGTGGTCATGTCGATCATCATGCTTCCCGGCTTCCTTGCCGGCGCTCTAGGCGGAGAGGGCCGCAACCCAATGGGCATCTTCATGATCTCCGGCGCCTCCCTTTTCTTCAGCCTGGTCAGCTCGGTGGTGTCTTCAGTCGTGGCGGCTCCATTCTTGGCCAGCCTGACCTATATGGGGCTCAAGGATGTGGAAGGAGAGCGCCGTGCATCCATCGACGATCTCTCTTACGGCTTCAAAAACCACATCACCGAGACCCTCATTTTTGGCGCGATGATCGGAGTGATCTCTGCGGTGGCGGGTCTCCTTAGTTGCCTGGGACTTGTCCTTCAGATTGCCGCCTTTGCCTTTCTGCTGTTGACGCTGCCGCTGATCATTGATCGCAAGCTGACGGCGTTTGATGCGGCAAGGACGAGCATGAACCTGGTTTCACGGCAGTTCTGGATGGTGCTCCTCTACTCTTTCATTGGCGGCCTGATCGCAGGCATAGGCGTTGTTGCCTGCGTCGTGGGCGTCCTGGCAACAGCAGGCTTCACGGGAGTCGTTTATGCCGTCGGCTACTGGCGATTGACCGAGGAAGATCCGATCCGCATTGCCAACCCGGCTCCCTACGATCCCGCGCCCCCGGCACCCACGCCGGTGACTCCGGAAGAAGTGGTGAGCGGACCGGAAGACCAGGGAGACACTCTGGCTGATCCGGGTGCAGACGTGCCGCCGACTCCGGAAGACGGAATCGACACCTCGGGAGACGAAACCCGAAACTAGGTTCGAAATAAAAAAGCGGGCGGCTCAAACAGCCGCCCGCTTTTTTGTTGGCTAGGGAGCGATGCCGACAACCCGCACGGCCACCTTGTGCACGGTTGTGCGGGTGGTCACATAGAGGGTTTTGCCGTCTCGGCTGAAGCAGAGGTTGGTGGGCTGCTCGGGCATCGGTATGACTTCGAGGACCTCACCCTTGGGCGAGATCACGTTGACACCATTTCCGCTGGCCGACCAGATGCGGCCCTCGGAGTCGATGCGGAGTCCATCGGGGTTCGGCGTCTTGGCGAATTCCCGCCCATTGGAAAGGTCGCCGTTCTCAGCCACATCAAACGCCTTGATGACTCCGGCGGAGGTGTCGGCGACGTAGAGCGTTTTCTGATCCACCGAAAAGACAAGCCCGTTTGGTCGGTTGAACTCCTCGGTCAGCTTCTTCAGCTTTCCGTCGATGAGTGCGAAGACTCCATTGAACTCAAGTTCTTTCTGACCCTGCGGCGTGCCGTAGGGAGGATCGGTAAAGAAGATGGCTCCATCCTTCCGCACGGTCACATCGTTGGGGCTGTTCAGCCGCTTGCCTTCGTACTTATCGGCCAGTACGGTGACAGTTCTGTCCTTCTCGGTGCGGGTGACGCGGCGGGTCTGATGCTCGGCGCTCACCACCCGCCCCTCGAAGTCTAGGGTGTGCCCGTTGGATTGGCCGGATGGCTCTCGCCAGACCGTCATCTCGCCGTCCTTGATCTGATAGATGCGGTTGGCGGGGATGTCGCTGAAGAGCAGAGAGCCGTCATGCAGCTCCACCGGGCCTTCGGTAAAGCGAAGGCCCTCGGCGATCTTTTCGATCTTCGCTCCGGGAGCGAGGAAGGTTTCGGGCTGGCTCATAAGCAGGATCGCCGCCAGGATCATGCGGGATTCTCCACGAAGTCCCCGCCCCGACAGGCCTTGAGATAGTTGAGCCCGCGAACCTGGCCGGTCATCTCCAGCTCATCCTTGTAGATCGGGTCGTGCCAGCCTTCGATGTCGATGGCTCCGGTGAAGCCGCCCTCGCGGAGCAGGGTGATCACGTCGGACCAGTTGGTGTCGCCGAAGCCGGGAGTGCGGTGCCACACCACGTCCTTTCCGCCGCGCAGACCCTCGGATTTGATCACGTCCCAGTTGATGGTCGCGTCCTTGCCGTGGACGTGGTACACGCGGTCCACCCACTTGCGGAGCTGCGGCAGGGGCTCGATGAGCGAGACCATCTGGTGGCAGGGCTCCCATTCGAGACCGAGTGTGTCGCCTTCGACCTCGTTGAACATCATCTCCCACGCGCGGGGGCTGTGGGCGATGTTCCACTTGGGCCGATCCCAGGTGCCGCCCATGTCGCAGTTCTCAAAGGCGATCTTCACGCCCTCTTCTTCGGCGATTTTGGCGAGGTGTCCGAAGACCTCCTTGAACTTGGGCATGGATTCATCGACCGGACGATCTTCCAGCGCGCCCGCAAAGCCGCAGACGACATTGCAGTTGAAGTGCTTCGCGCCGCGAATCATCTTCTCCCAGTCTTTGGCGGTCTGCTCATCCTGAAGCGGGTTGCCGTAGATGCCGATGCTGCTGACAATCGCCAGGCCGCCGATCTCCTGCTCCACCTCGCGGGCGGTGCGCTCGATGTCAATGTCTCCAACATGCGCCCAAACGGTCAGCTCAAAAGACTCGAAGCCATGCTTGACAATTTGGCGGAGGTAGTCGGGGGCGCCGTTGAGCTGGGCGAGGGTGCCGATGCGGATGTCCTGGTGATTGCTGCGATCCATGCGCCCGATTCTATCCAGGTGTCAAAGCAAATATCCTGCGTCCCGCTCGTGCCAAACTTCCGCTTGTGAATCGCGCCAAGTCGGTCTATTCCGACAGCCCTGTCTGGAATGTGGCCGTGAACATGATCTGGTTCGGCCAGAACTGGAAGTGGTTCATCCTGCTTCTCGCGATTCTCCCGGGTCAGTTTGACGATGCCGCTGGGCCTGGTCAGAAGAACACGGTTTGGGGCATGGTCTTTGCCCTCGGCGCGATCTGGGCTTGCATCGGCCCGGCTCTCTTCGGCCGGTGGAGCGACCGCGTCGGACGTCGAAAGATTTTTCTGGGCATCGGCACAGCACTGACGGTCGCCGCGCTTGCGCTTTTGGCGGGCGGGGACTCGATTCCGGTGCTGGTCCTTGGCTACATCTTTCTGCAGATTTCCGACGATGTGCAACAGGGCGCGTACAGCTCGCTGATTCCGCAGATTGTCCCGGAGGAGCGGCAGGGCAGAGTCAGCGCTGTCATGGGCGGACTCAGCCTGCTGGCGAATATCTGTGCGGCGATCTCCGGGCTTGTCGTCGGCGCGAACGGCATGTTCGGACTGACGACGGTGCAGGCGATCTACCTCTTCATCGCGATTGTCCAGGTGCTTTCTGCAATCCCGGTTCTATGGGCGATCCGCCATCTGGAAGAGCCTTTTGAACGCACGGTTTCCACCCTGCCTTCTTGGCGGTCATGGCTGGAACCCTGGCGTCACAAGGACTTCGTTCGCGTCTGGCTGATCCGCTTTATGGTGGCGATGGGCTACTACCTCATCCAGCCATTTCTCAAGTTCTACTTGGAGGCAGGCTTCGCGACCAAGTCGGTGAATGAAGATGGCGAGACCGTCTATTCTTTTCTCTTCTTCGGTCAGCAGCTCGTCGGCGGGGATATGGGGGTCTATATCGTCGGTCTGACGATTTCGCTCACCGGCGCACTGGCTGCGATCATCGCCGCCAAGAAGCTGGAGAAGCTGGGCAATAAGAAGATGGTGATCATTGCGGGAGTCGTGATGTTCTGCATCATGATCCCCTTCGCCGCCGTGCGAGACTTCACCGTCGCCTGGTGCCTGGCCGCCGTCTTTGGCGTCGGTTATGGGCTTTACATGGCCTCAAGCTGGGCGATGGCCTCAGCGGTGATGCCGGACCGTGATCGGCTCGGGCAGGATATGGGCCTCTGGCAATCCGGCAATACGGCCGCGCAGGTGTCGCCAGCCTTGGTCGGCCCGCTCATCGACGTCATGAATCGGGGCAATGGAGTGCTGGGCTACTCGGTGGCAATCCTTCTGGCCGGATGCTTCATTCTTATCGGCTGTCTGGTGTCCAGCCGGGTCGAGGGTTCGAACTAAGACTAGCTTAGGCGCGCAGGTAATCTGCCGCCTCCCATGAGCTTCATCAAGCGCACCCAAGATTGCGGTTCTCTGCGCAAGGAACACGTCGGCCAAGAGGTCACTCTCAACGGCTGGGTTCACCGCGTCCGCGATCTGGGCGGACTCCTCTTCATCGATCTGCGGGACCGCACCGGTCTCGTCCAGGTGATGTTCGATCCGGCCCGCCATCCCAAGGCAGAAGATCTCCGCCCCGAGTTCTGCCTGAGCGTGACCGGAACGATCAAGGAGCGCGATGACGCCAATAAGAATTCCAAGATGGCCACCGGCGACATCGAGATGGTCGCCGATGCCTACACCGCCCTCAGCCCCGCCGGCACCCTACCTTTCCAGCTCAATGATGAAGCCCAGATGGATAAGGTGAACGAGGAGCTGCGCGTGAAGCACCGCTATCTGGACCTGCGCCGTCCGGCGATGTATCGGAAGCTGGCCATCCGGGCCGCGGCCATCCGCAAGATCCGCGCCTACCTCGACGAGCGCGAGTTTCTGGAGGTCGAGACCCCCATCTTCACTCGGTCCACCCCTGAAGGCGCACGCGACTACCTGGTGCCTTACCGACTGCAGCCGGGCAAGTTCTACGCCCTGCCGCAGAGCCCCCAGCAGTACAAGCAGTTGCTGATGGTGGCCGGAATCGAACGGTACTACCAGATTGCCAAGTGCTTCCGCGACGAAGCCCAGCGCGCCGACCGCCAGCCGGAATTCACTCAGCTCGATCTCGAGATGTCCTTCGTCAATCAGGAGGACATCCTGCAGCTGATGGAGGGAATGACGGTCAGCATGATCAATGAGCTGATCGAGGAGTTCGGCCTGGAGAAGGAGCCGATCACCGGCTTTGAGCGCATGACGTACGACGAAGCGCTGGAGCGCTACGGCTCGGATAAGCCGGACCTACGCTTCGGCCTTCAGCTCTTCGATATCACCGAAGTGGTGGCCGAGTCGGAGTTCGGCGTCTTCAAGAACTGTGCGGCCAGCGGCGGGCGCATCCGCGGGGTGCTGTATCCCGGCGGTGCCGCCCTCAGCCGCAAGGACGTTTCCGGCCTGGAAGACATCGCCAAGGCGTACGGAGCAAAGGGGCTCGCCACCATTGCGGTGGAGAGCGAAGAAGAGCACGGTGAGGCGGCTCAGCAGATCGGCGGCCGCTGGGTGCGGTCTTCGATCCTCAAGTTCCTCAGCGAAACCGAGCTGGATGACATCATCCGCGCTTCCGAGGCTGGCCCGGGAGACCTGATCTGCCTGGTCGCCGACCAGTGGAAGGTCACCTGCGAGGCCCTCAACCGCATCCGCCTTGAGATCGGCAAGCGCGCGGACCTGATCGACAAGCGCAAGCTGTCCTTCGCCTTCATTCTCGACTTTCCGCTGGTCGAGTGGAACGCCGAGGAAGAGCGGTGGGACCCCAGCCACCACCCCTTCACCTCGCCCAAAACTGAGGACCTCATCTACATCGATATCGACCCCGGCAAGATGCGGGCCGACTGCTATGACGTGGTCTGCAACGGCGTCGAGTGGGCATCGGGCTCGATCCGAATCCACCGCCCGGACATTCAGAGCCGCATCTTCAAGCTGATCGGCGTTGGGGAAGAGGAGCAGAAGTCGCGCTTCGGGCACATCTTGCAAGCCTTCTCCTACGGCGCGCCGCCGCACGGCGGCATTGCCCCGGGCATCGACCGCCTGGTGATGTTCCTGACCGACGAGGAGAACATCCGCGAAGTGATGGCCTTCCCGAAGGTGGGACAGGGCCTCGACCCGATGATGGGCGCACCCAGCGAGGTTGACGAGAAGCAGTGGGACGAGATGGGTTTGGCTGTCGTCAAGAAAGCAGAGCCGGAGCCGACCGAAAAGGCTTAACAAAGTCCTCCCGATCATCGTTTTGGCCTGAATCTGGCAGGGCTCTTTCACTGAGAGAGCCCTGGTATTCCGTCCATGAAATTCGCGCGGTGGCACACCCAGCCCGAAGCTGATCCCATTTCCCGCATGAGGCTGCGCACCTATTCGGTGCAGCAGGAAAGCCTCATCGTGCCGGAAGGGTGGACAGAAGAGGCCCTGGCGGTGCTGATGCCGCACATGGGCTCAGAAGGCTTTGCCTCCCACATCTACGAGCGGCTGCGGGCGGTGCGGCAGTGGGCAGAGCAGGAAGGCTACTTTGCATCGGGCGAAGATGCAGCGGCCTTCAAAGATGAGTGCGCCTACCTTTTTGCATCCCGAAAGATGGCCTCGACCCTATGGCTTAACCCGGTCGAGACGACCCTTGAGGCTGGAGGGGAAGATGCGCCGGAGAACCGGCATGAGGCGCTGCACCAGAGGCTCTTGGGGCTGGAGGAGTCGGTGCGCGAGTCGTTCATGGCGCGGCTGAAGGAGCGGGCGGCGCTCGACGGGTATGAACTCCAAGATCGCGCAGCCAAGCCATCCAGGGGGCTGGAGGTGGCTGCCGATCCGGGAGAATGGAACCCCGGCCTTCTCAACAAAGTCGTCGTCTTCGATCCTCGGACAAAGCCGGAGCCTCCGATTCATCGGACGGCCCTGTCTCTCTCCGCTTTTGCCGATGGGCAGTCGCAGAGGTTTGACATCACCGGCTTCCGCCGAGCGGTGCGGGCTGCGGCGTCCCTCTCCCTCTTTGCCGGGCTCTCTACCGGGACCCACCCCAAGAATCTCGGCTTGCGCCCGACCGATACAGCGGCGATGCTCAAGGAGGTCGGCGCGCCGTACGACAGCCCTCAGGGCCAGGCGGTGATGTTCTGCGTCGGGACGATCATGGGAGCGGAGGCCGCCATCGTGCTTTCGGAAGCCGCCGCCATTCAGGAAGGCGGCTCAGAGGCGCGGCAGGCGGCGGTGGTCAAGCGGCTGGAATCGGCTCTGGAGCTTCTGAAAGCGATGCCGCTGTTGAGGCTGGCTCCGCCGCCGGAATTCGATCCTTCGCAGTGGCTGCAGAAGGCGCGGGAGGCGGCGGCGATTGCCCTTGAAAAAGTTTCGGCTCAGCCGCCGCTGGATATCGATCCCTTCTGGCTAGGATTCGACGACGAACTGAAGACTCTGCTCAGCGCGGAATCACCGGGCTTGATGCCGATCAGCCCCACCCATCCCAACGCGCAGGTGCAGATGGCCGAGAGCTTCGAGTCGGGAGCCGGGACTGGTTCGATGCACGTCATCGCGGTGGGTGAAGCTTCTGAGGCAGATCGTCAAGCGGCATTCTCGCTGGCCCGAGAACTGGGATTGCGCTTTGTCCGGTTCACGGGGGAGGCGGTGGCCGCTGGAGACTGGAGGCCGCATGAGGTCTGCGGAATCGCTTTGGAGATCCTAGGAACGCCGCCCTTTGCCATCCGTTTGGCGCAGGAGGGTGACGCCAACCTTTCCGCCTTTGTGGCAACCCTTTCGATTTACCTGGAATCAGGGCTGCCGCTGAAGCATCTGCAGGCCCAGCTTCCCGCGGGATCGCAGGCGGCGATGATTGTGGAATCCCTGCAATCTTAACCTCGCGGAACTGGCCTTCCACCGAGTAACGTAGAGGGACGATGCTTGGTCTTGGTGCCTTACTTTTGGCGCAGGTTGATTCGCCGTTCCTGCGCTATCCAGACATCCACGGCGACAATGTGGTGTTCACCTGCGAGGGTGATCTGTGGCTCGGAAGCATTTCCAGCGGAAACGCGATGCGGCTGACCCGCGATGCGGGAGTCGAGCAGTACGCCCGCTTCTCGCCCGACGGAAAGACAATCCTCTATCAGGCGCAGTACAACGAGATTCCGGAGATCTATACGATTCCGACTGAAGGAGGAACGCCGAACCGGCTCACCTACCGGTTTGACTATGCCGATCCTCTCGGCTGGGCTCCGGACGGGGACTCCATCCTTTTCCGCGCCCGAAGCTATCCGCGAAGCTACGGCCTCTACACGATGCCGAAGGATGGCGGACCCGAAGGGAAGATGCCCATCGAGTTTGCCGCGCATGGCGTGTACAGCCCGGATGGCAACTCGGTGGCCTTCACTCGATTCAACCGCTGGGATGACGCCTGGTTCCGCTACGAAGGCGGCATGAAGAACGACATCTGGATCGGCGACCTGCAGACGAAGCGGTTCCGCCAGATCACCAGCATGCCGGGCACCTGCGAGTTTCCGGCGTGGGAAGGCGGCAACGTCTGCTTCGTGATGGAGAAGGACGCCGAATTCACCGTCTACAGCACCACGGCCAACGGCGGCACCCCCAAGGCGCTCTATGGCCCGCACAGCTTTGAAATCCGCGAACTGAACAGCGGCCCTGGCGCACTGGTCTTTGAGAAGGGCACCAGCTTAGGCATGATCGATCTGAAGTCCGGCAAGCAGACCGACCTCAAATTCAATCTGCTGTCAGACCTCATGCACACCCGTCCCTACAGCGTCGATCCGCAGAAGCATGTGCAGGGAGGCTCCATCACTCCCACCGGCAAGCGCGTGCTTGTCTCCAGCCGGGGACAGATCGTCACTCTCCCGGTCGGAGAGGGCGAAGCGCGGGTTTGGAAGGCCAAAGACGGCGCGCGGCTTGGTCTGCCCATCATGTCTCCCAAGGGAGACAAGGTCGCCTACGTCTCGGATGAGTCCGGCGAAGAGCAGCTCTGGATCGCCGATGCCGACGGCTCGAACGAGCGGCAGCTGACCAACGGTGTCAACCACCAGTTGGTCAACTTCCAGTGGAGCCCGGACGGCACCTGGATCGGGCTGAACACTTCTCAGATGGAGCTGTCGCTGGTGAGCACCGCAACCGGCCGTATGAGCAAGGTGGCCAATACTTTTTCTGACTGGAACGGCGTGCAGTTCAGCTTCTCGCCCGACTCCAAGTGGATCTGCTACGCGCAGGTTGACGGCATCACGGCCATGAGCCAGCTTGTGTTGCTTGAGATCGAAACCGACAAGCGTCACAAGCTCGGCAACGGTCTCGCCCACGATGCGCTGCCTTACTTCAGCAAGGACGGCAAATATCTGGGATTCATCAGCCGCCGCAACTTCGCCGTCGGCTGGGATGAGGTGCTGAACCAGATGAACACCGATGGCGTGAACAGCCCGGCGTTCTATCGGCTCAGGAACGACACTCCCGACCCGCTGGCTCTGAAGGACCCCAGCGAGGAGAAGGAGGAGAAGAAGGAAGAGGGCGACAAGGCCTTCCGCATCGACCTCGACAACATCGAGAATCGCCTCACAGTCCTCTCGCCGACGGGCAACCTTGGCCAGATCGCCTTCTCTGGCAATCGTGTGATCTATGCGGGCGATGGCAAGATCAGCTATTACGACCTCTCCAACAAGCAGTCCGGCGAAATCACAGCCGGCGGCGGCTTCGGCATCTCCGATGACGAGAAAAAGCTGTTCGTGAGCGGACGAGTCGTGGATGCCGCTGGTTCGAACGTGCCCCCGACAGCGGGAGCGGTCTCGTTCGGCAGCCTCAAGCTGCAGATCGATCCGGTCTCCGAGTGGCAACAGATGTACTGGGATGCCTGGCGGCTTCTCCGGGACTACTTCTATGTCGAGAACATGCACGGCCTCGATTGGCCTGCCATCGGCCGCAAGTACGCGGCCTTCCTGCCGAACGTGCGGTCGCGCGATGAGCTGGATGTGCTGATCCGTTGGCTGCAGGCCGAACTGGGCTCCTCGCACCAGTATCTACAGGGCGGCGATGAGCAGAACCTGAAGCCGAACTCTCCCGGCGCCTACCTCGGCATTGATGTCGAGGCGGACAAGAGCGCCAATCGCCTGCGAATCAGCGACATCATGCGGGGCGACGGCATCGTGCAGAGCGAGCGCTCTCCGCTGCTCAACGTCGATCCGCTGCTCAAGGAGGGCGACTACCTGCTCGAAGTCAACGGCGTGCCGATGACGGCCTCCTCCAACTATCTGCAGCCGCTGCAGGGCCGCGCCGGACAGATCGTCTCGGTCATGCTGAACGATAAGCCGACGATGGAGGGCGCCCGCAAGGTGCTGGTCCGACCGACCGGCAACGAGCGGCGGATGCGGATTCTGGACTGGGTGGAGAACAACCGCCAGTACGTCGAGAAGGCCACCGGCGGCCGCGTCGGCTACATCTACATGCAGGCGATGACGCCGACCGATATGGCCGACTTCATCAAGCAGTTCTATCCGCAGCGCAACAAGGAGGCGCTGGTGATCGACACCCGCTTCAACAATGGCGGCAACACGCAGAGCATCACCAACCGCATCCTGGCGGAGAAGCTGAGCGGCTTCTTCAATATGCGGGCCAGCGGCACTTCATGGTCGCGGCAGGGCGACTATTTCCTCGGCCCCATGGTTTGCCTGCAGAACGAGTTCAACGTCTCCTGTGGCGAGGAATTCCCGGATCGCTGGCGCGATCTGGGCCTCGGACCGATCATCGGGCGACGCACCTACGGCGGCGAAGTCGGTTCATCTCCGGGCTGGCCGCTGGCTGATGGCGGCGTGGTCAGCGTGCCGAACTACGGCATGTGGACGCCGGAGGATGGCTGGGTCATCGAAGGTCCGGGCGTGAGCCCCGACATGGATGTGCCGAGCGATCCGAACCTCTTCGCTCAGGGCAAGGATGCGCAGCTTGATGCAGGCATCAAATACCTGCTCGATTTCATCCGCAAGAACCCGACTCCGCGGCCCCAGCAACCGCCCGATCCGATCAAGGTCAAAGGCGGCGGCAACTAAGCGGCGAGGCCCGGTGGAGTGATTCCACCGGGCCTTTCTCTTTGCGGCCCAGAACCCAGAGGGGGGGCACTGGTAACCTCGAATTCGATGAAGATTCGACTGGGGCACTCGCCCGACTCCGACGATGCGTTCATGTTTTGGGGGCTTGCATCGGGGGCAGTCCAGACGGATTACGATTTCGAGCACATCCTCCGCGATATCCAGACCCTGAACGACTGGGCGATGGAAGGAAAGCTTGAGTCGAGCGCAGTCTCAGTCCACGCCTTCGCCTATGTGGCCGATAAGTACGCCCTGCTGCGGCACGGCGGCTCCTTTGGCGAAGACTACGGCCCGATGATCGTTGCGAAGGAGCAGATTCCTCTGGACGAACTGAAGGACACGGTGATCGCCGTTCCGGGCAAGCTGACCTCAGCTTTTCTGCAGCTCAACATCTGGTTCGATGACCAGTACGGCGAGGGCGTCAAGCCGAAGGTCGAAGTGGTGCCGTTCGACGAGATCGTTCCAGCGATCCAGGAGGGCCGCTACAAGGCCGGCCTCATCATCCACGAGAGCCAGCTCACCTACGAGCAGGAAGGGCTGGTCGAAATCGCCAACATGGGCAAGTGGTGGAAGGAGCGCACCGGCGGACTTCCGCTGCCCCTCGGCGTAAATGTGGTCCGCAAGGATCTGGGCGAAGAAGGCTGCCTCGAAGTCAGCCGCTGCATGAGGGAGTCGATCGAGAAGTCCCTTGCCAACCGCGAGACCGCCGTGGACTACGCGATGCAGTTCGCCCGAGGCATGGATCGGAAGACGAGCGACACCTTTGTAGGCATGTACGTCAACGAGCGAACCCGCGATATGGGCGATGAGGGCATCAAGGCGATCCGCCTGCTTCTGAGCGAAGGCGCGCGCATCGGCTTGGTCAAGCCGGTCGAAGTCGCTGTCATCGACTGACGAGTTTGTAGTTGGTAGTTCGTAGTTTGCAGCGATAAGTCGTTTCTACAAACTACAAACTACAAGCGAAGCGATCTACTTCAGTTCTTTCAGAACATCCTCGGTGCGGGTGAGGATGTCGTCGATCTGCTCTTCGCTGACGATGATGGGTGGGGTGTAGCGGAAGGTGCGCTTGCGGGTCTCCTTGGTCAGGATGCCGTGCTTCACATAAGCTCGGCTCATCGCCTGAGTATCCACGCTCTCGTCAACCTCCAGGCCCACCAGAAGGCCGCGCCCGCGGATTTCCTTTATGAAGGGGAAGTCGAATGACTCCAGGCCCTTCTTAAGGCGCGCTCCGAGGCTCTTGGAGCGGCCTGCGTAGTCCTTGGTCTCCATCTCTGCCATGGCGGCCAGGCCGACGGCAGCGGCCAGCGGATTGCCGCCGAAGGTGCTGCCGTGGTCGCCCGGCTGGAAGACTTCCATCACATGCTTCTGGCCGACTGCCGCCGAAACCGGCAGCGCGCCGCCACCGAGCGGCTTGCCGACCGCCATCAGGTCAGGCTTGGCATCTTCGTACTGCCAGGCGAATCGCTCGCCGGTGCGGCAAAAGCCGGTCTGAATCTCGTCCCAGATCAGCAGAACATTGTGCTCGGTGCAGACATCGCGGACCTCCTTCATCCAGCCATCCTGCGGAATGTTGATTCCGCCCTCGGCCTGGATCGGCTCGCAGAGGAACGCGCAGGTGTTCTCGTTGATCGCGCTCTTCAGGGCATCGATATCGCCCAGCGGGATCACTTTGAAGCCCGGGGTATAGGGGCCAAAATCGCTCTTGTAGCCCGCCTCGCTGCTCGCGCCGACAATGGTGATGGTGCGGCCGTGGAAGTTGCCGTCGCAGACGATGATCTCGGCCTTGCCCTCGGGGATGCCCTTGACGCGGTAGCCCCACTTGCGGGCCAGCTTCATAGCGGTCTCGATGGCTTCTGCACCGCTGTTCATGGGGCAGGACATATCGAGCCCCGTGTAGTCGGCGAGGCCCTTCATAAAGAGGCCGACTTCTCGGGAATAGAAGGCTCGGCTGATGACGGTGACTTCATCCAGCTGCTCCCGAAGCGCCCGGACAATCGCAGGATTGAGGTGTCCGTGCGCGACCGCCGAAAAGGCGCCGATGCAGTCGATGTACTCTCGGCCCGCGGCATCCCAGACTCGCGCGCCTTCGCCCCGAGCGATGTTCACCGGGAGGGGGCGATAGTTATGGGTGCCGTATTGCTCGCTCAGCTCTGCCGCCTGCTGGTCGGACAGTTCGGCGACCACTGCGTGGACGCCGCGCTCAGCGATCTCTTGCCAAAGGGTTTTTGTCGAAACCGCCATCTTTCTATTCTGGGGGAAGAAAGTGAGGTTTGTGAACCCCACACGCTGACGGACCTATCAGCCGAACGCGGCATCGCGCTGTCAGAATGAAGGCATGTCGTCCTGGCTGGACCAGTTCAATGCCCGTCTTCCGCTGTTGGGTCACCGCAATTGGGTGGTGGTCGCCGATGCCGCCCTGCCTGAGCAGGCGGTGGGCGGAGAGACGCTCTACGCGGATGAGCCGCTCAATGATGTTCTCCGCAAAGTGAGCGTGGCGCTGAACGAGGCTCAGCATGTGCGGCCGGTCGCCTGGCGCGATATGGAGATCAACTATCTCACCGACGAAGAGACTCCCGGCATTGACGAATTGAAGTCAGGCACCCGATCCGTGCTGGAGGGAAGCGAGGTCCGCTTTGAGGTGCATCCGACCATCCTCAAGAAGCTGACCGAGGCCAGCCAGTCATACACCGTCCTCACGATCAAAACCCCAACCTTCCTGCCTTACACCTCTGTCTTCTTTGAGCTGGATTGCGGCTACTGGACCCCCAAGATGGAATCCGAGCTGCGGGAGCGGATGGCAAAGTGAACAAGCTGGTGATCGCCACGCACAATGCGAAGAAGGCAGGCGAGATGATCACCATCCTCTCGCGCCGGTTTCCGAACCTGGAGATCAAGACCCTCGCCGACTATAAGGACGCTCCCGAGCCGGAAGAGACCGGCGACACCTATGCGGCCAATGCGGTGATCAAAGCGGTCAATGCCGCTGAATTCACCTGGCAGTGGTGCGCCGCCGATGACGCAGGGCTGGAGATCGACGCTCTGCACGGCCAGCCGGGCCTGCACAGCAAGCGGTTCGCCGGAGAAGAGACGCCCTTCAACGAGAAGATGCGGATCATTCTCGACCGGATGAAGGATGTGCCGGAGGAGAAGCGCACCGCGCGGTTCCGGTGCTGGGTTGCCCTTTCGGCCCCGGATGGCACCGAGGTCAAGGACTTTGAGGGCATCTGCGAAGGCCGCATCGCCACCGAGCCGAGCGGAGGCGGGGGCTTTGGCTACGACCCGATCTTCTATCTGCCTGAGCTGAAGTGCACGATGGCTGACCTCACTGCCGATCAAAAGCATGAGATCAGCCACCGGGGAAAGGTGCTGAAGAAGCTGGGCGACTACATGCAGAAGCGCTTCTTTAGCTGAGCGCTGCCACGACCGCATCCCCCATTCCGGTGGTGCTGGTCAGTTCGCATCCCTTCTCAAAAATATCCGGTGTTCGCAGTCCCTTTTCGAGAGCCGTGTCCACGGCCGATTCGATTCGGGCTGCGCCTTCATTGTCTCCGAAGCTGTACTGCAGCATCATCGCCGCGCTGAGGATGGCGGCAAGGGGGTTGGCCCGCTGCTGGCCGGCGATGTCTGGCGCGGAACCGTGGACCGGTTCATACATGCCGAAGACCGTTCCTTCTTTTGCATCGCTGAGCGAAGCGGAGGGGAGCAGGCCAAGCGATCCGGTGATCATCGAGGCTTCGTCGGAGAGGATGTCTCCGAACATGTTCTCGGTGAGGATCACGTCGAATTGGCGCGGGTCGCGGATGAGCTGCATCGCGCAGTTGTCGATCAGCATGAAGCTCATCGAGACGTCGGAGTAATCCTGCGCCACCCGGGTGACCACTTCGCGCCAGAGGCGGCTGGTCTCCAAGACATTGGCCTTGTCCACCGCGACCAGCTCCTGGCGTCGGCTGCGGGCGATCTCAAATCCTCGGCGGGCGATCCGCTCGACTTCATGCTCGTGATAGACGCACTCGTCAATGGCGGTTTTGCCGTCGTTTTCGCGCCGCTTCTCGCCGAAGTACACGCCGCCGGTCAGTTCGCGCACCACGATCAGGTCCATCGCCCCGCGGTCCTCTTTGAGCGGCGACGCGTGGAGCAGAGGCTTGAGAGTCTTGGCGGGGCGCAGGTTGGCGTAGAGGTTCAGCTCACGCCGAAGGGGAAGAAGTGCGCCGACTTCCGGCCGCTTGCTGGCGGGCTCGATCCTGTCCCACTTGGGGCCGCCGACCGCGCCCAGCAGCACGGCATCGGATTTGCGGCAGAGATCGAGGGTCGAGGCGGGAAGCGGCTCGCCGCAGTCGTCGTAAGCCGCGCCGCCGATCAGCGCCTCTTCAAACTCCAGATCATTGCGAACAGCCTTGAGCACACGGACGGCCTGCTCGGTCACTTCCGAGCCGATTCCATCTCCGGGCAACACTGCCACATTAAAAGCCATGGGGCAGATTATAGGTCAAGAAGGCGGCCCAATTCTGGGGCGCCCATCTAGCCTGTGATGAAGAAGACGATGTAGGTGAGATCGCCTTCCTTTTGGGCTTCCAGCAGGATGTTGTAGCCGCGGTAGTCGATGGTGCGGAGGCCGATGCCCAGCTCGGTGCTGGCGGCGAAGGGCTCCCATTCGCGGTCTCCGTTTGCGATCCGCTCAAGCTTCTTTGCGACTTCTTCGTACGGCTCATCGGTGGAGGCGGCGTAGATGACGTGGCCATTGTCCTCCATCGCGGTGACGCTGCCCGGCACCGAGTCGATCTGGGAGGTGGCGGGGCGAGCATCTTCGGTCAACTGATACTGATAGCCGGGCAGGATCTCCTGAGTGATCTGCCGCCCGGTATCGGCAAAAGATTTGGGACCGCATCCAGCAGCCAGAACCATGCCGGCAACACCAGCCGCCTGACAGAGCCGAATTCCGAAACGCATGGCGCTATTTTGCCTGATTCGCGGCCATCAGCGGGTCAGCTCAAGACTAAAGCCGATCGGCGCAGGGCCGGGGTCTTCGCTTCGGCTGTTGAATGGCCACCCGCCTGAGCGGCTGCCTTTGGCCGCGAGGCTGAAGGAAACGAAGCGCTCCGCCTGAGAATCCCAGACTCCCTGACCGGCGAGGGTGAGGGTCATGGCGGCATTGCCAGAATCCATGCGGGCCTCGCCCTTGAAGTGGATGGTCGCCTGGCTGCCGCTCTGCGAGACACGCTGTTTGCTCAGGCTCAGCTTGGCGATGTCGTCTTCGGGCCAACTGGGAGCCTGTCCGCGCACGTTGTCGACCAGCACCTCTCTCGCCAGGCGCATCAGCACTCGGGAATCGACCGGCTCTGCTCCGGCTCGTTTGGGGACGAAGGCGAGCGAATCCTCCTTGCTGAAGCCGATCCAGTTCTCGTTCCAGGCCCAGCGGTGGAAGTCGGGCCATATCTCGCGGCTGCGATTGGCCTCTTCGTACCGTTCTCCCACGCGTGCTCCCTCGCGGGGCAGGTCGCGCATGTTCACTTTGATCGGCATCGCGCTCTCGGCGATGCTGGGGAAGGGGCAGCCCGTGGCTACATAGGGAATCTCCTTCTGGGCGTAGCCCTTCTCCTTGGCCAGTACCTTCCACTTGGCGATGGCCTGCGTCAGCAGACGCTTGACCTCTTCCGCCGTGCTGGTGGCAAACATGCCCGCCAGATACTCCGAATCCGGCCCCATCATGTAGATGCCTTGCTTGGTGCCCGGCTCGTTCCAAACTTCCTTGGGAGCCTGCATGCCGTACTTGTGGAAGAACTCAAAGTCGGCACGGCCGCGATGCTGCTCTCGTCGCGCACCTTCGGGATAGAGCCCCTGAACCTCTTCGGCTACGCAGACGAAGTGCTTGGAAAGCTCAAGAATCTCCTCATTGGACCAGACAACCTGCCGGCCCCGAACGCCATTGTTTCACGTACAGCCCAAGGGGTGGCCGTTCATTGTCCAGAGGAGGATTGGCTGGCCGAGCCGCCTGGCTTCCTGCACTGCAGGCCAGAAGCTGGTGCGCCACCCGATCTTGCGCCAGGCGTCCTCACGCTCGCTCGGCTGAACAACGGCGACCAGGTCCCGGTGGTTCTCCGGAGTGAGCGGAGCCGTGGCCGGGTTCTGGCCCGCCTGAAGCAGAGCAAGCAACGCGATCATGCCTAGATTATAGGCTCTATTCTTTCAGTCCATCAAATAGACTGAAGCGAGTTATGTCTGAACGCCTGCGACGGGAGCTGATTCTGCTTGATGCGGTGGCCGTCGGATTGGGTGCGATCATAGGCGCGGGCATCTTCGTCGTCATCGGAACCGCCATTGGTGTGGCAGGAGCGGCGCTGCCAACCGCGGTGCTTATCGCAGCTGCAACGGCCTCCTTCAATGCGCTTTCATCAGCCCAGTTGGCGGCACGCTATCCCACCTCCGGCGGCACCTACGAGTACGGAATAGAGTTGCTTAGTCCTTGGGCGGGTTTCGGGGCGGGGTGGATGTTCCTGGTCAGCAAGTTCGCGGCAGGAGGAACGGTGGCGCTTGGTTTTGGACATTACATGGCACGGGTTGTCCCTTCACTCGAACCCCGGGCGACGGGGGTTGCGTTGGTGGCCCTATTGACTCTGGCCAACTGCTTTGGCATCAGAAAAGCCGGACTTCTCAATCGATTGATCGTCGTGCTCGTGATTGGCGCTCTCTTGGTGTTCGTATTCGCAGGATTTGGCTCTATCCGACCTGAAAATCTTGTGTTTTGGAGCGGAGATTGGAAGGGCATCCTTGAAGGAGCTGGGCTGATGTTCTTTGCCTTTACCGGCTATGCGCGTATCGCGACACTTGCGGAGGAGGTTCGTGACGCACCGAGGACCATTCCTCGAGCCATCATCATCACCCTCGTCGGTGCAGCGGCACTCTACATCCTCGTGTCAGTGGTTGCATTAGGAGTCGCAGGTTCGCTGCGCTTATCAGGCAACCCGACGCCGCTGGAAACTGCAGCGCACGAGCTGCCCCAGGCCGGAGCGGCCAGCGTGATTCTCTTCGGAGCGATTGTGGCTTTGGCGGGCGTTCTGTTGAGTCAGGTTCTTGGCATCAGCCGCGTCATGCTTGCCATGGGGCGCCGTGGTGATGCTCCCAGCGTGCTGTCCGCAGTCAGCGCCAGGCATCATGTGCCGACCAATGCGATCCTGGCTACCGGAGGCATCATTGCGCTGATCACGCTTGTCGGGCGACTTGAAGTGGTGCTGAGCGCGGCCTCCTTCAGCATCCTGATCTACTACGGCATAACGAATGCGGCCGCCCTGCGCCTTTCGCCGGAACACAGGCTGTTCTCGCCATGGGTGGCTTGGGCGGGGCTGACCGCCTGCATTGTCCTTGCCGTCTCCCTTGACGGAGGAATCATCGCGGCCGGTCTGGGTTTGCTGGCGACCGGCCTGATTCTTCGATTTATTTTTCGGAAGCTGACTAAAGCGGCTTAGTCAACCGCAGCGCCGTAGGGCGAGGTGTAGTTGGGCGGCTCTTTGGTGATGAGCACATCGTGCGGATGGCTCTCGCGGAGGCCAGCGTTGGTGATCTTCACAAACTCGGCGGTCTCCTGAAGCTCCTTCAGCGAATTCGCACCGCAGTAGCCCATGCCCGACCGCAGCCCGCCCATGATCTGCGAGACCGTCTCGCTGAGGGGGCCTTTGTAGGGGACGCGGCCTTCCACGCCTTCCGGGGCCATTCCGCCCGATTCCTTGGCCTGGAAGTAGCGGTCGCTGGAGCCCTGCTTCAGCGCGCCCAGGCTGCCCATGCCGCGATAGACTTTGTAGGCGCGGTTGCGATAGATCTCGATCTCTCCCGGACTCTCGTCGCATCCGGCGAACATGGAGCCCATCATCACGCAGCTTGCGCCGGCGGCAAGGGCCTTCACCACGTCGCCGCTGTAGCGGAGTCCGCCGTCGGCGATGGTGGGCAGGCCGTGCTTCTGCGCCTCTTCCGCGCACTCCATGACGGCCATAAACTGGGGAACGCCGATGCCCGCCACGACGCGGGTGGTGCAGATGCTGCCTGCGCCGATGCCGATGCGGAGCGCGTCTGCGCCGACCGCCTTCAGATCGCGCACGCCCTCCTTCGTGGCGACGTTGCCGGAGATGACCTTGAGGTCGGGCAGCTTCTCTTTGAGCATCTTGGTGCAGGAGATGACGCCCTCGCTCTGTCCGTGGGCGGCGTCGATCACCACAAAGTCCGCACCGGCATCGTAAAGGGCCTTGGCGCGCTCGTACGGCTGGCGGAGGGGGCCGATGGCTCCACCGACAACCAGGCGGCCCTTGTCGTCCTTTGTGGCGAAGGGATGCCGCTTGACCTTCTCGATGTCCTTGATGGTGATGAGGCCCTGCAGGCGGCCTTCGGCGTCGATGATTGGAAGCTTTTCGATGCGGTGCTCGGCAAGGAGCTGCTCCGCCTGATCCAGCGTGGTGCCCGGAGCGGCGGTCACCAGATTGACGCTGGTCATACGCTCGCTGATCTTGCGGCTGAAGTCCTTCTCAAATCGGATGTCGCGGTTGGTGAGGATGCCGACCAGGTGGCCTTCGGAATCGACGATCGGCACGCCCGAAATATGAAAACGCTCCATGAGGTGGACTGCCTCTTGGAGCGTTGCTTCGGGGTTTAGCTTGATAGGGTTGGTGATGATGCCGTGCTCGCTTCGTTTGACTCGGTCGATGTGGTCGGCCTGGTCGTCGATGGACATATTACGGTGCACGACGCCCACTCCGCCCTCTCGCGCAATGGCAATGGCGAGACGGGACTCGGTGACGGTGTCCATCGGGGCAGAAACGATGGGGGAGCGCAGGGTTATGCCGGGAAGAAACTCAGCGGATGTGTCGGCTTCGGTGGGCAACACCTTGGATCGCCGGGGGAGAAGAAGTACGTCGTCGAAGCTCAGGCCTTCCCGAAACTCTGCCATGACAAAGTTTGGCCGGGTTCAGGCCCGGCTCCTAGGACTGAAGCGGGTGGCTGCGGGCACAAGGGCTCAGGTAAACCGGGCTCATGGAATATCGCAGTCTTGGCAGAACCGGAATGCAGGTCAGCAACCCGTGCCTGGGAACCATGACATTCGGCTGGGAGCCCGACGACTGGGGCTCGCATGAGAAGGAGGCCATTCAGATCGCCCATCATGCCCTGGAACTCGGCATCAACTTCTTCGATACCGCCGATGTGTACGCTCGGGGCACCAGCGAGACGATTCTGGGCAAGGCGCTGAAGGGGAAGCGCGACCAGGTGGTGATCGCCACGAAGTGCCACGGAAAGATGAGCGACGAGGACCCCAATGCCTGGGGCAACTCCCGGCGGCACATCATGGAAGCCTGCGAGGCATCGCTGAAGCGGCTGGGCACCGACTACATCGATCTCTATCAGATTCACCGTCCGCAGCCGGAGATTCCCATTGACGAGACCCTGCGCGCCTTGGACGACCTGGTGCGCCAGGGCAAGGTCCGCTATCTAGGCTGCTCCACCTTTGCGGGATGGCAGCTGGCCGAAGCCCACTATGTGGCCAAGATGCTTGGGATCAACGGGTTCTGTAGCGAACAGCCGCCGTACAACCTCTTGGATCGCCGCATCGAACGGGAGATGCTCCCCTTCTGCCGCACCTACGACTGGGGCGTGATTCCCTGGTCGCCATTGGCCGGAGGGCAGCTGACCGGCAAGTACCTGGATGGCGACGGAAAGACCTCGCGCTACGGAACGAGCGATCCCGGCAACCGCGTCAATGCCGCCACGACCAAGGTGGTGCGAAAGCTCAAAACCATCGCGGATCGGGCGGGCATCACACTTACTCAACTGAGCCTGGCCTGGGTGGCCGGACAGCCGGGAATCACCACTCCGATCATCGGCGCACGCAGCAAGAAGCAGTTGGAGGAGTCGGTGAAGGCGTGCCACATCAAGCTGAGCGCCAAGGTGATGGATCAGATCGACAAGGCAGCGCCGCCGCAGAGCAATGTCAGCGATTACTACAAAGCGAACTTTGGTCCGAACGCTCGACCGAACGTTTAGATAACGGTACCCAGAAGCAAAGAAAAGGGGCCCGACTCTTGCGAGTCGAGCCCCTTTCTGATTTCCGGTGCTTAGTTGACCGGGGTCACGCCGTCGGCGCGGACGATGGTGCCGCCGCCAGCGGTGTAGGCCCGCTTGCCCCACATGAACTTGTCGGGGCTGAGGGTGGCCTGCCAGGAGGCGAACTTCGCGTGGGTGTCGGTGAAGACATAGTTCGCGCCGTTCTCCCAGCGGTCAGGCTGAGTGTAGGTGATGTGGCTGTAGTTGCCGCTGTAGACGGCGGTGCCAGCGCTGCAGTCGTCAATGTCCTGCTTGGCTCGCTCGTAGGTGACGGCCAGGTAGGTGGAGTGGCCGACTTCGCTTGCATCTTCGCCCTGGAAGAAGGTGGCAGTCAGCGGAGCGCCGTCGTTGAGGAGGATGCCGTTTGCCGGGCGGTGCGTCTTGAACGCAACGCCGGAAGCGCTGGAGCTGCCGTTGATGCAGGCCGGCTTGTGGGTCTGCGGGGCGATGAGGATCGTGCCGGCAACGTCATCGAGGACGGTGGAGCCGATCGTGTTCATCGGGTCGGCGGTTCGTCGCTTGCGCGGCATAACCATCGAGTTGCCCGTGTAGCTGATGCGGGGAGCCTGAACGTCCTGGATGGTGGAGCAGCTGGCCTGAGGAGTCTGGCCTGCGGCCGCGCCCCAGCCCTGGTTGTTGCCCACATAGCAGGTCGGAGCCAGGCCGCCCGTCGGGTCGCCGGGGCTCACAAACAAGTTGAGGTTCTTGACGTAGGGCATCACGACGCCCGACCAGTGGACATAGCCGCCGACGCCATTGGCATCGGTGCCGCTTCCGCTGTTGTTCGGGTAGTAGTAGCCCTGCATGTAGGTGTCGTCGTAGTCGGCGAGGTAAATCTGGATGGCGGTGCCGATCTGCTTCATCTGGGAGAGTTCCTGGGTCTTCTTGGCGGCCATCTTGGCGCGCGCAAAGACGGGGAACAGGATCGCTGCAAGAATCGCAATAATGGCGATGACAACGAGGAGTTCAATGAGGGTGAACGCTCTTTTCATTAGTTAGACCCGCGATGCCTTTAGCCCCTGCAGGAGCGGGCATACGCTCTCATGACACCACCGGTTAACAATCCTTAACCAATAGACAACAGTCGCTTAACAATGAGCAGGAACTTGGGACTACTGCAGTGTCTGCGAAGCTTAACAAGAAGAGCCTGCCCCGGTTAAGGGCAGGCTCTTCTGTCTTCCGAGCGAAGGGTCCAGGCTAGTTGTTGACCAGTTCGGCTTCTTCGCCGTCGGGCTTTTCGTTGGCGTCCTTCTTGCGGAAGATGACGTTGCCGTCGTCGTCCACATCTGCGACCACCGTGTCTCCCTCCTTGAAGGTGGAGAGCAGCAGGTGCTCGCTGAGCGGGTCTTCGATGTACCGCTGGACGGCTCGGCGCAGCGGCCGGGCACCCATGTTCGGATCGTAGCCCTTGTCGACCAGCAGATCCTTGCACTTCTCGCTCAGCTCGATGCTGATGCCAAGTTCCTTGGCCTGCACGTTGACCCTCTTGAGATAGAGGTCGGCGATGGTCAGGATCTCGTCTCGCGTCAGGTGCTGGAACACGATGATCTCATCGACGCGGTTGAGGAACTCAGGCCGGAAGGACTTCTTCATCTCGTCCAGCATGCGGTTCTTCATCGACTCGTACGTCTTCGGGTCGCTCGGATCAAGCCGCACGTCGCGGAAGCCGAGGCCCTTGTCCATCTCAATCGGACGGACACCGACGTTGCTCGTCATGATGATGATCGTGTTGCGGAAGTCCACATGGCGGCCCTGCGAGTCGGTCAGCTGCCCGTCTTCCATCACCTGCAGCAGCAGGTTGAAGACTTCGGGGTGAGCCTTCTCGATCTCGTCGAGCAGAACCACGCAGTACGGATTGCGCCGCACCTGTTCGGTGAGCTGTCCGCCTTCGTCGTATCCCACGTATCCCGGAGGCGCGCCGACCAGTCGGCTCACGGCGAACCGCTCCATGTACTCCGACATGTCGATCCGCACAATGTTGCTCTCCTTCTCGTAGAGATACTCCGCGAGGGCCTTGGCCAGCTCGGTTTTGCCGACGCCGGTGGGGCCGAGGAAGATGAAGCTCGCAATCGGGCGCTTCGGGTCCTTCAGGCCGCTGCGGGCGCGCCGGATGGCGCGGGCCACGGCACTGACGGAATCCTTCTGGCCGATGATCCGCTTGTGCAGATCCTGCTCCATCTGGAGAAGCTTCTCGGATTCGCCCTGGACCAGCTTGGTGACCGGGATTCCGGTCCATGACTGGACGACCTGAGCGATCTCTTCTTCTCCGACAACGGCGTCTGGCTTGATTTCGGACATCCAGCTGTCTTCGCGCTCTGCGATGGAGTTCTCGAGTTCGTCGTACTCCTTCTCCAGCTTCTTGAGCTTGTCGCCATCCGGATCGTGGCGCCGCAGGTGGTCAAGGTCGGCGCGCATCTTGTTGAGCGCCATCTTGTCCTGCCGGACGTCCGCCGGGGGCAGGCTCTGGGAGAGCCGAACCTTGCTGGCCGCTTCGTCGATCAGGTCGATCGCCTTGTCGGGCAGGGTCCGGTCGGAGATGTATCGCTGGGAGAGCTGGACCGCCGATTCGATGGCCGCATCCGTGATCTCCACGTTGTGGTGCGCTTCGTACCGCTCGCGCAGGCCCTTGAGAATGTCGACGGCCTCTTCCTCGTTCGGTTCGCGAACCTTGACGGACTGGAAGCGTCGCTCGAGAGCGGCGTCGCGCTCGATGTACTTGCGGAATTCGTCCTGCGTCGTCGCGCCGATGCACTGCAGCTCGCCGCGGGCCAGCGCGGGCTTCATGATGTTCGAGGCATCAATCGCGCCTTCGGCTGCGCCTGCACCGACCACGGTGTGAAGCTCGTCGATGAACAGGATGATCTGGCCGTCCGCGCGGCGGACTTCCTCCATCACCTTCTTCATGCGCTCTTCAAATTCGCCGCGATACTTGGTGCCTGCCACGAGGCCCGCCAGGTCGAGGGCGACCAGCCGCTTGTCCTTCAGCAGGTTCGGAATGTCGCCGCTGATGATGCGGAGGGCAAGGCCCTCAGCGATGGCGGTCTTGCCCACGCCGGGATCGCCGATGAGGCAGGGATTGTTCTTCGTGCGCCGAGTAAGAATCTGCATGACCCGCTCGATCTCTTGCTGTCGGCCGACGACGGGATCGAGCTTGCCCTCGCGGGCGAGTTCGGTCAGGTCGCGCCCGAACTCATCAAGAGTCTGAGTGCGCGGGGCAGCAGAGGCGCTGCTGGAGGCGGTTCGGCCCGGGCTGGAGGCGCGTGGGCTGCTGGACGTCGTTTCGTTGTCCTGAAGCGCCATCACCTCGCGGCGCGCCTTGTCCAGCTCGATTCCGAGCTTGGCCAGCACGCGGCCCGCCAGACCATCGCCTTCTCGGATCAATCCGAGCAGAAGATGCTCCGTGCCGATGTAGTTGTTGTTGAGGTTCCGCGCCTCGTCGTAGGCCAGGTCGATGACCCGCTTGGCGCGCGGAGTCAGCGTCATGTCCTGCGTCTGGCGTGCATCCCCTCGGGGTAGCTGCTTCTCAACCTCAGAGCGAATCTTGTTCAGGCCGACGCCAAGGCGCTCAAGCACCCGAGCGGCGACGCTGTCCTGTTCGCGGACAAGGCCAAGGAGCAGGTGCTCGGTCGAGACATATCCCTCGCCGAATTTCTGTGCCTCCTCCTGTGCGAAGAAGACCACCTTTTTTGCCCGCTCTGTAAAGCGTTGCCACATTTACTTTTTCACCTCCATTTGATCTCTGAGGCCAGTCATCCCTGCGTTGGGTTTCCAGTACCGTTCCCCAGCGATGCCTAGCTTACTGTAGTGATATAGACGATTGCAGATGCAATTGGGTGCCCGGGCACTTTGATTGAACCTGTCGATAGACCTGCACGCACATTGCCGGCCGTTCTCCGCTACAATTGCGGTATGCAGTCGGCGGCGCGAGTCGGTCTTCTGGGCATTGTCTTCATCGTGCTCATCGTCGCAGCAATGGCGATCCTCCGCCAAAGCCTCTTCACCCCCGCCACCCAGCGGTACTTCATCGTGTTTGAGGATGCCGGAGGTCTGACCGACGGAGCCAAGGTGCTGATGTCCGGCGTCCGCGTCGGAACCGTCTCCGAAGTCCGGCTGGAGGGGGCTCAGCAGGCCGTCGCGGTGATCGATATCGAAGAGGACTACAAGATTCCCGAGGGCAGCGTCGCCGAGCTGCCGGGATCGCTGATCTCTCTGGGAGATCGCGAGGTGCACATCATGCCGGGTGAAGGGCCGGGCGATATGGCGCCCGAGTCACGCATGGCGGGCCATCTCGCCTCGCCGCTCAAAGACCTTCTGCCCGACACCGACCAGACCATCAACGAAGTCAACAAGACGCTGGTGGCGCTGAGGGAAGTGCTTGAGGACAAGGAGCTGACCGACGGCATCAAGGACCTGATCAAGCAGAGCGAAAATACCGCCGCACAGTTTGGGCGGGTCGCCTCCACCGCCGACCGGGCCATCGCGCAGAACTCTGAACGGTTCGGCGTCCTGCTGGCTTCCGCTGGCGAAAGCCTGGAGAACATGGAGCAGATCACGGCCGAGGTCCAGCACATGGTCGCCAACAACCAGATCGAGGAGAAGACCTACAAGCTCCTCGACACCTTGGAGGCGACGGCGCAGGAAGGGAAGAACTTGGTCGCGGAAATCCGCGACTTTGTGAACGACCCCGAGCTGCGCCGATCGATCAACCGCACCATGGCCAACGTTGATGAAGTCACGGCATCAAGCTCCAAGATTGCCAAAGACTTCGAGCAGGTTTCAACCAATGCCATCACGGTAAGCGAAGAGACCGTCACCCTGATGCAGAAGGCCAACAAGCTGGCGGATGAGATTCAGGAGCTGATCGCCAGCTTCAAAGAGACCGTCGAGAAGTTCAGCACCCCCGCTTCGCTGCTGACCGCCGGGATCGAGACCGAGGCGAGCATCACCTATGTCGGAGCGGGCGAGAATCGTCTGCGCGCCGATGCCAATATCTTCATTCCGACCAGCGATGGAAAGCTGATGATCGGCATGTACGACGCCTTTGAGTCCAACAAGCTGAACGTGATGCTGCAGAAGGACTTCAGCGACGACCTGGGCCTGAGGTACGGGGTCTACGCTGGTCAGCCTGGGATTGGGGTAGATTATCGCGTTGCGCCTCGCGCCTCGCTTCGCGGCGATCTCTTCGGCCTCAATGATACGCAGCTTGACCTGCGCTTGAGATACGGCCTGGGGAACGGGATCGATGCCTGGCTTGGCCTTGAGCGCGTGTTCGGAGACAATCGCCCGAGTCTGGGCATTGGCATCCGGCGCTAAGAAACAGTTTCTAGGATCAGGCAATGAGAGTCATCTTGAAGCAGTCTGTGCCGAAGGTCGGCAAGGAAGGGCAGGTCGTATCGGTCAAGCCTGGGTTCGCGCGGAACTTTCTGTTCCCGCAAGGCATGGCCATCGTGGCCGACAAGGCTCAGCTCAAGGCGCTGGAGATTCGCAACAGCCGCATCGCCCAGCAGCTTGAAGACACCAAGTCAGGCGCAGAGCAGCAGGCCGAAAAGCTGAACGGCAAGTCCGTCCGCATTCAGGCCAAGGCCGGCGAACTCGGACGCCTCTTTGGCGCCGTGACCAGCCAGGACGTGGCCGACGCCATCAAGCAGGATCTGGGAGTCGAACTGGAGAAGAAGCAGGTCGGCCTGCTCCAGCCCATCAAGCGGCTCGGCACCTTCAGCATCGAGATCGACCTGCATCGCCTCGTTGACTGTGAAGTCAACGTTGAAGTCTTCGACCCCGAGTACATCGGCGTTGAAGAAGAGCGAATGGAAGAGCTTGACGAAGTCCTCGCCGAGGACGAGGCGGAGAAGGAAGCCGCCCTGCAGGCCACCATCGAAGCCAGCTCTGAGGCTGCTCCTGAAGAGGAAGCCGCAGCGGAAGAGTCTGAAGAAGAAGCAAACTAAAGCTGATCCACGAAAAGGACTTGGGAGGCCGGAAGCGTTGAGTTTCCGGCCTCCTTTGCGTTGTCCCGGCGCGTCCTAAAGGCCGAATCGAATTGAGGGCTCTCGCGTCTTTATCTAAAGTGATTGTCCCTCTCCTCGCAGGAATGCTTGCAGCCCAGACCGCGCAGGACCCCGCTGTGCTGGCGATGTTGGGCCAGCCTTATCAAGTAGAGAACATTGTTCGTCTCGCCCTCACGCCGCGCCTGGATGGAACCCTGGAGGCCGAGGAGTGGGACACGCTGGCTTCCTCCGGCACGGCCACGGCCTACATGCAGTGGGAGCCCGACACCTACTACTGGGCGATGAAGCTCTCGAATACCGAGGACGCTGTCTTCAGCCTGGATGCGAATGCCGATGGCTGGCTGGTCGGTGCCGACAACCTGGAACTGCGCGTCGGCATGGTGGAGGGCGAGCCTCGGGTCAAGATTCGAACACTGGATGCCACCGATCCCAACGGCCCCCAGTGGGTGCCAGGCGGAATCGCGCCGGACGCGCTGAAGATCGCCGCGCAGCCCACGGCTAATGGCTGGTCGGTCGAGGCGGCCTTCACTCCGACGGTCGGCCAGGGGCCGCAGTCGGGCAAGCGGATCGGCGCAAGGCTGGACGCCATCCCCGCAAACAATGATTTAGCCCAGGCGTTTCTGCCTCGGGGCATGGCCTTCCTGGTCATGGCGCTGGACAGTTCGCTGAACCTGCCGCCGAACTTCTCCTGGCGGCCGACCATGAGGTCGCGGGCCACCTCCCGCGAGGACAAATTCGAGGTCCGCTATGATCTCAACCGCGACGGCCAGACCTTCAATCCGGCTTCGTTCAGCTATCGCGGCGAAGGCTATGCCCGCGATGAAGTGGCGCAGGGCACCACGCCGTTCCCGCCCTTCGATGACCGCGGCCGCGTCACGCTGAATTACAACACGATCATTTCGCGATCCGCCGAGCCCGGCTGGCGCGTGCTGAGGGCCACTCTGACTCGGGAGAACGGGGAAGAGGTGATCCTCCGTTCCAGCTTCCGCATCGCGGATATGGTGGACTTCGAGGTCCGCCTGCCGGAGAGCATCCCGGCCAGCCAGGAGGCGCAGGTCATCCGGGGCAGCGTCATCGTGCGCTCGCAGTACAACGGACGGCTGGAAGGCACCTTCACCTGCTCGATTCCCGATGAGTGGTCGATGGTGCGGGGCACCGAAGAGAAGTTTCTGATCTACCATTCCCGCGGCAGTGCGCGGGTCGGCGTCGAGTTCATTGTTCCGCGCAACACGGCGGGGCTCTTCCCGATCACCTTTACGGCGAAGGTCGGCGAAGAGACGATCACCAAGACGGTGTACATTCCCGTTGAGTGATTCCCGCCCGACAGCAGAAAGCCAGTTCGGAAGGGCGGCGGAGAAGTACCTCACCTCCACCGCCCACAACACTCCTGAAGACCTGAAGCTCCTTGTGGCGCGCACCGGCGCGGAGGGTGGTCGGGTTCTGGATGTCGCCACCGGTGCCGGGCACACCGCCTATGCCTTCGCCCCCTTTGTCGATGAGGTCGTCGCCTTCGACATCACCCAGCAGATGCTGGACATCGTCGCAGCCGAGAACGACAAGCGGGGCGGCAACATTCGGTGCGTGCGGGGCGATGTGCATGACATGCCCTTCAGCGATGGCGAGTTTGACGGGATCGCCTGCCGCACGGCGGCTCATCACTTTCGGGATGTGCCCAAGTTCGTCTCCGAGTGCGTGCGTGTGCTGAAGCCGGGCGGCTGGCTGCTGATCGTCGATACCGTGAGTCCAGAAGACGAGGCGGCGGCAGAGATGCTCGACCAGATCGAGCGGCGGCGCGACCCTTCGCATCATTGGAGCTTCCGCTTTTCCGATTGGGTGAGGATGCTCTGCTCGGCGGGCCTGGAGCCGGAATGGCTGGATGCCAACCGGTGGAAGACCATCCACTACGATGAGTGGCTTGACCGGATGCACGTCCCGACCGAAGAGCACCCTTGGCTGACGCAGGCGATCTTTAGCTCCTCCGATGCTCTGCGCGAATATCTCAAACCCGTGGGTGAGCGGGACGCTTTTTATCTGCAGGAAGCGGCGCTGCTCTTCAGGCTTCCCGAATAGGGAGGCCCATCGCCTTCAGCTCGGCCTTCAGGGCCGGGATTGTTGTCACGCTGTCATGCAGAATGCCTGCCAGCAGAACGGCGTCTGCCTTTCCAATCTTGACGGCCTCGGCCATGTGCTGGGCATTACCGGCACCGCCGCTGGCGATCACTGGGACACCGACTGATTCGCTGACCGAACGAGTCAGCTCCAGGTCATAGCCCTCGCGGCTGCCATCTGCATCCATGCTGGTGAGCAGGATTTCTCCCGCTCCGAGCGCGACCGCCTGCTGCACCCACTCAATGGCGTCGAGTTCTGTCGAAGTCCGGCCTCCGTGGGTCGTGACCTCCCAGGTGCCAGAAGACTTGCGCCGCGCATCAATCGCCACGACAACGCACTGGGAACCGAATCGTTCGGAAGCCTCTCGAATGAGTTCAGGCGACTTGACCGCCGCCGTATTGAGGCTCACCTTGTCGGCTCCTGCGAGGAGAACGTCTCTGATCTGAGCCACCTCGCTGATGCCGCCGCCTACGGTGAAGGGAATGAATATTCTCTCGGCCACGGCTCGGGCAAGATCGACCACGGTCTGCCGCCGCTCGTGGCTGGCGGTGATGTCGAGAAAGACCAGCTCATCGGCTCCCTGTTTATTGTAGAAGCTGGCCAGTTCCAGCGGATCACCGGCATCGCGGATCCCTTCGAACTGGATGCCCTTGACCACGCGGCCATCACGGATGTCGAGGCAGGGGATGAGGCGCACAGAAGTCATTTTTCCAATCGCCGACGCAGAGCCACGATTCTTTCCGATCCGAGATAAGACGGCTGGGGCTCGACGATGAACTCCGCACCGTGCTCTTCAAATGTGCGGCTCTGCATCTCTTCCTCCGGCGCGCGGAAGACGGCATAGGCGGCGCGCATCATCAGTCCGATGGCCAAAACTTCCTGGTCCGCCTCCTGCGGCTCGGTCACCCACTCGGCCAGGCCGATCTTTCGCAGGCCCCGGGTGCGGGCACGGCTGCCTTCGTCAGTGGTCTCCCAGAGGATTCGGATATGGCAATCGGGCCGCTCGCAGATCGGCTTTTCGACCAGGGTCTGCTTGAAGTCTTCGGCGGTCCATATCTCCTCCATCACCAGATCGCAGACGGCAAGGCCGCCGCAGAGATCGGTGATGGTGTCGGCCAGATGGGGCAGGAACTGCAGGTGGCGGCTGTCGCGCAGGCGGGCCTCAGACGAGTACTTGATCTTGAAGATGGCCGTCGCCCGTGAAAGCCGCTTCAGCACCTCCGCCGAGGGCTGGATGCTGGCATCAAAGATATCCGGCCGAAAGGCGAGCGCATTCTTCGACCGCTTTGCCAGACCGATGTGCATGCGGACATCGGTGAAGAGCATGCCTTCGCGCGCTCCGATGGGCGGACGTCCGCGCTGGTGATGCGGGTTGTCCGAGATCATGCGGGTCATGATCAGTTCGGTGGCCGGGAGCTGCTCGGCATCGCAGTAGACCCAGTATTCGTTGTGGGCAAGGTAGCCCGCAACACGGCGGCCGACGATGAATCTCCAGGCAAGGATGGCGATGAAGATGGCGCCCAAGCCTGCGGGGATGATCCAGCCAGGCATTACGGCATCATACCGATGCGCCAGTTCTCGACCAGCCGCTTCTCCTCACCATCAAGCTGAGAAGTGCAGACATCGCAGAGGCCGGCTTCGTTGACATTTCCGGATCGGCAGAGAAGGCAGGCGTCGATTCGGCGGGCGGTTTTGACCAGCTTCGGCTGCGTAAGAGCCCACGCCAAGTCGTCGCGAGGGATGCCCTCAGAATTGAGCCGATGCACGCCTGAATTCTACCGCTCACCTCGGGCTATCATCGGCATTGTGGTTCGTGTGGAAAGGCTGGCGGAATCCTGCGAGGACCTGGTGCGGCTGATCGGCGAGCTGGATGCCGAATTGGCGGCCCACTACTCTGCCGAGCAGAGGCATGGACTGAACATCTCCGCCCTCTTTGCACCGGGTGTTTCCTTCTACCTGGCCAGGCTGGATGAGAAGGCCGTCGGATGCGGCGGCGTGGCGGTGATGGATGGCTTTGGCGAGGTCAAGCGGATGTACGTTTCTCCCGACGCCCGAGGAGCGGGAGTCGCCGACGCCGTTCTCGCTGAACTGGAAGCTACTTGTGTGGCTCAGAGAATCTCTCTGCTGAGGCTTGAGACCGGCGTGCATCAGCAGGCCGCCATCCGCTTCTACGAGCGATGCGGGTTCGTCCGATGCGAGCCGTTCCCGCCTTACACGCAGATGACGCCGGAAGCGATCAGCACCAGCGTCTTTATGGAGAAGCCGCTACCGGGCTCCTAGCAGGGTGGCGATCTCCAGGGCGAGGGTGGTCGGTGAGGTGCCTTCGGTATTGCAGAGGACGGCGATCACCGTGCGGCTGTCCTTGAAGCCGCAGATGAAGGTATTGCTGCCCTGCTGGCTTCCGCTGTGCATGAACATATTGCCGTTCACCCCCCACCCGAGTCCCTGAGTATTGGAGGCGGGCGACTTCTGCGGAGTCAGCATCTGGTCGACGGTGCTGGCCTTGACCACGCCGCCATCCAGAAAGAGGCCTACGAATTTGGCCAGGTCGGCTGCGCTCGATTCCATGCCTCCGCCGGGAGCCTTCCACGATCCATCCAGCCAGAACGGGTACTCGTACGGCTCCTCGTTGCGGCGGCCGTAGATGGAGGAGCGGTTGGCCGGGGCCGGCTTCGTGAGGTCCTCGACCCGCAGAGAAGAGACGCGCGCATTGGCGAACATCTCGTTGATGTAGTCGGAAAAGGGGCCGCCCGTGATGCCCTCAACCGCCGCGCCGACGAGCGTCCAGGCGTGGGTGCTGTACTGATTCTTTGATCCTATGGGATAAGCGAGGTCATCGCCGGAGAAGACCTTGAGCGCTTCGGTGCAGGTCTTGTAGTGCGGGGAATTGTTGTCGGGCTTGCCCGTGACGTAGTGGCGGATGCCGCTGGTATGGGTCATCAGGTTCCACAGCGTGATCCGCCCCTTATCGGGCCAGCTGGGAGCGTAGGTACGGACATCTGCATTCAGGTCCGCCTTGCCGTCTTCGACCAGCTTCATCACGCCGATGGCTGAGAGCGGCTTGCTGATGCTGGCCAGCCGATAGATGGTGTCTCCCGTCGCCTTCTTCCCGTCGTTCTCGTCGGCCCAGCCGAAGCCTTCGCTGAAGACGACCTGGCCCTTCTGCACGACGGCAACGGAAAGCCCGACCGCCTTCTTCTCCTTGCGGAACTCCTCGGCCCTGGTGCGGACCTTGTCCCAGGTGCTCGATTGGGCGAAGGAGGCAACGGAGAGGGCTGCAAGACTGGCCGCCGCCAGCCACCGAAGGCGCATCATGCCCCCATGATACTGGGCAAAGGTACTCTCGGGCCATGAAGATCGCCACCTGGAACGTGAACTCGATCCGGGCGCGGGTGCCCGTCGTGACCGAATGGGTTTCTGCCGTTCAGCCGGATGTTCTCGTGCTTCAGGAGACCAAAGTCGAAGACGCCAAGTTTCCCTGGGCCGACCTGGAGCCGCTGGGCTACCAGATCAAGATTCACGGCCAGCAGCGCTACAACGGCGTGGCGATCCTCAGCAAGACTCCGATCGAGGATGTCGAGTCCGGCTTCTGCGACCCGAACATGCCGGAAGACTGCCGGATCATCTCCAGCGTGGTCAATGGCATCAAGATCATCAACACCTATGTTCCCAACGGAACCTCGGTCGGCACCGACAAGTGGGCGTACAAGATGGCCTGGCTCGAGCGCTTTGCCGATTGGGCGGGGGAGAGGAACTCGCTGGATGATCCGGTGGTCTGGCTGGGAGACATCAATATCGCGCCCACTCCCGGAGACGTCTTCGAGCCGGAGCGCCACCTGGGCGACGTGGGGCACCATCCGGACGAGTTTGAGCGGCTGAAGCGCATCGTTGAGTGGGGCTGGACCGACTGCTTCCGCAAGTTCGAACCGGGGCCGGAGCACTACACTTTCTTCGATTTTCGAATCCGGGGATCGTTCAGCCGAAACCTCGGCTGGCGCATCGATCACATCTACACTACGCCCGCTCTGGTGGACCGGGTGACGGGGTGCTGGCACGACGGCACGCCGAGGCGGATGGAGCGGCCCAGCGATCACATTCCGGTGCTGGCCGAGATAATGACTCCATAAGGTCCCGACGTATTAGAAACAGCCGGTCGGCCGACTCGTCATAAGTTACAAGTATGATGGTGATGAGGAACGCTTTGCGGCTCAACTTATCTCATGCAGAGAGGAGCGTGGCCGCTCTGAAACCGCTCAGCGATCGGATGACCGACGAAGAGCTGGTCAGCAGAGCCAAGGATGGGGACTATGAAGCCTTCGAATTTCTATTCGAACGGCATCGCACCCTCGTCTATCGGTTCGTCTATCAGATGGCCCCTCGGCGCGACGACGCAGAAGACATCGTTCAGGAAGTCTTCGTCCGCGCCTTCCAGAACCTGCATAGATATCGAGATGAGGCGAAATTCACAACGTGGATTCTTCGCATCGCAAGCAACCTCAGCACAGATCGTGCCCGCATGTCCCATCGCCGCCATGCCCTAGAACAGCAGGAAGCTGCCGGGGCTTTGACCTGGATGACCTCGGAAACCTCGCATGAGGACCCGATTAAGAATCTAGAGTCAGAAGCGCGCATCATCGCGCTCCGCAAGGCCATTGAAGCCCTGCCGGAGCATCACAAGAAAGCGGTCGTAATGCGCGACTTGCAGGAGATGGAATATGCCGACATTGCCGAGGTCTTCGGCTGCACGGTAGGAGGTGCCAAGCTGCGGGTGCTCAGAGCTCGACGCGCGCTGCGCGATCGGCTTCAGCCGCTGCTTGAGGAGGCGCCACAGTCATGAAGCGAAAGGATATCGATCTACTCATAAAGAGCGCGATGGGTGAGGCGGATTCGCGGGAATCCAGCCAGGCTCAATCGCTCATAGCCAGCGACCCTGCAGCGGCGAAGGAAGCCGCGATGTGGGAACAGATGAAGGCCGACTTCAAGGTTTTGGCCGAGGTGCCCGAATGCCAGCTCAGCAATGAGCGCGTTCGCGCCGCCGTGCTGTCCGGGTCCATCAAGCAGCGCCGTTCCTCCGGCTTTCGCTTCTGGATGCCTGCCGTCGGCCTGGCTGCCGCCGCTCTCTTCGCCGTGATGTTCATGCCGAGAAATACGATTCCGGCAGTGGGTGGAGGAGGCGATGCAGTCGCTTTCGGCACCGAAGAGGATTCGGTCCGAACCCAGCCTTTGACTCCCGAAGTTCTGATCGACCCGCGCAATGATCAGATCGAAGTTCCGACCATCGAGTCTTCCGCAACCGAAGTCGCGGCAGCCGAGCCCGCCGTCGCCCCGACTCCCGTCCGTCGAACGGCCGTTCGGAGGAACCGAACTTCGAACGCTGTCGCCCTGAAGACGAGCCAGGATCGACAGACCGCCGAACAGGCCGCTGAGATGGTGCTCAACTCGGTGATGGTTCCGGCCGTCAGCATGGCAACAGCCGCTCCGAGTGCGGATGCGATGCGCACGGGAATGGCCCCTCCGGCTCCCGCCGCGATGGGTGCAAGCGCCCCGAGCGACATGGAAGAAGGCGTGGTAATTCTCAGCCGTGAATCGACCTCCGGCACAGGAGTGCCCGTAGCAGTGGAAGCAGGACGCAGACATGACGTTGTATTCGGCGGTTAGCCTCGCACTCGCACTGGCGGGCGGCCAGACTCCGGGCCTTCTCAACCAGAAGGCGCCTGATCCGATCTGGAGCCAGCTCAAGCGATCAGTGGCGGTGATCCAGCACGTCAGCCAGCCCAGCGGCGTAGCGGTGCTCATCAGCAACGACGGCTATTTTCTGGCGCATTCATCGTCCGTTCCGGCAGGACCGCTGGTTCCGGCAATGATTGACGGACGCCCGATCATCCTGTCCCCCAAAGCCTCGGACCAGGAGACCAGCCTCGTGCTGCTCAAGTCGGACGCCTGGACAACCGATTTCGGTGTTCCGGTCAGCGTCGCCTCGGAAGAGGTTCCGGAAGGCGGACGAGTCACCACGGTGACGGTGCAGGGCCCCACGATTTCTGAAGTCGTCTCCAACCGCCGGGTCGGCCAGACGGCCGAAACCCTGCGCTATACGCCGCTCTCCGAGCTTCGCCAGGAAGACATCCAGGCAAAGATCGGCGGCGCGGCGGCCTTCAATGACAAGGGCGAGTTGGTCGGAATTCTCGGCGCGACTCTGCCGGATATGACCAACTCCTTCGGCGGATCTCGCCCGGGCACCTACGGCGATCCGTCCCGCGGAACGGGAGGCGGCGGTCGGGGCGGTCTGAGCACGTCGCCGGATCGGTCTATGAAGTTCGGCCCGCAGGGGCTCTCAGTCGGCTATGCGCTTGGTCCGGTTCTGCTTGAGAGAGTGGTGGACGGATTCCTCAGCCCCGGCCACAAGGTGCAGCACCCCAGCATCGGTGTCTTCTTCAAGGCGGCGCAGAACGGCGGTGTCTCCGTCGAGGCCGTGCTGCCCGAATCCCCGGCATCCGTCGCCGGAGTGCGGGTCGGCGATACGATCCTCGAAGCCAATGGCGTGAAGATATTCAGCCCGATCGACTTCGCGGTGATGCTGTTCAACCAGCGCATCGGCGCGAACATGAAGCTGGTCATTCAGCGCGGGGCAGAGACGAAGATTCCGGTGACCGTCAAGGTCGGTGTTCAGTCAGATAACGCCCAGTCGCTGATATTCCAGCGGTAGTAGGATTCGCCCCGGAATGTATTGATTTCGGGGCAGAAGACCACATCGATCTTTGCCCCCTCAGGCACCTCCGCCAGCTCCAGCCCATAGCGGAAGGTGATGCCCTGCCTCAGCACGCCGTCGCGGGCGAGATTCAGGCGGGCAAACTCGGGATTCTTCATCGGCATCACCTGGGTCAACTGCATGCCGCGGCACACGAATTTGGGCTCGGGATTGGCCATGCCGAAGGGCTCCAGCAGGGCCAGGCTATCGGCGGCATCGCGGTCGGTCTCGATGATGTCGGCCTCGGCGTCCGCGTTGATGCACGGAATGTAGTCCTCGTCGGTCATCACCTCATCGGCGTGGCAGTTGAGGGCTTCGGCAAAGCGGGGAAGCAGATCTTTGGCGATGGAGAATCCAGCCGCCATCTCGTGCCCGCCGCCGCCCAGGTGATGCTCCGCCGCCGCATCCAGCGCCTGCGCCAAGTGAAAGCGGGGAATAGAGCGGGCCGACCCCTTCCCGGAACCGTCCTCCTGAAGCGCGACCACGAATGAGGGGCGGTAGAACTTTTCGACGAGCCTTCCGGCGGCAAGGCCGATGATGCCGGGATGCCAGCCTTCCTTCGCGACGACGATCACGCGCTGCTGGTGCAGAAGCTGGTCTTCGACCTCGGCGATGGCCTCTTCGATCAAGCGATCCTGCTCGGCTCGGCGCAGGGTATTCAGCTCGTCCATCCGCATCGCCAGCTTCATCGCTTCGGTCTGATCGCTGGTCAAGAGGAGATCGAGAGCGTGGGCGGCGTCGTCGATCCGGCCGACCGCATTGATGCGCGGAGCGAGGCGGAATCCGACCTGCATTGCCGTCACCGGGCCATCGCGGCCCACCTGAGAGACCGCCATGAGCGCGCGCAGACCCTCTTTGCGCGATCCCGTCAGCTGCTCCAGGCCGTATTTGGCGATGATGCGGTTCTCGCCCACCAGCGGCATCATGTCGGCGATGGTGCCGAGCACGGCCAGGTCGAGGTAGGCGCGGTAGAAGTGCTCCTTTTTGTGGCCGAGTTCCTCAGTAATGCCGGCGCAGAGCTTGAAGACCACGCCGGCGCCGCTCAGCTCTTTGAAGGGGTAATCCGAGTCGCTGCGGTGGGGATTGACCACGGCGGCGGCATTGGGCAGCGTCTCCTGCAATAGGTGATGGTCGGTGACCACCGCCGTCATTCCCGCCTCGCGGACGGCTTCGATCTGATCGTGAGCAGAGATGCCGCAGTCGCAGGTGAGAAAGAGCTTGGCTCCCGCCTCGCGCGCCCACTGCACGGCCTCCGCGTGGATTCCGTAGCCCTCCTTCATGCGGTGGGGGACGTGCGCCATCACCCGGCAGCCGATCTTCTCAAGAAAGCGGGCGAAGATGGCGGCGCTGGTGACCCCGTCAACATCGTAGTCGCCGTGGACATAGATCAGCTCCCCGCGCTCTCTCGCACCTAGAATCTCTTTGACCGCCTTGTCGAAATCAGGCAACAGACGCGGATCGTGGAGGTCTTCGAGCCGGGGCGTGATGAAGCGGCGGGCGGCGTCGGCATCGGTGAAGCCGCGATTGATGAGGACGGCGGCGGCCAGCGGGTGAATCTCCAGCGCCCGGCACAGGTCCGACTCGGCTTCGCGCCTGCGCGTCGGACTGATCCAGCGGGTCTTGATTCGCTCGCTCACCATGAAACTCACCTTAGGGACGGGAGAGCCTTGCCGGAAACTTCGGCAAAGGGATGAAATAGATCATCCGCCCGCAATGGAACATAGCGGGGAAGTTAAAGATGGCTCGGCTCTGAGCTAGATCTTTTCGACCTGGGTGAAGTCAAGCTCAACCGGAGTATCGCGGCCGAAGATCGTAATCATGACCTTGAGCTTTTCGCGATCTGCATTGACTTCCTCGATGCGTCCCTGATAGTCGGCAAACGGGCCTTCGACAACGCGGATGTTGTCGTCCTTGCTGAAGGCGACCTTCGGCGCCTCCTGGCTGGCTTCCAGGTTCCGCATGATGCGGTTGACCTCATACTCTTCCAGCGGAACAGGCTTGTTGCCGCTCTGGACAAATCCGGTGACGCCGCTGGTGCTCTTGACGAGCTTGTAGGTGTCATCGGTCAGGTTCATTTGAACCAGAATGTAGCCGGGGAAAACCTTCTTGTTGACGAGCACACGCTTGCCGCCTCTCGTGCTCAGCTCCTGCTCGGTGGGAATGAGGACTTGAAAGATGTCCAGATTCCAGGCACCCTCGACTTCGGCCCGGCGAGTCAGAACCTCTCTGACTTTGTTTTCGTGGCCGGAAATCGTGTGGACGGCGTACCAAGCCCGCGCCACTTAGCCGGCTCCTCCGCCGATGAGGGGCTTAAGCAGCATATCGAAAATGTAGGAGAGGCCGAACAGCAGCAGAATGATGAAGGTGCAGACGCCCAGAACGACGCCGGTCAGGCGATTGGTTTCGCTGACGGTCGGCCAGGTGACATGCTTCATCTCGCGAACCAGATCCCGATAGAAACCGCGGAAGCCCCGCTTCATCTTCGGAAGTTGGACGCCTCCGCCGGGCTTCTGGGAAGCCTTCGGCTTGTCTTTGCTCATGCTAGTGGATGCCATAAGATGCACTCAACCCTTTGTGATTTAAGCGCGGGGGCAATGCGAAAGGATACCACTCTCGCGGGAACATGCCCACCACGCCCAAAGGGACCGCTCAGAATTACCGCCGAATTTTTACGACTTCGTACTTGAGAAGCCCCGCCGGAGCTTCATATTCGGCCACGCCGCCCACGGGAAGGCCGAGAAGCGCTTCGCCGAGCGGGGACTCGTCGCTGATCAAATCTTCATTCGGATCGGCCTCGACGCTGGCCACGATCCGCACCTCAAATTCGATGCCGCGCTCTTTGTCGCGGAGCATCACCTTTGCGCCCAAGCCGACTTCGCTCGTCGAAACCTGCTTGGGGTCGAGGATCTCTGCGCTTGAAAGGATGTTCTTCAGCTCAGAAATGCGGTTTTCAACAAGGGCCTGCTCGATCTTGACTTCGTCAAGCTCGCTGTTGTCCTCACTGTATTCTCCGTGGTCCTTGCTGTCACGGATGCGCTCCGCTATCTCCTTCCGCTTTTCGATGGTCAACATCCGAAGCTCTTCCTTCAGATTTTGATGACCTTCCTGCGTGAGATAGATCGGCTGGGACGATTCCAGTTCCAGTTCTTCAGTAGACATTTCTGTTGCCTTAAGATAGTGAGACGCCTTTTCTTTCAAAAAGGAACCCGCTGCAAACCACCTTGGTTGAAATTCCACTAACGTAAGTCCCGCTGTACGGGTTCCATTGAGCGAATCAGCCTAGGGCGAACGATTTACAGAAGCGGCATGGTACCTTTGCGATGTGCGCCGCTGGGTTGCTCTCCTCACACTTCTCTCCATTTTCTCAGCGGGGTCGGCTCAGGACGAAGCTCCCGAAACGGTCGATCCCTCTCAGGTGCCCCCTCAGATCACCATTGTCGTCAAGGAGCATCCCGCCACGCCGGATCTCATCGAAATCACGATGCTCGATCCCAACTATCCTCAAGATCGGCTGCGCGAGCAGATTCTTAAGATCGGAGAGATGACGGGGACGGGAGTCCGAGGGCTGAATATTCGTCAGGTGCAGTTCGACACCAAGGTTCCGCAGGGATTCATCAAGGCCAACTTCGCGACGGATCACATTATCGACCGGGTAGGCGGAACGCTCAATCTGGGCAGCCTGGTGGAGCCGTTCCTCGGGAGCCCGGAGCCGTTTGAAATCCGCAGCTTTATGATCACCTTCGACGGGGAAGTGCCCGGCGCCAAGACGCTGCGGGTCTTCGCTGATCGATATGTGGCGGTGAAGGCGGAGAACATCGAATCGCCGCCCGCCATCGACTACCGGGTGGTCGTCTTTTCGCAGGATCCGGAGCAGGTGAACATCCCGCTCGAGCCCAGCCAGGCTCAGCCGGCGGATGACGCCGAGCCTGTGGAAGTGCGGCGGCTGCCGCTGCCGCTCCTTATTTCTTTGATTGTAATCGCGGGTTTGGCCGCTGGGGCTTTGGTATACTTCGCCCTGCTTAAAACGCCCCGAGCTGGCCGCGGCTCATAAGGGCAGTTTTTGGGGATATTTGCAAGATGCGCGACGCTTCCTCCATCACGATTTTCGAGTTGATCGAAACCTGCTTTGACGTGGGTGCTTCGGACCTCTTCCTTAAGGTTGACAACCCGCCCCGAATGAAGCAGTTCGGCTTCATCAAGCCGCTTCCGGGCGACTGGCCGACCCTCTCTGAAGACGACGTCTGGCGGCTGCTCGGCATGGTCATGAGCGACAAGCAGAAACAGCAGTTTGAGGACCACTACGAGATGGACCTCTCCTTCGTTCTGCCGGGCAAGTGCCGCGTCCGAACCAACGCCTACAAGCAGCGCGGCGGTCCGGCCACGGTCATGCGAATCATTCCTTCCCGCATCCGGACTCTGGAAGAGCTGGGAATGCCGTCTTCGCTCGAAGAGCAGACGAAGCACAAGCAGGGCCTCATCCTGGTCACCGGACCGACGGGTTCCGGCAAGACGACCACCCTCGCCGCAATGCTCGACATCATCAACGAGAAGCGCGAGTGCCACATCGTCACCATCGAGGACCCGCTCGAAGTCGAGCACCAGGACAAGAACTCCTACATCAGCCAGCGCGAAGTCAACATCGATACCGAAGACTTTATGCCGGCCATGCGCGCCGTTGTCCGTGAAGCGCCGGACGTCATCCTCGTTGGTGAAATGCGCGACACGATCACCATGCACACTGCGCTGCAGGCGGGTGAAACGGGCCACTTGGTTTTCTCCACCGTCCACACGGCGTCGGCCTACGACACCCTGGACCGAATCATCAACATGTTCCCGCCGCACGAAAAGCACCACCTGTGCCAGCGGCTCAGCGGTTCGCTCCGCGCCATCATCGCGCAGAAGCTGATCCCGCGAGCGGACGGCCAGGGTCGCGTGGTCTGCGCCGAGATTCTCATCTGCACCCCGACGGTCTCCAAGGCGATTGAAGACGGCGCGTTCGGCGACCTCTATCACCTGATGAATGAGGGCTCCTTCTGGGGCATGCAGACGATGAACCAGGCGCTGTGCCGCTATGTGAAGGCCGGAATCATCTCAGAAGATGTCGCGCTGCACAACGCGGGCATCGTGTCTGAGCTGAAGCAGATGCTGAGGCGGTAATCGCATGCCGGAGAGTGAAGTACTCAACCGCCTTCTGCATCAAGTTGTTGAAGTAGAAGCCAGCGACCTGCACCTCAAGGCCGAAAATCCGCCGTTGCTCCGCATACGAGGCGAGCTGCGGCGGACGGACGTGCCCGCCCTTTCGGAGAAGGAGCTGAAGGACATCTTCTTCAGCCTTCTCACCGAGGAGCGGAGAAGGCGGCTGGAGGAGTATCGAGAGCTGGACCTCAGCTATGCGGTGCCGGGCCTGGCTCGGTTCCGCGTCAACCTCTTTTGGCAGCGCGAGAAGCTGGGCGGCGTCTTCCGCCTCATCCCCTTCCGCATCAAGACCATCGACGAGCTGCGGCTTCCGAAGGTGACCAAGGACTTGGCCATGCTTCCGCGCGGCCTGATCCTCGTGACCGGCCCGACCGGTTCGGGCAAGTCGACATCGCTGGCCGCGATGATCAACCACATCAACGAGAACTCCAAGCGGCACATCATCACGATCGAAGATCCGATTGAATATGTGCACGAGGATAAGAGGAGCATCATCAATCAGCGGGAGCTGGGCACCGACACCCACTCCTTCAGCGATGCCCTGCGGCACGTCATGCGGCAGAACCCGGATGTGATCCTCGTCGGTGAGATGCGCGACCTGGAGACCATCCAGCTGGCCATCACCGCCGCGGAGACCGGACACCTCGTCTTCTCGACCCTTCACACCGTCGATGCGGCGCAGACCATCGACCGCATCGTGGACGTCTTCGACCCCGACATGCAGGCGCAGATTCGAACGCAGCTGAGCACCACGCTCCAGGCGGTCGTCTCTCAGACCCTGCTCCCGACAGCCGATAACAAGAGCCGGGTCGCCGCCTTTGAAGTGATGACGGCCACGCCGTCCATTCGAACGATGGTTCGCGACGGCAAGACCCACCAGCTTTACCACGACATTCAGATGGGTGCAGACGTAGGTATGCAGACATTGGACGGAGCCCTGCTTGCCCTGCTGGCAGACAGAAAGGTCGATTACGAGCACGCCTTGGCCAAGTGCTCCAACCCGCAGGACTTCCAGCGGCGGGCCATGAAGGCTGGATATGTGGAGGGCGCCGTTGCTGCCAATTGAAGACCTCCTGAAGCGCTGCGTGCGGATGGATGGCTCCGACCTCCATATCAAGACCGACACCGGGCGCATCTACGTGCGGGTTCACGGCGAACTCGAGCAGTTGGAAGACATTCCGCACTACAGTCAGGAAGATTTCTGGGCGGGCCTCAAGCCGCTGCTGCGACCCGAACAGATCAAGAAGTTTGAGGACACGCTGGAGCTGGACTTCGCTCTCGAAATCGAGGGCGTCTCCCGCTTCCGAGGCAACCTGCTTCAGCAGCGCGGCTGCGCGCAGGCCGTCTTCCGGGTCATTCCGTTCGACATCTCCTCGATGGAAGAACTGAATCTGCCCGACCTTTGCTACGACATGATCGAGCGGCCTCGCGGCCTGGTGCTGGTCACCGGCCCGGCGGGCTCGGGCAAGTCGACCACCCTGGCATCGATGATCCGCCATATCAACCGGACTCAGCCCGTCCACATCATGACGGTCGAAGACCCGGTCGAGTTTGTGCATGACGACCACACCGCGCTTATCAACCAGCGCGAAGTCGATCACGACACCCTGAGCTTTGCCAACGCGCTGAAGTACGTTCTGAGACAGGACCCGGACGTGATCCTCGTCGGCGAAATGCGCGACCTGGAGACCATCCACCTCGCCATCACGGCGGCGGAGACCGGCCACCTCGTCTTCGGCACCCTGCACACCGTGGACGCACTGCAGACCGTCGACCGCATCGTCGACGTGTTCCCGCAGCATCAGCAGCAGCAGATCCGCATGCAGCTGTCGGTGAACCTGCTGGGCGTGATTTCGCAGACTCTGGTGCGTCGCAAGGATGGCCGGGGCCGCGTGGCGGCCTTTGAGGTGCTCAACGCCACCTCCGCCGTCCGCAACCTCATCCGTGAGAACAAGACGTATCAGATCAGCTCGATCATCCAGACCGGCAGTAAGCAGAAGATGCAGACGCTCGACCAGAGCTTTGCCAAGTTGGTGCAGAACGGTCTGGTGAGCGTGGAGGAGGCCAAGAGCCGCGCCAAGGATGCCGGAGAATTCCAGCGCATTGTCGGCCTGAGCAACCAGGGCCAGCGCGCTCAGCAGTATCAGGCGCCGCCGAAGCCGGAAGACGAGTCTCCCGATGCTCCAGCAACGGACGCTCCGGCCAACCCGACCAGCGGCGGAGTCCGCGGCCAGCCTCACCGGCCGGCCATACGGCGCGAATAGTGAGCGAGCGTCCGGTCGATCCGGCGCTGTTTGAGGAGAACGAGAGGACTGCGCCCGACGCGTCCTCTCGTCATCTTCTACCTATCGGCCGAGTCGAGACCGATTCGGGCGGCGTGATCGAAGATGCGGTCATCGCCTACGAAACCTGGGGCCGCCTCAACGCCGACAAGAGCAACGCCATCCTCGCCTGCCACGCCCTGAGCGGCGACTCGCATGTGCTGGGCTGGTGGGAGCGTGTCTTCGGCTCCGGAAAAGCCATAGACCCCGCAGACTGGTTTATCATCGGCATCAACGCCTTGGGCGGGTGCCAGGGCTCTACGGGGCCGGGAACGCTCGATGCCGAGGGGCGCAGGCTCGGCAGCCGCTTTCCGCTCCTCAGCGTCGGCGACATCGTCCGCGCGCACAAGAAAGTGCTGGATCACCTGGGCATCGACCGTCTCGCGATGGCGTGCGGCGGCAGCATGGGCGGAATGCAGGCGCTGGAGCTGTCCTTGCAGTTTCCCGAACGCGTCGCCCGATGCTGGATGACCGCCAGTTGCTGCGCTCACAGCGCGATGCAGATCGGATTCAACGAAGCAGGGCGGCAGGCCATCCTGCGCGATCCCAACTGGCAGGGCGGCAACTACGCCCCCGGCAGCGGACCGGATCACGGCCTCTCCGTGGCGCGCATGGTGGGTCACCTCAGCTACCTGAGCGACCGGAGCTTCACCGTCAAGTTCGGACGGGGGCTTCAGGACAAGGAGAAGTTCGCCTGGACGAATGGCGTGGAGTTTCAGGTGGAGAGCTACCTCTCCTACCAGGGCGACAAGTTCACCAAGCGGTTTGACGCCAGCTCATACATTGTCCTGACGCGGGCGATCGACTACTTTGAGCGGCGGGATTTCTCTGCAGCGGAATGCGATTTCCTCTTCACCAGCTTCAACAGCGACTGGCTGTATCCCTCGTACCAGAGCGAAGAGCTGATGGACCTGGCTCGAGGGGCGGGGAAGCGGGCGGAATGGCTTGATATCGACCTTCCGTGGGGTCACGATGCCTTCCTGCTGGACGGGGAAGAGCAGACGAAGGCAGTTCTTCGGTTCCTAGGGGCCTAGTTGCACCCGGACAGGTTGACCCGGGTGGCCTTCTGGTGGGATAATTGCCAATTGCTGAGTGGGGGTGTAGCTCAGTGGTTAGAGCGCCGGCCTGTCACGCCGGAGGTCGCGGGTTCAAGTCCCGTCATCCTCGCCATTTTCCCCCTCAGCCCCGTGCCGCGGTAGCTCAGTTGGTAGAGCAACGCACTGAAAATGCGTGGGTCGCCGGTTCAAGTCCGGCCTGCGGCACCACTACCTCCCTTCTTTCTTCAACCCCAGCGCCACTTCACGCATGAAGAAGGGCCGATCCGAAGATCGACCCTATCTGAGAGGCAGAGGTGCATGGACGAAGCTTAGATTTCTACCCAGAACGTCAACTTCGCCCGATCGCTGTCGCCTTCGCCAGCAACCATGAGGGGCTTCCTGGCTTCAGCCTTGAGATCGCCGAGGACCTTGCCGTAGTAGGTATCAACACGAAGGTCTAGATCTTTCTTGCCGGGCATCGGGTTGATGTCGACATGGTCATCACGGCGCTCAAGTCCGCCATCGTCTTCCATGATTCTGACGCAGACGTTCTGAAATCGCTTGTAGGGCATCAAGGGGATGATCCACTCGGGACGGCCCGCATCCTTGGCCATCACTTTGGTCTTGAACTCCACTCCATCCACCGTGACGACCGCGTAGAAGTCGGCTCGATCTCTGCCGAGGAATTCCTTGTCCAGGTTGTCGACCTGCTCGACTCGGGTGATGATCAGCTTGGGCATCGGCTGGGTCGGATCGTGCGCCATTGCCGTGAGCTGTGCCTGCATTAGAATCAGCGGAGCAAACATGTCTTTCGAGACTGCGGTTCAAGACCCGATGTTTCGACCCAACACCCATCTTCATATGCGCTTTATGTCCCTGGTTTTCTTCTTCACCTTGGCGATATAAACGGGGGTCCTTTTGAACCCGAAAGATAGGAGGAAAGCCGCCATCCCAGTTCAAATGAGCCGTTTTGATCAGCTTCTGTAAGGTTCAGGCAAAGACAACAGTTGGAAGCGTGAAGAACCCGTATAGGCGAGAGATTCGGCTCTAGAACTGGCTTAGGATAACAGCATGACCTCACGCGAGAACGAGACGATGAACGAGATCATTGCTGAGAATAGCGAAGCCAGCAAGGATACGGCGCACGCTCTCAATAAGGTGATCGCCCAGACTCTTAACTCCCGAAACATTTTCCGTGATGCCGCGGGCAAAGCCAGCACCGCGAAGCTCAGCTCTCAGTTTGTGGACTGGAAGCACAAGCGCGATCAGTTTGCGCTTGACATGCAGCACTGGGTGACTCGCTTGGGCCACGAACCTGCCGTCGAGCCGAACGCCACCGGCTGGCTGCATCGCCAGTTTGTGAAGGCGCGAGCCGCCATCGAGTCGGACACCAACTATGCGCTCGTGCAGGAGATGCAGCGCGAAGAGCAGAGCATGATCGACGTGATCGACGAGGCTCTCGAAGTGAAGGAGTTGCCCACCATGGTGCGGGATCGGCTTCTGCTGGAAAAGAAGGAGGCCGCCGTCATCAAGGAGATGATGCATCAGTTGGAAGGAACGCTGGAGCCTGACAGCTATGTCGATTTGAACCGCCAGCAAAACTGAATAAAGCACCCTCCCAATACAACGGCCGCTGCACCCCAACGCAGCGGCCAACTTTTTGTCTCATCCAGGCATCTTTCCGAGGAGTGGCTGCGGACATACGGTAGGGTGAGTGTGGAGATTTCCTGACGCGGCAGGCGTTCCCCCCGCGTCTGGAATTACTGAGCCCATGCGAATGCGACGCTTACTCTGCCTCTTGCTTGCCCTGATCACGGCCTTATCCTTTGCCCAGGCCGACCGCACGATCAAGGCAGGAGACAAGCTGAAGGTGACCTGCCCTCAGGAGACCGCGGTCTCCGGCAACTACGATGTCACCGAAGACGGCCTGATCCTAGTCACCTTCTTGGGACAAGTCAAGGTGGTCGATATGACGGCAAAGCAGGCGTCGGACCACATCTCCAAGCGCCTGGTGGATGAGCGCATCGTGCAGCAGGCAACCGTCACGGTCGAGTTTTTGAACAATCCGCCGGTTGTCGATCCCCCGAAGGTTGATCCTCCGGTGCAGACCGAAGGCAAAGTCACCATCGCGGGTGAAGTGAAGAACGTCGGAGCGATGAACTTCAAGGCGAATATGCGTCTTGCCGATGTCATCCGCCACGCCGAACCGCTCCCGCAGGCCGACCTGACCAAGATTCTTATCCGGAACCTGGATGGCCGCGAGACGCTGATCGACTTCAGCCGATTCGATCCTGCCACCAACGTGAACAATCCGGAAATGCGGGTTGGCGACACCGTTTCATTCCCCTCGCGCGGTGCGCCTCCGGTGGTCGAGCAGCAGCGCGTTTTTGTCATCGGCGGCGTGCAGCGGCCGGGAATGCTGAGCTTCGCCCCGGGAATGACGCTTCGCCAGGCCATCGAGGCCGCAGGCGGCTTCAGCACCACCGCCGACAAGACCCGAGTCCGCGTCGAGCGGCAGGGGCAGGCCGTGCAGGTCGCCGACCTGAGCCTGCCGGGCGAGAACATCGCCCTGATGGCCAACGACCAGATCGTGGTCGAGGTGATGACCCAGAGGCGCTATGTGCAGGTCAACGGCCTGGTTCGCAACCCCGGCATGGTTCAGTTCCACGACGGCATGACCCTCAGCCGCGCCATTCAGGAAGCCGGCGGCTTGATGGAGGGTGCGCGCACCGCGAACATCGAAATCAAATCGCAGGGCGTGGAAAAGCCGATCAAGGTGAATTTTGACGAGATCGAGCGCGGCTATCGCGGCGACTACGTTCTCAAGCCGGGCGACACCATCGCCGTCCCCAACGCCCAGGGGACCACAAAGCGGGACATCGCGATCGCCGCTGGAGCAATTCTGTTAATATTGCTCTTTGGATCATGAGGTGGGATCGCACCAAGGGCCGGCCCGAACCGATAAGGGCGCTTAACCGCGTCAGGGAAATAGACAATGGCGAGCCGCTTGTCGATCTTCGACAGGCGGCTCCCGCCGTTAAGATCTATCGAGAATCCACGATCCCCTTTGTGCGGCAGACGGTCGCCGAGATGCTGGAAAGGGCAGGCCGCAGCCTTCCGACCGGCGTCATCCTCGCGGTGACGGATGCCTGGCGTCCCTTCGAGCGGCAGGTCCGCATCTCGGAATGGATGGAGCGTTGCATCCGCGAAGCCTTCCCAGACATCTCCTATGCCTCTCTGCGCCGCAAAGCCTGCCGTCTGGTGGCTCCGGTGGACCAGAAGACGCCCCCGGGCCATTGCACGGGCGCAGCGGTCGATGTGCTGCTGCTGAACGAACAGGGCGAAGAGCTGGACCTCGTGTCGCCCTTCACGCGCTTTCAATCGACGCCCACCTACACCTTCGGTCTGAGCGACGAGGCGCAGCGGAACCGCAATCTGCTGGTCGGCACGCTGCTGGATGTCGGCTTCAGCAACTGCCGGGATGAGTATTGGCACTACAGCTACGGCGATGCCGGGTGGGCGGTGCGGATGGACCGCGACGAATGCTTCTACGGCCTGGCCACACTTGACGAAGCCCACTGGCGAGCCAAGCAGGACAAGTGGATGGAAGCGATGCTCGCGCGGCCTAACCCTTGGCTGGAGTAGGAGCCGGGATCGGCAGCCAGTCCAGCGGCGGGTTGGGTCCGCTCGGCTGGAATCGATTCGGGCTCACCACGATCGCATCGACCATGATCTTGCCCCGGTTCCAAACCGTTGCGCCCAGGCGCAGAGTCGCATTGCCTTCAGTCAGCTCCACCCGGCCCAGATTGAGCCAGCCCAGCTTGGGGCCATAGCGGCTGATCGTGGGGGCCTTCGACTGCAGAACCTCGCCGCCGACCTGAACCCTTAGCCCCTCAAGAGCGGCATCAGAACCCGAGGCCGCGACCCACACTTCGTAGGAGCCCGCCGCCTTCACGTTCAGGTCGTAGGCTGCTTCAAAGGGTGAAAGCTCAGGAATAAGGCTGTTCAGCAGGAGCGCGGCTCCGTTTGAAGCGCCATCGGCCTGAACTCGGGCCGACCAGTTGGTGTCCTCCGTCCTCTCCGCTTCGATCCAAAGGAAGGGGGCGGCGCGTACCGAAAGCTTCTTCACAATGTCCTGAACCGTAAAGAGCGAGCGGCTCGGCTCAGTCTTGAAGTCGCGGACCGCCTGCATCAGCTGATAGCGCTCGCCACCGCCCGGATCGGCCTTGGCTCCCGCCATATCCAGAAGCGAAAGCGCGATCGCCTGGAGTTCATCAAAGGCGGAGGTGAACGCGGGCATATCGCCGGCACCACGAATGAGCAGCGGAACCTCGCTCACGGTCACCTCGACCTCAGTCCGGCGGATTCTCGGATCAGGATCTTCCAGCGAAAGCGAACTGTACGTCAGGCGTTCGGGGTTGGTGATCTGAAACTTGATGCGCTGAGTGCCCCGAGTGGACCAGATCGCTATGAACTGATCATCGCCGCCAAAGTGGCGGTAGCCGCGTAGTCCGGGGCCAAGCTCGAGGCGGGAGCCCGAGCCAGGGGAGGGAAGCCAGTAGGAGCCTCCCACCACGCGTCCGGCAAAGCAGGGATTCCGGGTCGCGTCAGAGAAAGGCAGCACCTTCGGTCGCCATCCGGCGACGCTGGCATGAATCTGGGTTGCGGCCACTGACTCCGCTACGCGGGCGATGTTGGTCTTATCGGCCTGGAAGAACCAGCCCCGCACACCCATGCCCTCGGTCTCGTTGATGATCGCTTCCGGGGTGAGCCGGGAATCCTCAGCCGGAGGAGCGAGGGAAGTCGCAAGGGCGGCGATGGCCGTGGTGCGTCCAAGCGCGGAGGCGGCGGCATAACTGCCGTCATCCACATAGTCGGAGATCAGCGGACCATTGGAAGAGAAGCCCACGCCGCTGAGGCCGGTGCGGACAAAGCCGTAGGGGCCATCCCATCCCGCCCAATCCTGAATCACCGGGACATTGACGGCAGAGCGGATGGCGGTGGTGAGGCGGTCGTACCGCCGGGACATTGCCGAGCGGATGACCTCATGGATGTCGGTCCAGATGGTGGACTCTTTGGAATCGCAGCGGTAATAGCGTCCGGTTTCGGGATCGAAGACGGCATCCGGGCCAGCGGCCGCCGACCAAAGCGGAATGATCCGCGCGAGATCAGAGTACGTTCCGAGGTCGCTTACGCCCAGCGACCATGCCTTGCGGACGGTGGCGGGAGAGCCGTACTTCTGCTGGAGGAACGACTCCATCTCAAGACGGAAGAGCTTGGAATCCGGAACCCAGTATCCGTCGGGCGCAAACTCCATGATGCGGCCCATCGGGTTGAGGAGGCCGCGCAGACCCGGTCCGAAATCGTTGCTCTTGAGCTGGATCAGCAGCTGATCTCGACGGCTGTCCAGACCCTCCCATAAATCCTGCGAAGCCGGAACCTCGTAGCAGGGGAAAAGGATGAGATCCTGCTGAACGCCCGCAGGCTTGAAGTCCACAACTGCCTGATCCTCCGCAGCCGCCACCTGCTCGCTCCAGCGAACGGTGTTGTCGCGCGGCGCGACCGAGGCGGCATAAATGTTCTTGAGCCCGGGCAGGCGAAGGGTGAGCCGGGTGCCGTCATCGGGCACCATTCTTCGGCGCAGCCGCTCGGGTTCGATCTGGTAGGCCTGCGCGTTGCGAGCCATAGAGGAGATCGAGATGATGTAGCGGAGGTTGCCCGCCTTGAGGGCTTCGATGGCCGCGCTCCAATCCCCCTCTGCCGGAAGATCGACGATCACGTCCTGAATTCCGGCATCGGCGGCGGCTTTGATCAGCTCCGGGTCGCCGTCGATGCGCAGCCCGACCGGCAGATACGCCTGACTGCCCCAAAGGATCGAACCGTTGGGGTTGACGGACCAGGACTGATCATTCAGCTGGCCCAAAAGTGCGGCGGCGAGCAGGACCGAGGTCATGGCTCTATACGATGGACGGTTTTAGAACGCAGAAGTGGCGGAAAGCTACTTCTTTTTTGTCTTCTTAACCCGGCGCTTGCCGCCAGGGCCAAGGAGAACGGCGACCGAACCGTCGACAAACTCTGCGTTGAACATGACGCGGCTCTTGATGGTGCCGCCAGAGACGGTGCCCCAGTTGACGCGCTCGAGAGTCCAGTGCCATCCGAGATCGGTGGGCGAGTAAAGGTACTCGACGCCCTCCTCAAGGATGTCGCTCAGCTTGGTCTTAAGGTCGTCGCGGGGGCCGAGAAACTCTTCGCCCGCTGCCTGGCTCGGCTTGAGCTGGACGGTCATGGTGATCGGCTCTTCGTCGGCAGCCTTCTTCTTCTCTTCCTGCATGGCGACGGCGATCTGCTCGACTTCGCGCAGGATGGACTTGGTGAAAGGCTCGTAGTTCTCGGGAGTCCACTCGTACTCTTCGCCGTCGTGAACCGCCTTCGCCATGCGGCCGGCTTCGACCAGGGCGGTCGCCACCAGCGCCGCATCGGTCGGCTTCAGCTTGGAGAACTCTTTGCGCACGCTGTCAAACGCCGCTTCTGGCTTGCTCAGATTGCATGTGATCAAGGGTCAGGAACCTCTCAGCAGATGGCGCAGTGACCGCGCCATAATCTGGCAGAGGATACCAGCATGGTACAGGGAGCAATGAGACATCTCGCGTGGTTCGCGCTTGCGGCTTTGATCGCGCTTGTCGGGTGCGGCGATTCAGCCTCTTCGAACTCGGGCGGAACTTCCGGCGAAGGCGGGGGCGACTCCCTGACGGTCGGCATCGTATTCGACACGGGCGGCTTGGGCGACAAGTCGTTCAACGACAGCGCGTGGCGGGGAATCGAGCAGGCCGAAAAGGAGCTAGGCATCACGGCGATCACCGCCGAATCGCAGAGCGAGAACGACTACGCCGACAACCTGGCCAGCATGGCTGACCAGGGCGCGGACCTTGTGATTGCCGTCGGCATCAACATGCTCTCCGCGATCCAGCAGGTTGCGCCTCAGTATCCCGAGACGAACTTTGCCATCGTCGATGCGGTCTCTGAGGAGCCGAACGTGCGCTCGCTCCTTTTCTCAGAACATGAGGGCAGCTTCCTAGCCGGGGCGGTGGCCGGACTGATGACCAAGACCGGCAAGGTCGGATTCATCGGCGGAGAGGAGATCCCGCTCATCGAGAAGTTTGAGGCGGGATACGTCGCGGGAGTCAAGGCCGCGAACCCAGATGCGGAAGTACTGCCCGCCAAGTACACCTACGACTGGAACAACGTGGACAAGGCGAAGGTCGCCGCGGAACAGCTCTACGCAAGCGGGGCGGACATCATCTACCACGCAGCGGGACGGGCCGGACTCGGCATGATCCGCGCCGCGGGCGAACAGAAGAAGTTCGCCATCGGCGTGGACAGCGACCAGGATTACCTCGAGCCGGGCAACGTGCTGACCAGCATGATCAAGCGCGTAGATGAATCGGTCTTCCAGACCATCAAGGACCTGAAGGAAGGCAAGTTTACGGCGGAGAAGAAGGTCTACGACCTCGCCAGCGGCGGAGTCGGCCTCTCCGAAATGACCCACACGAAAGACATCGTGGGAGCCGAGAACCTCAAGAAGCTTGAGGAATTCAAGGAGAAGATCATCTCCGGCGAGATCACCGTCCCGCAGACGATGGCCGCTCCGGCCGCCGCAGGCAGCTAGTCTGCGGCTTCGGTCTTCTTGGGGGCTTCGGCCTTTTCCGTTTTGCCCGCGGCGGGCTTCGAGTCGTTGACGTAGAACCCGCCGCCCTTGAACATCACCGCCGTCGGCTGGATGATGCGCTTGACCGGCCCTTTGCCGCATACGGTGCATTCGGTGAGCGGGTCTTCAATGATCCGCTGTTCAGCTTCGAATACAGCCGCACAGGCTGAACACTCATAGACGTAGGTCGGCATGCCTTATCTGCTCCTAAAGAGGCAGCGGTGATTGTGGCAGAATGATCGCGGTCCAGAGACATGTCTGAGACCAACTTCCTGCCCTATGCTCGGCCAATCGTTTGAACTGACGGACCTTCCGGTCATCCTTTCACTCATTGGTCTTGAGGGACTCCTCTCTGCCGACAACGCGATGGTGCTCGCCATCATGGTGCGGCACCTGCCCAAAGATCAGCGGAGCAAAGCGCTCACATATGGTCTGGTAGGGGCGTTCGTCTTCCGCTTCATCGCGATCATCCTTGCGGCGCACATCATCAAGCTATGGGGAGCGCAGCTGGTGGGCGGCGGCTACCTGCTGTTTGTGATGATCAAGCATTTCTTCGGCAAGGCGGGCGCCGATAAGGAAGTGACGCGAAAGCTTGGGTTCTGGAAGACGGTCATCCTGGTCGAGTTCACCGACATCGCCTTCGCCGTCGATAGCGTGGTCGTGGCGGTCACGGTGGTGAGCGGCAGGGAAGACAAGCTGTGGGTGGTCTATGTGGGAGCGGTGCTGGGAGTGGTGCTTCTGCGATTCGCCGCCAGCCTCTTTGTGCAGCTGCTGGAGAAGTTTCCGCGGCTCGACCACATGGCATACGCTCTGGTCGGCTGGGCGGGCATCAAGCTGGTGATGATGAGCCTGCATCACGCTGTTCAGGCGTGGGATGCCTCGCACCCGCTCAATCCATCCAGCATCCACATCCCCGAGATGCCGCACATCGTCTTTTGGGCGGTGATGGCGGGCATCGCGATTGCCGGAATCCTCTATGCCAGCCGCGACCGCAAAAGGCTTCGGGATGATGACCAAGGCGAACCCATCAGCCGCCGGGCTGAATAAATTTTTCTGCATTTCTTTTCCAACTGTTGTAACATAATGACGACAGGTGCCGTCAATGCGGATGACGGCAAGTGCCGTCAAATAGCCGACCCTCCCCGGAACGGCCGCCGGGCGAGGGTTCGGGAGATGAAAAATGAACCAATTCAATAAGAAGAATGGGCTTCTCATCCGGAGCCTGGTTGCCGTATCGGTCATCTGCTGCTCGGCCTGGGGGCTAGCCGCAGCTATGGAGTCTCAGGCTGGTCAGGCCGCTCCTCCGCGAGGTGCATCGGCGGGACAGGCAAGGACTCCGGCCGCCAACGCGGCACCGGGGCAAGATGCAAACTCGGTCATCCGTCTGCTTCGCTTCGCCATGACCACGGAGCAGACCCGACTGCTCGGCCTCACCAACAATGCCGCCAAGCAGGATCAAATCCTCCGTGCCGTCAACGTCGGCATGATCGCGACCACGTCTCCCGACCAGACGTCGGCCTATGTGGACTTTCTGCAGATCGACAAGTACCGGGGAGACAATCCGGATTGGCAGAAGGTGGCCAAGACCAAGAGCGCGATGAAGTCGCTGCTCCAGGTCGATGCCAAGGCCGAGGCGCACGTCGATGCGGAGTGGGACAAGATTTGGGACGAGATCGTATCCCGCGACAAATCCGACCTGGCCGCTCACCGCGAATGGCTGACCAAGCGTGTTCAGGGTCTGCTCAGCTCCACCCGCAGCATGCTCGATTCCGCCGATCAGAAAGAGCTGGACGCAGTCTGGAATACGTTCAAGCAGAATCTTCCTTCCGTTCAGCCCTGACGGGCCTCACTCGGACGACCGCGGATCGGCGCAAGCCGGTCCGCTCCAACCCACCAAAACCAATGCAAGACCTCCCGACAATCGGAAACGCTGAACTGGATCTGCTGAAGCATCTGGCCGACTCCGGCCCGGCTTCAGTGCGGATGGTGAGCGACAACTACGGCCAGAGCCGGGGAATAGGGCGCACCACCGTTCTCAAGACTTTGGACCGCCTGCGCGAAAAGGGCTATGTGGACCGCGAAGAGGTCGCGGGTTCATGGCACTACCGATCCATCCACAGCCGGGAGGAGCTCGAAACGGGCGTCATCAGCCGGTTTGTCGAAGACGCCCTGGGCGGAACGATCCAGCCCTTTGTCGCCTATCTGCACGGTCAGGAGAGTCTCAGTGCTCAGGATATCAGCGACCTGAAGGCGCTTGTCGAGAAGCTGGAGAAGGGAGGAGAACAGTGATCACTGGGATTGTCTATGAATTGATCTACCGCGTCGGCTGGGCAGCCGTGCTTTCTCTGCCGATCTGCTTTGTGGCCCTGTTTATGTGCCGCTTCGACGCCATCCACCCGGGAGTCAAGGTCTGGATTCTGCGGCTTGCCGGCATCAAGATCTTCGCAGACCTGTTCGTGGGCACGGCTTGGGGCGTGACGGTGCTTCCCGCGGGAGCAATCGAGCCGGGGACACGCCTCGGCTACAGCGCACCGGTGCCGCATTTGATCCCCGCCCTCCTGGTGTCTGCTTGGGCTTACTGGGTCGGCTATCGTCTGGTTCAGCTCGGGCGATCTGCGTGGGAGGCGCATCAGATCACCCAGTGCGCTCACCCCGCCCGCATCTATCACCGGCTCGACAATTCGGCCCGGATTGAATTCTCCAGCCAACTCACCTGTCCGGCAGCGGTCGGGCTGCTGCGTCCCCGCATCCTCTTCCCGGCCACCGAAACTCAGATTGACGCTACAGAACTCGCTCATGAATCCGCGCATATCCGCCACGGAGACCTGTGGGCTCAGTTGGGAATGGCGATGCTGGCGGCCGCACTCGGCTTTTTGCCCTGGGTTGCGCGGCTGGAAAGGGAGATGGCACTGTGGCAGGAAGCCTGGGCCGATAACTCCGCCCGGAAGGCGACCGGCGCACCCGGCTCGGAGCATGCCGAGCGCATCCTGCGCCGCATGTCTCAGACCAGCCCGGCCTGGTCGGCTTCCATGAGCGGAACCAAGTCCGGCGCGGCGAGACGGTTGAAGGCTCTCTTTGTGCCGAAGCACTCCTTTTGGGCAGCGATGGCGGCCCTGCTCTTTGTGGGCCTGCTCACCGTTCCCCTGAAGGCTGCGCCTCCGGTGGTCGAGGAGAACGCGACGGTCGTTGCTCCCGTCAGGATGATGGCCGGCGGATAACCCGCTAAAATAGAGTCGGTGAACGACAGCACGGACTTCACACTGCAGACTCTGCTGGGAATCGGCTTCGTTGTCGCTGTCCTTTCTTTTTTTGCCTATATAGGGATGTCCCTCATGCCCGCCTTTGTTTACGATGGTCAAGGTGGGTTTTTTATGCTTCCCGTGATGCTGCTGATGTTCGGAATCCCAGTGGTGCAGACGATGCTGGCGGGAGCTTTTTGGGCGTCTCGAAACAAAGAGGACAGCACCTACCGCCTGCACTTCTGGCTGAACGTCGGCTTGCTGAGTGCCGCTGTACTGCTCCTTCTTTCGCAGGTTTTCCTTGGCCTGTTCATCGCGCCGCCACCGGCTCGGTAATATGTCGCGGGCGCATTTTTGCCCGAGACACCTACCATGAGCAGGAAGCTTAAGATCGGCCTTATCGGCACCGGCGGCATCGCCCGCGGCTGCCACATCCCGGGCTTTCACAGCGTTGCTGAAAAGTGCGAGATCACCTGGGCGTGCGACGTCAATGAAGACCCCGCCCGCCAGACCGCAGAAGAGTTCGGCATTCCGAACGTGACCACCGACTACCACGCGGTCTTGAACGACCCCGAAGTGGATGCAGTCTCGATCACGACGCCCAACAAGTATCACAAGCAGCCGACCATCGACTCGCTGAACGCGGGCAAGCATGTGTTGTGCGAAAAGCCTCTGGCGATGAACGCCGACGAAGCCCGCGCCATGTGCCGCGCGGCCGAGGACAGCGGCAAGATTCTTCAGGTGGCCCTGCAGCAGCGCTTCACCGGTGAAGGCCAGTTCATGTCGCAGTACATCGCCAGCGGTGCGATGGGCGACATCTACTACGCCAGGGCTCAGGCTATGCGGCGGCGCGGCGTTCCGCACTGGGGTGTCTTCATCAACAAAGAGGAGCAGGGCGGCGGTCCGCTCATCGATATCGGAGTCCACATCCTCGACTTCACGCTCTTCCTGATGGGCTATCCCAAGCCGGTCAGCGCCAGCGGAATGACCTGGGACATGCTCGGCAAGAACCCGAACCTCACCAACGGATGGGGCGACTACGACCGCTCCAAGTTCACGGTGGAGGATATGGCTGTCGGCTTCATCCGCTTTGAGAATTGCGCGGTGGTCGTGCTGGAAAGCTCCTTCATGGCCAACCTCAAGGGCAACCCCTACGGCACGCAGATCTTCGGCACGAATGCCGGAGCGGAGATCATGTTCGGCAGCGAGACGCCGATCAAGATCTACACGGAAGCCAACAAGCAGCTCTTCGACGTCCAGCCCGCCAACATCCCACAGGTCCCCTCGGCCCACACCGCCGAGATTCAGGCTTTTGTGGATGCGGTGCTGGAAGGCAAGCCGTCCCCGGTTCCGGGTCTGAACGGTCTCATTCTGAACGCGATCTTCGACGCCCTCTACAAGAGCGCGGAGACTGGGCAGGAACAGCCAATCGACGTCAGCTTCTAGCCGGTAGCAAGTAAATCGCTTCGCTTGTAGTTTGTAGAACTACCATCTACGAGCGAAGCGATCTACCAACTACTCACCCTCTTCATAACTCACTTCGTCCAGCCCAAGCAGCCTCCGGCTGGAATTCCGCACCGGCTCATGACCAGCATCCTGCTCATAGAGTTCGGCAGTCATGTGCTCTAACGCAATGGCGCAGGCCTGGCCGATGTTGAGGGAAGTGATGAGCCCCCAGAGCGGGATGGCGACGCACTCGTCGCAAGCCTCCAAAACCTCTTCGGGCATCCCCCGCTTCTCCTCACCCAGCACGAGAGCGGCAGGGAACTGCCAATTCACGGCGCGGATCGGCTTCGCGGTTTCCGTCAAAGATAGCCCGTAGATGCGGCATCCTGCCTCCTTCGCCTCATGAATCGCCTCAATGGCCGGTTGCCAGACCAGGGGCAGCCACTGCGTCACGCCGCGGGCTCCGGCGAGGTCGGCGAAGTCGTCCTTCTCCCGCTCAAAAGTGACCCGCTCAGCACGATACGCTTCAGCCACGCGCAGGATGCCGCCCTGGTTGATCGCTTTGCCCATCGCGCAGGCAATCACCCGGATAGGGAGCCGCTCCACCTTGTCGTAGACAAAGCGTAGGCCGGGGTCCTCAGTGGGGCGGGTGGCCTCGGAAATGGCCTCCTGGTAGTTCTCCCTGATTCGGTTGGTCCGAGTCCTTGATTTGAGCTTGCGCATGGTCAACCCAGCAATTGTCACGAGATTTGGGGGAAGGCCCCCGCCAAGCATTAGAACATACCTGGGGACAGGTTGTGTGTGAGGTTCTCTAGCATGGCAAGAAGGCAGCTGAAAGTAGTGAGGCTGCTGGAACCAGATCTCTGTCACGACTGCCGCTTTTCAGAGACCGCCCGCGTGGAATTGGCGGACGGCTCGGAGCAGAAAGTCATCCGCTGTCGGCGGCTCGATTGTGACAACTGGGACACCAGCAGTTCAGAAGACGCAGTCCGCGTGGAAACCGACCAGGCGGCATAACGAAAAAACCCGAGCCACGAAGGCTCGGGCGGGAGTTGACCGTAATGAAAAGGCGGGTTAAAGAATTCCCTTGTCTTTCAGTGCCTTGACCACACTCGGCGGCAGGATCACATCGTTGATCACATGGATCACGCCATTGGTCGCCTTGACATCACTCAGCAGAACCACGGCCTGATTGATCTTCGCTTCGCCCCGATGGCCCAGCTTCACGTTGGCGTTCGAGCCGTTCAGCATTTCGACATGACCCCGGCGCAGGTCCTTGGCCATCACGTTTCCGGCAATGACGTGATAGAGCAGAACCTCCTTGAGAAGTTCCTTGTCCGCCATCAGCGCATCAACGGCCGCCTTCGGCACCTTGGCAAAAGCTTCGTCGTTCGGAGCGAAGACGGTGAGCGGACCGTCCCCCTTGAGTGCATCAACGAGATCAGCTTCCTTGACCAGCGCGACCAGAGTGTTGAACTTGCCGACTGAGACAGCGGTGTCCACCAGGTCGCCCTGCTGACCGGCCTTCGCGGCCATGCCCAGGGTCATCATCGACATCAGTCCGGTGAGTGCGATTACTTTGAAGAGCTTCATTGGATTCCTCACCTGGGCTCTACACCGGCTCTCTTGAATACATCAGCATATGATGATATGTTTTTGGGACTCTTGGACAAACGAAGCCGCCCAGCCTTGAATGACTGGGCGGCTCATGCGAGACAGGGCTGTCTCAGCGGCCAGGGATGCCCGGCTCGGTGAGCTTGGCCGGGTCGAGGGCGGCCTTCAGAGTCTCCTCGTCGATCTCGCCGGATTCGCGGGCGATCTCGGGGATCGGGCGGCCTTCTTTGAGCGACTGCTTCACGATGGCGGCCGCGGCCTGGTAGCCGATGATCGGGTTGAGGGCGGTGGCGAGTGAAGGGGAGGTTTCCGCATACATGCGGCATCGCTCCTCGTTGGCCACGATTCCGTCGATGCAGTTGTCCACGTAGGTGTGCAGCGTGTTGGTGAGGATCTGGATCGCGAATTGCGAGCTGAAGGCCATGCTCGGCATCATCACGTTCAGCTCGAGCTGTCCGGCCTGCACGCAGTAATCGAGCGCCTGGCACTGCCCCAACACCTGGTAGAGCACCAGGTTCATGTTCTCCGCCATCGAAGGGTTCACCTTGCCCGGCATGATCGAGCTGCCCGGCTGGACCGGCGGCAGGGTGATCTCCGCCAGGCCGGTGAGCGGACCGGAGGAGAGCAGGCGCAGGTCGTTGGTAATGCGCGTCAGCTCCAGGCAGAACATGCGCAGGGCCGATGAAAGCGCCGACATGCAGAGCTGGCTCTGCATCGCCTCGCGCATATCGGCGGCGGGGCGGAACGGGATGTTGGTCCACGCGCCCAGGTTTTCGATGACCATGCCCCGGTAGTCGGGGTGCGTGTTGAGTCCGGTTCCTGCCGCGCTGCCACCGATTCCCAGCTCTTCCAGCTCATAAGCGGCCTGCTCCAGCCACCGGCGGCAGCGGCGGACCGACGCGGCGTAGGCGGCAAATTCCTGGCCAAGCCGGATGGGCACGGCATCCTGAAGGTGGGTGCGGCCCGACTTGAGCACGCCGTCGAACTCCTCCGCCTTCTTATCCAGAGCCTCCGCCAGCTTGTCCACCGCCGGGAAGAGGTCTTGGAGCATAAGCCGCGACATCACGCGCATCGCGGTGGGGAATGTGTCGTTGGTGGATTGGCCGTAGTTCGGGTGATCGTTCGGATTGACCCGCTTGTACTCGCCCTTGGTGCCGCCCAGAATCTCTTCCGCTCGGTTGGAGAGCACCTCGTTGCAGTTCATGTTGAAGCTGGTGCCCGCGCCCATGTGGAACACATCCACCGGGAACTGATCGCGCATCTTGCCATCCAGAATCTCGTCTGCCGCCTGGATGATCGCTTCGCCGATCTCCTTGTCCAACAGCTCCAGGTCCGTATTGGCGCGGGTGCACGCCTTCTTGAGAAGGATGTAGGCCTCGATCATCTTGGGATGCTCGGTGAGGCCGGAAATCTGGAACAGCTTGCGGCTGCGCTCCGCCTGGCTGCCCCAATAGGCGTCGGAGGGGACGTGTACGTCGCCCAGGCTGTCCTTCTCAATGCGCGTGCTCATACTGATTCGAGTCTACTTAGAGCCACGCAGCGTCCCTAAGTCACTCGATTTCGAGCTACTCCGCTCGAGCGCGGGCAAACCGGACTTCGCTGACCGTCCAGCCCAGACGATCCTCGATCTTGAAGTCGCCACCCAGACTCCGGACAAGCGACTGAATAATCTGAAGCCCAAGCCGACCGGACTCCAGCTTGAAGTCCTCGGGCAGCTTGTCTCCGTTGTTGCTGACCCAGAGGCCGATTTCCTCGGCCTTGGCCTCGATGGTCACGTGGATTTCGCCTTCGTCGGTGCTCTTGAAGCCGTGCTCGACGGCGTTCTGCAGCAGCTCGTTCATGATCAGCGCGATCTGGGTGGCTTGGTTGGTGTTCAAAAAGACTTCGTCGGCCCGCACAGAGAAGGAAATGGATTTTCCCGGAAGGATCACCGAGTGCTGCACATGCTGCACCAGCACCTCGGCCAGAGACCGGGTGCCGACGTGGTCGAGGTCTTCGCGGCTGAGCAGGTCATGGACGCTGGCAATGGCGAGGATGCGGCTGAGAGAGTCGGTGAGCGCCTGCGCCGGGTCCTTGTAATGGCTCTGACGGATCTGCAGCCGCAGCAGAGAAGCCACCTGCTGCAGATTGTTCTTCACCCGGTGGTGCATCTCCTGCATCAGCGTGTTGCGGACCTGCAGCTTGGCGTGCTCAATGCTGACGGCCGCCTGTTTGGAAAGCGCCTCCAGCGCAGCGATTTCATCCGCGCTAAAGTCCCGCACCTCATCCGTGTAGCAGCTGATGACGCCCACATTGCGGCGCTGGATAGAAAGAGGAAGGCAGATCATCGACCGCAGTCCCTGATCCTTCGCCAAGTCATGCCCCACATAGTCCGGGTCGGTCTGCACGTCGCGGACAATGATCGGCTTGCCCTCGCGCATCACGCGGCCCGCAATCGACTCGCCCAGCATGATGGCGCGCTTGTTTTGATAAGCCTTGTTGGTGGCCTGGGTGGCGCGGAGAATCAGTTCGTTTCGCTTTTCATCAAGGAGCCGAACGGTGACGACCTTGTAGTGGAATCGCTGCGCGGTCAGGGTCACCAGAAGCTGAAGAATTTCCTCCAGATACGGGCTCGACGCCAGGGTGCGGGAGACCTCGGTAACGGCGCCCAAGCGGCTGGATCGCGCACCCAGCTCATGCGCGTGGTGGAAGACGCTCAGCAACTGCCCAAAGAGGTTCGTCCACTCCAACAGCCGCTTCGTTTCCGCCTCATCCTCCGGCCAGGGGGCGCGGCGGCGGAGAAGAATGGCGCCCATGAACTCGGTTCCGTGCATGAGCGGCGCGCAGGCCGCGGAGCGAAGCTCATCAATCGGCTCTTCCGGCGAGTGGGCGTAGCGATGATCCTCCTCCAGGTGATCCTCGACGTGGATCGGCTTGTGGTCTTCGGCGACATGCCCGACCAGACCGACTCCCCGCCCGATCTTCAGTCGGTCCACGGCCTCCGGCATGTGGCTGCTGGCCCGCAGGAGCATCGTGTGCCCCTCTTCCGGGCAGACCAGATCAACCGCATCAGCCTGAAACTCCTTGCGGATCAGCTCCGAGGCGACGCCCAAGAAGGCCGACTCAGACTCAGCCCGAGCGGCGATGAGAAAGAGCTTCTGCGGTCCGGTCATGCGGCGGGGCCAATGACGGTGGTGGAGATCAACTCCGGCGCAAGGCAGCGGCGAGCCGCCTCAATCACGTCCTGCTTGGTCACGGCCTCGATCTTCGCAACCGTCTCTTCCAGCGGAATCTGACGTCCGCGGAACAGCTCATTGCGCGACATGCGCATCATGCGGCTGCTCATGCTCTCCAGAGCCAATACGATGCCGCCGCACATGCTGCGCTTCGACTTTTCGAGCTCATGGTCGGTCGGGCCGTCGGTCATGAGCGATTTGATCTCGTTCATCACGACCTCCTGCACCTGATCCCACGTCTTGCGGGAGGTGCCGCCGTAGATGTTCATCGCGCCGGCGTGGACGTAATTGAGCGAGTAGCTGCCGATGGCGTAGGCGAGGCCGCGCTTCTCACGAACTTCCTGAAAGAGCCGGCTGCTCATGCCGCCGCCCAGGACGTGGTCAAGCAGAGCCGAGGCGTAGTAGTCGGGAGCCTCTATTTCCGGAGCTTCGCCGCCCATGCAGAAATGAACCTGCTCCACATCCTTCGACTCGTAGTGCTTGGAGACGTTTGACTGTGGCCGATCAAAGTCGTTGATCTCGCCTCCAGCGGCCAGGCCGCCCAGTCGCTCCTCTGCCCAGCGCACTAGATCCGCGTGATCCAGCTTTCCGGCGGCGGCAAGCATGACGGTGCCGCCCTTGTAGCGGCGGTCGATGTAGGAGGTGAGGTTGTCCCGCTTGAACGAGGCGACCGACTCCATCGTGCCGATGATCGGCTTGCCGTACGGGTGATGGCCCCACCGATTCTGCAGGTGCAGGTCATGCACATGGTCGGAAGGCTCGTCTTCGCCGCGGCGGATCTCTTCCTGCACCACGCCGATCTCCCGCGCCAGTTCATCCGGCTCGATGAGCGAGCCGGTCATCATGTCGCTCAGGACATCAACCGCGATCTCGGCATCATCCGAAAGCACACGGGCGTAGTAGCAGGTCGCCTGCTTGTCGGTGAAGGCGTTCAATCCGCCGCCGCGACCCTCGATCTCTTCGGCAATCTGGTGCGCCGTGCGCTTGCTGGTGCCCTTGAAGAGCATGTGCTCGATGAGGTGGGTGATTCCGGCTTCGTTGTCGAATTCGTCGGCGCTGCCGGTGCGGCACCAGAGGCCGATGGCGGCCGAGCCGACGTAGGGAATCGATTCGCTGAGGACGCGGACACCGTTAGAAAGGACGCTTTTTTCAATGGGCATAGGGATGCTTCTTCCTAGACGAGCAGGCCGCCGATCGTTCCAATCGGCTCGACTTCGACTCTGATTCTATCTGTTGGCGCAAGGTGGCGGCCCAGTTTGCTGGCCGAAATGTCGATGGTGGTAAGGGGAGGGGAAGCGATGAGGTCGCTGGTCACCAACGGACCGATGCGGGAGGCTTCCAGCAGCATGTCGCTGAAGGCGGTCTCCGGCTCCACCATTCCTTCGAACAACGGAATATCATTCACAAATGCGCCCAGGCCCCAGCGAAAGAGCGTGCGGTCTCCGCCCCGCAGGGCGTCCTTCAGGTCCTCCGGCGTCACGATGAAGGGACCGGCAAAGCCGCCCAGGTCGCGGGAGACGGTCTGCGAGAGGCCCATGGTCTGCTCGTACATCTGCGCCTGCTCGGAGACAAAAACCACCAGAAGCGTGTAGCCCAGAATAGCTGTCTCCGCCTCCTGTGGCTGAAGCTGGTAAACGTCGTCCGAAACCGCCGCCGCCACGCGCACTTCCATGGTCCAGTCGCCGGGCTCTTCCGGCAGGACAATCTCATCGCCCGGCCCGCGCAGGCGAGAGGGGTTGATGTATGTGTGCGTCAGCAGCGATTCGCCGCTCTGCGAAAGCGTGATGTCGAAAAGGCGGACCGAAGGCGGATGGCCGAAAGGAGTGAGCAGGCGGATGCTGCCCATTTCATGGATTCCGATTGCATTCTGGCCATCGGTTTCATAAACGCGGCCTTCGTGGATCAGGCCGGATCGGAGCTGGCCCGGCTCCTCGTTCAGCTCAAAGCGGCAAAGCTTCACGCCGCAAAGAGTATCACGCAGCACTGTTTCCGACGCGGCATGTCCCAGTCCAATTGACACACCCAAGGGGATGAGGTAGCATTTCCTGCGCTTCACGAAATGGAGTGGTGAATTTTCCCATGGCTCTGAAAGTCTTGGTCTGCGACGATGAAAGGCACATTGTGCGTCTGATCCAGGTGAACCTGGAACGGGCAGGATATAACGTGGTGACCGCGTTCGACGGCCGAGAGGGGCTGGAGAAGGTGAAGTCTGAGAAACCGGACCTGATGGTTCTCGACGTGATGATGCCCTATATGGATGGCTTTGAAGTCCTCAAAGCTCTCCGGCGGGAATCGGACACGGAAGGCATTCCGGTCATCATGCTTACGGCAAAAGCTCAGGACAAGGACGTGTTTGAGGGCTACCACTACGGTGCCGACATGTATTTGACCAAGCCGTTCAACCCGAAGGAGCTGGTGGCGTTTGTCAACCGCATCGCGCAGGGCGCGGGCGGAGGCGACGACGGCGGCAGCAAAAAGTACGAGCTGTAGAACGGTTCTTAAGTTTGAGAATCAGCCCGACTCACCCGAGCCGGGCTGATTTTTTTGCGCCAGGCAGCCAATTTTAGAAAGGAGGCTACTGGCAAATTGGATTTCTTTTCGCTGCTCGCTCAACAGGCCCCTAGCCGCATCGGGATTATTGCGCTCTGCATCTTTCCTACCGTCATCGCGCTGGCCGCTTTTGCCTATATGCGGCGCGCCGATGCAAGTTCGTGGGTGTATCGCTTCCGCTGGCTCGCCGCGATTCCGCTTCTGGCGGGGATCGGCATCGGCATCCAGAAAGTGGCGTTGGTCAACGACTTTCTGTACCGCGCCTACTACCTGGTGGGGCAGAAGATGATCTTGATGCACTACGCCGTTCTGGTGGTGCCTATTCTGGGCGCGATCGTCTTCGGCATCATGGCCTGGAAGTCCAGCGGCGAAGAGAAGTACGACTTTTAGCCGTCTCTCTGAAGAGGCTCCGGTTCTCGGAGTATAAAAAGAAGCATGGACGTCGCCTTTAAGCCTGGCATCGGAATGACGACAACCGAAGCGCCCTTCATCGAGGACGCGAAGGAGAAGGGAAAGCTCTACATCGAGCAGCCCTACGAACTTTATTCCGAAGAAAACCATGAGGCTTGGCGGCGGCTCTATTCCCGAATGGAGGAGAGGTGGCAGAAGTATGCCAATGAGCACTTTCTCAAGGGGATCGACAACCTCTGCTTAGACCCACAGGCAGTGCCGAAGCTTGAAGACGTCAACAAATTCCTGCAGCCGTTGACCGGGTTCAGCGCCAAGCCCGTAAGCGGGTATGTGCCCGCCTTTGTCTTTTTTGATTGCCTGCGAGACCGCGCCTTCCCGACCACGATCACCATCCGCAAGCTGCAGACCCTCGACTATCTGCCCGAGCCCGACATTTTTCACGACATCGCCGGGCATGTGCCGATGCACACCGACAAGGCTTTTGCTGACACCCTCGTGCGCTTCGGCGACTGCGCCCACACGGCGGCAGAGATCGCGAAGGGGATCAAGGACAAGCAGGAGCGGGCTCACCGCGTTGGCAGCATCATCAAGGCGATGGCGCGGTTCTTCTGGTTCACCATCGAGTTCGGCCTAATGCGCGACAGCCAGGGCAAGGGGCTCAAGGCCTATGGCTCAGGCATCCTCAGCTCGTACGGCGAACTGGAGTACTCCATCGAATCGCCTGACGCCCAGCGGTATCCGATCCAGTTGGAGTGGGTGATCAACCAGTATTTCGAGATCGACCACTATCAGCCGCTGTACTTCATCGTCGACTCATTCGACCACCTGTTCTCGCTGGTGGATGAGCTGGAAGTCTGGATGAAGGATGGCCGTCTGAATAACGTTTCTGGCGGCGAGCCCGGGGTCAATGAAGAGGACCTCATGAGCTTCCTTGATGCCGATATTTAATCTTTCCGACTATTCAAGGCTGAACAGCCCTGATGCCCTGCGGCGGACAGGCTAGAATTAAAGCGTATGCCGGTTGAAATTCTGATGCCCGAGTTGGGCGAATCGGTCCACGAAGGAAGTGTGAGCCGCTGGCTTAAGCAGGTCGGCGACCCGGTCAAGGAAGACGAGCCCATTGTGGAGATCATGACCGACAAGGTCAACACCGAACTCCCGTCTCCCGCATCCGGCATTCTTGTCAAGATCATCATCCCCGAAGGCGATGATGTCGAAGTCTTCCAGGCGATGGGCCTCATCGAAGAAGATGAAGCCAAGGCGAAGGAGATGCTCGCCAACGGCGAAGCTGCAGCCGCCGAAGAAAAGCCCAAGCAGGCCGCCACTCCGGAGGAGAAGGCCCCCGCGCCTCAGCCCGAAGAGGCTCCTGCCGCCGCCAGCAATGGCGAGCGCCGCTGGTACACGCCCGTCGTCCGCGCCATGATGCGTGAGCACGACATCAGCGATGCCGAAATCGACCGGATCTCCGGCAGCGGCCAGGGCGGCCGCGTCACTAAGAAGGATCTTGAGGGCTACCTGAAGAATCGAGGCTCTGCGCCTTCCGCCGCTCCGACCTTCAAGGACGCCCCGGCGACCGTGGCGGGCGAAGATCAAGAGATCATCAAGCTGGCCGGAATGCGAAAGATGATCGCCGAGGCCATGGAGCGCAGCTCCAAGGTTCCGGTCGTCTCCACCCTCATCGAGGTCGATGTGACGCCGATGGTGGAATTCCGGGCGGTCAACAAAGATTCGTTCCAGCAGATGCACAAGGTCAAGCTGACCTACACCCCGTTCTTCATCAAGGCGCTCACCGAGACGCTGCAGGAATTCCCGATGGTGAACTCCGCCCTGATGCCGGACAACAAGATTCTCAAGAACAACGCGGTCCACATGGGCATCGCGGTTTCGCTGGGTGAAGACGGCAGCGGCGGCCTGATCGTTCCGGTCATCCAGAACTGCCACAAGAAGTCGCTGGTGGACATCGCCCGCGACCTTGAGAGCATCGCCGCCAAGGCGCGGTCCAACAGCCTCGAAACCGCCGACGTTCAGGGCGGTACCTTCACCCTGACCAACCCCGGCACCTACGGAGCGGTTCTCGGCACGCCGATGATCAGCGCGCCGCAGGCCGGCATCCTCGGCACCTACGGCATCCAGGAGAAGCTGGTCATCAAGAAGGGCACCATGAGCATCCGCCAGGTGATGAACTGTGTGCTGACCTACGACCACCGACTGGTGGACGGCCTTTTGGCCGGACGATTCCTTCAGGCGTTCAAGCAGCGCATGGAGTCGTTCGACTTCTTCAAGTAGGGTCCAATCGGCACCGATTGAGCGGGGTTGGCGGCATCGCCAGCCCCGCTTTCTTTCATCCGGGTAAGCCAATCGGTCATCTGGGCGGTTCCGATGCGCCACAATCAGCTTTTAGATGAAGCCCGCCGTACTTGTCCTCGGTTCCGGACCTATCCGCATCGGCCAGGGCATTGAATTTGACTACTCCTGCGTACACTGCATTTGGGCGCTAGAAGAACTCGGCTACCGCGCCATCATCATCAACAACAACCCCGAGACCGTCAGCACCGACTTCGATACGGGCGACGGTCTTTACTTTGAGCCGGTCACCTTTGAAGACACGCTGGACGTCATCCGGCATGTGAAGCCAGAAGGCGTGGTGGTGCAGTTCGGCGGCCAGACCGCCATCAACATCGCAGAGCCCCTGCATAACGCAGGCGTCAAGGTGCTTGGCACCAGCCCCGAGGCGATTGCCGCGGCTGAAGACCGCGACCTTTTTGAACGACTGCTGACCAAGCTCGACATTCCCAAGCCTCCCGGACGTGCCGTAAAGTCGCTGGAAGAAGGGCTTGAGGTAGCGGAAGAGATCGGCTATCCGGTTCTGGTGCGCCCCAGCTTCGTGCTGGGCGGCCGCGCGATGGAGATCATCGCCGACGCGGCCCACATGCGCAGCTTCTACCGCGAAGCCGAAGAGGCCAATCCGGGCCAGCCCGTGCTGGTCGACAAGTATTTTTATGGCAAGGAGGCCGAGGTCGATGTCATCTCCGATGGCGTCGATACGCTGGTCCCCGGCATCATGGAGCACATTGAGCGTGCCGGCGTTCACAGCGGCGACTCGATGGCCGTATATCCCCCGGTCGGGCTCGGCAAAGCCGTTGAACGGCGGATGGTGGAGATCGCCTGCCTCATCGCCCGAGAGTTGGGCGTGAAGGGGCTGATGAACATTCAGTTCGTCATCCAGGAAGGGGAAGTCTTCGTGCTCGAAGTCAACCCGCGCGCCAGCCGCACGGTCCCTTATCTGAGCAAAGTTTCCGGCATCCCGATGGTCAAGCTGGCCACCCGCTGCGCGATGGGGCAGAGCCTGAAGGATATGGGCTATGGCTCCGGTCTCTGGTGCACCGGAGATGAGGGCGCAGACTTCAAGGTTCCGCCGACCCGGCCCGGCGCAGTGGTCTCCGCCGAAGACTACGAAGCGGGCGATCATCAGCAGTCCAAGATTTACGCCGTTAAGGCTCCGGTGTTCAGCTTCCAGAAGCTCGCCCTGGTCGAGCCGAGCCTCGGGCCGGAAATGAAGTCCACAGGCGAGGTGCTGGGCATCGATCCTTCCTACCACGCCGCCCTCTACAAGGCGCTGCTGGCCTCAAAGGTCGAGTTCCACCCCAAAGGGCAGGTCATCATCACCGTGCGCGACGAAGACAAGCCGCAGGCGGTCAACATCGCCAAGCGGCTGCACGAGAAGGGCTATACGCTCGGTGCGACGGGCGGCACCCAAGAAGCCATCGTCAACGCCGGAATCCCTTGCGAACTGCACCGAAAGGTCGCACAGGGCTCTCCGAGCCTGCTGGACGCCCTCTTCGACGGAAATGTCAGCCTGATGATCAACACGCCGGACGTCGGCCAGACCTCGGGAACGGATGCAGCGCGCATCCGCCGGGCCTGCATCGAGACCGGCATCGCGTGCGTCACCAGCATCGACACCGCCGAGGCGCTGGCGGAGTCTTTGGAGTACTTCGAGAACCCGTCTCTGGCCTCCTGCTGCTCTATGAGAGAGCACCTGGGCGTCGGTCCGGCAAAGAGCTAAGTGGGTATCTTCTAGACAATGCCCGACGAGCCCGCAGAAGAGCCTGAAAACTTTGATACGCCTCCTCCATTCTTTCCCTATGAGGACGGCGAGGGACCGTGGCCGCATCCCGAAGGCTACGGCGAGCCCGTTCAGGTGCAGGTGGATGGCGTCTATGCCGCTCAAACCAATGAGCGGGTAGACCGCTATGTGATCCTTTCCGACGGCCTGCGAAAGCTCCCCATCATGATCGGCGCGTTCGAGACTGTGGCCATCACCCTTCCGCTGGAGAACCAGAAGCCCGAGCGGCCGATGACGCACGACCTTCTGGCAGGAATTCTTGCCCGGCTGGATGCCGTGGTGGATCGAATCGTCATCGACGACCTTTGGAACACCACCTACTACGCGAAGATTTATCTGAGGCCGAAGGATTCCAAAGAAGAGATGGAGATCGACTGCCGCCCCTCTGATGCCATCGCCCTGGCCGTCCGCGTGGATGCGCCGATCTACGTCGCCGACGGCATCCTTGAGCAGGCCAACCCGCCTTAGACGCGGGAAAGGTGGGGAAGCAGCTCGCGCAGATTGTTGAAGGTGAAATCGGGCGCGTGCTGGCCTTCTGGCAGCTCTTCCGGCCTTCCGGTGCGGGAACTGGGCGGCACATCGCTGTCGCGGCGCACCCACGCGGTTCTCCAGCCATGCTCCATCGCTGGCACCATGTCGTGCTTGTAGCTGTTGCCGACCATCAAAATCTGGCTCCCTGACTTGCCGACCGATTCCTCGGCCCGCTTCATCACGTCCGGGTGCGGCTTGCCCATCCGCATTTCGCCTTCGATCAAGATCACGTCGAAGTACTGTCCAATCCGCAGGGTCTCGATCTCCTGCCGCTGGATGTCCGCGGGGCCGTTGGTGATCAATCCCATCGGATATTTGCCGCTGAGGGCGTCGAGAACCTCCATGACCTCCTCGAACAGCTCGAGCGCAGCGTGCCGCTCTACGTAGTAGGTGCTGCTGAGTCGCCGGGCCAGCTCGTCGTCGTAGATGCCGATCCGGTTGAGCACCCGCCGCATGAGTTCCACGCGAGTGATCTCGCCGGATTCGCAGTACTGGGGGTACCAGCGGGAGCTGCCCATGTCGCGTCCGAACTCCCGGAACTCCTCGCTCCAGTGGCGCGTCATCTGCTCGATGGTGCGCCCGTGTTCGGGGTTGTCTTCAAAAGTGCGGTGCAGGCCGAGCTTGGCGGCGTTCCAATAGGCGCACAGCGTGTCGTCCAGGTCAAAGTAGATCGCTTCAACCCCGGCAAAGAGCGGGGTTAAGTCGGACGAGTCGTCGTTCTCTTCAATCATCAGCTTCTGCGTCACTGCCATTCCGATGAGCCTCTGGTTTCATCATCGGGAAAAGCAGCACTTCTCTTAAATGATCCATTCCGGTCAATAGCATGACCAGCCGGTCGATGCCGATTCCGACCCCTCCCGTCGGCGGCATTCCTGATTCTAGCGCGTAAATGTAATCTTCATCCATCGGATGCGCTTCATCGTCGCCCTTGGCGCGCTCATTCAGCTGCATCTCGAACCGTTCGCGCTGGTCGATCGGGTCGTTGATCTCGCTGAAAGCGTTGCATATCTCGCGACCGAGAACGTAGCCCTCGAAGCGGCGGGTGAAACCGGGGCGGTTCGGGTCCTTCTTGGCGAGGGGAGAGGTCTCCAGCGGATAGCCCACCACAAAGGTCGGCTGCTGCAGGTGCGGCTCGACAAAGACTTCCAGAAGCTTTTCGATCAGCCCGCCCAGATGCGCCTCGTCCTCAACATAGATGCGCTTGCCCGTGACCGGGTTGGTGACCAGCTTGTCGCTGAGCGCCGACTTGGCGTTCTCCAGGCTGCTCAGGTCTTCCGCGTTCAAGCCCGTGCGGCTCTCGATCTCTGAGAGCAGGTCGATGCGCTCCCACGGCTTGCCAAAGTCGATCACAGTCTCATCCGGCGTCAGCCCTGCGACTTCCGGTTCAGCCACCTCGCCCTCTTCGCGGTCGCGGCGGATGCGGACGATGGCCGAACCGAAGACTTCCATAGCGACGGAGCGGAAAAGCTCCTCCACCCGGCGCATGTTGTCCTCAAGGTTCGCGTAGGCTTCGTACCACTCCAGCAGGGTGAATTCGGGATTGTGGCGGTTGCTGACACCCTCGTTGCGGAAGACGCGCCCGAGTTCGTACACCCGCGGCACGTCGCCGCAGATGATCCGCTTGAGATAAAGCTCCAGAGAGATGCGGAGCTTGACGTCCATCTCGTACGCGTTGTAGTGCGTCAGAAAGGGACGCGCCGCGGCCCCGCCTGCCTCCAACTGAAGCAGGGGAGTTTCGACTTCCAGAAAGCCCTGGGAATCAAAGTAATGCCGGACTGCCGTCACGATGCGCGAGCGGTTGAGCAGCGCGGTCCTCGCCTCACGGTTGCACACCAGGTCCAGGTGGCGATGGCGGTACCGCTGGTCCACATCGCTGAGGCCGTACCACTGTTCGCCGTCCTTCTCCTTGCCCAGCGGAAGGACGTGAAGCGACTTGCTGAGCACCGTCAGCTCCTTCACATGGATCGACTTCTCGCCGGTGCGGGTCAAGAACAGTTCGCCGACAACACCGACATGATCGCCGATATCGAGCAGCTTGAAGACATCCCACGCCTGCTCATCAGCTTCGGCGAGATCGTCCCGTTTGAAGTAGCCCTGGATACGGCTGTCGCCGTCAGAGATGTGCGCGAAGGCGGCCTTGCCCATCATGCGGAGCGAAACCAGGCGGCCTGCGAAGCGGACGGTCTGACCTTCCAGCTGATCGTACTGATCGAGCAGCTGCTGGGCAGAGTGGTCAAAAGGGAAGCGCTCAACGGCATAAGGATCGCGGCCCATCTCGCGCAGTTGGGCCAGCTTTTCCAGCCGGATTTCTCTAATCGAACGCTCCTCGCTCATGAAAGGCCGATTTTACTTCCGTTGAACTTGGGCTCTATGCCTTTGGGTTCAACTGAAGCGACTCGACGATCCGCTCGATCATGGCGGTGGAGTCTCCATTCAGCGGAGCCTTGATTTGTATCGCCCAGGAGTTGGAGCCGGTCGTCAAAAGGACGACCCGAGTCTGACGACTCTCCCAGAACCCGGCGATCTTGAACCCTTGCGCGCCATCTTTGAGCAGCGACTGACGCCCGCCGACCGAATCTGCGCCCTGGCTGGTCCACTGATTCTTGAACACATCCGCCCAGGCTTCCAGGTCCGGCTTCATGCCCTTGTCCAGCACTGAGTGGGTCACCAAAATCTCGACCCCGTTCATGCTGCCAAAGTACTCGCGAACCTTGCTGAAGGCCATGCGCTCAGAGACGGCCAAGTCACGCTTGACCAACTCCAGCGGAATCGGCGCTTCGATGCCTACCAGAGCTTCTTTGAGAAGCTGCTTCTCCCACTTGAACTTGGGAGCGGTGGGCGGGGGCGTCGGATTGACTTCAGGCGGGGTGTGTCCCTCGCCGTTGGTCTGCGTCTGGTTCTGCGAACCCTGAATTTCCGTGTTGCCAGCTTCAACTGGCGGCTGCTTCGAGGCCACGAGGCCCCACTCGTCCCACTTGCCTTCGGGTTCCGGTGCAGCCTGCACGCTCACCGATTCAACGATATCCTCGCAGAGCCCCGCTTCCGGCGTATCTTCGCGGACATCGATCTGCCACGCCTCCTCTCCCGAGCGGACCCGCAGGGAAGTGAGATGGTCGCCGTCGATGTCGGCAGAGAGAACGGCCGCATGGTGCTCTCCGGCATCCCGCGGCTTCAACTGGTAGTCGGTGATGCCCAGTTGCTGCCGAGCGTATCGTTCCAGCGCCTGCTCAGGCCCAAAATGCACCCGCCGCCACCGATCGTAGGTGATGGTGACCACGCAGTCCTCGCTTCTCGCCTGCCACACATGCTGCTCCACCGAGTCGGGCATGTCGGGATTCGCTCCCGACTGAATCAGCTTCGGTGGCCCAGGCAGCAAAAGCGAGAGCTTGGCCTGAGGAAGCTGAGTCTGCGAGAGACCGGCACCGAGTACGACGAGAGCTTGAAGCAGCATTTTTAGGTCTGCCAATAAGGACGGACAAGAGGGCTAGAATGAAGCTGATGTCTCTTGCAACTGCTGCCGTTCTGCTGTTGGCGACTCAAACCGCACATTCTGGAGGAGTCAAATGCGCCGCCTTTCGTCCTGACGGCGTGATCGCCGCGACGGGTGGTTGGGACAACAAAATCCGCATCTGGCTGACCGAAAACGGCGAAGAGCGCCGCGTGCTTTCCGGGCACACCGAGCATGTGACGGGGCTCTCGTTCAGCGGAGACGGGCGGTATTTGGCAAGCAGCGGCGCAGATGGCACCATCCGCATCTGCGCGGCCTGGTCGGATGAATTGATCCGCACCATTCCCGCCGGAACATCCTATGCCTCAGGCGTGGCGATGAGCCCGGATGGCAAGTATGTCTACGCTTCCGGCTACGACAACCGGGTCAAGAAATGGCGCGTCTCGGATGGCCGCATGATGCTGAGATTCCCCAACCTGCCTTCTGACGGCTACTGCATGGCCCTTTCTCCAGACGGCAAGCTGGTGGCAGGCGGCGGCCCGGAGGGAGCCCGCATCTGGAATTCAGACACCGGCGACCTCGTGGCTTCCGTTGATCGGCGTGATGCCAATGTAGGCGACCTCAGCTTCTCACCGGACGGAAAGCAGCTCGCCGTCAGCTTCCTGGGCGGGCACACCAGCATCGTGGATCCCCGCACCGGAAACATTCAGCACACCTTTTCCGGCCGCTACCTCTCCTGCCGAATCGCGGCTCCTAACAAGCTGATTCTGGGCGGATGGAACGGAGAGCTGACGGTCATCCCGAGCATCGCCGACTACTTCCAGCCGGATGGAGCAAGCGCCCTCACGCTGCAGAACCACGACCAGGGTATCGAAGCCTGCGCGGTGAGCGCCGATGGCAAGCGGCTGGTGACCGGAGACTATGACGGCCACGCCCGAATCTGGGATATCGAGCGTGGCCGCATTCTGCTGGCGCTTATGCCGAAGTCTTAGCGGGGAGGCTCTTGGCGGCGCTCAGCGCCGCCAAAGCTGAAGCCCATATTGCTCGACCGCTCCTTGGCCGCCTTCACGGCATCAAGGAAAGCGCCGGAAAGCCGATCCATCGGCACCGGCGCGCTTCCGGCCAGAACCCAGGCATCCTGAAAATGGGTGCTGGCTCCGGCATCTTCTCCGATCTTGATGGCGATGCTCACGCCGGTCGCCTGCGCAGGCTGGAAGGTCATGCCCTGGGTGCCTGGGTTGAGCGTATCCATGGCAAAGGAGTCGCCGCGCTCCAAGAAGCTCTGGGTCATGCCCATCGATTCGGCGGTGAAGAACATGGTCCGATGCGTATTTGGCGACCGAGCCAAGACCGCATCCTCCACTTCGTTGAGGGAGATGGACAGCATCGCGTTGCCGGGCAGGCCCGTCGGATGAGCTTCCGTGGGTTCATCGGCCAGGGTAGGGCCGGTGGGCTCCGGCGGTCCGTCATCTCCTTGGGACAAGCCGACCATCACCGACCGTCCGTTGCCGATGATGCCTCCGCCGAAGGGGCCGTAGTAGATCTGCTCCACCAGGCGCCGCTGGTCGGAGGTGAGGGAAGTGATGGGCACCTCGCCCGGCTGAACTCGGGCCGGATCGTTGAAGCGGAGCGAACCGATGAGCTGGAGGAAGATCCGCTCCTGGTCGGAGCCGAAAAGGATGTCTCCAGCGGGCTTGTTGAGGATCGCGATGTACGCCTGATCAAACTGGCCTTTCTTGGTGGAGAGCGCGTAGCGTCCCAGCTCGCGGAGGGTGACATAGCCGTTCCGCAGAAAGTGACCCTGCAGGTTGGCAAGATCTCCCCGGGAGACACGGCTGTGATAGGAATCGGAGCGAACGGGAGCCTTGACTTCCATCCAGTCGCTGTCCGTAGAGATTTCCAGTCCGGACTTGAGAAGTTCACGCTTCAGCCGTTCAGTGGAGAGTGTGCCTGCCGAGAGCAGCTTCGCCAACGGCAGATAGATGTCATCGTTCGGCAGGGCCGCAAGGGAGGCGTCCTCCTCCTCTGCCAACTGCATCAGGCACTCCGCAACATGGAAGCTTAGAGGCTCGTGGTTCACCGGCTGGGAAAGAATGGCGAGCATCTCCTGCGAAAGGGCCGGAGGAGCACCTTCACCCGGGCGGTTCAGCGTCACTCGGAAGCTGCCGCGACCCGCCATCTGAATGGACTGCTGAGAAGGGTCCATCACCTTGTACTGAGTCAGCATCTTGATGATCTGCTCACTGGTGGGGCTCAGCTCGATCACCTTTCCTGCGTCGCTGATCTCGCCGGAGTCCGCCTCCGGCGTCAGGCTGAAGCTGGTGGAGGAACTTCCAATGATGCGGCCTGACGAGTCGGCAATCTTCAGCTCGACCATCACGTTATCGCCCGTAGAGCCAGAGGGTCGAGTGACGATGAGCAGACCCTTTACCGGCCACTGCACCGGCGTAACGGCTCGGCTCAGTTCCGACATGTACTTGATATTGGGACCAGGCTGGATGACGTCGGCGCGGGCCTTGACAAGAAGGTTGTAGTCGGCGATGAACTGGCGCAGCACCTGCGGAGACTCGACCGCTAGGGGCATCGCCGCCTGACGCTGGGTGCGGTTGGTGCTGTAGACCACCCGCTGCATCGGTTCAACGGAGGTCAAAATCTCCGGCGGCAGCTTCTCGATCATCGCATGCAGCGCCCGGGAAGCGGGGGTGGAGATTTCGCCGCCCATGATCTGAATGGAGAGGTTGCTCCCATCCGTGCCGAAGGTGGGGTTGTTCTTCCGGACCTGCTCCAGAATCTGGTTCATCTGCTGGACGTCCGCTTCAATCTCCTTCTTGGCGGCATCCAGCGACCACGGCTTGGCCGGATTGGTGTTCAGCCATTCAGCGATGACCTGCCGCGCGCGGGCCACTCGTTTGGCATTCACCTTCTCACGGTCTGCGTTCTCGGCGGCCGGATCGCGCTCCAGCATCATTCCGTTCCCACTCGCCGTCCAGCGGCATCCTGTCACCGAGGCGATCCGATTCATCACTTCGTCGATCGGCTGATCGGCAAACCGAAGAATGATCGGCTCGTTCCTCAGAAAGCCGGCACAGGTCAGGCTCTTGCCGCTCTGCTTGGATAGCTCGGCCAGCACTTCGCCCAAGGGCTCCGCCTTCGCATTGAGGCTCACGCTCTGCGCTGCGGCCAGTGAGGCCAGCAGCACCGCTCCGAGCGCCATGATTCCCAAACGTTTCATCTCATCCACACCTTTCGCATATTGAACACAAGTTCTGACTCTGCAAAGTTCCTCAATCGAGCGAACTTATCGCCAACTCGATCACGTCGCTCGGCCTCAGCCCCCGTTCCCGAAGTGTCCTGATCGCCAAAGAGTCGCTGCGCTTGGCCAGCCGCTTTCCCTGCTCGTCTACCACGAGCCTATGATGATGGTACAGCGGAATTCGATATCCGAGCAATTCCTGCAGCAGACGATGCAGATGCGTTGAGGGCAGCAGGTCGAGTCCGCGGGTCACCAGATCGATCTCCTGCCACGCATCATCCACAACCACGCACAGGTGATAGCTCAGCCCAGTATCCTTCCTGGCCAGGATCACGTCGCCGAAGATTTCCGGCGTGGCGTCAAGGGTTCCGGCGCTCAGGTCACTCCATTGCATTGGAGCGACACGCTTGAGGGCCTCGTTCATGTTGAGCCGGAGGGAGAAGGGCTCGCCGCTTCTGGCTTCCCGCTCCGCGGGCGTCAAATTGCGGCAGGTGCCGGGATAGAGCGGCCCATCCGGGCCGTGCGGTGCGCTGGGCATCCGGGCCAGTTCCTCCTGCACTTCGCGGCGTGAGCAGAAGCAGGGGTAGAGGAGCCCCTCGGCTTCGAGCAGGGCAAGGGCCGATTCGTAGGCAGCCGTCCGCTCGGATTGCCGCACCACCGGTTCTGACCACTCAAGGCCCAGCCAAGCCAAGTCTTCCTTCAATGCATCTTCATAGAGAGCCTGCGACCGCTCTTGGTCGATGTCTTCGATGCGAAGCAGGAACCGGCCGCCCTCTGCCTGTTCGCGGGTGAACCAGGCGGAGTAGGCGTGGCCCAGATGGAGCCAGCCGGTTGGACTGGGGGCAAATCGGGTGGTCGGCAACGGTTCGATTATGGAGCCTGTGGAAAACTTTCTCCGCAGCAGCGGGCGGAGAGATCGATGGGCGGGCAATAATGCACAAGTCGCCCGCCGCTCTCTTATGATGAATAGAGGCGTTTTATCGTTGATCGTACTAGCCTGCTCGGGTCTTGCAATGGCCCAGCAAGGCTTTTTTATTGGCGATGACCGCTCTGACGTCATCAGCATCATGGGCGAGCCGAATGAGGTTGACGCCTATCCCTCTTCCCGTTATGAGATGCTGCACTATGGCCCCTCGTCGGTGACCCTGGTTGAAGGAAAGGTGGCCGGATGGAGCAACCTCGGCGGACTGATCCTTACCCAGCCAGAGTCCTACAGCACGACGGTTCTGCTTGAGCCCGGGTCCTCCCCCCAAGACGCCCTCGATCGCCTCAGCGCGCCCAATCTCGTCTTTGAGCACGACGGCCGCACGGTTTGGAGCTACGGAGCTTCGTCGCTCTCCTTCAAGGATGGAGAACTGTACGAATGGTCCGGGGGCGACCGGCTTGGCGTGACCATCCCCCTTAAGCCGGGCGAACACACTCACCTGGAAGAGGGCATGACCGAAAGGGAAGCCTTTCAGTTGCTTGGGGCTCCCGAAAAGCTTCTGCGCTACGAGCTTTCACAAGCCGCCACCATGTCTTGGGGCGCTTCAACGGTCGTCTTCGAGAATGGCGTCGTCGATCACTGGGTCAATGGCGGCAACCTTCCGGTGCCTGCGGTCAAGCCCAACCCGGGCCAGCCGTTGCTCAGCTTGGGCGATCCGGCTTCGGCGGTCTTTAATTTGATGGGAACGCCGGATTCGCGGCGGCAGTACGAGATGCTCGACCGCGAAGCTCTGGCCTATGGTGCCTCTCAAATCACCCTGATCGCCGATGCGGTAGCCGGATGGGTCAATCGCGGCCAGCTTCGGCTTGCGGAAAAGAAGATCGGTGATGCCGGCGAGTACGTCACCGAAGGCTCGACCCATGAGCAGGTGCTCCAAATACTCGGCACACCCGAGGCGATTCTCGTTTCCGCTCTGCGCGACTCGGCGCAGACTTGGATCTATGAAAACGACACCGTTTCTTTGATCGAGGATCAGGTGATTGGCTGGCGCACACGGGGAAGTCTGCCCATCTTCTTGGGCGCCGTCGAGGCTGAATCGTCGAAACCGCTCACGCTCGGCGACTCCAAGACGCAGGTGCTGGCCAAGAACGGCACTCCGTGGACCATGCAGAAGTTTCCGCTGACCGAGCGGGAGATCTGGAGCTGGCAGGATTCCAGCGTGGTTCTCAAGCAGGGCCGGATCGAGAAGATCATCCGCGCCCCCGAAGGGCCTTCGTAAGAGGGTATCACCTGCCTACGCGATGACTTATCGAGAGGACTGGGATCTGCTGTGGCGTCACACCGACGCCTTCGAACTCACCAATCAGGACGGCGGACGCCTTGCCGTCGCCCCCCAATTCCAAGCCAGGATCATGACCAGCAGCTTTGGACTGGATGCCCCGGGCCACGGCTGGATCAACCATGAGCTGATCGCAAGCGGCAAACAGGCGCCGCACATGAATGCGGTGGGCGGCGAGGAGCGGTTCTGGATGGGGCCGGAAGGAGGGCAGTTCTCGATCTTCTTCAAAGAAGGCGATTCCTTCGATCTCGATCACTGGCAGGTTCCCGCGTTCATCGACTCAACTCCGTGGCGCGTGATTCACCGGTCCGAGTCCGACACCATCTGCGTCTATCGCGGATCGGTGCAGAACTTCTCGGGCACCCGTTTTGAAGTCGGCATTCGCCGCCATCTTCAGATTCTGGGGCGAGGGGACGCAGCGGAGCGGCTGGGGTGCGCCATTCCCGAAAGCATCACGGTGGTGGGTCACGAATCGGTCAACCAAGCCACAAACGAAGGAAGCAATGCCTGGACCCGCGAGGGCGGCCTCCTCTCCATCTGGGTGCTCAGCATGATGCAGCACTCTCCGAAATGCACGGTGGTGCTGCCCTTTGTCGAAGGAAGCGAAGCGGATCTTGGCCCGGTGGTGAACGATGCCTACTTCGGCAAGGTGCCGGAGGACCGCCTGGCCATCCGCAACGGCCTCATCCTCTTCAAGGCAGATGGACAGCACCGCAGCAAGATCGGCGTCACTCCGCAGAGGGCAAAGCCGGTGATGGGAAGCTGGGACCCCTCGCGAAGCCTGCTGACCCTGGCCATCTACAGTCTTCCGCAGCCTCCGCAGAGCTATGTGAACTCCATGTGGGAGATGCAGGACGACCCTTACGCGGGAGATGCGATCAACAGCTACAACGATGGTCCTCCCGAACCAGGAAAGGCGCCCTTTGGACCGTTCTATGAGCTGGAAAGCTCTTCGCCTGCCCTGGCCTTAAAGCCGGGTGAGAGCGCGGAGCATCGGCACGCGACCCTGCACCTTACCGGCGAGGTCGGCGAGCTTGAGAAGATCGCGAAGACGGTGCTTGGGGCTTCTCTGAGCGATCTTTCTCTCTAGAGACCTGCATCATCTGCGGATTGCGAAGGGCTTCGCTGAGGCAGTCGAAGCGTCGGTGAAGCTCTTCGTTGTGCTTGTTGAATATCTCCTTCACGAAGATCTCAAACTCGCGGTCTGAGCCGTCTTCCTTCACGCCGACCGTGTTGACGTAAGCGTAGGCGGCCTGCATCTGCACGGCAAAGTCGCAGTCGCTGGCCAGGCGGCGCAACAGGATGGTCGGCAGCTCGGGCGAATCTTCGGGGATGCCGAACCGCTCGTAGAGGAACGGATTGGACTCCTGAAGCTTCTCCAGCACGCTGAGCGCCGTGGTCACCGACATCTGGGCGCATCCGACCGTGGTGCTGTCCTTATCCTTCAGCCCGACCGACGGATTCATGCCAGCGGAGGCCAGCGCGTTCTGCATCTGGTCTTTGGTCAGGCTCTGCATCGAGGATTCGGCAAAGACAAGGGCGCAGAAATCGTTGGGGTTGATCCCGAAGACGTCGGCCATCCGGAAGCATGAATTGAGGCTCTCCTTATTCATGTCCATGTCGTAGATGGTCGGCTCGGGAACGTCGCAGTAGGCAAGCGCCAGGGCCAGGGAAGAGGGCTTCGGCTCTGTATTGGGCCGCGCCTCGTCGGAATAGCTGTCGATGGCGGTCTTGGCGGCGGATGTGTCCCACATCTCCGCGGCTTGGCGGCTCTCCATGACGGCGAGCCTTTGCCGCTCTATGCGCGCCTCGCGCTCATCCAGGGGCTCTTCGAGGGAGGCCGCCTGATTGGGGTCTTCGTAGTTGTTGCGGAAGGTGGGATCAGACTTCGGGGTTTCGGGCATCCGGCTGTCGTAGGATTCAGCGTAGAGGCTGAGGGCCGTCTGAATCTGCCGAATGCGCTTGGAGAGGGTCTGCCCGGCAGGAGCGGAGCGGGCGACGACGGGCTGGAGAACGAAGGTCACAAAGACCACCGCCGCTGCCGATGCCGTCACTTGTCGAAACGTCATTGTTTCTCTCCCTCGATCAGCCGTCTGTGGGAAGCGGGAAGCCCGCCGACTCAGCGCACCAGACGACCTGCTGAATCTTCCATCCCTTCTCGCCCTTCACCAGTTGAATCGAGTTGATTCCGCGATCAAAGGGCTTGTCATCCGGTCCCGCCGTGGCCGGATCGACCGACCAGGACTCGTAGGTGCTCCACACATGCGCGATCAGGCCGTACTGCTTGATCTCCGCCTTGGCCTCCCGCTCAAAGAAGGGGCGGGTCTCAAAGGCGGGCGAATTGCGGGTCACATATTCGTCCGGCGTAAAGCTCATCTGGCTGGGATTTCCCTGCCGCTGAAAGGTGACGATCAAATGAGCGCCATCCGCAAAGAGCGCGCGGAACGCGTCCCAATCCCTCGCCTTGCCCGCCGGGCCAGAGATGACGCTGTAGAGGCTATGCACGGCCGTTTTGATCTCAGCCTCTGCATTTGCCTGCAGCATTGCTGCGGCAGCATGGGTGACTGTCGCACACGCAATTAATGACAGCATCATCGATACATATTAACGCTCAAGGTGCCTACATGGATGCAGCTTGGGCATTCTCCATTTCTTTTGCTGGGCCTCTTGTGACCTTTGCCAGGAGCAAAAGTCCGACGATTGCGGCCACGGTTGAGCCTGCAAGGATACCAATCTTTGCATCATTCAGCAGGGTCGCGTCACTTTCGAAGGCGAGCGTGGCGATAAAGAAGGCCATCGTAAAGCCGATGCCACCGAGCATTGAAGCTCCGGCAACGTGCGGCCAGCGCACGAATCGAGGGAGCGAGCCTAGACCAATCTTGACGGCGAGCCAGGCAAAACCGAGGATGCCGAAGAACTTGCCTGCAATCAGTCCCGCCGCAACGCCGAGCGTCACCGGATTGGCTGCGCCTGCGGCATCAATGCCTGCAAGCGAGACGCCGGCGTTGGAAAGCGCGAAGACCGGCATGATGAAGAAGGCCACCCACGGGTGGAAGCCTCGCATGAGCCGGTTGAGCAGAGTATCGACTTCCTTCACGCGGGTCGAAAGCTCCTGCACCGCAATGTGTTCGCTGGGCAGGGCGTGAGCCGTCGATTCGACCTCGTCCTTCTCAAAGGTGGCGATCAGCTCCTTGGCGCGCTGGGTGAACTGGCTGGCCTCGATGCGGGGTCGAGCCGGGATCAGCATTGCGGCCACGATGCCCGCCACCGTCGCATGAACGCCGGACTGAAGGACCAGGAACCACAGGATGAGCGAAAGGCCCGCGTACATCCAGATTGCGCGGATGCCCGATCGGTTGAGGATCGCCATCGCGAACACGGGGATGAGGGCCATTCCCAGATAGCCCGCCTTGAGGTTGGCGGTGTAGAAGACCGCGATGACCAGGACGGCGATGATGTCATCGACGATGGCCAGAGCAGTCAGAAAGACTTTGAGCCCGATGGGCACCCGCTTGCCGAGCAGCGCGAGGATGCCGAGGGCGAAGGCGATGTCGGTCGCCATCGGCACGCCCCAGCCGTGAACGCCCGGCTTGCCTGCATTGAAGCCGAAGTAGATGAGGGCAGGGAGCAGAACGCCGCCGACGGCCGCAACCAGGGGAAGGGATGCCTTGCGGAACGACGACAGCTCGCCAACCAAGATCTCCCGCTTGATTTCGAGGCCCACGACGAAGAAGAAGATCGCCATCAGGCCGTCGTTGATCCAGTGGTGCAGGCTCTTCTTAAACTCGAAGTCGCCCAGCACAAAGCCGGCCTTCATCTCCCAGAGGTGGAAATAGCTCTCCGCTGCCGATGAGTTGGCCCAAACCATGGCCACGACAGCACATATCAGAAGGACAATTCCGCCGGAAGATTCTAGGGAAGCGAACTCCTGGAAGGGCTTCAAAACCCTCTCGCCGGGAGTACGCCTGCCTATCGGCTCAACTTTTTGGCCCGCCATCTTTGGAGCAATTGTACGTTTTGGCGGCGTATGAAGTCGCAGAAGCCCTAACGTAAAAGTCCTTTTCGGGACCTGATCGTCTAATCTGAAAGGAGCCGCTCATGCTGTCTTCACTTCTCGCCATCTCTGTTCTGTCCGCGCCCGCGCAAGCTGGTGCGCTCACTCAGGCCGAGATAGAGAAGAAGCTGGAGGTCATCCCCGCCTTCATCGTCATGTCCAACAACGGCCAGCCCTTGACCGCGACCCTCGCAAGCCGACAAAAGCTCTTGAGCGCCTATATGCACCCGGATGAGGCGAACCTCTACCTGGCGGCGATCAAGGAGAAGAACGCTTCACTAGGCGCACAGCTGAAGGTGGGAGCGGTAAACCTCGGGTCGCTCTATGCGGCCATCAACCCCGAAAAGGGCCTCGCGCCGTATCGGGTCGAATACTTCCCGCATCAGCCGGATGCCCAAGCGGCCATCTCGATGCTCAAGCAGGAGGGCACCGATGTCAAGGGGACGATCCTCGCGCCGATCTTCATGGTCCAGCTTCAGAACGGCAACTATCTCAGCTCCACGGTGGATGGAAAGACCGTCATTCCGGTCTTTTTTGCAAAGGCAGACTTAGACGAGTTTCTCGAAGCCGCAATCAAGGCGAAGCCCGCATTGAAGGACACCATCGATATCGAAGTCTCCAACGTGGCCAAGCTGCTCGAACTGCTCAAAACCAAGCCCGCAGCTGAAACCCGCCCCCTCAGCCTGATTCCTTCAAAAAAATCTGTAGAAGCAGCGAAGCGTCTTATCGGCTAGCTCCGTACACTCTCTTCATGAGTGTGTGGCTGACTGCAGGAATCGCAGCGGTTTCCCTGGGACAGACCGGGAATCTTGGCCGTTTAGACGCAATCGACTCGAGCGACAAGGCATGGGCGATGGGGCAGCCCCGAGTGATCGCCCACAATGTCGAGCAGTTCAGTTGGACGCCAGACGGCGCCCACATCTTCTACACGACGCGGGTCAGCGGCGACGCCTACACACTGCCAGACTTGCAGCAGAGGCTGTATCAGTCCACCTCCGAGCTTTGGGCGTTCTCCATGCTCAACCTTCGCGGCTCGCGCGTCGCCAAGTTTCCTCAGGGGTCCATGCCGGAGTTTCCCGTGTGGCTGAACGGGAGCTCGGTGGCGCTGCTCAAGGTGGTGTCTCCCGGCTTCGACCCGACCACACGTGAGCCGACGGTCACCAGGACGCTCTACGCCCTCAACGCCAGCCCGCCAAGCCATCAGATTCTGCTTCAAAGCCGGGACGATTCAGACATCTACTTGATGATGCCTCCGAACAAGCCGAAGGCGCTTCTCACGGTCGGGCTCAAAGGCGGAGAAGAAAATCAGTATTTCCTGTTCGAAGCTCCGACTGGAATGGTCGAGATGGTGAATCCCCCACCGGCAACTGGCGGCTGGCAGCCGTGGGGGTGGCTTGATGACGACCACCTCACCTGGCACCGCTTCAACAACGGGGCTTCCGACTACATGCGGCACAACCCCGGCACGGGAGAGCAGACACCGATTTCTGGAGATGCCCAGAAGCATCCGGCCCCTCCAGCCGGCGCAAAACCCTCGCCTCCTTTCTTGATGCTGAACAGCGCACCAGTTCAAGTGGCGCGACAGTTCGGCAACCC
>CBFGUV010000006.1:0-103847 GCA_965652385.1 uncultured Fimbriimonadaceae bacterium
GCCGGAGACCCCCTTCGGCCCTTCGGGCCACTTCCCCCGCAGGCGGGGGCAGATTGCGTGGGTACGACCGGAGCGGTCTACGAACTACAAACTACAAGCTACCAACTTAACGGCCTCGTCCCTCGGCGGATACCAAACGGAATATCTCCCCCTGAATCCCCCTCACTTGTCCTTTCAGGAAAAGTGAGGCGGAGCATGGTTTGGCCCGCCTTCTCCTTGCGGCTTCGGCGGGCACCTCCCCCTAGCCCCCTCCTGCTGGCAGGAGGGGTAATCAGTGCTGATTCCGACACTGCAAGCGAAGCGAACTGCCAACTGCTGACTGCCAACTCTTCTTAAGAGAGCCAGAAACGAAGAAGCCCGGAGCCAAAACGGCTCCGGGCTTCTCTTTGAAATCTAAACTGGCTTACGCCTGGTCAGCGTAGACGCTGATGCGGCGGCGGTTCTTGGGGCCTTCGAACTTCACCTGGCCATCGATCATGGCGTAGATGGTGTGGTCGTTGCCGATGCCGACGCCGACGCCCTTGTGGAACTGGGTGCCGCGCTGGCGGACGATGATCGAGCCGGCCTTGACCTGCTCTCCGGCGTATCGCTTCACGCCGAGCCGCTGGGCATTCGAATCGCGGCCGTTCTTGGTTGAGCCTTGTCCTTTCTTATGTGCCATATCAGCCTCCGATGATCTCCAGCACCTTCAGGTGAGTCTGAGGCTGGCGATGTCCCCATCGCTTGCGCTCATTCTTCTTCGCCTTGAAGTTGTAGCCGTTGATCTTTTTGGCCTTGCCCTGGCGGACGATCTCCGCCTTGACTTTGGCTCCTTTCACGAACGGGCTTCCAACTGAAACTTTCCCATCCTGACAGACCATGATGACGTCTGCCAGATCGACTTTAGTGCCGGCGTCACCCTCGATCTTTTCAACGATCAGGGTCATTTCCGGTTCTGCTTTGTATTGCTTTCCGCCCGTTTTTACGATTGCGTACATTTCGGAGCCTCCGCTTGGCTGGGTCCAATCAGCAAACGGGAAGTATGGCACGGCGTGATGACGCGCATCAAGCCGCTTCGTCCGCTTGGACCAGCAGACCCATGATTTCTGGGTCAAACCGCCCAGCATCTTCCCGCAGAGAGCCGATCCGCTCGACGTGCACCGCACAGATGGCGGTGAGCGCTCGAGAGGTCAGCGGAATCAGGTGTCCCTCGATTCCGCGCGGTCCACCGCCATCGTACCGCTCCCGGACATATTCCAGGGTGGGCAGTACGGGACGCAGGTCCGTGCATCGCGACCAGGCCCGCAGCAGGCGGCGTGACCGGTCAAGGTCGGAGTCCAGCAGCGGCTTGGCCATGAGCAGGGCTGCCAGCAGAACCTCCTTCTGCCGACTGGAGAAGCCGAGGTGCTTCGAGATTCGATTGACATCCTGCAGCGCCCGGTCGACGATATTGCGGCATTCCGCCTGCATCCGTTCGGGCACCGCGCCGAGGGCTTCGGTCCAGTGGGTCGAGGGCTTTCGGCGATCTTCATCCACCGCACCCTCGAAAAGCACTACTTGATTGCGCCCGCCCCCCTTGGCTTCAAAGAGGGCGATATCGGCGGCCTTCAGCAGCGCGCCCGGCTCTTCGGCGGCCTCGGGCATCACCGCAACGCCTAGGCTGGCGGTGATGTGGCGGCGTCGGCCGCTGGAGGTGCGATATTCAAGCTCTTCGATGCGGAGCCGCATCCGTTCGGCGGCAGCCATTGCTTCATCCCGGTTGGCGCCGGGCATGATCACCGTGAATTCTTCGCCTCCGTAGCGGGCGGCCAGGTCATAGCCGCGGATGCTCTCCTTCATCGCGGTGGAAACCATCTGCAGCACGATGTCGCCCGCATCGTGGCCCTCCTCCTCGTTGAAGTTGCGGAAGTGATCGACATCGAGCATCACGACCGCCAGGGTTCCGCCGGAACGGCGGCACTCCTGCACGCGCTTCTGAAGGAAGGACTGAAGTGTGCGGTGGTTGGCGATGCCGGTCAGCGCATCGTGCGAAGCCATCCGTTCGGCGGCCTCGAACATCTTTGCGCTGTTCAGGGCCAGCGCCATGTGCTCGGCGGCCGCTTCGAAGACGGGGCGGCACTCGGAGAAATGGGCGTCTCCCCTCTTCGAAATCAGCTCAAGCACGCCCAGCACGTCTTCGCCGATCATTAGGGGAAGAACGATGAGCGCTTCTCCTTCGCTCTCGCAGATCTTCGCCTCAAGCTCAACGGTCAGCAGCGAGTCAGCGATGGATCGCAGCTGCAGGGTGGTGCCGCGGTGGATCGCCAACTCGGCGACGCAGGTGGGGCTGCTGCTCGGGTTGAGGCTCTGCAGGGAAGCCGCGCCTTCCGCAGTCACGCCCAGCGATGCGCTCAGCTCCATGCGTCCGGTCTCGTCGTCCCGCACCCACAAAAGCCCGGCGGTGAGGTCGGCGGAGGAGACGATGGCGTGGAGAGAGGAGAGGGCGAGGGGCTGGATGGTCTGATTGCTCGTAAGCGCTTTGCCCAAACGCCGCAGAATCTCCGTCTGCCTTTCCAGCCGCAGCGCACGGCGGTGCAGAAGCTCTTCGTCTTCGGCATCGAACACGACCAGCAGAATGCGGCCGTCGTTCAGCGGCGCGCGCCACAGCCGCAGCTGCTTGTGCAGCCGGGTGTCCACGCCGTCTTCCAGCGCATCGGCAACCCAGTGCCAAATCGACGATCCACTGAGATCGGACTCGCGCCCCAGCCAGGGAGTCTGCGCGGCCAATCCCCATCGCGCCAGAATGCGACCGTTCTGAGCGATGCAGGCGGCTCCTGCCTTGTTCGCTCCGATCAGCGTGAGCAGCGGCGGCTCTTCAAGACTGATCACCGTCGTCATTTCTCCGTGCTCCAGGCGCACGGGGAACCCGCACTCGGCGGGGAAATCTCCATTTGCTTCAATACGGCCCAGCAAATTGGCCAGAAGTTCCTGCTCTGCCATACCCATCAACCCAACGCGACGGCCAGCAAGGTTTCGGACCAAAAGTACGAACCTTGCTGGCCAAATCCCGTCCTATAGGTGTGAAATTCCATATCGGTCACTTGGCAATAGGGGTGCTTTTACTGGGCTTGTCGGCCTGCGGAGGCGGCGGCGGAGGAGGCACTTCCGGCGGGTCGGGCGATATGGTCGAGATGTGGCTGACCGCAAGCTGTCCCCCGGGCGCGAGCCCCAGCACGGTCATCTATCAGACCAACTGGTCGGGCGGCAGCCTCAGCTCCACGGCTTCTCAGGTCATTCAGATCATCGACGGCACCGGCGGCGTGGTCCGCTCGGACTCGATCAACCGCAGCGGCCAGAGCAGCTCTGAGATCAACATCAGCAATATTCCGGCGGGCGTCTACGAGGTCCGTGCGCGGCTGTTCTCCCAGCCCAATGCGGGCGGCACCGAAATCGGCGTGGCCAAGGCGATCGTCGATCTTTGCGCCGGAGGCTCAGGCGGCGTCGTCCGCACGGTCAATACGGTGACCAGCGCGACCGTCAATCGGGTTGAGATCTTCCCCGACGACATCGAGCGCGCGCAGCAGCAGAGCGCCCGGTTTGTCGCCATGGCGATGTCCTCTTCCAACCAGTCGGTCTTCGTTGATTTGGATGCCTACACTTGGACGGCTCTTGGCGGCATCGGCACGGTCAGCGACGAGGGAGTCTTCACCGCCACCACGGCGGGCAACGGCCAGGTTCGCGCGGCGCTTGATGGAACGGCCTTTGCCGCCTCTGCCGCCGTTGAAGTGACACCCTTCAATGTCGTCCAGAAGAAGTGGACGATCATGGTCTTCATCAATGCGGCCAACGACCTCTACTATGCCAGCGATCTGAACATGAACCAGATGGAAGAGGTCGCGGGCAACGATGACGTGCGGTTTGTGGTGCAGTGGAAGCAGTCGCGCGACGTCTTCCCGGCTTCGAGCTTCGACGGCGTGCGCCGCTATCTGGTGAAGCCGGACAATACTTCTGAAATCAAGAGCGAACTGGTGCAGGCCAACCTCACCAACGGATCGGGCATGGCCCTCGACATGGGCGACCCGGACACCCTCAACGACTTCATCACCTGGGCCAAGACGTACTATCCGGCCGACCGCTATGCGCTGGTGCTGTGGAACCACGGCAACGGCTGGCGGCGCTCTCCGCAGGATGAGGCCACCCGCGCCTTCAGCTACGACGATCAGTACGGCACCTCAATCAAGACCTGGCAGACCGACGAAGCCCTCATGGGCCACACGTTTGACATCATCGCCTGGGATGCCAGCCTGATGCAGATGATGGAGGTCGCCTACGAGGCGCGGGACTATGCCGACTTCATCGTGGGCAGCGAAGAGAGCCCCCCGGCGGACGGCTACCCGTACGACGACGTGTTCCGACCCTTCCGCGACAATCCGGATGCGTCGACTTCCAACCTCACCAAGGCATTTGTGGACGGAATGCTGAACCATCCGCCGTACGCCACCCGCAAGATCACGCAGAGCTCGATTGATACAAGCGAACTGGGCAACGTGGCGACGGCGCTCTCGGCCCTGGCGGATCAGCTGATCATCCACAAGGACGATCCGAATCTCATCAGCGCGGTGCAGGCGGCCCGGAATCAGGCGCAGGCATACAGCCAGACCAGCACCCGCTACTACCGGGACATCATCGACCTGTGCGAGATTCTGGAGTCGCAGCCGAATGTGCCCGGCAGCGTGGTGACGGCAAGCGCCAATGTGAGGCAGGCGGTCTCAAATGCGATCGTGTGGGAAGGCCACAACAACCAGTCGGCCAACAGCCACGGCCTCTCGGTGGACTTTTCGCCCGGGAACATCTTCCTGCCGGTGCGGCCCGACTACATTCAGCTCAAGTTCGCCATCGATACAAACTGGGATGAGTGGCTGGGATTGTCGCCCTAGAGAAAAGGGAGCGGGCCGGTGGGCGAGACCGGCCCTTGGGGCTGGAGGGTGCTGCACGATGGGGAGTTCGGGCAAATCCCGCATCTCTGCAGTGTCGGGTCAAGCCTGCAAGACAGACTCCCGACACCCGGTTTCTTCCGTGGGTGTGCCCGGCGATTGACCTGCATGATTGCGGGGTCGGGAGGGCCTGCGGGAGAGAACGGGCATTTGTGCGGGGACTATCGAACTTCAGTCCCAAGCGGCACTCTGCGTGCCGTCTTGGGCTGTGCTATACTCCAGAGCCTTGAAATCAGGCTCAGCGCAGCCTGGAGCATTACCATGAGCGACGACAAGATGACGATGATGGATGCAGCCGCCGAGAAGGCCGCTGCCGACAGCCTGGCCGATGCGGCAACGGGCGGCAAGGGCCGACCCCGCCGACGGCGCAAGGTGAGCTACCTCACCGTCAATAAGATCGACCACGTCGACTACAAGGACGTCGAAGTCCTGAAGCGATTTCTCACCGAGCGCGGCAAGATCATGCCGAGCCGCCAGAATGGCAACACAGCCAAGCAGCAGCGAATGATCGCCCGAGCGATCAAGCGGGCGCGGGAACTGGCTCTTCTCCCCTTCGTGGTTCACGAAGGCCAGGGCGAAGACTTCTCCCGAAAGAAATAAGTCCCCTTCCTGCTCTTGCGCTGAGTCGAATTCAGGCGGTCCTCGGTAGATAAGCCGAGGGCCGCTTTGTATTTGAAATCCTGGGCATTTCGAACTTACTTTTCACCATGCAGTGAAGGCTCTGATGCATGTTGGGTATGAAAAGTATGATTCAGGTGAATTGCAATGGGTTTTGGCAAGTGTGATCTTGACGAGTGCTTTTATGGCTCCGTGACAGTGGGAGAGCGAGGGCAGGTGGTCATCCCCTCGCAGGCTCGGCAAGAAATGGGCATCAAGCCCGGGGACAAGCTGCTTATCATGAAGCATCCGGTTCTGGACGGACTCATGGTGGCGAAATTTGAGTCGGTGAAGGAATTCATCGACGATATGAACAAGAGCCTGATGAATGTAAACGAAGAGGAGGAAGCAGAGTGACAATACTGACCCAACTGGGTCTGGCCGTCATGATCGGCGCGCATGCGGGAGCGGAGCCGATGAGCATTGACGAGGCCGTACAGCAAGCCATCAACCAAGCCTTTGCCGTCCGCACGGCAGAGATTGATGTGGAGAAGGCTGACCTTCAGGTGAAGCTGGCGCGAGGCGCGCTGGGCCTGACCGTCGGTGCCAACGCGACTTATCAGCGGCTCGACCAGTCGACGCCGCCCAATTCATTTCCCGGCCTCGTCACACAGAACGAGTCGAAGCAGCTGCAGTTGCAGGTGAATCAGGCCATCGACATTTCCGGCACCAGCCGCGCCGCGCTCGCCGCCGCCCGGTTCAACAAGGAAGCCGCCGAGTTTGGAGTCGAGGCGGAGGTCAACCTGCTCAAGCAGATCGTCCGCAACAAGTACTTCATCGTCTCGCAGCAGAAGGCGCTGGTCGAAGTCCAGCGGGCGGAAGTCGCCGCCGCTGAAGAGCGGCTGGAGAAGGCGCGCATCCGCGAGCGGGAAGAGCAGATTCCGAAGTTCGATGTGCTCCGTCTGGAGACCGATCTGAAACGCGCCCAGCAGGCGCTCTTCGACGCCGAGCGGAATCTGGAGCTGGCCAAGCAGGACCTGAACAACGCCATCGGCCGACCGATCAACACTGAGTTTGAGGTGGTGCCGATCGTCGGTCTGCCCAGTCTGGAGGCTCCGCCGGAAGAGTACATCGCCGTGGCGATGATCGAGCGGCCGGAACTGCAGCAGGGCGAGGTGATCATCAAGAGCCTGGAGCAGGTGAAGGAGACGGAGAAGCGGGGCCTGAAGCCTTCGCTCAACCTCTCCGCCGTCTACACCAACAACCTCGATCCCGGCTTTGGCCAATCCGAGCACCAGACGGTGGGTTCCGCCGTGCTGAACTGGCCGCTCTTTGACGCAGGCATCACGAAGTCGCGCGTCCAATCGGCCGAGAAGGACGTCGAGAAGGCCGAAGTCCAACTGGAGCAGTCCAAGCTGGCCGTCTCCTTCGAGGTTCGCAGCGCCCTCACCCGGGTGGCTTCGGCCTACCGGTCGCTGGAAGTGGCCCGCTCTGCCGAGGAGCTTGCGGCGGAAGCGCTGCGACTGGCCCAGCTTCGCTACGACGAGGGCATCGGCACGCTGCTGGATGTCATCACCGCCCAGGCAGAACTGACCCGCGCTCGGGGAGCGACGGTCAATGCCTTCTACACCTATCTAGATGCCTACGCCGCTCTTCAGAAGGCGGTCGGCTCCGATACTTTTGAGGCCACGCCTCCACCGACTGAAGAGAATCCGCAGAAAAAGGAAGGGAATTAGTGAGAACTTGGGGAGCAGCCGCGATTTTGGGCGCGGCTGTGCTGGTCCTGCCGGGGTGCGTCAATCGCGAAGCCCAGGAGCAGGCCAAACGCACACAGGAGTTTGTCAGTCAACCGGCCACCGTTGTTGAAACGCTGGCGGTTCAGGGACGCGATCTGCCGGCCTTGATCGAGGTCACCGGCTCCATCGCGGCCCGCGATGAGGTTTCCGTCGGTCCGGTGCTTCCGGGCCGGCTTGTCGCCGTTTATGTGCGCGAAGGCGATCAGGTCTCCGCCGGGCAGTTGATTGCCCAGCAGGACACCCGAGACGCCATGGCGCAGTACCGCCAGGCTCAGGCTCAGGTCGATGCCGCGCGGTCCAGCCTGGATCAGGCCATCGCCGACTCGAAGGCAGGACCGGCGCGCGTGAACGCGTCGATCCGCGCCGCCGAAGCGCGGCTTGCCCAGGCTCAGGAGAGCCTGAGCAAGCTCCGTGCTGGTTCGCGGGATCAGGAAAGGGCGCAGGCGGAAGCGGCCGTCGCCCGAGCCAAGAGCGATCTGGATGCCGCCAAGCTGAACCTGGACCGGATGCGCAACCTCTACCGAGAGGGCGCCATCGCCAAGGCCGATGTCGAAGTCGCCGAGAACCGATACGAAACGGCTCTCGCGGGCTACAACTCGGCTCTGGAGCAGCGGAGCCTGGTTCGGGAGGGCGCGCGGCCGGAAGATATCGCCATCGCCCAGCAGGAAGTGAATGCCGCGCGGGAAGCGCTGGCGGCGGAGCGGGCCAACAAGGCGCTCGACCCGACCTACCAGCAGCGCATCGACGCCGCCCGGGCCAACCTTAGGGCGGCTCAGGAAGGCGTGCAGCTCGCGCGCAAGTCGCTCGAAGATCTCAGCATCCGCTCTCCGTTCAGCGGCAAGGTTTCGGGCCGGCCCCTTCAGGCCGGAACCGTCGCTTCGCCCGGAATGGTGATCGCCCGGCTGATCGGCGCTCAGGAGACCTTCTTTGAGGCCGAGATTCCGGAGAAGGAGCTGAGCAAGGTTCAGATCGGTGCCCCGGTCACGGTGACGGTGGATGCCCTTCAGGGCATGGTCCTCACCGGAACGGTCACCGCCATCGACCCGCAGGCCAGCGACGTGGGACGCCTGTATTCGCTCCGCGTCAGCATCAACGAAGCCGTCGCCGGGCTGCAGCCGGGCATGTTTGCCCGCGGCCAGCTCAAGACCGGAACGATGGAGAACGTCTTCCTCGTCCCGGCGGACGCGGTGATTCGTGATGGCGAAAAGAGCTACGTCTTCTTGAAGGAAGGCGACAAGGCGGTGCGCGCCGAGGTCACGGTCGGTCCGACCGAGAAAGGCCAGACCCAGGTGATGGGATTGACTGATGGCGACCAGCTCATCGTGAAGGGCCAGAGCGGCCTGATCGACGGGGCGCAGGTCAAGCTAGATGAGGGCGGCGGAGAGGAATCTGCGTCTGAGCCCGAGGATGCTGAAGCCGGCCACTAGGGGCAGATATGGGCCTTACCAAAATTGCTATCGAGCGCCCGATCTTCATCTTCATGATGATGGTGGCCGCCGTGCTCATGGGCACGATGGCGTACTTCAGCATGCGCGTGGAGCTGAACCCGGAAGTCAACTTCGGCACGGTCACCGTCACCACGATCTACCCTGGTGCGGGTCCGGAAGAAGTCAACACGCTCATCAGCCGTGAGATCGAGGAGGCGGTCTCCAGCGTTTCGAACCTTCAGGAGGTTCGGTCGACCTCGCAGGAGGGCGTCTCTGTCGTCTCCCTTCAGTTCGACATCGGCGCGGACATGGATGCAGCGCTCAACGAGGTGCGCGCCAAGGTCGACTCTGCCTCCCGGCTTCTGCCGGCGGAAGCGGAGCGGCCGACGGTCGATAAATTCGACACGTCATCCGAGCCCGTTCTCTACCTGAACATGAGCAGCGACGCGCTGTCGAATCGGCAGCTGCGCGACCTCGCCGACAACATTGTCAAAGACCGTCTGGCGCAGGCTCCGGGCGTCGCCCGAGTCGCCGTCAGCGGCGGCGAAGAGCGCGAAATCCAGATCAAGGTCGACAAGGGCGAACTGCTGCGCTACGGCATCGGCATCCTGGATGTGCAGCAGGCGGTCAATGCCGCCACACTGAACGTTCCGGGCGGCCGCATCATCGACGGCAGCAAGGAATACACCGTCCGCCTGCTGGGCGAGTTCCAGTCGGTCGAAGCGATCGGCGAGAGCTATATCCAGATCAGCGACAACCAGGGGCCGCAGGGCACCACCAAGATCGTCAAGCTCAAGGACATCGCGACCATTTCGGACGCGAACGCCGAGCGGCGAAACCTGGCCCGCCTGAACGGCGCGGAGTCGGTGACCCTGGTCATCCAGAAGGCGCGGGATGGCAACGCCATCACCATTTCCGACGCGCTGCTCAAGCCGCAGTTCGGCCAGCCCAGCCTGATCAATCAGCTGGAGACGCAGTACAACGTCCAGTTCGAGGTCAGCCAGGACGCATCGACGCAGATCCGTGAGTCGCAGATCGACCTGCAGTTCACGCTGATCTTCGGCATCATCCTGGTCACTGCGGTCATCTGGATGTTCCTGCACAACTTCCGCGGAACGCTGATCGTCGCCATCGCCATTCCGATCTGTCTCTTCGCAACGCTCATCGCGATGTGGGGGATGGGCTTCACCATCAACAACCTGTCGATGCTGGCGCTCTCGCTGGCCATCGGTGTTCTCGTCGATGACGCCATCGTTGTCATAGAAAACATCTACCGGCACTTGACGATGGGCGAGGAACCGGTGCAGGCGGCCATCAATGGACGCGCCGAAATCGGCCTCGCGGCCATCGCCATCAGCCTTGCCGACGTGGTCGTCTTCGTCCCGATCGGCTTCATGGGCGGCATCGTCGGCCAGTTCTTCCGACCGCTCGGCCTCGGCTTTGCGGTCTGCGTTCTGTGTTCGCTGTTCGTCTCATTCACCGTCACGCCGATGCTGGCCTCGCGCTGGTATCGCAAGGGCGAGGACTGGGAGCACCCCAAGGGCCGATTCGCCAACTGGTTCGAGCGAAGCTTCAACCGGCTGGCCGATGCCTACGCCAATGGCGTTCGCTTCGCGCTGAATCGCCGCTGGTACGTCTTCGGCGCGGGCTTTGCCGTGCTGCTCGGCGTCTTCATGTTCATCGGCGGCACCTTTGTGGTGGCGCCGGAGACGGGCGGCTTCGCGGCGGGCGTGCCGCAGGCCGTCGGCGTCGGCATACCGCTGGCCATGATGACGGGCATCCTGGGCGTGATCATCTTTGCGGTGAACGCGGCCCGGCGGAAGACATCGTTCAAGATTCTTCCGTACACTTTGGTGTTCGCCTTGGTGTTCCCGCTGGCCGCGACAACTGGGTACGCCTACCGGAACCTGTACAAGAAGGAAGACGTCTTCAAGTTCTCCTTCTTCCCGCCCAGCGATGCGGGCCAGGTGAACGTCACCATCGACCTTCCGCCGGGATCGTCCCTCTCTGAAACGGAGCGGGTGGTCGAGCAGGTGGAGAAGGTCGTGATGGCGCACCCGGACACCAAGTACACGCTCTCCAGCGTGGGTTCGCGAAGCTCCGGCTTCACGGCCAGCGACCAGGGAACCCAGTACGCGCAGATCAGCGTGACGCTTCACGAGAAGCCCGCGCTGCTCGACTCGATCATGTTCTGGGTGGATCACGGCGAAGAGCACTGGCGGACCAAGCCGGACACTTCGGTGGCCGCCGAACTGCTTCAGCAGATCGGCCGCGTGCCGGGTGCCCGCGTCACGGTCGCGGCAGCGGGCGGCGTCGGATTCGGCGCGCCGATCCAGCTCTCGTTCCGCTCGGATGACCGTGAACGGCTGGTGGCCACGGCAGAAGCCGTGCGCGATGCCCTTGCGGGCGGAGCGGTGGAAGGCGTCATCACGCCGGATATCTCCTCCAAATCGGGCAAGCCTGAACTTCAGGCGATCCCCGACCGGGCCAAGATGAGTGATGCCGGATTGACGGCGGCTCAGGTTGGCGCGGCCCTGCGCGTCATGTACGAAGGCGACAACACCGCCAAGTACCGCGAGCAGGGAAGGGAGTACGACATTCGGGTGCAGCTTTCGGACGAAGATCGGAGCAATCCGGAGTCGTTCCGAAACGTACCGATCTCCTTCTCGCAGGGCAAACCGATCTATCTGGATCAGGTCGCGACCATCGAACGCGGCCAGGCGCTGGACAAGATCGACCGCCGCAACCGCATCGAGGAGATTCAGGTCACCGCCGACCTTCTGCCGGGCTATGCTGCAGGCACGGTGCAGCAGAAGATCGACGCCTGGATGACCGAAGAGGGAATCGTGCCCGAAGATGTGGCCTATCAGCCGCTCGGACAGGCCGACTTCCAGGCGAGAGAAGGCATCTACCTGATCACCGCGTTCGGCCTTGGCCTGGTGCTGGTGTACATGCTGCTGGCGTCGCTCTACGACAACCTGCTGTATCCGTTCATCATTCAGCTTGCCCAGCCGCAGGCGATGGTGGGCGCGCTGCTGGCGCTGATGCTCACCGACAAGACACTCAACCTTGTCGGCTTCATCGGCATCATTGCACTGGTCGGCTTGGTCGGCAAAAACGCGATCTTGCTGGTCGACTACACCAACACGCTGCGCGACCGAGGCAAGGAGCGGTTCGAGGCGCTGGTCGAATCCGGCCGCACCCGACTCCGCCCGATCATGATGACGACGCTTGCGCTGGTCATGGGCATGCTTCCGGTCGCCATGGCGATCGGGCGCGGCTCTGAGTTCCGCGAGACCATCGGCATCACCATCATCGGCGGTGTTCTGGTCTCGACCCTGCTGACGCTCTTCGTCATTCCGTGTTCGTACTCGATCTTCGACGACGTATCGAACGGCATCGGCCGCTTCATTCAGATGATCAGCGGCAAGATGATGTCCAACGTCGATACTTCGGGCGGAAGCGGGCACCACCACGAGGAGCCGAGGGAGTACAGAGAGCCCGAAGACAAATCCGAGCTATGATCTAGCTTGGAGCATCGCTCTGAGTCATTCGCACGGAGAAGCTAGAGACGAGATGGTCCGGTGGCACGCAGTTGCCTCCGGACTTTCTCTTATCTGCGTGGTTCTCGGCTACGCAGGGGCGGGGATATGGGCGCCGATTCTCGGCGCGATCTTGGGCGGTGTGGTTGTCCTCCCGCAGGCGTGGGATTCGATCCGCGACCGCTCTCTCGACATCAACCTGCTGATGTTCATCGCCGCCGGACTGGCGGCTTATCTGCAGCTTTGGCAAGAGGCGGCGGTGCTGCTGTTCCTCTTTGCCCTTTCATCCACCCTTGAAGAGTTCGCCCTGGGCCGCACCCGCGCGGCGGTGGATGCCCTGGCTGCGCTTCGACCCGATGAGGCGATTCTTCTGGAGGACGGCGAAGAGCGGAAAGTGGCCGTGGAGCAGATCAAGCCCGGCGACATGGTGCGCGTGCTGCCTTATTCGCACGTTCCGGTCGACGGCGAAGTGGTCCGCGGCGCGTCGAGCGTGAATGAGGCCGCCATGACGGGCGAATCGGTTCCCGCCAGCAAAGGGACGGGGGACCTGGTTCTGGCCGGAACCCAGAATCTTGAGGGCGCGCTGGTGGTCCGCTGCACCGCCGCCTCGGGAGATTCGCGGCTGAACAAAGTGGTCGAGGCCCTGCGCGAAGCGCAGGAGCGGAAGTCGCAGAGCGAGCGGATCAGCGCCTGGTTTGGGTCGCGATACACCATCGCGGTTCTCGTCTTTTTCTTTGTCTCGCTGGGCGTGCGGATGCTGCTGGGTCAGCCGTTCCATCACGCCCTGTTTTTGAGCCTGGCGGGCTTTGTTGCGCTGTCGCCTTGTGCCTTGGTGCTGGCCTCTCCCGCGGCTTCTCTGAGCGCCTTGGCGTTCGCGGCACGGCGGGGAATTCTGGTTCGGGGCGGGGCGGTCTTCGAGCAGGCGGGAAGCATTGATGCGGCTCTGTTCGACAAGACCGGAACCCTGACTTCAGGGCGGCTCAAGCTGACCGGACTGCGGGTCGGCGAGACCGAATGGCATGGCGACGCCCCGCTCTCCGACGAGTGCAGGGCCGCCCTCGCGGCGGCGGCGGCTCTGGAGAGCCAGTGCGTCCACCCCGTGGCGGATGCGGTGGTCCGGGCGGCTCAGGCCCTCGATGTGCGCCCCGCTCAAGCGGAGAACGTCGAGGTTCTGCCTGGCCAGGGAGTGAGGGGCACCATCGATGGCGTCGCGGCGGAAATCGGTCAGGCCCCCAAGGGTGATGACGTGGCCTCGTGCCTTTGCGAAGCGGGCGGAGTCCGCAGCACGGCTCGATTGGAGTGGGCGGGCGGCACAGCCTGGCTCTGCTTGAGCGACGACCCGCGGCCCGAGGCATCCGAAGTGATGCAGGAGCTGCGCGAACTCGGAATCAAGGATTTCGCGGTGCTTTCCGGCGACATGGTCGAGCCGGTCTCGGCAGCGGCGCAGGCGGCGGGCATCACCGAGTTTTACGGCGGACTCTCGCCCATCGATAAGGAGCAGTTTGTCGGCCAGTGGGTGGCCGAGGGCAAAGCCGTGATGATGGTCGGCGATGGCGTGAACGACGCCCCCAGCCTGGCCCGCGCCCGGTTGGGCGTGGCGATGGGCGACCTGGGTTCGGATATCGCGATGGGCTCGGCGGATGCGGTGCTGGCGACCGGAAGGCTGACGGGCCTGCCCCTGCTGATCCGGCTCGGGCGCAAGACGCAGCGGGTGATCCGGCAGAGCCTCGCCTTTGCGGCGGTGGTGGCGGGTACGGCGCTGATTCTCTCATTGACTGCCGACTCTTGGCCCGCGGAGCTTCAGCGGCAGGTGCTGCCGCTGGCCGTTGTGATGCACGAGGGCTCGACGGTCCTCGCCATCCTCAACGGCCTGCGGCTGCTGCGCGGCCCCTAGCCGAAGGTCAATTTGAGGGTGGGCCGCTGCTCTTTCTTGTCGGCCGAGCGGCTGAAGAACTTGTAGGTCATGCCGTCTGCGCTCTCCGGGTCCATGCGCGTGGTGAGCGCGAGGGCCAGGGTCTTCGAGTCGCTGGCGAGGGCCTTCTTCAGCTCTTCGGCGAAAACGCCCTTGTTGGCCAGCAGGTTGATCTCGATCTTGAACTCTTCGTCGTCTGCCGGAGGGTTGCCGACTCCGGTGCCGAAGATCTCCTCCGGTCCGCCGACCGGGGTGAATTCAATCGCCTTCCCGAAGGTCCAGCCCTTCTCGGTGAAGCCATCGCGGGTCTTGCGGGCTTCCAGCGGGGCGGCCTTGGAGTCTTCTTCAAGGAACACGGTGCCGGGGGCACCCGTGATGATCAGCTTGGCTTCCTTCAGTTCTCCGGTGATGTCCTCCGGGAGCTTGAATCGGACAAGCGAGCACGAAAAGTTGAAGTTGCCGAAGTCCGGCGGGGAGACGGCGCCTTCCGGTCCGCCCCAGGCGCGGAGATAGGGATCGCTCACCTGGTCGGTGGCGTGCGGATAAACCCAGATGTCATCGGTGGGGGTCAGCTCTACGGTATTGGCCGAAAGCGCAAGCGCGGCCATAGCTGCGATGATGGTCACCCCTCTATTGTGCAGGGGTCCCAGGTTGAGGTCCTTGCCTGGGGTGACGACGCTGACTCCGATACAATGAGCTTCTGGCCCATGTATGCGCTGCGTGTCCTAGAATTCCCGGCTGTACTAGAGCGGCTCGCTGAACAGTGCGAGACACCGCGCGGTCGGGCATTGGTCCAGGCGCTTGAGCCCTCCTTCAATTTTGAGGAAGTCCGCCGCCGAAATGGCCAGACCCGCGAAGCGCTTGAAATCCTCAAAATGGGCGGGCTTGCGATGTCTGGACTGGCCGATGTCGCCAGCGCGGTGGGGCGGGCGGCGAAAGGCGTCTCGCTGACGGGCACCGATCTCCATGCGGTTGGACGCTCGCTCAGGGTGATTCGCGAGGCCAAAAAGACGCTGCAGCGGGAGGGGCTCACCCTCATCCACCTTCGGCCTCTGGCCGAGATGCTTGAGGCTCACCCGGAGTTGGAAGCGCGGCTGGCGGAATCTCTGGATGGCGACGGGTATGTGCGGAGCGAGGCGAGCAGCGCGCTCGCCGAAGCGAGGCGGGCCGTCGAAAGCGGCGAGAAGCGCATCCGCGACCAGCTGCAGACCTATATCTCGGGCAAATCGCGCGACCTGCTGAGCGACCCGATCTTCACCCAGCGGTCGGGGCGGTATGTCATTCCGCTGAAGGCCGAGAACCGCGGCAAGATCAAGGGCATCGTCCACGACACCAGCGGGTCGGGGCAGACGATTTATGTCGAGCCGGAGGAGATCGTCCGGCTGGGCAACGCGCTCCGCGAGGCTGAAGCAGCCGAGCGTGAAGAAGTGGCCAAGGTTCTGAAGGCGCTTTCGCGCGATGTCGGTGATCAGGCCGAATCGATCCGCACCTCGCTGGAGGCCGGAGCGGAACTGGACCTCATAATGGCCAAAGCGCGGCTGGGCGAAGTGATGCACGGCTGCCTGGCCGAAACCGCCAGCGATCTGGTGCTCGATCTCGACGCCGCGCGGCATCCGCTGCTGGAGCGGCAGGCGGCGGTTCCGCTCACCATCACCGCCCCCAAAGAACTGAGCGGCATCCTGATCACCGGCCCGAACACGGGCGGCAAGACGGTGGCGATCAAGACCGTCGGCCTCTCGGTGGCGATGCACCAGTGCGGGATGCTGGTTCCGGCCGAGGTGGCGCGGCTGGGCGTCTTTACGCAGATTTGGGCGGACATCGGCGATGAGCAGTCAATCCAGCAATCGCTCTCCACATTCAGCTCGCACATCAAGAACATTTCGACCGCCCTGCGGGAGTTAGAGCCGGGTGCGCTGGTCCTGCTCGACGAGGCCGGAGCGGGCACCGACCCTGCCGAGGGGGCTGCGCTGGCCCGTGCGATCCTCTTGGCCCTGCGCGATGGCGGCGCGAAGATGCTGGTCTCGACCCACTACGGCGAACTGAAGGTGTTTGCCTCCTCGGAGCCCGGCTTTACCAACGCCTCGATGGAGTTCGACCGGAAGAGCCTGCGGCCGACGTATCGCCTTCGCATGGGCCTGCCGGGCTCCAGCCATGCGCTGGAAATCGCGCGGCGGTGCGGCGTGCCGGATGAGGTTCTGGCGGAAGCGGCCAGCGGCTTCAGCCAGCAGGAGCAGGATCTGGCGCAGATGATCGAGCAGCTTGATCGGGCGGAACGGCAGGCCCGCCAGGCGCAGGGCCGTGCCGACCGGCTGGCGCGGGAGCTGGAAGAGCTGAAGGAAGAGGCGGCCGAGGAAGCCGAGGGCCACGTTCAGGAGCGCGACAAGCTCCGCAGGCGGTTCGCGCGGGAGCTGCAGGAGCTGCTGCGCGAGATTCGGCTGGAGGCCGAAGACGTGCTCAGCGAAGTAAAAAAGAGCGCGAGCCCCCAGAGCATTCAGCAGGCGCGGGAGAAGCTCAAGGAGCTTCAGGCGGCGGGCGAAGACCTGCTCGATGACGCCGAGCCGGAGAAACCGGCAGCTCCCGGCAAGCCGGTCAAAGAGGTGGTGGTCGGCCAGCAGGTGCGCGTCTTGGGCTTTGATCAGGTGGGCACCGTCAAGGAGATTCCCAAACCCGGCCAGGCGGTGGTGCAGGTGGGGGCGATGAAGATGTCGGTGAAGGCCAACCGGCTCCAGATGGTGGAGCAGCCCAAGCCAACGATCACCCGGAGCAAGCCCATTGCTCGTCCCCAGGGCAAGGCTCCGAATGAACTTCACCTGCGGCGGCTGCGGTTTGAAGAGGCGCAGGAAGCCCTCGAAAAGTTTCTCGATGAAGCCGTGCTCACGGGCCACGCTCGGGTGCGGATTATTCATGGCAAAGGCGGCGGCGTGCTGCGCACAATGACGCGAGATATGCTGCGCGCTCACCCGCAAGTGAAGAGCATCGAAGAGGGCGGCCCCGGCGAGGGCGGAGACGGCGCGACCGTGGCGGTGCTGAAGTGAGCGAGCCCTGGGATGGCCTGAAGGAAAAGGCCCGCGCAGTCGCTACGAACGCTTACGCACCCTACAGCGTCTATCATGTGGGCGCGGCCCTGCTCGCGAATGATGGCCAGATTTATGCCGGATGCAATGTTGAGAACATCTCGTATGGCCTCACCATCTGCGCGGAAAGATCGGCGCTAGCGGCAATGGTGGCGGGCGGCGGCGTCAGCTGGTCGGCTTTGGTGATTGCGACGGAAGATGGCGGCGCGCCTTGCGGGATGTGCCTGCAGAGTCTTCAAGAGTTTTGCGAAGATCCGGAGACTTGCCGGATTCTCTGCGTCGGGAGCGGCGTAGAACGGTCGTATACGTTGGCGGAGCTGCTGCCGCATGGCTTCAGCAGCGAAAAGGTGAAGAGAGAGTTATGAAAGTTGGCCTGTACGCGGCTATCGTCGGCTTCCTGCTAGGGGCGGCCCTTATCATCGGCTGTGGAGGCGGCGGTGGCGGAGGCGGCACCGGCGGTCCCGGCGGCGGACCGGGCGGCGGAGGCGGAGGCCTCGGCACGGATGCCCCCCTCGCCGGACAATACATCGAATTTATTGATGGCAGCGGCGACATCGTCGATCCGCTCTGCCTGCGGGCCGGTCAGGTCATCCAGCTTCGGGCCGTCAACTACGACCCGGCGGGCAATCGAACCGTCCTGGCCACGGGCAACTGGACTTCGGCGGGCGGCGCAGGCGGCTCCTTCAGCTTGACCACCGACGGCGTGCTGACCATCAACAGCTCCAGCACCGGCTTCTTCCAGGTTCGGGTGACCGTCACCATCGGCGGCGGACCGAAGGATCTGGTTCAGGATGCGCGGGGAACGGCCGATACGACCACCGTCTCGGGCCGCGTCACCGACGCCTTCACGGGCAACGGCATCAAGTACATCCAGGTTGAGTTCTACAGCGGCGGCCTGCGGGTCGGCGCGACCCTGACGGGCGACGACGGCTACTTTACGGGCTGCGTGCCGACGACCGTTTCCGGCGTTTCGGCCAAGGGCGCTTCGATTCCGTCGGCGAGCTACTACCGCCAGCTCCGCTACAACAGCAACGACTACACGGTGGACGGCTCGTCCTGTCCGATTCCGTTCTCGATCAGCAATGCGGGCGGCAACAACTCGATGCCGTTCAATATCCGGCTGATTCCGGTCTCCAGCGGACCTCCTCCGCCGCCGGGCGGCTGCCTGTAGGCGCGTCCTTCAGACCTGAATAAACGAACCAATTGAAGCCCGGCTTGACGCCGGGCTGTAAACTGCTGCAGAGAAGTGGAACTGCAGCGCGTGCAGGAAGCCGAGGAGATCGTCAATGACGACCGCATCCAAGAGATGCTGGCCCTTGCGGCCAGGTTCAAGGAGCAGTCGGGCGGCGATCTGGACGACGAGGCGATAGACGCCGTCGCGGAAGCGACAGGCGCGCCCGTCGAGTATGTGCGCGTCGCGCTTCGCGGCCTGGCCGAGAAGCGCAAGGAGAGCCTTTTTGAACGCGTCAAGCACGCCTACCTCTCCTTCGACAGCCGCATGCGGCGCTTCGCCATCGCTTCGATCCTCGGCATCGGCGTGGCGATCGCGGCGGCGACGGGGCACCTGATCGCCGACGACACCGGCCTCTTCGGCGCGGTGGGCGCGATTCTCTGCATGGGCGCCGTGTGGAACTCGATCCAAGCCAAAGACACCAAGACGGCTGCCCTTTCCGGCGGGCTCTTCGCGGGAGTCTCGTTCCTTGGCTACACGCTTTTCGGCTTCGTCGGCCAGCTGCTCCCCGGCCTGAATGACCTGCACGCTCCGGGCTGGACCATCATCCTGTGGGCGATCCTCGGGGCGGCGGTGGGCGGCGTGGCGAAGGCGATCGCGGTCAGCAATGCGCGCCGGCTCGGCCTGCGCGACCCCTCCACTCAGCGCTACGAACTGCTGCAGCAGCTGCTGGAGATTCAGGACAAGCTGAAGGCCGAAGAGCAGTTCGCCAGCTACCTGAGCATCGATATCGTCGGCTCGACGCGGATGAAGCAGGACAACGATCCGATCTCGATCGAATACACCTTCACCGAGTACCACAAGTTCATTGATGCGGTGGCGACCCGGTTCAATGGCCGCATCCACTCCACGGCGGGCGACGGCGTGATCTGCGCGTTCGACGATCCGGCCAAGGCGTTAGGGGCGGGGCGGGCCATTCTGGGCGGGCTCTTTGAGTTCAACTCATTCCGCAACCGCACCAAGAATCCGCTGGAGATTCGGGCGGGACTGCATACGGGCAACGTCAGCGCGCCCGGGCGGGAGATCGGAAAGGTCGAATTCGCCCACGTCATCGACATCGCGGCGCACCTGCAGAAGGAGGCCGACCCCGGCACCCTCGCGGTGAGCGAGGTCACGGCGACCTTCATCGAGGGCGGACTTCAGGCGATCAGCAAGACCTGCATTCACGTTCAGGGCGTGCAGGCGGCCATCTGGCGTCCCAAGGCGCAGATGCAGAAGGCGCTGAAAGCCTAGCTCGGCAGCATTTCCAGCACAAGATCGGGCTCGACGCCGCTCTCGTCGGTCATCCCGCCATCTCGTTCTCCGTTCTCGCCGACACTGTACAGGCGGTAGTCGGTGCCTTCGACGCTGTAGGCGAAAGGCTCGCCCGAGTAGGGATCGGTGGTGAGGCTGGTGGGGAAGACGTTGAGCGCGGGAGTCGCGGCTCCGCTCCGCTTGATCTGCGCCTCGATCCGGGCGGAGAGGATCAGCATCTTCATGCGCGCGGTGTGCTTGGCCCGCTCGCCGAGAATGACACGCATCGGTGCGTAAAACTGGTCGGTCAACCGCTTCCAGGGGCGGTCAGCGGCCTCGAGGATTTCCGGCTCTTTCTGCCAGGTCTTCACGGGATCGCGCGATTCGGAGACGCAGAGGCTCTGCAGCGAGTGCATTTCTGCCACGAATCCGGCAAAGAACTGCGGCACGTTTTCCGGCTCAAGACGCTTGAGGTACTGTACGGTGGGGCGCACGGTGCGGCCATAACGGTCGATCAGTTCATCCAGCTTGCCGCTGCTCCACGCCTCCTGCACATGCTGAATCTCGCGCAGGGAGGCGTCCAGCTCCCGGTCGAGCGACTCTTCAGCATCGGGTGTGGCATCGAGAATCCGGTTCATTTCGGCGGCGAGGTTGTCGAGCGTCTGCGCCTCCATCCGGCGAAGCTCCGGCGCGATGAGGCGGCGGGCATCGGCGGCGAAGGAGAGGCCGAGCGAGACCTCTTCGGCGGAGCCGCCCATGAGGGCCGTTCCGAACTGGGTCAGGTGGATCGCCTTTTGGGCGGCGAGGGGCCAATTCTGTTCGGTGATCGCGTCTTCGATCTGCCAGGAAAGAGCGCGTCCGATGAGCCGCCAGCCGGCGCGGACATCTTCGGCCCCGGCTCCGGACCAGGCATCGGGCATTTTCGGTCCCTGAGCGCATGCCTTCTGCACCGTGTCGATCCGCTTGAGGGCGGCGGCGAGAGTCTCCTCTCTCATGCCGGGGGTGAATTCGGTGCGGTGGAGAACGTCGGGCACGTCAGCGGCCATCCCGCTGCCTGCCAGAACCAGCATATCGAAGGCATCGGGAGATTCCGTGCGTGGCTGATAAGGGACCGCGGCATCGACAGGGACGGGCGCAAGCACAGTCTTCTGTGCGGGGCGGCATCCTGCCGCAAAAGCCCAGGAAAGAATCGCTGCCAGAGCGGCCCTTATCATCCATGAGCGGGACCTGCTCATATGCCTGCATTGTACACAACGCAGGTGATAACCTGCACCAAACGGCATGAAGGGCGTCATTCTCGCAGCAGGCAAAGGGACCCGGCTTTATCCGGTGACCAAAGCGATTCCCAAACCGATTCTTCCCCTCGCAAATCGGCCGACGATGGCGTACGCCTTCGATCAGCTCAAGGAGTGCGGCATCACCGACATCTGCATCGTGGTCGGCGAGACCGGTCCCGCGATCATGGAGGCCCTGAAGGATGGCGCGGACTACGGCGTGAATCTGAGCTATGTCGTGCAGACCGAACCGAAGGGGCTGGCTCATGCCGTCGGCTTCGCCCAGGAGTTCGTCGGCGACGACGACTTCATGCTGTATCTGGGCGACGCCATCTACGGCAGCCCGCTTGCGCCCTATGTGCGGCAGTTTCAGGAAGCGGGTGCCGCGAACCTCAACCTGGTAAAGGAGGTCGAGGACCCCCGTCGGTTCGGGGTGGCGAACGTGCGCGATGGGCGGATCGTGAAGCTGGTCGAGAAGCCGCAGAATCCCGAGTCGAACCTGGCGATGGCCGGGATGTACATCTTTGGTCCGCAGATTTGGGAGGTGCTCCCCAAGCTGCAGCCGAGCGGTCGCGGCGAGTATGAGATCACCGACGCAATCCAGATGCTGGTGGAAGGCGGCGACCTTGTGATTCCCGGCATCTATGAAGGCACCTGGTTCGATACGGGCACGCTTCCTTCCTTCCTTTCCACCAGCCAGTTCTTGGCGGGCAATCAGACACTGCTGGGTGAAGGCGCTTCTTTCGAAGGGGAGGCGGTCGGCTCGGTGGTGATCGGGGAAGACGCCCATGTGCGGTGCGCCCGCATCGAGAATTCGGTGATCCTGGCCGGCGCGCGCATCGACGCCGCTGGAACGATCTCCGGCTGCCTGCTGGGTGGCGCCATCAACGGCGGCGATTTGACCGACGCGATCCACTACGGCGACCTGGAGCCATAAGGGCGCAGATTTTGTTCGGAAACGAATGAAACGCGCCCCGGCCCTTCCACGGAATAGAATAGGGAAGGTGCAAGCGGTGCAGGTGGCGAAACGACTCAGGACGATCTGCGTCGCGGTGGCGGCGGCAGTGCCGCTCTTGGCTCTGGCCGATGTGACGGCCAGCTACCAAGAGTTGTGGCCGGGCATCGTGTACGACTCCGAAGTGGTCCCCTACCGCATCAATCTGGAGAACGATGGCCCCGACGCGAGGGGCGTGGTCGAGATTCGGGCGGGCACCAACGTGATGAAGTATCCCTTCGAGCTTCCGAAGGGAACGCGCAAGTCTTTCATCGCCTATCCGTGGATTGGCGAACAGTATGAAGAGCCCCAACTCGTCGTGAACTCGAATCGCGGCTCTTTTCAGATCGATCTGCCCTTTCCCTCCACCAGCTATTACGCCTCTCAAGAGATCATCGGCATGATCTCGGAGACGGCGGGGCAGCTAAGGATTCTCCGCACCGACGAGAACCAGCCGATTGAGGAGGGGCAGGCTCCACCCACCACCACCTACGACACCTACATGAGGCCGGAGGATGCGCCGGACCGGGTGGTCGGCTACTCGCCGCTGAACACGCTGGTGCTGGGCGAGGGGGCAGAGCGTCTTTCGGATTCAGCGGTCAGCGCGATCAAAGGATGGGTGCTTACGGGCGGCCATCTCATTTTTGTGGGCGGCTCGCAGACGCCGCTGCTCAACGACCCGAGGTGGGCAGATGTCCTGCCGATCCGAAATGTGACCGCCATTCAGGTGGACAGCGTTCCCTGGCTCAAGAACTTCGGCACGCCGCCGCCGGGGCCGATCTCTTTTGCTTCCGGCGAACTGGCCGAGGGCGCGGTGGCATCGCCGGGCGATGGCCGGGTGCCGAGCGCCTTCCGATCCGTCGGGCTGGGGCGCGTGATCTTCCTGGCGATCAACCCCTTCGAAGAGCCGCTCCGCACCTGGGATGGCCGGCGCGAGATGCTGAACACGGTCGCCACGAAGGGCCGCGAATTGTCTGAAGGCATCTATGAACAGTACGCCGGAGTCCTTGATTCGCCCCAGTACGACGACTGGATGGCTTACGGCTCCTACAACGAGATGTCGGCGGATGATCCCTTCAGTGTGCGGCTGCCGTCGCCCTGGGTGATCCTGCTGGTGCTGGGAGCCTATTGGGTGACCGTGGTGCCGCTCCTCTTCGGCGTGCTCAAAAAGATGGGCAAGCGGGAGTGGGCTTGGCTGCTGGCTCCGGTCATCAGCATCGGCTTTGCGGGCATCTTCTTCAGCTTCGCGGGAGGACTCTACGGCTCTTCGGCTTCCCGCTCTACGGTCGGTCTCCTTATGGCGGACGGCTCGCTCGACCAGGCTTACTTCATCGGAAAGGAGCAGCTCTTTCTGCCTCACGCCCAGCGCTACAACCTCGGGCTGGAGCGGGTGGAGACCCTGCATGACGTCGCGATGAGCTACGGCTACAACTCCCGCCCCAGCAACTCGGCCTTTCAGGGTCAGGTGGTGGATGTGGGCGAGATCGAAGGATTTGAAGTGCCCGTCGGCAGCCTCTCCTTCCGAGAGTTCGGCTTCCGTCAGCGCATCGATATGCAGGGGGGTATCAAGGGCTCGGTCGAGGCGGAGGTGAAGGACAAGATTCTCCATGTCTCCGGCCAAGTGACCAACGACACGGGGATGACGCTTCGCTCGGTCGAGGTAAAGGCGGACAGCTTTATAGTGGGGCGATTCAATGTGCTGGCGCCGGGCGAAAGCGCGGATATCAGCACCAAGATTCCGGTCGCCGAAGCTCCCGCCGCCACGATGAAGGTTTATCTTGAGGCCAGCGTGCTCGCGGAGTCGGGCATCGGCTCGGCACTGGGCAAGCCCGTGGAGCGGGGCCAGGCAGTCCACTTGATCTGCATGCTCGGCGACCACAAGGTCAGCGGAGGCGGACGATGAACGCCTTCTGGGAAAAGCTCATCAGCCGCAATCCGATGATGGCGGAGCCGGCCCGCTTTGTGCGCCAGATCACCTCGCCTTCTGAATGGAAGGGCCAGCAGATCGTGATGGGCGTGATCGTGGCGATCATCTTCATCTTCTTCATGGCGATGACCTTTGTCTACTCGGACGCCATGGACCCGGGCGGGATGATCTACGTGATGATGGGCCTGATCGTGCTCGTCGTTCCGGTCAACCTGCACGGAGCGATTGCGGGCGAGCGGGAAAAGCGAAGCCTCGATATGCTGCTCGCCGCGCCGCTGACCGCACAACAGATCGTTTCCGCCAAGATTCTCCGCGTTATTGTTCCGCTTTCGCTGATCGTGGTGGGATTCGCGATTCCCGCGTATGTCCTCGCCATCAAGCGGGCGATGCAGAATACGACGACGTACTACGGACCGCATGCCCCGCCGGAAATGGTGATGGTGACCAACGGGCTCGTGCTCACCGTTTGCTTCGCCATCTTCTGTTCGGTCTGCACGGTGTATGTGTCCTCCATCACGCGGAACACGGCATCGGCGCTCATCTCGTCCATCGGCGCGATCTTCTTCTATCTCGTGGTGCTGCCATTGATGCTGATGCCCTTCTTCTGGCTGCTGCCGTGGATGGGCGAAATCATCGGCCTGATGCATCCCTTCGGCGCTCTTACAATGGTCCTCGGGCATTGGGAATCGCTGGAGACTCGCTGGCTGAGCGGTTGGTTTGTGCCGATTGCCACCGTTCCGTTGTGGGCGGGGGCGTCCTTCCTCTTTTTCTATCTCGCTTCGGCTCGCATCGAAGCTGACCGCCGGTTGGGAGACCGCCGCCGCAAGGAATAGCAATGCTTGAAGTCAACAATCTCGCCAAGAGCTATGCCGGCTTTCAGGCCGTGCGGGGTATCTCGTTTTCGCTGGAACCGGGAGAGATCTTCGGCTTCATCGGCAGCAACGGCGCGGGCAAGACCACCACAATCCGCATGATCGCCACGCTGCTGGAGCCCTCGGCGGGCTCGGCCTCGGTGGATGGCTTCGACATCTGGAACGACCCGATGGAGGTCCGCCGCCGGCTGGGCTACATGCCCGACTTCTTCGGCCTTTACGACGACGTCAAGGTGTGGGAGTACCTCGACTTCTGGGCCGCGATCTATTCGATTCCGGCGCGGGAGCGGAATGCGGTCATCGACAACGTTTTGGAGCTGACCGACCTTACGGTCAAGAAGCAGAGCATGGTCTCGTCGCTTTCGCGGGGCATGCAGCAGCGGCTCTGCCTGGCCAAGTGCCTGGTGCACGACCCGATGGTGCTTCTGCTTGACGAACCGGCCAGCGGCCTCGACCCCCGGGCGCGCGCCGAGCTGAAGGAACTGATCGCCGAACTCGGCAAGATGGGCAAGATCATCGTGATCTCCTCCCACATCCTGCCGGAGCTGGCCGATTTCTGCACGAGCGTCGGCATCATCGAGCAGGGCGAGATGAAGGCGGTCGGCCCGATCAGCGACATCTCGCGCAATCTGCGCGACGAAAAGATTCTGGAAATCCGCCTGCTGGACAAGGCGACCGAGGCGGGCATGTTTCTCCACGGCAAGCCCGGCGTGCTGAACACGCATGTGATGGGCTCGACCACGCTGAAGGTGGAATTCAACGGCGATCACCAGTCGCAGGCGGAGCTGCTTGCGGCGCTCATCTCGAATGAGTACATGGTGATCGGCTTCACCGAAGAGGCGGCCGACCTTGAAGATGTCTTCCTGAAGCTCACATCGGGGGCCGTTCAATGATCGGCGATTGGTTCCGGTTCCAGCTTGGGCTCTACTTCGCCAATGCGGGAGCGCAGCGCGACTATCGCGCTCAGATGCGCGGAGCCAAGGCGCCGCTTTACTGGACCCTCTATCTGGGGCTGCTGATCACGGCCTTCATGATCTTTTACGGCACCACTTGGCAGCAGGGGGTGGTCTCGGTCAGCCAGATGCAGAGCCAGCTTCAAGGCTTCTACACCGGACTGATCTTCATGCTCGAGATTGCCGTGGGCTTGGCCGCGCCGGTCCTGGCGGCAAGCTCTGTGGTGGCGGAGTACCAGCGTCGGTCGATGGAGCTGCTGATGGCCGCTCCGGTCACGCCGCGCTACTTTTTGATGGGCAAGCTGATCAGCAGCTACCGCTATGTGTGGATGCTGCTCGCCCTCTCGATACCGCTCACCGCCGCCTGCGTTGTGATGGGGGGCACGACTTGGGCTCAAGTTCTGGAAACCTATTTCATCATCTCCCTGCACGGCCTGCTCTATGCCGCCTGCGGGCTGATGATCGCGGTGCTTTCGCAGAAGCCGATTCCGGCGGTCTCCTATAGCCTGCTTTCGGTCGGCATGTACTTCATGTTTATGATGCCGCTCGTCGGCAGCTCCATCTTCATGGGCATGAGCGGCCTTGAGTCGAATCCGCTGATCACGATGGCGCCGGGCGGCTCGATTGCGGCGGCGGGCGCGAGCATCAACATGTGGGGCGTCCCGGTACCTGGCTGGCTGATCGGCACGGTGGCGACCGTGTATCTCTCCTCAGTCTGCCTGCTCGGAGCGGGGTCGGCGATGAGCCCCTTCGGCTCGCCGATGGTCAAGAAGCTGAGGATCTTCGGCATCGTCACGATGATCCTGCTCGGAGCGCTCCTGGGCTGGCTGATTGGGCCGTCCTTCGGCTTCACCGGAGCTGGAGAGGAGATCGCGGCAGCGCTGGTGTTGCCCACATTCCTGCTGGTGCCGATCCTCGCCTATACGGCCATCTGGAGCATTTACGGCACCCGCAAGTCGGGGGCACAGAGCCTCTTTCATTGGCGCAATCTGCTGCGGGGCGGCTCGGGGTCGGCGCTGCCGTATCTGGCGACGATTTTTGCGGGGCTGTTCATCGGCTTCACCAGCGCCTTCATGGCGATGGGCGGAAAATTCAATCCAGAGTTTCTGTCCCGGTTTGCGTGGGCGGGCGGCGTCTGGCTTCTGCTCTTCGCCATCGCGCGGGCAGCCTCTGCTTGGAACAAGGGAGAAGTGAAGACAGCGCGGGCGCTCTTCATTGCGCTTTTGTGCGCCTTCATCCTGCTGCCGATTCCGATTCTGCTCTTCACGCGGAACGTTTTTGACGATACGCGGGGCCTGGACAACTTCATCGCCCTGATGTATCCCTTCGCGGCGGGATTCTCTCATCAGCCGGCGACTGCCTTCTACGGAGGTCTCATTCTCGTGGTTGTTGCCGGAATCCTGCTTACAATAAGTGAAGCATCGCGCAAAAGGCGCGGCGCGGATGTGGGAGTACTTTCATGAGCGAACTCGAACGACTGCTCAAGCCGTTTGCCCGCCGGGTGCGGCTTCTGCGCGCCTGGAAGGGCCTGGCCATCGGGCTTGTCCTTGGCGGCGGCGCAGCCGCCCTGTGGGCCGTGCTCGATATGACCGGCGCGTTGTGGGCGGAGTGGCAGTGGCTCGCTCTGATCGTCGCAGGCGCGGCGGTGTTGGGCGGCGCGGCAGGCTTGGCCTGGCCGGTCCGTTCGGCCGATCTCGCCCGGACGCTTGATCGCCGCGCGGGACTGAAGGACCGCATCGGCACTGCCTGGGAGCGGGCACAGAGCAGCGAGTCGTTCGACGAAGCGCTGCGCGTGGATGCGCTTCGGCAGCTGGAATCGATCAAGACCAAGCAGGCTTTCCCGCTTCGCGTCACGCGCCTGCAGTACGGCGCGCTGGCGGCCATCGTGCTTGCCGCGAGCGTCTTCCTGCTGGGCAACACCAATGTGACGCTCAACCCGGAGGAGCGCGAGGCGAAGGAGAAGCTCGCCGAAGTGGCAAGCCAGGTCGAGCGGGTGGCCAAGCCGCTTGAAGACCGGGTCGAGAAGGGTCTGGCGACCATCGACGAAAAGAACCTCGCCCGAGAACTGGAGCGGTTTTCGCAGGAGCTGAAGCGCGCGAAGCTCACCAAGGAGGAGGCGATGCGCAAGGCCAATGAACTGGCCGAAAAGGCGCAGAAGCTGGGCGACAAGAACCTTGCCCTAGCCCGCGAATCCATGAACGAGATGCAGTCCCGCATGGCTCAGGTGGAGCTGGAAAAGGCGGGGTTGACCAAGGCCGAGCTGGACCAGCTGAAGCTGCAGACCCTGGAGCAGCAGATGCTGGAACAGCTCATGCAGAACTCCAAGCTCGACCAGATGAATTCGCTGAGCAAGGACCAGCAGATCAGCCCCGAGCAGATGGCTCAGATGGGCATGAGCGACGTCAACCGAGACCTGATGAACCTGAGCCAGGAGCAGCGCGAAGCCCTGAAGAAGGCTCTGGAGCAGCAGGCCAAGGATCTGGCCGAGAAGATGAACGAGTCCGGCCTGACGCCTCAGGAGAAGGAGGCGCTCAAGGCGGCGATGGAGGCCAACAAGAAGCTCTCGCAGGCCCTGAAGCTTTCTGAAGAAGCTCAGAAGGCGATGCAGGAATATATGCAGAGCGAGCAGTTCAAAGAGCTGGCCAAGCTGATGAGCGAAATGCAGCAGGCGGCTCAGGATGCCCAGCAGGGCAAACAGCTTTCCCAAGAGGACATCGAGCGGCTGCAGAAGGCCGCCGAAGAGTTCGCCAAGAAGTGGGCCGACCCGAAAGAGCGGGAGAAGATGATGGCCCAGCTTGAGGACATGATCGAGAAGCTCAAGAACGGCGAACTGAGCATGCAGGCCTGCCAGCAGTGCCTGGGCATGATGGGCATGAAGATGCCGAGCTTCGGCGCGAGCGGTCCGGGCAAGGACGACACCTTCCTGGATACCGACAAGATCAACCTCTCCGACAAGGAGATGGACGAGGTGAAGCGCGACTCGCAGAGCACGAGCGTCAGCGGGCAGCGTGACCCCAATCGCGGCGAAGAATCATTCGTCGAACTCCGGGCGCCCACCGCGCCGGGAACCCAGACTTCGGTGCCGTACACCAAGGTTCTGCCCAAGTACAAAAAGCAGGCGGAAGAGGCAGTGAACGAGCAGAAGGTGCCGGAGAAGCACAAAGAGCGCGTCAAGAGCTACTTCGACTCGCTGACCGACGGAAAATCCAAGAGCAAGGATCAGGAAAAGAATTGATGAGTGAAGGGCCGGAAGCAGCTGCCTGGTTTCGCGAGAAGCTGACCTCGGTGCGGGACCAGGTGAGCCGCGCTATTGTCGGGCAGACCGAGGTTGTCGAAGGAGTGCTGGTGTGCCTGGCGGCCAATGGCCATGTCCTATTGGAGGGCATGCCGGGGCTGGGCAAGACGCTGCTGGTGCGGAGCCTGGCGCAGACGACCCATCTTCAGTTCAGCCGCATCCAGTTCACCCCGGACATGATGCCCGCCGACGTGACGGGCACCCATGTGCTGAGCCAGTCGCCGGAAGGCGCGCGCAGCTTCGAGTTTCGCCGCGGCCCGATTTTTGCGAACCTGGTGCTCGCCGACGAGATCAACCGCGCGACCCCGAAGACGCAGTCCGCACTGCTGGAAGCGATGCAGGAGCGGTCGGTCACCTCGGGCGGCACGGGGCATCAGCTGCCCGAGCCTTTCCTGGTGATGGCGACCCAGAACCCGGTGGAGCAGGAGGGCACCTATCCCCTGCCGGAAGCCCAGCTCGACCGATTCTTCTATAAAGTCTTGGTGCCGTATCCGAGCAAGGCCGACCTGGAGGCCATCGTCAACCTGACCACCGGCAACACTGTGGATGTGCCGGAGCAGGTGGCAGAGGGCGCGGACATCATCGAGATGCGCCGCATCGTGCGCGAGGTGCCGGTTTCGCAGACGGTTCTCGACTTTGCCCTCTCGGTCATCGTGGGCACCCACGCCGAGGGCGAGGGAAGCACCGAAGCGGCCCGCAAGTATTGCCGGTATGGCTCATCGCCGCGCGGAGCACAGACGCTGGTCACGGCGGGCAAGGTGTACGCGCTGATGGATGGCCGCTACAACGTCTCGGTGGAAGACATCGAGCAGGCGGCGCTTCCGGCGCTTCGCCACCGCATCCTGCTCAACTTTGAGGCCGAGGCCGACGGCATCGCCCCGGACCGCATCCTGCGCGACGTGGTGGCCGAGGTCAAGACGCAGAAGAAAGACCCCATCGGAGTCTAGCGGCACCGCATGGCGAGGCTCATTCTTGAACCCAGTGAGATGAGGCTCCTAGAGGGCCTGCGCCTCCATCCGGTGAAGGCATTTGCCGGTCGGGTTCGGGGAGAGCGGCTGACCCGGCGGCGGGGCTTGAGCATCGAATTCTCCGACTACCGCGAGTACACCGAAGGCGACGATCTGCGCCACCTGGATTGGAACGTCCTGGCGCGGCTCGACTCGCCGATCATGAAGACGTATCGCGACGAGGAGGACCTGGCCGTGCATGTGATGCTCGATGCCAGCGCCTCGATGTCGTTCGGCGACCCTTCGAAGTTCGATCTGGCCCGCAGGTTGGCGGCGGGAGTCTGCCTGTCGGCGCTGCTGGGCGGGGATGCGGTGTATCTGCATGTCCTGGGCCAGCCGCCGCACGAAACGCGACCCTACCGTTCCCGCGCGGGATACACCCGCTGCGCACGCTGGCTGCACTCGCAGAGCCCCGATGGCAATCGCGGGCTTGCGGAGACGCTGACCGCCTTCGCCAAGTCCGCAGCGCGGCCTGGGTTGGCGGTGGTGCTGAGCGATTTTCTCGACCCGGAAGCCGCGCGGGCGCTGAAGCTGACGGCGGCGCGGGGGCATGAATTGATGGCCCTTCAGGTGCTCTCGCGCACCGAGACCGACCCCGATCTGGAGGGCGACCTGCGGCTCATCGACGCCGAGAGCGGCGACGCGGTGGAGATCACCGCCAACAGCCTGAGCCTGAAGGAGTACCACCGCCGACTGGCGGAGCACCAGAAGGAGCTGCAGGATGTGATCGTGGCTTCTGGCGGTCGCTATGCAATGGCCGACTCGGACATGAGCGTGACCGATGTCATCCGGCGGATCCTGATGCGGCAGAGGTGGCTGGCGGCATGAGCTTCCTCAATCCGCTCGCCTTCTTGTGGACCGGCCTGCTGGCGGCGGGCCTGATCTCGCTGTACCTGTTGCGGATGCGGCGCAAGGATATGCACGTTCCGGCGACCTTCCTCTGGCCGGAACGCACGGATGAAGTCCGCGCTAACAGCCTCTTTCAAAAGCTGAAGTTTTCGTGGCTGCTGATCCTGCAACTGCTGGCCCTGCTGCTCGTCGGCGTTGCCTGGGCGCAGCCGCAGATGATCCGCGAAGGACTGGGCGGCGAGGTCACCGCCATCGTCATCGATGGCAGCGCCAGCATGACCGTCGCCGAGGGGGGGAAGACGCGATTTGAACTCGCGGTGCAGGAGGCGGACAACTTGATCGCTGCCGCCGAACCGGGCGACCGCGTCTGCCTGATCCTCGCCGGAACTCAGCCGAAGGTGATCTTTCCGCTGAGCAGCGAAAAGGCGAAGCAGCGCGCCGCCCTGCGCGAAATCCAAGGCACCGATGCCGACACGCCGATGTCGGAAGCGCTGCAGCTTGCGGCGGCTCTGGTCGGCAGCAGCGCAGGGTCGCGGATCGTGGTCCTCTCGGATGGCGTCTTCGGCGAGGTCGAGGACTTCACGCCCGGCAGCGCATCGGTCAGCTATGTCCGGGTGGGCAAGGAGGTTGAGAACCTCGGCATTGAAGCGCTGGGCGCATCGGATTCGGCAGAGGGGCCGCTGCTCTACGCAGCGGTGCGGAACTACGGCTCTCAGAGCAGGAAGTCGGCTCTGCGTCTTTTTGCCGATGGCGAATTGATCGACTCGGTGGACTTTGAGATTCCTTCCGGCGAGAACTGGAGCCGGACAATTGCCGTTCCGGCAGGAGCCGAGTCCTTTCGCGCCGAGATCAGTCCGGGCGGTTCGCTCGAGGCCGATGACGTGGCCTTTGCGATGGCGAGCGGGCTGGGGCAGGTGCGGATTCTGCTGGTTGGGCCGGGCAACCTCTTCATGGAGCGCGCGCTGGCTCTGGAACCGAATGTCGTCTTGGATAAGGCGGCGGAAGTGCCGCCTTCGGAACTCGCCTCCGCCCCCGGTCCGGGCGTGTATGACATCGTGGTCTTTGATGGCGTGCCGAGCGTGAAGGTGAAGGCGCGCGGCGTCCTGACCTTCGGCCCAAAAGGCGGCGATTCGGTGGTGAGCGGCAGCGGTACCGTCGGCCCGGCCCGCTATCTGGCCAAGTCGGATCATCCGGTGATGGAGGGCGTGGACCTGGGCTCGGTCTACATCGAGTCGATGCACAAGATTCAGCCGACCGGCACCGCCTTCCTGCTCGCCGAAGCCTCGCAAGGGCCGCTCGTGGTGGCGCAGGATGGGGCGCGGCGGCACATTCATGTCGCCTTCGAGACCCTCAAGACCGACTTTCCGCTCTCGGTCAGCTTTCCGATCTTTCTCGCCAACTCCATCCAGTTCTTGGCCGGGCAGGAGTCTCGCGGCGGCTATCTGGTCCAGCCGGGGCAGACGATCGCGGTGAACGCCTCCGGCACGCTGGAGTTGACTTCGCCCTTGGGCGACACGCAGCCCGTCGAAGCGAAAGATGGCCGGGCGACGATCCGAACTCTGGACCGGGTGGGTCAGTGGCAGATCAAGGGCACGGACTTGGATAAGCCAATCTTCGTCTCGCTGAAGAGCCCGACCGAATCGGCCATCGTTTCCAAGGACGCCGTGAGCCTCTCGGGTGAATCGGTCGAAGGGAAGCAGAATGTTCAGCGGCTGGCCGATGCCTGGAAGCCGCTCGCCCTCATCGCTCTATTGATTCTGGCCATCGAGTGGTGGCTCTTTGCAAGGAGGTCGTAGATGCAGTTTGTCGAGCCGCTCTACGCCCTGCTTATCCTGCCGATCCTCGGCGGCTTGATCTGGTCTTGGCGGCACATCCGAGGCATCGCCCGGCCGCGAAAGACGGTGGCGATGATTCTGCGCGGCGTGATGGCGTCATGCCTGGTGCTGGCGCTGATGGGGCCGCAATGCCGCCGCCCAAACGAAGGCCTGGCCGTGATGTTCGTGATGGACGCCTCCGACAGCGTCTCCGACTCGGAGACGGCCCGGGCGAACAAATTTGTCAGCGACGCGGTCCAGCAACTCGGCACAAAAGATGTCGCGGCGGTCCTCAGTTTTGGACGCAGGGCGGCCATGGAATCAGCCCCCTCGGGACGGCGGGCGATCCAGCCCTCGCAGGCGGAGACCGACCCTTCCGCATCCAACCTCGCCGCCGCGCTTCGGCTGGCGTCCGCCGCAATGCCCGCCGGAAAGGGGCGGCGCGTGGTGGTGCTGACCGACGGCAACGAGACGGAGGGCGACGCGCGGCAGGCGGCCGAGGCGGCGGGCCTGGACGGCGCGCAGATCGATGTGGTGCCGCTCGGAAGCTCGGACGAACGGGCTGAAGTTGCGGTTCTGGAAGCGACCGCTCCCTCCGACCGTCAAGCCGGCGAGCCGTTTGAAATCCGCGTTCTGCTGGAGTCGAGCATCAGCCAGAGCGGAACGCTGGTGCTGGACCGGAATGGGGTGGTCGTTTCGCGCACTCCAGTTCAGATTCCGGCGGGCAAGAGCACGGTGGTGCTGCCGCAGGAGCTGGAAGCCCCCGGCTTCTACCGCTACCGGGTCACGCTGGAGCCCACGCACGACTCGGATGGACGCAACAACATCGGAGCCTCCTTTGTGCGCGTGCAGGGGCGGCCCCGGATTCTGGTTCTGCAGGACGACCCGAGCCGGGACGAACTGGCCTCCGCACTGCGCGAACAGGGGCTGATGGTCGATCTGTACGGTGTGGGCGGTGTGCCGACTCAATCATCCGAACTTCAGCCGTACGACGCCATTGTCCTGAACGACATCAACGCCGCCAGCTTTGTCGAGCAGCAGATGACCCTGATCCAGCAGGCGGTGCAGGATTCGGGCCTCGGACTGGCGATGATCGGGGGCGAGAACAGTTTTCTGCCGGGCGGCTGGTACGGCACTCCGGTGGCCGAAGCCCTTCCCGTCGATCTGAATATCCGCCAGCGCAAGAGCTTCCCCAGCACCACGGTCTTGATCGTGGTGGATGCCAGCGGCAGCATGGGCATGCAGGAAGGCAACCTCACCAAGATTCAGCTTGCAGCAAAGGCGGCGGAAGAGACGGCGAAGCTTCTGGCCCCGCAGGATCGGCTGGGCGTCGCGGGCAGCACGGACGGCATCGAGTACGTCGCGCAGATTTCGCCGCTCACCAACAAGAACGCGGTCATCAGCAACATCCGCAAGCTGCGCCCGGGCGGCGGAGGAATCTACGCGGAGCCGTCGGTGAAGTTTGCCAAAGAGGAATTGGAGAAGGAGAACTCGAAAGTCCGCCACTTCATCCTGCTGGGCGATGGCGCGGACGTCGACAAGTACGGCGAATCGCTCGACCTGGTGCGCCAGATGCGGGCCGACAAGATCACCACATCGGTCGTGGCCATTGGGGATGGGTCAGATGTGCCCTTCTTGAAGCTGCTCGCATCAACCGGCGGAGGGCGGTTCTATCTGGCGGACAAGGCGGGCAAGCTCCCGGCAATCTTCACGCAGGATGTGGCGATCATGGGCCGCTCAGCGATTGAGGAGGGCGTCTTCTCCCCGAAGGCCGTGGCGGGCGAGGAGATTCTGCGCGGCATATCCGGCGTGCCTGCGCTCTATGCCTACTGTCTTTCCGAACCGCGGGCCATCGCCCGCATCGGGATGAAGACGCACAAGGACGACCCTCTGCTGGCCACCTGGAACTACGGGCTGGGCCGCTCGCTGGCCTACACATCGGATGCGACCAACCAATGGGCGCGCGAGTGGATCGGCTGGGATGGCTTTGCGACCTTCTGGGCGCAGGCGGTGCGCTATGTTCAGCGGCAGCCGGTGCAGGGAAGCTATTCCGTGGAGACGCGGCAGGAAGGCGGACGCGGCGTGGTGCGGCTGGAAGCCCGCGACAAGAACGGAACTCCGCTCACCCAATCTGAGATGGAGGTGAGGGTCAGTTCTCCAACCGGGGAATCGATGACGGTTCCGCTGGTTCAGGAGGCCCCGGGCGTCTTCTCCGGCGATTTTTCCGCCACCGAGATGGGCTCCTATATGGTTTCGCTGGTCGAGAAAGGTGCGGGCGGACCGGACGGGGTCTATTCCTCCGGCTTCTCGGTCTCCTATCCGCCGGAGTACCGCGATTACCGGCCCAACCAGCCCCTGCTGAACGAGCTGATCGAGGCGGGCAACGGGCGGATTCTGGAGCGGCCAGAGGATGCAATCCGCGAACTGGAAGACCCGGGCGAGACGATTCAGGACACCTGGATCTACTTCCTCATGGCGGCGGTGCTTCTGCTGCCGCTGGATGTGGCGAACCGCAGAATCGCCCTGCCGTGGTCGGCCCTCTTCTCGGCGGTTGCCGGCTGGCTTCGGCGGGACGAGGAAGAGGAGGACGAAGAAGAGGCCGCCCGCCTGGGTGGAAGAGAGGCACAGGCGGAGCCCGAAGCGGCCGCTGCCGCCGCTCCCAAACCCAAGCCGCGCAAGAAGAAGCGGGGCTCATCGGCTCCGCAGAGTCAGATGTCCAACAAGCTGCTGGAAGCCAAGCGCCGCCGACAGCAGGACCAGGACGAAGACTGACCCGGCCCCCGTACTCCTGCCGGGTTTGCCCCCGCATCCGCCAGGTTCGCTCCCCGAGATTCCGATTATTGGGAATGTCCCGATCGGGATTGGGAGGGTGCGAAGTGAGCGACACGACAGAGGACCAGCAGATTGAAGCGGCAGCAGAAGCCGAGGCTCCTTTTGAAATAAAGGAAGCGGGCGCTGACGATGGCCACATGCTGACCGAATCGGAGCTGCATGAACTCTTGGCCCAGAGCGCAGAGCCTGCCGAAACTCGGCCTGATCCTACTCCTGAGCCTGAGCCAGCAGATGACCTCGCGGCTGGGTTTTCCGGTGCGGCTTCGGTTGAGCCGGAAGCCGTCCCCGAACCCCCTGCCACCCCTGCCCCGCAGGAAGATCACCGCATGGTGATCAGCTCTGCCATCGGCGCAGCCGAACTGCTTACGGTGGAGCAGGCCACCCGTGCGCTGGCGGTTCCGCTGGAGATGCGCGATGAGGCCCTGGTGGTGCTGGCCGCCTCCCCTGTCGACCAGCCGGAGATTGAGCGGCTGAAGGAGGAGCTGGGGCATGATGTGGAAGTTCAAGAGGGGTCGATTTCGGATGTGGTGACCATGCTGCGGCAGACCTATGGCAGCGACCAGGATGCCGCCGCCCGCAAGCGGCTGGTGGCCTCTTCCGCCCGCCCTTCGCGCAGCCGATTTCTGCACTGGCTGAAGGGGCTGGCCTCGTGAAGCGTGTTCTGGTGGCCAGCGGAAAGGGGGGAGCAGGCCGGACGAGCCTGACCGCCAACTTGACCGCCGCTCTTGCGGCAGACGGTGATTCAGTCTTTGCGCTCGACCTGGACATGACCACTCCGGCGCTGGACCTCGCCTTCGGCGAAGAGGCCGCGGCGGGCTGGGGCGACCTGCTGGAGCAGCGGGCGGAATTTGCAGAGGCTTCGATTGACGTCCGCACCCGCGCGACGCTCCTGCCGTATCGGTCGGCGGGATTGATGTCGGCGGAGACCCGGGCGGTGCAGGTGCAGAAGGTTCTGGAGTATCTGCAGCAGGAAGGACATGAGCCCGACTGGGTGCTGATGGATGCCCCGGCGGGACCGCAGCCGGAGGTGCTGAAGGCCGCTTCACTGGCCGACTTAGTGCTGTTTGTCTTGACTCCCGAACCGGCCAGCCTGGCCGCCTCGTTTGTCCTGGCGCGGAACATGCCGCCGCAGGCGGCGTGGGCGGTGGTGGTCAACCAGGCCGATTCGGCCCGTCACGCCCAGGCGGTGGCGCACCGATTCGACAAGACCTGCGCTCAGTTCCTGAGCCGTCGGGTGCCGCTGGCGGGCTATGTACGGCGCGACGAGCGGGCCGTCGCTGCGAGCCGCGAAATGCGGCTGTGGGATACGGTGCATCCGGCGGCCTGCGTGAAGGACATCCATGCCGTAGGGGCAAAACTGGAAAGCCTCCTGCCGGTGGTGGAGGAGGCTGAAGTCGAACAGGTTTTGGCCGCGGCCGCCTAGTCGAGGTCGGCTTTGGTCGTATTCTGGTAGATCGTTTCGATGCGGCGGATTGTGCCGATCTCGCTGCGCATGAGGATCGATTCGGTCTGCGCGTAGCCCCGCTTGTAGATGACGCCCTTCAGCAGGTCGCCGGAAGTGATTCCGGTGGCGGCAAAGACGACGCTTCCTCTGGCCAGATCGGTGGTGTGCAGAACGCTGTCCACGGCGTCGCTGTTTTCTGACATCGCCTTGGCGCGCTCCTTCTGCTGGTCGTCGGTAAAGACCAGTCGGCCCTGCATCTCACCGCCCGTGCAGAGGACGGCGGCGGCAGTGATGACGCCTTCCGGCGCGCCGCCGATGCCCATCAGGCCGTCGATTCCGGCATCCGGATCGAGCGCGGCGATGGCGACGGAGAGGTCTCCATCGGGAACCAAGTGAACGCGGCAGCCGGTTTCGCGCAGCTCGCCGATCAGCGCGTCGTGGCGGGGGCGGTCCAGCACGCCGATGATCATCTCATCGATGTCTTTGCCCAGCGCCTTTGCCATCAGGCGGACATTGACGCGCGGGGGAAGGGTGATGTCCACCACGCCGACGCACTCGCGGCCCACGACCAGCTTCTCCATGTAGCAGTCGGGGGCGTGCATCAGGTAGCCCTCGCCCTCTACAGCGGCGGCGAGGACGGAAATCGCATTGGGGGTGCCGTTGGCGCAGAGGTTGGTGCCCTCCAGCGGATCGACGGCGATCTGGACGGTCGGGCCGTCGCCCTGGCCCAGCGTCTCGCCGATGTAGAGCATGGGCGCTTCGTCGCGCTCACCCTCTCCGATCACGATGGTGGCGCACATTTCCATCGCGTTCAGCTCGCGGCGCATGGCGGTGCAGGCGGCATCATCCGCCTCGTCCCGCTTGCCCTTGCCGACCCACCGCGATGCGGCGAGGGCGGCTGATTCAGTGACTCTTAGAAAATCGAGGTGCTTGCTCTGGTCCACGCTGACCCTTCTCCTGGGGTGATTGTACTGCGGCAAGACTCAGGCCAAGGGGCCGACGGCTCGGGATTCGGTCCCGTTTGGCCGATGATCTTTGGTACAATTCCTTCTTCACTGCCCGATAGCTCAGCGGTAGAGCAGCTGACTGTTAATCAGCGGGTCGTAGGTTCGAATCCTACTCGGGCAGCCACCTTCTTCCTCTTACAAATTCGGCGGACTCACACGCTTTTGCCGTGTCTCCAGCATGGATTTGAACGGCTCCCTGAGCGAAAGCTGTACGGTTCCTTCCTTAAGCGTGCACTTATGACACAGCACCTGAAGGCTGATGCCGCGGTCAAAAAAGTAGGAGCAGGCTATGCACGGCATCGACGACTGATCCCTGCGTCGCATCAATCCTAATACAGCCTCTAGCTGGCTCAGCGGTTTTATTGAGTCAAAAGTTCGGATACTATTGAGAAAGGTGACTAGTACGTCCAGCGGGTCTGAGAGAAGCGACAATAGCTCGACGGAGTTGCTAGCAAAGTCGCTGGCAGTCTACGTGGGCATTTCTGGCCTGATCGCAAGCCTCTTTTTAACCAAGGCGATGCACACCGCCCAGATATGGAAGCGCTTGGATAAATTCCCGCTCACATGGGTAGTGGTGGGGGTTTTCTGTCTCGATCTGCTGGTTATAATTCTCGCTGTCAGCCAAGTGAGAAAGGAGGGCTTAGCAGGTGTTTGTAGACTGGCAGGAGTTAGCGGTTCTCTGCAGGTAATTAGGAGCGTTGGCGTCATTGCTCCGATGACTCACTGCTTGTTCCTCATTTATGTCATGGGCTTCAGGTTAGCGATTGCGTAAGTGTTGCGCTTAGTTGCCGAGCAGGATTCACTTGCGCAGAAGAAATATGAAGCAGATAAGAAGCCGTACACTGTTTACGCATGATGATGTTCTAGAGTGTTTGCGTAATGAAATTGTAGCTTTCATCGACTGTGTTTTTAGCGTGGAGGCGTATGAAGCACTTGCAGTTGCGCCCGTTGAGTCGTTATCGCTTAGAAGCTGCCTTTTTGAAGGGGCTGATACTCGGTATTTTGGGGATAAAGACATATCGCAATTTGAGCAGATGGATTTGTCATTGGTAAGGTTAAAGCATCAAGGTGTTCGTGATCGTGCATCTATTGAAGTTTTGCGTTGTGTAGGTGCCGATGGGGTTGTCAATGACATTTTAACTGTTGATTCATATAAAGTAGTTAGATTAAACGGATTGAGGTTAGATAATATAGACATTACGCCGTTACTGGCGCGTGATGGAATGGTGTACCTGAATCTGGTGGATTCTAGCCTGTCAGATGCCCAGGAGAGACTCTTGAAGCAGAGGTTTTCTGCGGCAATGAGATCAACACCCGAAGTTGTTTGGTGAGCTGCGTGCTTCACTACTTCGACTTGCATCCAACACGGGCAGCCATTCCTCCTCATGATCGCCCATCATCATTGTTCGTCATTGATGCGGACTCTCTGCAGGCTTCTTCCAGTATTCTGGTTCGAAGGGAGGCAAGTCTAGCGAGTGCGTCGTTACAGGCAAGGTGTTAGCCAAGTGAATATATATGCTCGCGCTGCAATTCGAGCGATGGTGATAGTCGCTTTGGTTTTACTCTTGGTTGGGGATCTTCTCGGACGAGTCGGGCCTGAAACACGGGTGCCTCCGACTGTCGGAGAACAGTTCATTACTGCCTTCTCTGTGTTTGCGCTTGCCTTCTTTTGTTGCCTAAAGACGAAACTCTGGATCGTCACTCTTCTGCTTGTAATCTCATATTCTTTCGCCCAGCTTGCCGCATCAAGCCCTGTAGGAAGTAGCTTGTCAAAATGGCTGTGGCTAGGGTTTGTTCTTTCGGGGCTTCCGACCACTGTGCTCTCAATTTATTGGGCCTTGCAGCTGCGCAATGCAAACATTCGCGGGAATGAAAATGTTTAGTGTCCACATAAAGATATGCGTCGGTTATGAGGTCGCGAATAGCCGTCCTGTAGCACATTGACTTAGGAATGCCTTGGGGAGTTGTGGCTAGGGCGCGAATTGCATCCAACACCGCAAGCCGCCTTCTATCACCGTACCTGCGGCATCAAGCCCGTCGCTGTGCCTTCCCACTGCAAACTGGGCGACCTCTCGCCCTTGATTGGGGGGCTCGTGGCATTCGTCGTAGAATGGATGAGATGGGCAGCAGGTTAGTGGGTGTACTGGTCGCCTTCAGACTTCTTGCGGCGGGCTGTCGCTACGTTGAACGGGCCGTCGTCCGCCCTCCTGCTTCGCCTGAGCGCGAGATGGCGGGCGTGCATCCCCAGCCGATCGAGGATCTGGTCGCTGATGGTGACTGGGAGGGGGTGCGGGACTATTATTCCGCTCATCCCGACGCCGCAACCCTGCTCAATAATGAGGCCAAGCCTCCTTTGGAGGTGGCCATAGACAATGGACTGGTCGCTTGGGTTGACATCCTGCTGGATTTCAATGCTGATCCGACAGCTGATCTAGGTGAGAGGAACGCAATCAGCAAAGCTGGTCGTTTCGGCGAGTGGAACATCGTAGCTCTATTTGAGGATCGCGGCTATAGCCTTGACGCGGTTGATTCTGCTGGGGAGAGTCTGCTTCACTATTCTCTTGCCCAAAGAGACATTGCTGTCACGAAGTGGCTGCTGGATAAAGGAGTAGATCCAAACCGGAAGACCACAATTACCGGCAAGGCACCGCTGTTTTATTGTATAGACAAGGACCCTTTGTGTTCGGTTCTGTTTAGATTGCTATTGGAATCTGGGGCCGAGATTGATACAACGTCCAATAGGGGAACGACTCTGGTTAGTGCAGCTAGGTTCTGGGGAAACAAGGAGGTCATCCAGCTCATTGAGTCTGAACAGAAAAAATAGATTTCTCATCTACCTGGCCTCGGCTGTATGTCTATCGGTTATTGTCGGTATCGCGCTCTTGGGGACAGGCAAGCGTCGCCATGCAATTCACTTGCGGGCCAGTTGCCGCTTGATTCAAAGCACTCAGGAGACGGACTTCTATGTGTGCGCTGGGCGGCCAGGGGCTGAATACGAAGGGCTGGTCGAGTGGGCGAAAAGCCAAGTTGGGGAGCCTGTCAAAAGGACGCCATTGACTTACGGCGAACAGTTCGACGGCCCGCTCGGTGCGGTCAGGATCGAGGACCGGCGCCAGATCAGAGACCACTTCATGGAAGGAAGGGCCGGGGAGCCAAGTGGAGAGATGCTTGTGCGGGTTCTAAGTGAGAAATCGGCAGGATATGAACTCTTTCCCTAGGTTCATGCACTCACGCTAGGAGGTTGGCGGAGTGAAAATCGAATCGGCAGCTCTCATGGCCGCATTTGCCCTTGTGCTCGGTTGTACAGGCGAGAGTGATAAGGGCGTCGATCAGGGCATACAGTTAGAGCTTGAGATTCACAGCGATAGCGACATGCTCATCACGATCCATAACGAGGGGGATGATTCAGTCGTGACATGTCTGACAGAGACCTTCCTGGTCTGCTATCACGAGGCGAGTGACGGAACAAAGACCGCCTTGACCCAAGACATGCGCGGGGCCGACATGAAGCTACTCGGCCCCTTCGACACAACTCTCCTGCCCGCACAATCCTCTCTCACCCTGCGGAAACGAATTCATGTTGATCCGCAGCACGGTGTAGATCACCGACCCCTGCTCAGAACGGAAGGACGGATATTCGCCTCCTTGCTGCCGGTGAGCGTTCACCAAATTGAGAAGGACTTTAGAAAGTACGTTGGAGGTGAGCCGTTTCTCAGTGCCGCGGTGATTTCAAACTACATTGATATTGCGCCGGGAAGTGCGAAGTAGGTGCGCTAGCCAAAGCCACGGTTGATCCGCACATTTTCAGCGCGCAGGCCGTGATCAACGAAGACCTGCTCATCCTCCGCAGAGACACCCGAGCAATTGATGATCATCACGTCTTTGATGGATGTCGATTCGGCTAGGAGTTCTAGTGAGTCTCGACTCAGGGGAGCCGAGGAGAGGGTGATGTTGCGGAGTTTTTTGAGTTGGGCGAGGTTCTCCAGCAGGGCGTCCGAAAGGGTGACCTGGGTCAGGCTTAGTTCGTAGAGAGACTTCAGTTGGGAGAAGGTGTCCACCGCATCGCTGACGACCTCGATCAGCTCTGCGGGCTGGATGCGGAAGTCTTGGATGCTGAGCCGTTTGAGGGTTTTCTTCCAGCCGAGCAGAAGCGTATTCAGGGGTTCGGGGTCGGTGGCAAGGGTGTGGAAGCCGATTTCGAGATCGGTGACTTTCGGATACTCCACCAGCGAAGCGGCTTCGGCGGTGGTGGGATAGGGGAGGCCGACAGAGGCATTTCCTGACCGGTCGAAGGTGGCGAAGCTGTCTTCGGGGTCTTTATCGAAGAAGGCGCGGAAGTCGGAGCGGGTCATTGGGTCGCTCGCAGCCGGTCGGTATTGACGCCTTCACTTCGCCGCCATGTGCAGGCTGGCGGAATGATCTCCTGGTTCTTGTGTTTGCCGAAGTCGCGCTTCTCCCACGGCGTCCACTGGTCGATATCCGGTGCTTGCCTGGGGTTGGTGAGGACACCCATCAGCCCGAGCGTCTCGATGATCGCCCGGCGGGAATACTTGTCGCCCTTCAGCATCGGCTTCAAGACGGCATCAAGCCCATTGGCGGTCGTCTCAGGATCGGCCTGGTCAAGAGCGTCCAGCACGGATTCCAACAACGCCAAGTCGGCAGGGCTGGGCGCGGGCGGGGAGGCGGTGCGGAACCAATTCAGGCTCAGGGCCGATTCGGCCAAGGGGATGGTTTCTGCCGCACTGTATCCCAGCGAGCCGTCGGTCATCATAAGCGCCAATCCCACCGGCTTCCACTCGGCGAACTTAGTCAGTCCGCACTCTTTGCAGATCCTCTCGTGATAGCTGGTATCCGGATCGTAGCCGTGCTTTGGTAGATGAGCATAGGCGGCATAAGCCCGCATGGGGGCTCGCCACAGAGCCTGCTTGGGATTCAAGCCGACCACAAAAGCCCGAAAGATGGAGTCGGCGTCGGCCTTGGCGATCTCGTCATGCAGCCAGTCAACGGCTTCATCATGCGGCAGCCGATCCGATCTCTGAAACTCAAGGCCGAGCGACTGCGCGTACTCATGGTCCTCGGCCATCAGCGACGGCGGAAAGTCGAGGGCCTGGTATGTGCTTTCAGAGAACGACATCGCCCGATGAATCCGCTTCTGGTCTTTGCCTTTAAGCTTCACGACGGTATCCAAAGCCTGAGCAAAAGCGGAAGCCATCGCCTCGTGCATGTCACGGCTACCTTACTCTCGGTTGACGTCGCTGTGCAAAAGCTTTTGAGCTTGCCGGATGGCTTCTTCGACGTTCGGCTGAATGTTTTCACTTCCGAGAATGTCGCGGAGCGCAGACTGGTCAATAAGGCGCTGAGGTTGACCGCGCATTCCGCAGAGGATCACTTGCCGGCCGGTTGCCTGCAGCCTCCGAGAAACATCCTCCAAGGCATGCAGCCCGGTGCCATCAAGGGCGGTCATGTTTCGCAGGCGGATGATGACTACGGCGGGGAGGCTGGGCAGGTCGTGGTCGATCACATCCAGCTTGTCGGTGGAGCCGAAAAGGAATGGGCCGTGGATTCGGTAGACCGCGACCTCGGGAGGCAGGTCATTGAGCTGCAGGCTGTGTCGCAGCCCCTCTCGGACATATTCCGGAGTGACGCGGCTGACGCTGGTGGTGGAAGTGACGCGCCGGATGTACAGCAGCGCGGCCAGAATCATGCCCGCTTGAACCGCTACGGTTAGATCGGCGATGACCGTGAGGAACAGCGTGATAAACCATACGGCGGCATCGGCTTTGGTCTGGCGGAGGATGTCGGGGATCTCTCGCCACTCGCCCATGTTGTAGGCAACGATCATCAGGATTGCCGCAAGGATGGGCAGCGGGATCATGCGGGCAAGCGGACCGCCGACCAACAGAATCACCAGCAGGGTCAAGGCGTGGATCATGCCCGCCACGGGGGTCTTGGCCCCGCTGCGGACATTGGTTGCGGTCCGGGCGATGGCTCCGGTTGCCGGAAGCCCGCCGAAGAGCGGCGCGGCAATATTCGCGATTCCCTGCGCCACCAGCTCGGTGTTGGGACTGTGGCGATCTCCGGACATCCTATCTGCCACCACGGCCGAAAGCAGAGACTCGATTGCTCCGAGCATTGCGATGGTGAGCGCCGGCGCGAGCAGCGGCAGGATCAAGTCGGCGCGAAAGACGGGCAACTGCGGCGCGGGCAGGCCAACCGGAATTCCGCCAAACCGGCTCTGGATCGTCTCGACCGGCAGCTGCAACCACCACACGGCGAGGGTTCCGAGCACCATCGCGGCAATTGCGCCCGGAATCTTGCGCGCCCATCGCATGAGCGCGATCATCAGCAGAAGGGCGGAAACGGAGAGGATGGTGGCGGGCAGAGAAGCCGTCTGCCAGTTTTGAACCAGAACCTGAATCCGAGGCAGAAACTCGCCCGGCACCTGCTCGATGCTCAGCCCGAAAAAGTCTTTGATCTGGGTGCTGGCGATCAGGATCGCGATGCCGTTTGTGAAGCCGATGATGACCGGACGCGGGATGTACTTGACCGCCGAACCGAGGCCCGTTGCACCAAGGACGACCAGCATGATTCCGGCCAGCAGGGTGCACATGAAGAGGCCGTCGATTCCGTGCTTCTGCACGATGGCCGCCACCACCACGACGAACGCGCCCGTCGGACCGCCGATCTGAACCAGCGAGCCTCCCAACGCTGAAATCAGGAATCCCGCCACGACCGCGCAGTAGAGTCCGGCCTCGGGCGGCACTCCCGATGAGATGGCGAAGGCCATCGCGAGGGGCAGCGCGACCAGCCCGACGGTCAGTCCGGCGACAAGGTCCGAGAGCAGCTTGGACCATGTATAGCCCCTCAGCGCGGTGAATAACCGGGGAAGGCGGTCGGCGGTTTCTGGCTGGCTCAACTCTTCGCCTCAGCCTCCTGCAGGGTGCTGAGAGTCTCTTGAACGTGGGCGGCAAAGTAGCGGCGCATTGCCTCCAGCACGTCTGAGATAAGCGGATCGCTGAGCTGATAGAAGGATTGGCCGCCCTCTCGCTGCTTCACCACCAACCCCCGCGCCTTGAGAAGGCTGAGGTGCTGGGAGAGGTTGGCGGGTTCAACCCCGATCCGCTCCAGCAGCTCGCTCACCTGCATCTCCCCGTCCCCCAGGCACTCCAGGATGTGCACCCGGGTGGGGTGGGCCAGCAGGCGAAAAACGTCAGCCTTAAACTGCCGAAGCTGGTCGGTGCGGTCGGGCATGGGTTAATTATGGAATTTCGCAACTGCGAAAATAGGCAACTATGCCCCTGGTACTGGCTTGTTCTGATTGCTTCTGAACTGCGTATAGTAGGGATATGGCGTCTTGGCGGATTGAGCTGGTGGGGCCGCTCCGCGTTGTTAAGGACGGCCGCCCACATAAGCTCCGCACCCGCCACCAGGCTCTGCTCCTCGCCCGCCTCGCCGCTTTTGCTCCCGAACCCATCAGCCGGGCCGGAACGGCTCTGCTTCTTTGGCCGGAGGCATCGCGGGAACAGGGGCTGGCCTACCTTCGGCGGGCCCTGATGGAACTGCGGAAAGCGGGGATCAACATTCATACGGATCGGCTCCATGTCTCGCTGCCGAGCGGAGCCGCGGAATGCGACCTGCACGAGGACCTCTCCCGAGCGGCACGGAGCGTCATGGAGGGGATTGATCATCCCATTGCCGATGAAGTGCGGAGCCTCTACCGCGAGATGACGTCAGAGTCAGATTCGGATGAGCTAGATTCTCAAAGCCCCATTCCGGCGGGGCCGGACAGCATGTTCCTGTGGCTGGGACACACCCTGGTGGCGGATCATCCGGAGGCGGCTCTTGAGGTCTTCAGCCAGCATGGACGCAGCCTGCTGCTGCGCCATCCGCCGGGCTTGATTCTTGACTGCATGATGCGGGTCTTGGCGGCGAGCAACACCGCGAGCATCCATCGCCTGCAGGTGCTGCATCACGCGACTCTCGCGGCCAACCTGCTCACGCGATACGGCCTGGCCAACCGTTTGGCGAACGAGGCGGTTGTGGCCAGCGAGGAGATCGGCGACCATGCACTTCGCGCCGCCGTGCTCGCCCGGGCAGCTTTCACAAAGATGGAGCAGCGGCGGTGGGGCGAGACGCGGACGTTGATCGATTCCGCCGTGCGCGCCAGCGAGATGGCCGATGATGCCGCGCTGCCGCCTGACTTCTATATCAACATCGCCGGAATCCAGTGGCATCTGCTTCAGTTGGATGAAGCGGTGAGCAACTATCGAAAGTGCATTGCGATCTCTCCACCCGGCTTTGCCCGCCTGACCGCCCAAGCAAACTGCACCTGTCTCTGGTCAGCCTATGGCGCTGATGTCCCGGAAGACTGCCTCATCGAACCTGATCTCGATTATGAGGTCGGCTACAGCGAGGTGCTCAAGGCGTTCGGCAATTTCTCGATCAGCTACGGCCGCCGCGAAACCGACAACGCCACCGCCGCGGTCATTCGCTTGATGCAGGCGGCGTTGAACCAGAACATGGAGCGCATCTTCTGCATCGGGCTCGATTGCGCCGCGATGGTTTTGGTTCGGAAGCGGCTGCTGCCGGAAGCATCGGCGGTGATGCGCGTGGCCACTCGGGTGAGGCGGCTGGTCGGCAATCCGCGCTCCCCCGGCGAACGGTATATGATCCGCCGCAATATCCCCCGCCCCTACAGCGGCTGCACCGTCGCCGCCATGGAAAAGCGCATCATGACCGACGAATTCGGCGAGATCAGGGATGGCGTTCGGGAGCTTCTTCTTCAGGATTGAATTGAGAAGCTACGGAAGACGGTGGTCATAATCGGGCCCATGAGGATATGGGCGAGAAACTTTCTTCTTGCCGTCTGTGTGGTTGCAGGGGGCGCTTGTCAGAAAGGAGAGCCAGAAGATCCGCTGGCAGAAGACACGCTTGAGCTGATCAGTTCGAGCGCAGTGATGAACCTCAACATGCCCAATATCGGGGCGGGCATTGAGCAAAAGAACAGCAATCTGCATCTTGCAGCACTGGATGGCGACCTTGAAGCGGTCAAGAAGTATGTGGCCCTCATGGGCACCCCGGACATCTTCAATCAGTCTTGCTATACCCCTCTTATGTTTGCAGCGAAAGAGGGGCATGTTGAAGTTGTTGAATATCTGATCAGCCGCGATGCCTACGTTGACTACGTCGGGGCACCGCTCGGGCATACCGCTCTGCATTGGGCCAGCTATATTGGGCATGCGGATGTTGTGAAAGTTCTCGTTATTAACGGTGCTGATCCGCAGAAGAAATCCGCACTTGGCGAGACTCCGCTCGACATGGCCAAGTCTGCGCTTGATTCTGTCAACGATCAGCAAGGCAATATAGATCGTGCAGGTGTCGAGGAAGTGATTCAGTTTCTGGAAAAGAACTGACCATCTGGTGAGGCTGAGAGGAATTAACCCTTCAGCTATCCTTGACAGCACCCATAGGCGGCCAATCAAAGACGGCGGTAGAACCCGCCGTTGAAATTGAACCCCGCGATCTCCGGCAGGTGCTTTCCGTTGGCGTCCCGCTTCAGAACGATGGTGAAGTACTGGCCGGTGCCGGATTCCTGCGAGTAGTAGGGGCAGTCGGGGCCGGTGTTGAGGCGGCCGTTGGCGAGGTCGGGGGTGAGGAGCCAGGTGGCTCCGGCGGCGTTGGTCCAGCGGAATCGACCGTCGGAGTCGGCCTTGATCGTGCCGCGATGCCAGCCGTTCTGTTCCGGTTCGTGGCGGTACTCGCCCAGCATGGCCTCGGCGGAGAGCTTCGCCAAGATCTCAGATGAAGGCGCGGCGTACAAGAGACGGGAGGAGAGCGAGGGAGTGGAGCGTTTGAACCGCCGTGTCAGCGACTCGGCATAGTAGTCGGGCTCCAGGCGGCCCTCAAAGTCGGCGGGCCAGGTCGAGCGGTTGAACCAGTCGTGCCCCTCCACTTCAAGCTTGTGCTCGGGATAGATGCGATAGAGGTGGTGGAAGAACTCGTGCTGAAGCCACTGCGGCAGATAGGCGCGCCGCTCGAGTTCGGTGTATTCGCCCTGTCCTAGATGCGGTGGGCGGCGGGTGAGCCACTCGTCGTCGATGATGAAGCAGGGGGAGGCTCCGTCCGGCCCGGTTCCCATGCCGCCCGTGATGAACTCCGTCGTCGCGAAATCCGGGTGGCGATCCGGCACGGCGGAAGGATAGAGAATCCACCACCAGTCGGTAGAGCGGCGGGTGGCTTCGGGAACTGCACCCCATATCTGGCCCCAGGCCGTCCCGGCCAGTCCTGCGTGGCGGTCCTTGACTTCGACAGGCACTTCAAGGTCTGGCAGATGCAGGTAGTTGAGCTTCACGCGAAGTCCGCCGTCGGTTGCGGCGAGGACATATTCGTTGAAGAGCCAGGTCGAGTCTTTGATGAGCTGATGCTCATCGGCGAGCAGTCGGTCGTTCAGGCGGAGATTGACTGTCTGGCCTTGGCCGGACTCCATCTCGGCGCGGCTCCTCGGCTCGATGCCCTTGGCCTGGCCGACCAGCACAACGGTGAGCGTAGCGGTGGCCGGGTCGGCGGGAACGGTCTTCCCGGAGGTCCGCCACGCGGCGCACTCCGTGAGCATCCGCAGAGCGTAGTAGCATGTCGGGCTGCCCATGTTGATCCCGGCGGTTCGACCGAGGCGATAGGCGTCCTGGTTGGCGGCCGTCCAGGCTTCGGTGCCGGCGGGATGCTCAGCCCAGAACGCGACCAGCAGGCGGTTCGCCAGAGAATAATTGCCGCGCTTGTAGGCATCTTCCGCGCGGACGAAGGTCTCCAGTGACTCGCGGAAGAGCGGGGAGAACTCAACCTGGGAATAGCGGGTGTAGAAGCGAGCTGCTTCGGCGGGGGGCTCCTGAGTGCCGACCAGCAGGGAGAGAGCGGCGAGGGCAGTGGAGCAGATCATCAGCGGCCTCTGGGCAAGGTTACCAGCCGGACCGTCCCAGGCCGGAGCGTGCGCGGTTTGCCATAGTGTCATTCCCCCCGCCTCCCAAGCTTCTCGCAGCATTTTTCCTGGGTGTAGTAAAAAATTACTTACGAAAAACAATCAGGGTTTGTTGACTCATAATATTTTGCGATAAAGTCGATTATGGTTGGATTTATTTGTCGTTATTCATAAAATGACAAATAAATCGCATTTCATCCGGTAAATAGCCTTTTCAGAGTTGGTGTACAGTAAATGGAGCCTGGTCAACGACGACCGCCGGAGAAAACATATATGCATCGACGCGCATTTACTCTAATCGAGCTGCTTGTGGTTATAGCCATTATTGCCATCCTAGCTGCGATTCTCTTCCCGGTCTTCGCTCAGGCCAAAGTGGCCGCAAAGAAGACCAGTCAGATCAGCAACATCAAACAGATCGGCCTTGCTAGCCAGATGTACATGATCGACTACGACGACAACTTTGTCCCGGCATACAACGGCCAGGGGAATCCGTTCCACCTGACCCTGTATCCGTACATGAAGAATTATCAGATCCTGATCTCCGCCGCGACGGCCCCCAATGCGGGCGCCACCGGCCTGAACAACGGTTGGGACTACATCTGGGCCGTCGGCACTCTGCCGAGGGCGCGTCTGTACAACCAGACGGAGTGGGTGGTCCAGGATCTCCCGATCAACCAGGTGCTGGGCACCGTCGGCCATCGCTACGATGGCGTTCTTGGATGGGCCGTTCCCATGACCGACCCGCGATGGGGCAACTATCCGTACGCCGACGGCGCAGCCGCCTTCCCGAGCAAGAATCAGGGCCAGCTGAACAACATTGCCAACACGGCGCTCATCTTTGATGCCGGCGATCCCTTTGCCGGACACGTCAACTGGGGCGCAGCCAACACGCGAAGCATGGGCACCTGCACCGCCGGTCCGTGGTATCACCCGGGCGGCAACTATCTGGGCGGCGCGACTCCCCGATGGGGCGGTCCGCAGTCGTGCGGCGGCTGGGGCGCGAGCGCCAGCATCTCTGCCGAGAATGCCAAGAAGGTGACCGAAGGCGTCGCCGCCGTGGGATTCGTGGACGGCCACGTCAAGGCGATGAAGCTGAGTGCGCTCTACAAGGGCGAACCCTGCCGCGACGGTGTGGGCACCTGCATGGTGCACTTCCCGCTTGACTAACACTATGAAGATCGTACGAACTTCAATCGCGGTGGCCGCACTGGTTGCCGCTCTCAGCCTCATCGGCTGCGGAGCCGGAAACCAGGGCACCGCCCAGGATAAAGAAAATCTGGAGCGCCTGAGCTCCGAGGGCATGTCTGCCCCGAGCAACGCGGAGAACTTCCAGCAGCCGGGCGAACCGGCTCCTCCGGGGGCCGGACAATCGATGAATCCTCCGCCGCCGGGCTACACCGGCGAGTAGGACAAAGACAAAGACAGGGAAATGAGGAAAGGGGCCGCACTATAGCCGAGTGCGGCTCCTTATTTTGTCCAGCCCGCAATGCTGCCTGGTTCTCGCGGGCCTCCATTCATGGTTTAGGCGGTTTTGCCGAAGAATAAATAAGATCCGCTGGATCTTCGCAACCGCTATGAGACACGACCATGAGTTTGAAGAGATGGTGGATTCCACTCTCAACCTCCTCTACCAACGGCTGGGATTCAAGACCCTGCTGGTGACCCGCACGGTGGAGGATGACTGGATCGTGGTCCGCGCTCTGGAATCCGGCCTTCCGGTCGAGCCGGGTCAGATTTTCAGTTGGTCGGATTCCATCTGCTGCCGCATGGTGCAGGACCTCGGCCCGATGGTCACCGGGGATGTCGACCTGGTGCCGGCCTATCGAGAGGCTCCGATCCGCAAGCAGGTGCCTTGCCGCTCCTACTTCGGCTTCCCGCTGGTGGACAGCGAAGGCAAGCTGCTGGGAACGCTTTGCGGCATGGATCCCGACCCGAGACGCAGCCAGATCGAATCAGAAATGTCGCTGATGATGACTTTCGCCCGTTCGCTGGGCATGCTGCTCGATGCCAAGCTGGCGCTGGTCCAGCAGGAGCGAGAGCTCAAGCGCGCGGTTTCGGAATCGATGCACGACAGCATGACCGGACTGCTGAATCGCCGCGCTGGGATCATGCGCTCAGCGCGGAAGAGGAGCGCCATTCGCTCTACATCAGCCCGGGCGCAGTGCTTGTCATCGACATGGATTGCCTGAAGGAGATCAACGACACCCAAGGGCACAAGGCCGGGGACGAGGCGATCCAGAACTGCGTGGCGGCGATCAACAGTCAGCTTCAGCAGAATGACCTCGCTGCGAGGCTGGGCGGAGATGAATTCGCGGTGCTTCTGACGGAGGTGAGCGCGCAGGAGGCGAGGCTTCGCCACCAGATGATGGCGGGAGCGCTGGCCGATTATGGGGTGGAGGCGAGCGTCGGCATCGGCATCCGTTCGGCGCGGGTCAGCTTCTCGCAGGCGGCCGCTTCGGCCGATAAGAAGATGTACGAATCGAAGGCGCAGCGAAAGGGCGTCTGCGACAGCGATCTGAAGGCCGCTTAAAGCGGCTCACAGAAGGCGCGAAAAAGGCCGAGCGATCTTCTCGCTCGGCCTTTTTCGGCACTAGCGTCCCGGAGTTCCGCCCGGCGGCGGAGGAGGAGCCGGTTCCTGGATATTCTCGTTGTTCTCAGGCACGCCGCCATCGCCGCATCCGCCGATGACCGCAAAGCCGGTGGTCAGAAGGAGCAGGGTGATCAGAAGTCCTTTCATATTGCCAGCCTACTCGGTCGGGTTCTGAACGCCGCCCCAGTACGTGTAGTCAAAGTCCCACCAATCCGCAGCCGGGTCCTTCTTGATCGAGTTCCACGGGACGACCTTCGCGCTGCTGTCGCCGCGCACGGTCGGAATCTTGTCCCGGTGGGTCGAAGCCGATGCCCAGACGATGTTGCGATAGAAGTCGGTGGTGTTCACATAGTCCGGATCGCACGCCTGCCAGTTGTCGAAGTAGAACGCGCCCCAGGCTCCGCCTCGCGGATCGCGCCCGGTCACGAACATGGCGCGGGTAGAGATGTTCTCCTGTGCGCTGAGCGTTCGACCCTTGAACACTTCGTAGCTGCCGCTGTCCCAGGAATCCCACTCGAAGAATCCGAGGCGGTTGGCACTGATGGTCGTGTAGCGGCCCCAGTTGAAGGAGCCCGGGCTGGGCGACTCGGTGGCGACGCCGGCGCGGAAGGCGGCATCCATGGTGATGTCGCCGTTCTTCATGTACGGCCAGATCAGCGTGGACCAGGTGACGAAGCGATCGCTCTCGCCGCTCCACCAGTCTGCACCGCAGTACTCATCGGTGTTGTCGTATCCGCACATGAATGCGCCGGGGACACGGTCATCGTAGTCTCCTGCATACATGTGGACCGCCGTTCCCAACTGCTTGAGGTTGGAGATGGTCGCCGTCGTTTTCGCCGCGGCCTTAGCCTGGGCAAAGACCGGGAATAGGATCGCCGCCAGGATCGCGATGATCGCGATGACGACGAGAAGCTCGATTAGCGTAAATGCTCGTTTCTGCATGGCCTGCTCCGTTGAAGATTGCTTTGAGATTAAATGATATCTATATTAAACGATCTTTTCACCAGATTGCTAAAAGAAATGCGAGATTTTTCAGATGCGGCCTGTGCGGGATCGCTCTCTATTCCTCAATTATCGGATTGAGCTGCAGAATCTTGGATACCGGCGGCCGCCGTGCTCCAAATCTCTCAATACCATTCAATACTAAACGATTCTTGCCTCTAGTTCCCCTGTTTTCCCGGAGCTTGAGGTTTGAGCCTTGCCGCTTGGGTGAGGCGTCCTGCGGTGGAGGGGTATAAGGATTGTAATGGAGGGCCATGAGCAGCAGATTGTCATAGCGGTCGCTACGCCAATCGTGCTTGGAATCGGAGCTCAATGGCTGGCATGGAAGCTTAGACAGCCCGCCATCTTGGTGCTGCTCGCTGCTGGCATCCTGGTCGGCCCGGTCACGGGCTATCTGCGGCCGGATGATGTCTTCGGCCCCGGGCTCATCTCCATGGTCTCCTTGGCGGTGGCCGTCATCCTCTTTGAAGGCGGCCTCAGCCTCAAACTCGATGAATTTAAGGAGATCGGCGGCACCGTCACGCGGCTCACCACGTTCGGCGCGCTCGTCACGCTGATCCTGGGCGGGCTGGGAGCCTGGCTCATTTTGGGCTTGCCGGCGGAGCTGGCGGTGCTGGTCGGGGCAATTCTGACCGTGACCGGTCCGACGGTCATCATTCCGATGCTGAGGCACCTGCGTCCGACGCCGCGCCTCAGTTCGATCCTCAAGTGGGAGGGAATCGTGATCGACCCGATTGGGGCGATGCTCGCGGTCCTTGCCTTCGAGGCGGTCTTGGCGGGGAACTCCTTTGCCGAAGCGGGGCGGGGAATCTTTGTCGGCATCCTGGCGACGGCAGGCTGGGGCATCGCCATCGGTGCGGCTGCGGCTGGATTGATGATGGTGATCGTCCGCAAGTTCTGGGCGCCGGACTACCTTCTTAATGCCATCGCCCTGATGCTCGTTCTGGCCGCCAGCACGGTGGCAAACCTTCAGCAGTCGGAAGCTGGTCTCTTCGCCGTCACGGTAATGGGGCTGATCCTGGCCAACCAGACTTGGGCCGATGTGCGGAGCATCATCGAATTCAAAGAGTCGCTGCGGACCATCTTCATCTCCGCGCTCTTTGTCATCCTCGCGGCCCGGATCGACCAATCGGCGCTCACCAATTTTGACCTTCGGGTCATTCCGTTCCTCCTGCTGCTGATCCTCATCGTCCGCCCGGCTTCGGTCTGGCTTTCGACGATGGGCCGCAAGCTGGAGATCAAGGAGAAGCTGTTCCTCTCGGGCCTGGCCCCCCGCGGCATTGTGGCGGCGGCGGTCACTGCGGTCTTTGCGCTGCGCCTGGAAGAAGCGAACGTCGAGGGCGCAGATCGGCTGGTGCCGATCGTCTTCTTCATCATTGTCGGCACGGTGCTCATCTATGGCGTCGGCTCGGGACCGCTGGCGCGGCTGCTCAAAGTTTCGACCGGACGGCGAAGCGGCGTGGTGCTGATCGGCGCGCATGGCTGGGCCAGAGAGATGGGATTGGAGCTGAAGCGGCTCGGCATCCCGGTGCTGATCGTGGATACGAATGCCTCCAAGATCGCCGCCGCCGAAGCCGTCGGGCTCAAGGCGCATCTGGGCAGCGCGCTGGATGAAGAGTTTGAGGAGCAGATGGAGCTTGAGGGGATCGGCAAGGTGCTGGCCCTCACCTCCAACGACAGCGTCAACGCGCTTTCATCTAAGGAGATGGCTGCCGAAATGGGCCGGTCTGAGGTGTACCAGCTCAGCCCCGAGAAGGGGAAGGAACTGGTGGCTGGCCGGGTGCTCTTTAACGAAGCCGCCACCTACGCCCATATCTCCACGCGGTACGCCCAGCAGGAGCGCATCTGGACGCTCACAATGAACAAGGAGATGATCTCCCCCGCCGGACGCGATCTGATCCGGGGCAAGTCCCTGCCGCTCTTTGTGGTTAAAAAGAGCGGCGAGCTGGACGTGCTCGAAAAGGGCGAAGCCATCTCTTGGGCCGAGGGCAATCGGCTGGTCTATATGGCCGAAGAAGCTTTGGACAAAGAAGAGCTAGTGCAGGAGATCATCGAAGAATCGGATGAGCCTGGCTCCAGCGGGGTTCCGTCCGAGTCCTAGCGGTTGGATTCCCAAACCGCCGTACGGCCGAAGGGTGGTCACGATTTCCCGGCCCCGCTCCGATTCGATCATCGCGGCTGCGTGAGTCACTTCAAAGGTGCGGGTATCGACCCGGGTCAGCAGCGGCTTGGCGTCGTATCGCTTCAGCCAGAAGGGATCGATCACGCGATCAGAACTGACCATAAGGAGGGCATGCCAGTCGTCCTTCAATCCTGCCAGCTCATCTGAGAAGTGCCAGCACGATTCCCGCCAGAAGGGGCGGGGCAGGGTGCCCTTGTCCAGCAGAAAATGGATGGTGCGTTTGGATCGACCCACCATGCGGGTCGAGGTGGACAGGGTCAGCGGATGCCGCACGGAAGTCTGGTCGAAGAAGGCTCCGCGCGGGTCGCTGAGGCGGGCCATCTCCTTGTGCCAATGTTCAACCACCCGGATCGGCCATACGCGCTTGAGACTGCCGCACTCGACATGAAGCTCGCCCTCCATCGGCTGGTCGGAATCGATGAGAATCTCGGCGATCTGTCGGCTGCCCAGCGCGGGCACGCAGGCGCGGCTGACGCCTTCGGAAATGACCTTTCCTCTAGACAGAAGTCGCCAGGAAGCTTCCCCTTCGAATCCTTTCTCAGAATGAAGACCGACCTGCACCAAGCTCTTGCCAACCCAATGGTGGATCGGGTCTTCCCAGGCAGGGCGGTTGCCGCCATTGATCCACGGCGGACTGCGTCGGGGAATCAGGAAGAGGGCATCGGGGCCGTTCCAGGGGAGGGCAGAGTTGGCGGGCAGCCGCATCTCGTCCCAATCATCCCAGTATCCGGCGGTGGAGATCGGCGTGTCGCGCCAGCCGGTGACGACGTAGCCGCTGATCGGCTCGCGGGCGCGCACCGCCTGCTGAACGTAGTCTCGGATGAAGTCTCCCTGGCTCTTGGAACTGGCCACCAGAGCTTCCATGTGATTGATGACCCGGCTATCCGGATGGTGGAGGAACGCGGGCAGGTCGTGCATCCAGCGCACTCCCTGATCGTTCAGGTTGGGGTCGGTGTCAGCCCAGTAGGGCTTCTCCTTCATCACGCGCCGGAGATCTCGGCAGAAGTCGTAGTCGTTGAATTCGCCCAGCAGGATCGGCTGCTCGCGGCGCGCGCCGGGCAGCAGCGAGTCGAGCATGGTGGGGAAGTGCTGCGTGTCGCAGTAGGGGTGGAAATCGTCGAAGGTTCCGAAATCGAGCGGGTTTCCGCCGTACATTTCCGCGCCCCCGGAGCTGTCCTTGATCAGCGGGTGGTCGGTGAGGCGGCGCACGAGGTCAACCATTTGGCTGCGCCATTCTCCGGTGGCTGCATCTCCCAGTTCGCAGCCGACCGTCCACGCGACGATATTCGGATGGCGGCGGTACTGCAATACGATGCGCTCAAGCTCCTTCTCGACCGAAGGCAGGTTCTCCCGCTTGGGCATCCAGATGGGCAGCTCCATCCACGCCATCATCCCGCGCTCGCGCATCTCTTCCAGATACTCGTGCGGCGGCAGCCAGAGGCAGAACTTGACGGTATTGAACCCAAGAGCCTGCATGTCGTCCAACTCCCGCTTGATGTCTGGGAGGGAGGGATGGGCGTGGCCGATCTCGGGGTACCAGCCCCAGGTGAGCGTGCCGCGCATGTAGAAGGGCTCGCCCTTTACAAAGATGCGGCTGCCCGCAACCGTCGTCCAGGTGGGGGCGGCGCTTTCGTCAATCGGATTTTTCTCTGATTCCACCAGATGGACGGGGCGGAAGATTCCGCCGAAAGTGTGGAAGACGTAGGGGATGAATCCGGCGGCGGTCTCCGGCACGGGATAGGTTTCGCCGCCGTTCTTCACCACTTCAACCGCAAGGTTGATCTCCTGCCCCTGCCAAGGGCGGAGGTCCAGGGCGAAGGCATCCCAGATTCCCTGATGGGTTGCGGCTTCCTCTCCGTTCACCGTCACCCTCGCCGTGTAGCTGATGCCTTCAAAAACGAGCCAGGTCGAGCTTGCGGGGACCTGAATGGTGCGGGAATAGGTGGCGGGGCCTTCCCAAGTGACGGAAACATCCTGACGCCAGGCATGGGGAATGGAGGCCGCTCGCGGGCCATCCCCATAGTCAACCGTCCAACCGTCGGAGAGAATCACGATAAGAGTTTACTTACCGTACTGCTTTGTAAACTCGTCATGCGACGGAACGGGCTCTTTGACTACATACAGAAAGTAGTATGTCCCCATCTCGCCCATGAATTTGAACCGGGAGCGGATGGCCTGGAGCGCTTCGTCAAAGCTCGCGAAAGACTTCAGCCAAGCCGGGAAGCCGCCCTTGGTCTCGGAATCCACCTGGAGCATCTGCCACGCGTTGTGGAAGATCGCCTCCACCTTGCGGCGATTGCGGATAATGCGGGAGTCGTTGGCGGCTTCGTCGATCTCTTCCGGCGTGAAGGTCACCAGCCGCTTGGGATCGAAGTCGCAGAACACCTCGCGCGTGCCCGCCCACTTGGCTTCCACCACCTTCCATGACATTCCAGACTGGAAGACGGCCTTGCTCATCACTTCCAGGTAGTCGGCCAGACTCTTCGCATCCACTTGGGGCGGCGGTTCCATCCCTGCATTGTATGCAGCAACCTTGTTGATAATTCCAAACTAAGGTTAGTTGTGCGGAAAACAGTTTCGTTCCTGGGAATGATTTCGGGCTTTGCCGCCTTGGGCGGAGCGGTTCTGGCCGGAATGGGGCTCTGGAACCTTGCTGAAAAGAACCGGTTTGGTGAGGCGATTCCCGTGGCGGGCAGAATTGTGGAGGTTTCCGTCCGCGACTATTGGGATCGCACTTCAGAGAATGAAAATAAGCGGCGGTGGCGATACTCGGTGGAGGTCGCCTACACGCACAACGGAACCGACTATCAAGATTCGTTCGAGCGCGAATACTACAACGCCAAGCTTCGCCCCTATACCAACGAGAACATGGTTTGGCAGGATGTCACTGGGTGGTATCCGCCGGGCCGAGAGATCGCGCTCTTCATCAGCGCCAGTGATCCGACGAACTTTGCTCTCAAAGACCTCTCAAAGGACCAGAGCCCGGTCATCTTCATCATCGCCGGGTCCGCCCTGTTTGTTGCGGCCGGGGCGGTCATTCTGGTCCGGCGGAAACAGGAGATTGGCTGAGGCTCGGTAGACTCCCAAACGTGATCGGCCTCTCGACTCTCGGCCAGCTTCCCCTTCTTCGCAGCTACCGCTCCCGACGCGCCAGTTCGTGGGACACCACGGGCGGCAACGAAGACTGGTGGGTGATTCCCGCCGGCGAAACCAAGACCCTGATGCAGAGCGACCTGCCGGGCTGCGTCAAGCACATCTGGATGACCGTGGGCGAGGATGACGACTTCCCGCGCAAGCTGGTGCTGCGCATGTACTGGGATGGGCAGGATCACCCTTCGGTGGAGTGCCCGCTGGGCGACTTCTTCGGCATGGGGCACGGCATGTTCAAGAACTTCATCAGCCTGCCGCTGCAGATGAGCCCCGAGGATGGCCGCGGCATGAACTGCTACTGGCCGATGCCCTTTTCCGACGCACGGATTGAGATCGAGAACCAGGGCGAGAAGAAGGTGCATGTGTACTTCTATATCGACTACGAGGAGTACGACACTGCGCCGGGACCGGAGTTTGGCCGCTTCCACGCCCAATGGCGGCGCGAGAATCCGACCGACGGCTGGATGACCGAGAAGCTGACGCCGGAAACCTATCTCGATATCTGGCGCGCCAACCCCAATCTCTCGGACAAGGACAACTATCTGATCCTGGAGACGACCGGCTCAGGAATCTATGTGGGCTGCAGCCTGCATATCGACTGCTTCGAGCGGCACGGCAACGACTGGTACGGCGAGGGCGACGACATGATCGTCATTGACGGCGAGCCCTGGCCCCCGCGCCTCCACGGCACCGGCACCGAGGACTACTTCAACACCGCCTTCGGGCCGACGCAGGAGTACTGCGCCCCCTACCACGGCATCACGCTCAACAGCGGCGATGAGGATTGGCGATGGAAGGGCAAGAACTCGATGTACCGCTGGCACATCGAGGACCCGATCCGCTTCGACAAGTCGATCCGAGTCTCTATCGAGCATGGAGAGGCGAATGCGCTCAAGCTGGATATGAGTTCGGTCGCCTACTGGTATCAGGTTCTGCCCAGCCCGAAGCTGCCAGCGCTGCTGCCGCTTGAACAGCGCTGGCCCCGCAAAGAGTGAGCAGCTTGTAGTTCGTAGTTTGTAGTGAAAGATTTCTACAAGCTACAAACTACCAACTTCTAAGTCAGTCGATCTCAAACTCGAAGCTGTGGTCCGGGCGGAGGATGTAGCGGTCGTAGATGGGGCTGTATGCCTTCATCCGGACCGTCTTTCCGTCGGGCTGGAACTCCATGATGCGCAGGTAGGATTCGCCGCCCATTACACGCATCTGGTAGTTGGCGAGGATCTGCGGAACCCGGCGGCCTGCGTCGTCTTCGGTCACCAGGAATCCGGTGCCGTCGTTCAGCACATGGCCGTTCAGAGTCATGGCGAAACGGCGCTTGCTCACCAGCTTCTGCCACAGCTCTTCGCCGTCATTGATGGTGCCCGGGGTCTGGTAGCCGTGCGGATTCCATGACTGGCGTCCCTTGCTCCAGTCGTAGCGGGTGCTGTCGCTGAACATGTAGGCGTGGGTGATCAGGATTCCGGTGTGGTCGGGATGCTCGGCCATCACCTGGTTTGCCCAGGCCACGGCTTCGTCGCGGGGCGCCCATTCCAGCGCGATGATGATCCACTTGCGCCCTCCGGCTTCGAAGGTGTGATAGGTGTTGTCGATCTTGTTCGGCTCGAAGGCTCCGCCGAAGCCGGGCTGCGCGGCGTACTCGTCGAACTTGAAGTAGTCGTTCAGATACGTCTCGCGGGTGGCGGCGTTGCCTCGCGGTCCGTAATCATGATTGCCGGGGGCGAGGGCGTAGCTGATGTGGCCGTGGAGCAGGCTCATGGAGTTGTAGGCGTTCTGCCACTGCTCGGGCGTGTTCCAGTTGGTGATGTCGCCCAGGTGGAGCACATATTTCAGGTTGTGCTTCTGCACGTTGTGACGAATCCAGGCGGTCTGGGCATCGAATGCGCCGGGGTAGCTCTGGGCGTAGACCTGGGTGTCGGGCAGAACGGCGAGGCTCCAGCTATTCGGCGTGATCGCCGCCCAGTCGGCTCCACTCATCGAAGGGGTGCTTGGGGGCAGGCCTTCGTCATTGGCCATCTCGACCCACCCGCGGAGGTTCGTCAGGAAGCCCTTGCGGAAGTCGGCCATCGCCTTGTCGCCTTCCGCCGAGCGGCCTTCTTCGGGAGTGATGGTCTTGTCGAGCGCGATGCTGCTCAGCACGATCGCGCCTCGGCCGAGGGTGGCGGTCATCAGGACGGGGCGCGAGCCCTCCCAGTCGGCGGTCATCAGCACCTCGAAGCCCTTTTGGGTGCGGAAGGTTTCCCATGCCGTACGTGTCTCGTGAAATTTGATCGCGCCCTGCGGAAGCCCCTGCAAAAGCGGATGCTCGGGGTTGGTGGCCTGAATGGTCTCGAAGTCGGCGTCATCGCGGACGGCGGACAAGCCTTCGGGAAGGAACGGCGGAGTGGCCTCGCTCTGGTCGGTCTGGGTCAGCTGCATCAGCACGCCGCCCTTTTGCACCCAGTCGATCAACTCGGGGTTCTTGAAGACCGTCTCGGCTCCCGGCGCTTCCACACTGAAGCTGCCCAGCACAATCAGCCCGGGGTTCAGCTCCGAGATGTCGGTCTGCGGCGTCAGCCGGCCGACGGTAAATCCCGCCTCCGTCAGCATCTGCGACGCGTGCGCCGAACTCGTCCACTGATCCGAGTGATCAAAAACCCAGGCCTGCGGTGCGAAAACCGCCGCGGCCGCAATGACTCCCAGCATCCGATGAGGTTACCGGAGGATTGCGTTAAGGGCGATTTAGAGCGGCTACTTGATGCTGCCCATCACCACGCCGCGCACAAAGAACCGCTGGGTCAGCAGGAAGATGATCAGCAGAGGAAGCAGAACGATCACTGCCGCCGTCATCTGCAGCGGCCAGTTGGTGCCGCCATAGCTGTTCTTGAAGACCGACAGGCCGACCTCCAGCGTCCTCATGCGGATCGAGTTGGTCGCGAGCAGCGGCCAGAAGAAGTCGGTCCACAGCGCGAAGAACGAGAAGGCCGCCGCCGTCGCCAGCGCCGCCTTTGAGAGCGGCATGGTCACCGACCAGTAGATCTTCATCTCGCTGGCACCATCCATCCGGGCCGCTTCATCCAGCTCGAAGGGGAGCTGCAGGAAGAACTGGCGCAGCAGGAAAACGTTGAACGAGCTGGAGAGCGCAGGCACGATCAGCGCGGCGTAGGTGTCGAGCCAGCCGAAAGAGCGCACCATCATGTAGACCGGAATCTGAGTGACCACCCCCGCGAACATCATCGAGAGAAGGAAGAGGCCGAAGAAGAGATCGCGGCCCCGGAACTTGAGCCGGGCGAAGCCATAGGCGGCCATCGACGTGAAAAGCAGCTGGCCCAAGACGGCCACCACCGTCACGAGAATCGAGTTGATGAAGAAGCGGATGACCGGCAGCTCCGGGTTGAAGAGCACCAGGCGGTAGTTGTCAAAATGCGCCTTCTTCGGCACGATCTCGTTGAGCGGCGGGATCGCCGACTTGCTTTCGTGCAGGGAGACGAGCACCATCCACAGGAAGGGCGCGACGAGGAAGGCAGCCAGAAGCAGCAGCAGGAAATAGGTGCCGACCTTGCGGAGCCACTCCATTGCGCTACCCTGCACCCCAGCCCTCCGCCGACTTCTTCATAAGCCGAAACTGCACAAGCGAGATGGCGAGGATGATCGCCAGCAGAACGAACGACTGCGCGGAGGCCGCTCCGATCTGGAACCGCTCCCATGCCGTCGAGTAGATGTGGTAGCCCACCACATCCGTGGTCTCCTGCGGGCCGCCCTTGGTCATCATGTAGACCGGAGTGAATATCTGCATGGCTGCAATCGTGGAGGTGATGAGCACGAACAAAGTGGTTGGTCCAAGCATCGGCAGGGTGATCTTCCAGAACCGATGCCACCCGGTCGAGCCGTCCAGCGAGGCCGCTTCGTAGAGGGCGCTCGGGATGTTCATAATGCCCGCAAGGTAGAGGATCATGCGGGGGCCGAGCCCGGTCCAGATCGACATGAAGACCAGCGCGGCCATCGCGAGGCCGGGCGTGTTGAGATAGTCGATGTCGGCTCCGCCCAGGATGGTGTTGATCATGCCGGTCTTGGGCAGATAGATGTAGATCCACATCATCGCAATGGCGACCTGCGAACTGATGGCGGGCATGTAGAAGAGCGTGCGGAAGATCGGCATGCCGCGCAGCTTCTGCGAGACCAGCAGCGCGACCGCCAGGGCCACGGCCATTCCTATCGGAACACTGAAGAGCGTGTAGACCGCCGAGTTCTTCATCGCGTTCCAGAACCCTGTGTCCTCGAAGAGGCGCGCGTAGTTCTCGAATCCGACGAAGGGGTTGTCGCCCTTCAGGATGTTCCACTTGAAGAAGCTCAAGTAGAGCGCGTAGCCCAGCGGCAGCAGCGCAAACACCAAGAGGTGGAGCACGGCCGGAGCGATGAACAGATAACCCGTCTTGCTGCGCTTCATTTTTCTGCAAAGAAGCGGTCGATCCGCTCGGCCATCTTGGCAAGGGCGGTCTTGGGATCGGCGCCGCTCTTCAGCACCGAATCCATCATCTTCACGCCTTCTGCCTCCACATAGTCATAGCCCTCCACTCGGCTGCCCCAGGGCATCCGGGCGGTCGGGACGATTTCGACAAACTTCTCTTCGCGCGGGTTGGTCGCGAGTTCCTGGCTGATGTCCTTGCGCGCGCACATGGCAATGCCGGTCTGCTGCACCTTGCGCTGCACCTCTTCTGAAGTCATGTATTTGATGAATTTCCAGGCGAGGTCGGGGTTCTTGCAGTTCTCGCCGATGGCGAGGCCAGATTCGTACATGACCGTCACCGATCGGTCGGGCCGCACCTTGCGGGGCAGGGGGACGACGCCGATGCGTTCAATGTCGATCTTGTCGGATGCGCCGTAGCCGACGAGCGCCCAGTGGCCGCTGATCTCCATGGCCGCATCGCCATTGGCAAAGGGCTCGACGCCCTGGGCGGCGATGGCGCTGAGGGCAGGGGCCACCTTGTGCTTGTCGATCAGGTCGCGCAGCCAGCCGACGGCCTCCACGTTCTGCGGGCTGTCGAGATAGCCTTTGGCCTTCGTGCCGTCTTCGCTCAGCACGTCGCCGCCGTTGTTCCACAACCACATGATCCAGCCGGGCATCCAATTGGTGAAGGTGAAGCCGTACTGATCTCCGGTCGTGAGCTGCTTGGCTTTGGCCAGGAAGTCATCCCAGGTCCAATCATCCTCGGGGTAGGCGACGTCCGCCTTGTCGAAGAGATCTTTGTTGTAGTACATCACCATCGGGGTGAAGTCGAGGGGAATGGCGTAGACTGAATCTCCCCGCCGTCCGATGTCCACGACGTTGGGATAGTAGTCATCCAGCGAAAAGGCGGAATCGTCTGCGATGTAGCCGGTCAGATCCTTCAGCACTCCGTTCTCGATGAAGACGGCGGCGCTGGAGGCATCGAGCGTCATCACGTCCGGGGCGGATCCGGCCACAAAGCTCAGGAGCATCTTGCGGACATAGTCCTGCGAACCGGGGATGCCTTCGATCTGGATATCCACGCCGGGGTTCCGCCGCTCGAACTCGGCATAGATATCGCGGATGATCTTGTAGTATTCGCCGTCGTCCCCCGCGCCGCCCCAGTTGGCAACACGCAGGACGGTCTGGCCGCCGTCGAGTGCTCGACGGCAGCCCATCGGCGCGGCCAGCAGCAGCGTCAACGCGGCTGCGGCAGCGACGATCCTAGAACGAGCCGCCAAAGAAGATCGCATTAGCCAACATTCGGTCTGGGCCGACAAAGAAGGCCCGAAAGTGCGGGTTGTCCGCGATGAGGATGATGCTGCCCCGGCCCTGGCTGCGCGCCAGGAAAGCTGCGCCCCCCGCAGCGTTCTGCAGAACTTCCGGCGAGCTGTATCCGGCGAGGAGCGGGCTCTCGGTGTAGCGGGCCACAGTCTGGCCAGCCGCTGAGGGCGGAACGATGAAGCTGGTGCTGTCGCGGAAGACCGGCAGCCGCTCGTCGATGCCGAAGGAGAGCGGATGGGTCGTGTCGAACTCCGCGTCGAAGATCGCGCCCGGCAGAGCGTGCCGCCCGACCTCTTCGCCCACCTCTCCGTACTTGAGGCCGGTGGTGTTGGGGCGGTATCGCTTGGAGTCCAACTCCCACAGGCTTCCCGCAGCCCACTCGGCGCCCGCGCCGACCGCGATCAGGCGTCCGCCCGAGCTGATCCAGCTTCTCAGGTTCTCCAGGGCCGAGGAGGGGATGCTTCCCGCCGTGACGATGGTGTTGTACTTGCTCAGGTCGCCGCTGACGGAAGAGGGCGTGATGAGCGACGCCTTCAGATCCATTCCCACATCGAGGCAGTGCCAAAGCTCGCCCACATTGTAGGAGGAGGTGCCCGAGCCTGCAAGCAGCGCGATGCGCGGCTGGGTCAGGTAGCTTGCGCCGCTGCCGCCGAAGGAGCGGATATCGCCATCGGTGCGGCCCAGGGCGTAGATGTCGGTCTTGGTCTCCCGGCTGATCTGCTCAAGGCGGGCTTCGACGTCTGCGGGATCGAGGTCTTCCGATACCTGAATCACGATCGCCCCCGGCTTGATATCCCGGCCCAGTCGGGGCATGGGGAAGGGACGCATGACCAGGGAGGCTTCGTATCCGGCTTCCTGAATCTCGTGGAGCGCCTTAGGAGCGCCCCAGCGGGTCCACTCCAGAACGTAGGCGTACGCATCTTCCGGTCGGCTCAGCTTGGCGAAGGAGCCCTGCGGATTCAGGAGAGCCTGATCGACGGGCTGCCAATCGGTGCGCGGCGATTCGCCGCGGGGATAGCGCTGGCCGCGCAGGCCGAAGGCGTAGTCAAGAGCCCAGGAAGAGATGTCGTAGAACTGGTTGTCATCGAACTCCTTGCGGTCGTCGAACATGGCCTGGATGAGGGTCGATTCCGGCTGCCGGAGGGAGATCCAAATCGTGTTCGGCTGACCCTGGGACTGCATGACCTGGATGTTCTGCTTCTCCATCAGGCGGAGCAGCATGGCCAGGCGATCCTGGTTCTCGTCGGTGCGGCGCAGGGCGATGCCCTCCCACTTGATGTTCTTGCCGGCGATGGCATCGCGGTAGAAGTCGCGCTGATTCTTCAGCAGCTCTTCGCGCATGGCCAGGCACGCCTTCATCGTGGAGAAGCAGGTCGCCACCTGGTTTCGGACCGAGGTGGTGAAGGTGAAGGGCCGCTCGCGGACCGTGGTGATGAGAGACCGGGTGCTGGCCTGCTCAAAAAGGATTCCGATGCTGCCGCGCACGTCGCAGTAGGTCGAGCCCTTGCCGATGTAGAAGTCGTCGTACCGCTCTTCGGTGTAGTAGAACTGGTTGACCCCTTCCAGCGCCTGCGCGTGATAGCGGGCGATCTTGGCCGTGATCTCCTGGTTCTGCTTCGGCGTATTCGGATTCACGCGGGTCTGGATTCCCGGCTGGAAGAAGTAGTTTCCGGCGGCTCCCTGCTCGTGGTAGTCGGTGGTGATCTGCGGATGCCAGGCGTTCCAGACTTCCTGGCGGCCGATGCTCTCCGGCTGGGTGAGCGGCATCCAGTCGCGGTTCAGGTCGAACCAGTAGTGGTTGGTGCGTCCGCCCGGCCACGGCTCGTTGTGCTCCAGGTCGTCGGTGTCGGAGGTCGGGTTGTAGCCCCGGTTGCCGTTGACCCAGTTGGCGAATCGGTCGCGGCCATCCGGGTTGTAGCACGGAGCCATGATGATGACGAAATTCTTGAGCACCTCATCCACCGCCGGGCCTTCGCCTGCGGCGAGATGATAGAGGAAGAGGATGGCGGCCTCGCTGCCGCTGGCCTCGTTGCCGTGGACGTTGTAGCCCATCCAAATGATGAGCGGCATCTTCGCGATCTCGGCATCCGAGACCGAGCCGGGATCGGTGGAGAGCTTCTTGTTGGCCTCGCGGATGGCCTCAAGGCGGCGATGGTTTTCCGGTGAGGTGACGATGGAGTGGATGAGCTGGCGTCCCTCGTGCGTGCGCCCGTGCGTATCGAACGTGACGCGGGGGCTGGCGGCGGCTACCGCCTGGTAGTAGTCGACGATCTGGTCGCTGCGCGTGTGGCGCGTGCCGATGCGATGGCCGATGACCTGCTCCGGAAGCGGGATTTCAGAACGGTAGCGGGTCACCCCCTCCAGGGGCAGATTTGCATCGATGGGCAGCCTCTGTGCCATGACCCCGCAGGCGGTCACAGCCAGAAGAGCAGCGGAAAAGAAACGCATGGTAAGCAAAAGGTTACCTAAGCCCTTGCGCCGAGTATCTGTGTGCGTCACCATTGGGGGGATGACGAATGGCGACCAGAAAGTTCTCGGCCTTGGCGTGATCGGCCTGCACGAGGGCCGAACCATGCTGACAGGGCTCTCGCACACCGCTCCCGGCCCCATCGGCGGCTCCCGTCCGCTGGAGCCCGGCGAGACGGCCCGGGCCACGCATGTGAGGGCGGTGGGCGGCTGCGACCTTGAGCAGGAGAAGATCGAACTCACCCGCCAAGCCTGCCCCAACCTGAAGTACACGCAGAGCTACGACGACATGCTTTCTTGGCCGGAAATCGACATCGTCGCCATCTACACGCCCGACAGCCATCACGTCGAACACATCGTCAAGGCATTTGAAGCCGGAAAGCATGTCATCTGCACGAAGCCGCTGGTCAATTCGCTGGCGGACGCCGCGAAGATCCTGGAGGCGGGGCGACGCACCGGAATGCGGCTGATGGTGGGGCAGAGCAGCCGATTCTTCGAGCCCTTCCGCCGTCAGCGCCGGGACAGCGATGCGGGAGAAATGGGCGAGATCGAGTTTGTCGATGCCCAGTACTGCCACCGGATGGACTGGTTCTACGAGAAGAGCCCCTGGGCGAAGGACACGACCGACTGGGTGTTTCTCGGCATGAGCCACCCCATCGATCTGATCCGCTGGTACCTGGGCCGCATCAAGACGGTGCAGGCCGTCGGCTTTCAGTCGGCTCTCTCGCGCAGCTTCGATGCCAAGGGCTTCGACATCTACTCCGCCCAGTTCACCGCCGAGGATGGCCGCATCGGCCGCGCCTACGCTCACTACGGGCTGAAGGAGCTGCCCACCGCCCGCAATGCGATCGAACTGATGCTCTACGGCAGCGAGGGCACCAGCCTGGCCCAGTACCACGACATGCGCTACAAGCGGACCGGCGATGAAGGGCAGGAGATCACGGAAGATTTTCTGTACGAGTGGCGCGGCTATTACTTCAACAACGAAGTGCATGGCATGCACTACGGAGAGTTTTCAAACCTCGCCGACTACTTCGCCGAGCAGATCATCAAAGGCGAACCGAATTCCCCGGACCTGGAAGAGGGGGTGGAGACCGTCTGCGTGATGGAGGCGGTCAAGCTTTCGGCTCAGACCGGGCAGCCGGTGGAAGTCGCTCCGCTTCGGGCTCAAGCCGGGCTTTAGGAGGGCGGACAAATAAAGAAGGGAGAGCGGATCCGTCCGCTCTCCCTTCTTTGCGACTGACTTGTCTTGGCTTCTCTTAGAAGCGGTATCCGACCATGATCGAGATGCCGTCCATGTTGACGCCCTCGAGTTCGCCGGCCCAGCGATACTGACCTTCAACGAAGAAGTTCTCGTTGAAGTCGTAGCCCAGCAGGGCGAGGAGGCCGAATCGGCTGTTGTCGACGCTCGTGCCGCTATCGATGCGGTTGAACAGGAAGCCGCCGCCGAGGCCGTAGTAGAACGTGCCCTGGCCCTGGATCGGCTGGCTGAACGGAACGCGCTCGGTGTACCAGAGGCCCCAGCTCGTGACGTCGTTGCTGTTTCCGCTGACCGACCAGTAGTCGAGTTCGACGGAAGCGCGGCCGAAGTCGCGGCTCAGGAAGCTCTGATTCTGCAGCTCATAGCCGACGGCAATGCCGATGCCATTTTCGCTGACAAAGTCCTGAATGTCACCGTCGCTCGGCAGGAATAGACCGGCTCGAACATAGAACGGGTTGGCCGCTTGGTTGCCCATGCGGTACTGCTCGCCTGCGAGAGAGACAGTGGCCATGCTGGCCACGAGTCCCACGATAAGAATCCTCTTGAACATCTTTTAGGTTCCCCAGAGCCTCAATATTACCAAATGTTCTGTGGATAACTGCATCCATGATGCGAAAGGCCGCCCTCAATTGACTTGAGGACGGCCTTTATAGGCTCGATTCCGGCTTCTTAGAAGCGGTAGCCGAACATCAGATTGATGGTTCCGGTCTGCGCATCTTCGAGCTTGCCGCTCATCTTCACCGAGGCTTCCACGAAGGAATTCTCGTTGAATCGGTAGCCGAGCAGGAACAAGGCGCCCAGCTGAGTGTTGCGGAAAGTCATGTCCTGAGCGAGATTGCCGCGGACGACCTGGTTGGACGCCACGCCGGAGCCTCCTCCGGAACCTCCGCCAGAGCTGCCGCCTGACGATCCGCCGCCGCCAGCGCCCTTCTGGCGAGCCGAGTTGTGGAAGACGCCGACGCCGAGCCCGTAATAGAACGTGCCGTTGATCGGAATGCGCTCCACATAGGTGAGCCCTGACTGAGTGAGCCACTCGCCCGAGGAGCCTCGGGTGTAGAAGTCAAAGTCAATCGAGCTCATTCCGTTCTCGCCGCCAAGGAACGTTCGGCGAGACATGAAGTAGCTGAGGCCGAAGGCGGCAGGAAGATCGCCCAGGTTGTCGGCCGGAAGACTGTCGGTGAACCAGCCGGTGCCCATTCGGACAGCCCACGGGCTCATATCGTTGGATTGGGGGGGATTGGCATGAGCAGCAGCAGCCAATGGCAGCGCTGCCAAACCAAACGCAGTGCGGTTAAGTTTCATTGCCCTCAACCTAAAGAATACTTGCCTGCAATTAAAATAATCTAGTCAGCAACCTCAACGACGCCGCGCTTCAGCAACAGCCCGATGGTGAAAAGGGCATCATTCTCGCTCGCCGAAGCCTGCTGGGCGGCGGCATCTGCCAGATCGGCCATCGTGGCCGCCCCCTGCTTTAATCTGGCAAAAAGGCGGTCGAGCACCTGGGTATTGATCAGCGCCATCGTTTCATCGTAAAAGGTGAGCATCGCCCGTCCGGCAGCCACCTGCTCTCCATAGAGCGTGAATCCGACTCGCGTCTCCTCCGGCTTCAGCACGCCGGTGGCGTAGTGGTCGAAGATGCGGAGGTACGGAACCGGGAGGCTCAGCGCATCTGCTTGGCTTCGCCGCATTTCTTTGGCTTCGCTGGATTCCTTCCGGGCGACCTCCAGCATCTGCTCGGCGGCGTCTTTGATGCGCTGGCGGACGGTCTCTTCGCCGTATTCGGCTTCCGCCATTTCTCGTCCGCGCCGGCCCATGCGTTCCCTCAAGCTCTTGTCTTCAAGAAGCGACTTCAGGTGAGTCTTGAGTGCGCGGGTGTCGATCCAGACCGATTGGGCGAGAAGCAGGTAGTTGGTCATGAAGTCGAGGGCGGGCGACATCTGCTCGACCCGGTCCAGGCCGGGCGTCCAGAAGCAGGGAACGGCGTAGCCGCTCTCCCCGTGCTCCACCAGATCCCTCATGCCGTCCCAGTCGGAGATGAGGCAGGGAAGTCCGCTCGCGGTGGCTTCCAGCACTGTATTGGCCATCGCCTCCTGCACCGTGTCGCCGGGGAAGACAAAAAGGTCGGAAGCGAGATAGAAGAGGTGCCGCAGTTCCGGCGCGATATCCTGCCGCAGAATCACGCGGTCGATGATGCCGAGGTCGGTCGCCTCTTTTAGGAGCCGGTCGCAGTAGCCGGGGGTGTTCTCGATGCCGCCGATCAGCAGCACATGGTCCGGCCCGCTCACCTCGGCGAAGGCATTGATGAGCGGTAGAAGGTCGGCCTTCGAATTCGGCGTCAACCGGCCAAAGTAGAGGGTGATCACCTTGTTCTGGGGCAGCCGGAGCGTGGAGCGTACCAGCTCCTTCTGGTCAGCCGAAGGCGGGCTGAAGAGGTTGGTGTTGACCGAGTGCCGCACGATTCGCGTGACAAACGGGGGGCGGTCCGCTTCGGGCGTGATGTACTCGGTGAAGGCTTTGACCAGCGCCTTTTCGTAGGCCAGAGAAAGGCAGAGCGCGCAGTCGAAATCGGTCGCGCTGGCCGGGGCCATCCGGGCCAGGTCCAGCATGGCTCGGTGATCGCCGAGGGAATGCGTATCCACCAGGATCGGCGTGGGAGCCTTGGCAAAGCGGTCGCGCAGGTAGCGCTCTCGGGCGAAGTAGCACGGGTCGATGCTGACGATGACGCGCTCGCGCCCATCTCCCCACATCTCGGGCAGGGTGTGCATCGGCAGAAAGTGGAGCAGCCCCTTGCCCTGAAGATGAGCGGGAACCAGCGTCTCGCTGGCGGTCTTCAGGATATCGGGCGATGCGATCAGCTTCGGCGGCACGAAGACCTCCAGGCATTCAAGATCGGGCATGGAGATCAGATGCCTCAGGAGGCTTGTGATCGAGAGGTTCGCCCCGTGGACTTCCATTCCCGGGAGGGAGGGGTCGAAGAACCCCATCCGGTCCAGCACCATGCTGAATCGCAGCGGCATGGCGGCCAGTTTATCTGTTGACAAATCCGCCGGGCTTGGGGCAGTGTCGAGAGGATGGTCTGCAGCCTTCTCTTTTCGACCGCTTTTGCCCTCGGCGTGAATTCAATTGGTGCCGGGGATGCCGCCAAGGCGCTGTATCAGCTCCATGTCGGGCCGAAGCAGCAGGAGCAGAGGAAGGCGACCTTTGAGGAACTGGCCGGAACCAAGTCGCTGGAAGCCCACGTTCCGTACCTAAACCCCATTCGAAGAAAATCGTTCACGGAGCCGGTGGAGGCCATTGCGGAGTTGGGGAACCTCGACTGGCCGCACATCGGACGGAACCTCTTGCTCACTGAAGCCGGGCTGACGCTCTCCGGCGAATCTGAGTATTCGGGGCTGTCTCTTTCCGATCCAGTCGCCTTGTTGAAAGGGCTCAGCCGCGAGCGGGACCTGGCCATCGCAGCCCTGTCAGACGAGGAGAAGGAATACGCTTTCTCCCGAGTGCCCGAGACCGTGGCCAGCTTCTGGCCGCAGTTCAACTACAACGATGCCGGGAAGGCGATCATCGAGAAGGACCAGAAGCTGTTTCAGATCGCCCAGAAAACTGAGTGGGCGCGGATGAAGGACATTGCGTTCTTCATCTCTTTCGTAAGCGCACGCGAAGCCCGAGCGGCGGCGGACAAGATTCGCAACAAGACCACCGTCCCCGGAGTCTACGGCCCGCTGGTTGGAGCCGTGAACACGGCCCAGGGGTGGATCATCGTCGGCGACGAGGGGCTCAACTACTACGAGCCGACCGAGCCCGTGGCGATGATCATCGACCTGGGCGGAAATGACACCTACAAAGGGGGAAGCATCGGCTGCGTCTCTCGGCACCACGGGGTCTCGTTCATCTATGACCTCAAGGGCAACGACGTCTACGACCTCGATCCCTTCCTGCTGGCCTGCGGACGCCTGGGCGTGTCGATGGTGCGGGACGAGCAGGGCGACGACCGCTACATGGCCAAGGTCGGCGGGGGCGGCACCGGCTTTGCGGGAATCGGCTTTCTGCTCGACCTGACCGGCAACGACACCTATACCGGCGAGCGCTTTTCTCTCGGCGCTGCAATGGGCGGAGCGGGAGTGATTCTGGATGAGGAAGGAGACGACCGCTACGAGGCCGATCTCTTTGCGATGGGCGTCGGCGGACCGCTCGGGGCGGGGGCTCTGGTTGATGTGGACGGCGATGATCACATGCGGCTCGGGTTCAAGCATGCGAGCGGCTACAACGGGTCAGATGCGCCGGATGGCGACCCGAACAATCCCAATTTCCAGTACGAAGCCTGGGGGCTGGGGATGGGCATCGGGAGACGGGTGTGGCCGATCCCCGCGTGGGCCGAGGTGGCTCCCTATCTCGCGGCGGGCGGTGTCGGCCTCGTGCTGAACCACAGCGGCGACGACGTGTACGAATCCTCGAACTTCAGCCTGGGCAGCGGCTACTTCTTCGGAACCGGGGCCTTTCAGGACAAAGAGGGAGACGACATCTATCGCGCGGCGCGGTACGGCCTGGGTTCTGGGGCGCACTACGCGATGGGCTTCTTCGGCGAAGGCGCGGGCAATGATCGCTACGAAAGCACCGGACCGACCTACAACTGCGGCTGCTCGTGGGATCGCAGCATCTTTCAGTTCGTCGACTTTGCGGGCGATGATGTCTACGATCTCCGCCGCTCTGCCGGACCGGGGCGGGGCGACATCGGCTCTTGGGGGCTGGCAATGGATGCGGCGGGCAGCGATCGCTACCTGCTCAATTCACTGCCCGGCAGCACCTCGCGCAATGGGCTCGGCTCCTTCTTTGACCTCGCCGGATCGGATGTCTACGAAGGAGCGGCTGAGGCGGGCGATGGCAAATCGGCCAAGAGCGGGGAAGCCGGGCTGTTCAAAGATCTGCCTTGATCGGAATCTTGAAGTCCGTCTGGGCGGGACGCCTAAAGGTGAACTGGTCGGGTGGGAAATCGAGGCCGAAGGCCAGCACCGATCTTCCATCCTCCTGTCTGACCTCGCCGTAGAGAACCGCCCGGTCCCGCTTCTTCAGGTTTTCGGGATGCAGCACCCAGCCGGCGTAATTCCAGAGCCAGAAGCCATCGAAGAAGGCAACCGCGTCGTTGCGCGCCAGCGGAGAGAGTTGGCTGAGCGGGGCGCGGAACTTGGTTTGTCCCGTAGCCTCCATTTCGCGCAGGGCGGCACGCAGAAGACGGCTGCCTCCAGTCGCGGCCCAGAAGTCTTCAGAGGGGGATGCTGTGCTGAAGTCGCTCATGACCCGCTCCAGTTCAACAAAGTCGTTCTCAGTGAGCGGCTCCAACTGAGCCTGCCACTCCGAGCGAGTCGCCGGACCGTTGACGAGCGGCACCAGCTTTTCAAAAGTGCGCCAGTCGGCTGCGTACTCGGTCCATAGCGAGAGGTACTCGCGCAGGATCAGCCAGTCGCCTTCGACAGTTCCCCATACCTGCATCACGCGGCTGAGCGGGCGGGTGAGGTGCTCCTGAAGGGAGATTGTCTGGTTGTTGGTCTGCGGGAACGGTGCGGTGCCGAACCAGCCGACGTAGTTCTTGCCAAGCGGGATGGCGGCCATTCCGAGAGAGTTGATGTTCGCCCCGTTGCTCCCACCGAAAAAGGGCAGGCGGGCGGTGAAGTTCTTGTCCCAGCCCGCGATGGGGTCCTGTCGGGGTGGGGCGGATGCTCCTTCTTGGGCCAGCTCAAGTTGAACGGCTTCGAGGTGAAACTCGGTGGCGGGGGAGATGGCCTTGAGGAAGATTACGACGCCGTTTTGGCTGATGCCGTGGGTGAAGACCAGCACTGCCGATTCCGGCACCTCGGTGAGGGCTTCTCGCTGGACCTGCGTGAGCAGCGTGACATGCTCCCAGTCCTTTTCTGAGAATCGGCTCTTGTCAAGCATCCTGTCCAGCGGCGTGATCTGTCGGCTGGAAAACTGGTCGAGCAGATGGTTCGCGCTGACGGAAAATGTGAGCCGATTCTTGGCCGTTGCGGACTTCGAAAGAATACCGGCAAGCGAACTGGGCGCGCCTTCTAGGATCGGCAGAAGCGAAAGAGCCCCGAGAGGCTGGGCGGCACTCCTGAGGAGTTCGCTGGTCTCAGACTGGTTTTTAGCCTCCTCTTTATAAGGGTTGGTCAGGCTTAGGGTGTGCAGGTTGTGGCCCTCGTAGTACATCTGCTCGGGCGGCAGGCTGGCGTAGGGTTGCAGGCGATTCTTCAGGAGCAGGACCGATTGCTGAACCCGCTCTCGGAAGCTTTGGGTGCGGAGCTTGGGCGAGCGGGTGATGGTGAGGAGCTTGTTCTCTTCGCTGCGAATCACCTGGAGGTCGAGCCGCTCCGCCACATCGGTGATGCGGTCCATCGGCTCCTGTTCGGTGGCGAAGTAGTAGACCAGCGGACGACCGGCCAATTGGCTGGTCATCGAGAGCCCATAGCCCGCCTCCTTCGCCAGCGGAGCGAGAAGCGACTCAAGCGTGGCGAGGCGGGTCTGCGGCTCCGGCTGCACCGCCGCACTCGCGGCCAGAAGAATCAGTGAGGTGTGGATCATGCTCCTTTCCGAACAGACATTTGACGAGTCATATTGGCCTGCTTTACGGCTGTGGGGCGGCCGGGTCAGCGGCCTCGATTTCGGCCGTTGGAGCCTGCTCTGCCTTCTTCCGCGCATGGAGCCGGCCTCGGACGCCTTCAATCACTCCGATGAGGACGGTGCCGCCGACCACGATCAGGATCGCCTTGTCGAAGTCGTGGGCAGGGATGAAGGCTCCCAACAGATAGCCCGCACCGCAGCAGATGCCCACCCACAGAATGCTGCCGATGAGGCTGAGCACCACAAACTCGCGGTAGGTCATCTTCTGCAGCCCGGCCACGAAGGGCACCAGGGTCCGCACGATGGGGACGAAGCGGCCGATGATGATCGTCTTCTTTCCGTGCTTGTCGAAGAAGCTATAGGTGGCTTCGAGGTGCTTGGGTTTGAAGAGCTTGGAGTGCTCTTTGAACAGCTTGATTCCCAACTTGCGCCCAATCCAGAAGTTGGTGCTGTCTCCGATCACGGCGGCCGAGATGTAGACCAGGCACATCACGAGGATATTGGGATGCCATCCGGACGCTTCCGGCTTGCCTTCCCAAAAGCTCGGGCTGCTGAGCATGCCGCTGGCAAAGAGCAGGCTGTCTCCGGGGAGAAAGGGGAAGATGATGAGGCCGGTTTCGCAGAAGACCACGAGCCAGAGCAGGGCGTAGATTCCCGGCCCAAGCCGGGCGATTTCCTCGGCCAGAACCTTATCGATGTGAAGCAGAGACTCCAGCCACGGCGGCATCGCAGTTGTTACGGAATTGTGATTGATTCGGCAGCAGGAAATGTAGGCAGTACCCGCTAAATCTGCATTGCCTTTGCGCTGGAGAGATCGAAGATGAAGGTCGAGCCTCCACCCGGGTTGGATTCGATGCGGATCGTGCCCCCGTGCCGCTCCACGATGCGCTTGCAGATGGGCAGCCCGAGACCGCTCGCTTCGTTTTCTCCCGACTCCTGACCAAGCTGCACGATCTGGAAGATGCGTTCGGAGTGCTTCGGGTCGATGCCGTTTCCGTTGTCGGAGAAGCGGAACTCCCATCGCCCGTTGGTCTTTTCTGCCGAGGCCTCGATGCGCAGCGGGCCTTCGCTGCGGTAACGGATGGCGTGGATGATGAGGTTTTGGAAGAGGTGGGTGAGCTGCACTTCATCGGCAAGAACGATGGGCAGTCCCTTTGAAACAACCTCTGCGTCCGCATCCCGCAGGTAGCCGTCCATGCTGGTGATCACCCGGCTGAGAACCTCCTGCGAGTCGGTGGGGTGCAGGGGACGGCGCTTGACCTCGATCTGCGAATAGATGATCAGATCATTCACCAGGGTCTGCATTCCCTGAGTTCGGCGCATCATTCCGGCGAAGTGTCGGCTCGATTGCTCATCAAGCTGGTCCCCGGCATTCTGCTCGATCAACTGAATGGTATTGGCCACGGCATTGAGCGGCTCCAGCAGACGGTGGGAGGCGGCGCCGACAAACTGCTCAAGCTCCTCGTTGCTGCGCTGAAGCTGCCCGGTCCGCTCGGCCAACTCGGCTTCGGCCTGCTTCCGCTCGCTGATGTCGATGATGGTGCAGACCACGGAGAGGCCGTCGATTGTCCGCACAGGGTTGAGGCCGATTTCGACCGGAAACTCGCTGCCGTCTTTGCGGAGGGCGTAGAGGTCGCGTCCCGCACCGAGCCGCCGCACTTCCGGCTCCTGCATAAAGCCCCGCTTGTGGGTGCTGTGGTGGCTGCGGAACCGCTCGGGAACCAGGAAGTCGGTGCGCTGGCCGATCAGCTCTTCGCGGGTGTAGCCGAACTGGGTTTCCGCAAGCTTGTTCACCAGGGTGATGCGGCCGTCGCTGTCGACCAGCAGCATGGCGGCGGGCAGAGATTCGACCACCACGTTGAGCTGCTGCTCCAGCTTCTTGAATTCCGTCAGGTCGCGCTCAATGGTTGCGCCGCCCGCGAGCTGACCGCTCCGGTCATAGACCGGCGAGGCGGTGAGGGCCACCTGCAGCAGCCGGTCGTCTTTGGTCCGGCGCAGGACTTCGAAGTGTCCGCCGTGTCCCGGGCGGGCGGACTGTTCGGCGGATGACGCTTCGATGAGCGACATATCCTGGCCGATGGCCTCCTCGGGCGAATAGCCATAGAGTCGATGGGCGGCAGGATTCCAGCTTATGATTTCTCCCTGCGGAGTGCGGCTGATGATGGCGTCATCGCAGGATTCGACAATCGATGCCAGGTGCTTGTTGTGATGCTCGGTGGCCTCGCGGCTGACATCGAGCTTGTTGAGCGATCTCGCGGCCAGCCATACCGCGCAGGTGAAGGCGGCGATGTTGGCCGTGGTGATGAGGGTGATGCCGAGCCCGGGGTCATAAGCCCCCGCCTGCTGCCCCCGCACCCAAAGCAGACCCGCGACAAAGGGGAACACGACTGCGATGGGGAGCAGCCGCCTGGCCATCCGCCCCCCGGTGTAGGGGCTGGTCAGGGTGGACATCATGCCGAGATGAGGCCGCGACAGCAGGCCGCCCACCGCCAGCACCACAAAAAGAAGCGATGTGTGGAGGGCCATGGAGTTGAACGGGCCAAAGGTGTAGAGGGCTCGGATATCGTAGAGATAGCCCACCAGCGCGAGCAGACCGGCTAGGCCGCCGATGGCGGTTAATGCCTGTCCGGTCAGTTGTCCCCGCCGCATCCGCGGCTGAAGGAGAAGCAGCGCAATGCCGAGCAGGGTGAAGCTGAAGGCCGTGGCGAGAGACATCCTTCCTGGGGTGGCATTCTGCGAGATGGCGGTGTCGGGCACCACGATCTGATCCAGCCCGAGAGAAAAGTTGAAGATGTACTGGCTTGCGGTGAGAAGGCCGATGATGATGGCGGGGGCCGCCAGCCAGGGGGAAATCGAATTGCGATTTGTCGAAGACTCTGGCCGCAGAAAAGCCAGCGACGCGCCAAGCAACACAAAGCAGAGGGCCGTATTGGCCTTCATTGTTTCAAAGCCCGGAACGATGCTCTTGAGCAGGGGCAGGTTCAGTATCCAGCCGAGAAGCACCAGGCACCCCGCCGCAACCGTCACCCAGCCGATGACTTGGCCTGTCTTGCGACAGTTGGAAATATAGCGGGATTCCCGAACAAATCCCATTGAATCTGCAACTGGTGTCGAATCCAACACCCATCAACCCCCTTGTAGGCGATAGAAAGGCGCTCGCTCGGGCCGGGCTCTTCGACCCTGTCTCCCTGCAATGTCCCTCTCCTTTCTATATCACTTAAAATCGTACACTATTTGTGCCGCTTTCTTAATGAAGAAAGGTGGAGGCCCCGCACCGCTTTAGGCAGCGTTCAGTTGAGGCTTTGCGGACATGACCCTGCTGAAGGCATCCACCACGGAAGGATCGAAGTGGGAACCAGCCAGGCTGCAGATTTCAGTGATGGCTCGGTCGATGGGCCAAGCCGCTTTGTAGGGCCGCTCTGAAATGAGCGCATCGTAGACATCCGCTACGGCGACGATGCGGCTCTCAAGGGGAATGTCCTCACCTTTCAGGCCGACATAACCGCCGCCGTCCCACCGTTCATGGTGGTAGCGGGCGATTCGCTCGGCCTTCTGCAGAAGGCTGCTTTCGCTGCCGGCGAGCAGTTGACCGCCCACGTCGGTGTGGCGCTTCATATTCTCAAATTCCTGCGGCGTATATTTGCCCTGCTTGAGCAGAACATCATCGCGAATCGCGATCTTGCCGATGTCGTGGAGAAGGGCGGCCTTGCCGATCAGCTCCGCCTCCTGCTCTGGCAGGTCCATCTTGAGCGCGATCTGCTGGCTGAGCGCCCCTACGCGGCGGATGTGTTCGCCGGTCTCGTCGTCGCGGAATTCGGCGGCCATCGCGAGCCTCTCCAGCATCTCGTTCTTTGCTCGGGCAAGCTGGCTGGTGCGCTCTTCGACCCGCCTCTCCAGATTCTGCTGTTCTGCCTTGAGCTGGACGTGCAGGGCTCTGGTGTGGAGGAGATTGCGGACGCGCAGAAGAATCTCAACGGTGTTGAAGGGCTTGGCGACAAAGTCCATAGCGCCCGACATGAGCGCCTTCTCTTTCGCTTCCCGGCTTCCGTCGCCGGAGAGGATGATGATGGGGAGGTACTCGTTGGCGGGGATGGTCCGCTTGACATCGGCCAGCACGCTGTAGCCGTCGTAGCCGGGCATGTGCAGATCGAGCATGATCAGGTCGACCACGCCGGAGGACAGCTCTTCGATCACCTGCCGGGCGTCGGTGACTCCCTTTAGGTTTCGGTATCCATACATGGTCAGCAGATCCTTGAGAAGGCCGACCTTCTCAGGTTCATCATCGACCATCAGTATTCGCGCATTTTCAAAAATGCTCAGATTCACTTCCTCCCCCTACGCGGCCTGTTTGGCCGTCTCCAAAACTTCATGCACCTTCGCGGCGAGCCGGCTCGGCGAGTACGGCTTCTGCAGAAACGCGAGGCCTGACTCTAGTATTCCGTGGTGGACGATCGCGTCATCGGTGTAGCCAGATACAAATAGAACATTGGTATCTGGGCGGACTTTCTTGAGCCGTTCGCACAGCTCGCGGCCTCCCATCTCGGGCATAACCACGTCGGTGATGAGCAGATCGAGCGGCCCGTCGTACTTGGCCACCCACTCCATCGCCTCCCGGCCATTGGAGGCGAAGACCACCTGATAGCCCCGGCTGCGCAGAGACTCCACCGACAGCGCGCGCACCATCGGTTCGTCTTCAACCAGAAGGATCGTCTCGCCCTTGTTTCGAAGTCTGGTCGGCTCTGCGGCGATGGGAATCGCCTGGTTCTGCGCCATGGATCGGGGCAGATAAATCTTGAAGGTCGTGCCGTGGCCCGGTTCGCTGTACACCCAGATGTGCCCGCCCGCCTGGCTGATGATGCCGTAGCAGGTCGGCAGTCCAAGCCCGGTGCCCTTGCCCTTGTCCTTCGTGGTGAAGAAGGGTTCAAAAATATGGCTGGCCGTCTCGCTGTCCATGCCGTGTCCATCATCGGTGACCGAAAGCAGGACGTATTCGCCGGGGCCGAGCGTGGAACTGGGGATGCCCTCATCCAGGGAAACGTTGTGGGTCTCCACGATGATCTTGCCGCCCTCGGGCATCGCATCCTTAGCGTTGACCACGAGGTTCATCAAGACCTGTTCGATCTGCACCTTGTCGGCGAGCACATTCCACTCGTCCTCGCTGCTCTGGACGGTCAATTCGATGTCCGCGCCGATGACGCGCTTCAGCATCGGTGTGATGCCTTCTGTGATTTCGGCCAGCTTGATCACCTGCGGTTCGGTGACTTGTCGGCGGGCGAAGGTGAGCAGCTGACGGGTCAGGCTGGCCGCGCTCTCGGTGGCGGAGACGACCTGCTTGAGATCCGATTGAACGGGCGAATCGACCGGGAGCCGCGCCTGCGCCAGCTCGGAGTAGCCCATGATGCCCGTCAGAAGGTTGTTGAAGTCGTGGGCGATGCCTCCCGCCAGGCGGCCGATGCCCTCCATCTTTTGGGAGTGCATCAACTGTTCGTTCAGCTTCTTGCGCTCTTCGGCTTCGGCGGCCAGCTTGTCGTTTGAGGCGGCCAGTTCGGCGGTGCGCTGAGAGACGCGCCGCTCCAGTTCGTCGTGGGCATCCTGCAGTTCGTCTTCGGCCTTGCGGAGCCGATAAACGACATGCCAGATCATGCCGCACATGATGGCCAGCGTCGCCAGCACCGCAACCGCACCGCCCAATTCTCGGGGGATCGCGCCGGAATCCTCGCCGATGACGGCCGCAAGACCGGAGCACATCGGCGTGACGGCGGCAACCGCCAAGAGGCGTCGCCCAAGTACGGACGACGGACTTCGGCCCGCCAGGGGGCGGAGAAGCCCCTCGTCTGGGCGCAGGGCGAATGCGCCGCAGGTGAGAAGGATAAAGAGCGCGCCTGTATGTACGGCCATCGGCAGGGAAGTGCCGAACTGCGGCCACTCGCCGATGGCGAAGGCGTAGCCCATGACGGTGATGAAGCCGAGCGAGCCGGAAATGCCGGAGATGGCCTGGATCGGCAGGATCCACGGCTTCCAGTTGGCTCGGAGGCTGAGAACGGCGGCGGAGAAGACGACAAAGGCCAGGGCCGTATTCACCGCCATGCGGTTCGGCACGCTCTCCTGCTCCAACTGTGCGGAGAAGAGCCAGGTATCCGGCCTGAGCGGCAGGTGATACAGATGCGCCGCGAAGCACCAGAGGCCGAGAATGCCGACGGCAAGGGCGGCGGTCCGCGAGGCTCTGGCCTTTCCCTTACCGGCCCAGTGCAGAGCAAGGGCGCTGAGAATAAAACAGATCGCGGTCAGCGGATTCATGGCCACCAAGCCCGGAATCACGCTCTTAAGGACCGCGTGGTTGATGATCCACCCGACCAGCACCGATCCGGCCACCAACCAGGTGGCCAGCACAAAAAACCGCAGCGTGGCGGCTCCCCCTTCCCGCTCCATAAACGGGATTATCGGTTGTCCTGGCAAAAATACTGATACCCGGCAGCGCTAGGTCATGAGAAGTCGCAGGAGCAGGGAAGTCGCGGCGGCGGCAATGAGCAGGAGTGCGCTGATTTTCCAGTTCAAACGGAGGCCGACCAAGGCCAGAATCACGCTGATCGGCAATCCGATCCACATGAGCAGAACAAAGGGCAGGGCAAGGATCGCAGCTTGGCCATCCCAGCGGGCGGCAGTGCCGATCGCCAGCACGGCAAGCATGCTGAGATAGGCGGCGGACAGCGCGATCAGCGAGAACCGATGGAGCCGCGAGACCAGCATGAGCTTCAGACCCGCAGAGAGGTGCGGAAGCCGCGCGATGCGTAGTACGACTCGGCCCCGTTGTGATAGATGAAGACCCGTCCGAAGCGGCGGTCTCCGAAGATCGAGCCGCCCAGCTTGCGGAGAGCCTCGGGAGTCTTCACCCAACTTGAGGTCTTCAGGTCGAATTCGCCCAGCTCCTGAAGCTGGTGAAACTCGTCTTCCGTGAGCAGCTCCACGCCCATCTCTTCGGCCATTCCGACGGCGCTGTGCTTCGGCTTATGCTCCTTTCTCGACTCAAGGGCGGCGGGGTCGTAGCATGTGCTCCGGCGTCCCTTCGGGCTCTCCGGCGCGCAGTCGAAGAAGATGTACTCGTCCGCCTTCTTGTCGTGGCCGACCACATCCGGCTCGCCGCCTGTCTTCTCCATCTCGCTGAGCGACCAGAGCTTGTCCGGGCTGGCCTCCAGCTTGGCCTGAACCTTGTCCCACGCGATGCCCTTGTGGCGATCCGGGTGTTTCTCAAACCGGGTTTTGAGCGTGTGGATGATCTCTTCGCGTTCGTCTGCCGAGAGCTTGCTCATCTTCTTAAGGTGGAGGTTACCTAGCGAATCTCTGCTGGACTCGTTGGGACTCTTCGGCGGAGATCAGCAGGCGCGGCCCCGGTTCGCCTCCCTGCCAGAGGATGGCAAGGCCATCCCTTGTTTGGTTCAGCGAATAAATCTCGTCAAACCCACCCGTCCATTCCGCCGAATCGGAGGTTCCTCGCCGGTCCGTGATTCGGATCTGCCGGGCCGCAAAGTCCAGCTCCACCCGATAAACCGCCCGCACCGCCACCACCGCCAGCGCAATTAGAAACGCCTCACCGCAAGCCAAAAGCACCGCTGCGATCACGGCGATCTTCTGCTGAGACACCAGGGCATAAAAGACCGCGGCCAGCGTGAGCACTGCGCCGATTCCGGCAAGCACCAAGGCCTTCCGACGAGGCGGTCGAGCCTCAAACACAGCCTCCTCGTCACTGATCCTAACCAAAGTCGCCACCGGCGGCTCCATCGGGTGGGAGTCTATCTGAGGCCAGGGCCTCAGTTCAGAAATAGAGCGACCGTCATTACGGTGAGAAACAGCGCAAATAGGGCAGCCGCATGGGTGTCGTGGGGCTCCACCGGCTGGTCATTGGGGCGAGCCTGCTGTCGGTCTTGATGAACGCATCGATGCCTCTCTCGATGTCTTTGAGGCTGGGCAATACCACCCGCCTTCCATCCTTCGTGTGAACGGAGTACCAAGGAGAGTGTCCCATCGTCACAAATGACCTGCTGAAGCAGTCGATCTCCGAAGCAGGGAGCGTTGTAGTGTTTCGGCTTGTCCTCAGTTCAATAGCGTCAGCTAAGAACTCAACGGTGGGATTGTCACGCATCTGCTGCAGGGCTTCAAGCGATAGCCGTCCCATCACGCCGGCCACTCCAATCGTCATCGCGAAGGCAGTTAATTTTGCCTGCATCACTGGAGCCTTAGCGACTGTCCAAATCCCGGCCGCAACGAGGAAAACGGTGATGGGGAAGAGGACGCAGTATGCGATGGTGCTATCCCTCCGGCCTGCCCTTTGCTCGGTATAGGACTCGCTCGTCAGCCATCGTTCTGCCGGCTCCTCGACTACAGTTGGCATCAGTTAATCAAAGTTAATGGATACGCGATAGTCGTTTGGATTGTCCAGGCACTTCTCAAGTGACTCGATACTATCGACATAGTAGAGAACGCTGCCTTCATTCTCGTTCTGCAAGTCCATTCCAACGATAAATGCATCAGTGCCGACTTCGAAAACGGAGTGAAGATCGCCTTCCACGTGAACATTTTTCAGGGATGGGATCTCCGTAACCAGGAACGACTCATCCCCGAGTATGTCAAAAATGTAGGTGCGCTCTCGGCTCCTTTGAAACACGTTCGATCCATCTTCCAGTATCCAAGGCCACGGCGTCACCTGCCCGAGCGCAACATTGGTGGACAGTGCCTCAGCCTTCAGAGGAGTGAGTGCAAGGTTGATCCGGTATGCATCGTAGGTCAGGCCGCTGTTTCCGTTCAGCAGATGCAGGACGTCACCATGCTCGACCAAGACGTCTGCATTCCTTTCCAGATAGATGTCGGCCAGCAAAAGCTGAACAACGGAAAAATCTTTCCCGTCAAATTTCCCCAGGTAAGCATCCCCTTGCTCACCACTTTTTGGAACCTGAACGATGCAGTACCCGGAATTCGTGACATTGCTCGAAACCCGTGGAGGTGCAAGACTGTGGGCCGGAGAGCCGGGCTGTTCAACCTGGCTTTCGGACACGCATGCCCCCGCAAGCAGAGTCAACGTCAGGGCAACGATTGAGTACCGATTGATCATCTGTCCGGTTACATTATGTGGGGGCGGTTGAAGCGACCGGGAATCGCACGAAAATGCGCTTCGACTGAATCAGATTTGCTTGGCCACACCTGTGAATAGGTTACAGCATCTGTACAGGCTGAAGAGAAAGGAGTGAGCTGGCTACCGTGTTGGGTGCAATTCGAACCACTCGAACGAGCAATCTCCTCGCAAGCCACACATCAGGCTTTCAGACTGCCCACTCTTTTAGGAATTGCGACAGGCTGCTCAAAGTGCTTTAGCTTAATCCCGAATAAACTAAGTACGGCACTGAACGAGCTGAGTCGTTACGCCCTATTCTATCAACGGCATAATCGTAACAATCTTTCCATCAGAAAATTTTAGCAACTTGACATCATTACGCCTGCTCGATTGGGTGATGACATAAACAACACTATCACTATCATATAGAACTTGGGTTGCGCGTCCCTCTAGATTGGTGCTGACGGTTGAACCCGAATCCAGATTTTCTATATTAATGGTACTCGGCTGATTAGGGTTTTTTCCAATCCATGCAATCTCTTTGCGATTGGGCGAAACGGCGATGCTGACAATATGTGCATCCATAAATAGGTCGCGAGCACTCTTCTTATCAATATCTTGGAGAACTACCCTTGAAGTTTCCTGGGTGTTTGATTGTGCATACGGATAAAGTGGTTGAATGCCGCTCGCTGCTCCATATTGAACAGATGTGGTCTGAGCAACTAGAACTTCGGATCCATCTACGATTTTGCATACGCTAAAGGGCGGGCCCCAAGGCATGCCTCCCAAGGCGCCTGCATAGTTGCTGCTCTTCATATAGACAGGGGCACCCTCCACGACAGCAAGTCCAGTTCTCATGGTTTCATCTGGCGGCAACAGTAATGCTGGAGGTGATGCCGATCCGTATTGCTGAGAAAATACCTGTATCGTCGAGCGATTCTTCGGGGTTGAACATCGCGCTTCGTATAGCCACATATCGTCTATCAAGTAGGCGCGTAATATCGGCAATTTGTCAACGCGGAAAGATTGAGTCTTTGCTTTCGTATTGAGATCATAGAGGGCGATCTCAGATCCAGATGATGCTGGGAATGCGCATATCAGTTGGTGGTCTGCAGAAATGCTGCACCATGCACCCCCCTTCATGTCTGAGCTGCTTGTTAACGTGGCACACGCTAGCCCCAGCAGACATGTAGTGACTGCTAGTGCACCTATAGCAATGGCAACCTTACTTTTCACTGGGCAATACCTTCTGTGAGCAACTAAAGAGCCCATTGCAAGAATACTGCATCAAGGCAATCTTAGCCAGCCGGCATAGAAGGCCCAACAAGATGTAGCGACAAAATGTCGATTGAAGCCGCTGAAATTGGGAGAATGGCTGCCCTTGCTGGACGCAATCCGAACCTATGCATGACCTTTATATGAACGAGGCCAGGATAAGCTCAACCATTAAAGATTGAGTCTCCTAATCCCTCAACTTGCCATTATTTAAGTGACCTTTTCAAGTGAGGCATTAACTCCAGGCGGTGAGGACTTCTGCTTGAGTCAAAACTGCGCTCTTCCCTCTAGCCCACAGTCTATATGGGGATGATTGTATTTTGGATCCTGAGAATATCAAGTAATCCAGTGCCTCGATAAACACATGCAGCAACCCATAATATTGTACGACGCTCCACTTAATTCAGAAATCTATTCCTATAAAATACGCCGCAAGAATCGCACATTGACAGGTTACTACACTCCAAAGAAACTACTAACGACACCTTCAGATTTTCTCAACCCAACAAATCGCACACAACCCATTTTACCGACTCATTGCACTTATTAGGCATATCCACACTAACAAAATATTAGAAAACCATAGCCACAGCGCAGTGCTTTCCTTAGCCCCCTTCTCGCCACTCCCCCAAAACGTCTTCCGAACAAAATATTTGTCAAATGGAAAACACAGCCCAAAAGGAAGGAAGAGTGAAATATAAAATATCTGAACACTAGCCCTTGCTGTCAAGGTGACATCTATGCGGCAAAGAAGAAAGTATGCCACACCTAATCCAAACAATATAACTTGGCCAGCAATAAAGAATATCAGCCTCGCGAATACACTATTATTCACTGCAAGCCCCTTCGGATGCCGTCTGACTGAATTGGAGGTGTATTAACCCCACTATTTGGCGAAGTGGCATCAAGGAAATCATCGCAGTTCAGCCCAAGTAAACTAGCAATGAAGCCCATTAAGCCACCAGAAAATGGAGGGGGGTCAATATCCTTATTTTTTCCTGAACTAGCACAACCGATGATAGCATTCACTACAGCAAGGGCGAACAGGCAATATTTATTTGCTTCAGAAAGCCTACTCGGAGTTACGCAATCTAAAAACTCCTCCCCTTCATCAAGCCCTTCGATTAGTTCACAGAGTTTAGTTAAAAGTGCCCCGACAAAAACGCTCAATAATCCGAGGATACAGGTAGCCAATGCAGGCCACTTATCTAGTAAAAACCCAATAAGTGCACCAAGAGCACAAGAGAGTAAAGCCTTACATGTCCCGACAATTGCACTGTCCCCGTTTATAAAACTTCCAATAACAGACCCAATAATGCCTCCAACGCAGCCAGCAAAAATCAATGGAGACAGCCCTGATGGATCGCGCCTGGAAACAGGATTACCTTCTACATACGCATAAGGTTTTAAATCTGGCCACAATGGATCCCTATTAAGCCACCGGGATAAAGATGAGATCAAATACCTTGCCCTAACGTATAGCGTACCATGAGTATCAGTATGATACCCTAAGGCTCCAACGAAACGCCAAGGGCTAGGGTTAACTCCTGACAAAAGTCTAACTTCGCCATACGGCCAATATAATGTAGCAGATGTCTGCGTCCCATCAACATCACAAGTTTGAACAATACTTCCCAATGTATCAGGCACGAAGCGCGTTATATTGCCGCCACGATGTTCTTGCCTTATTAGCCCACCTACCGTTGCATATACTACCGACATTGCCATCAGCTTATCTCTCCTAAATAATCTATCTCGTCCCAGACATAAGTTGTGGCATTAGCACCAATTTCCCTCAGTCGCCGAAGACCGTCACCATCGTAGGTCATTGTCTCACGATTGCCATCTGGATTCACAATCACTCGTTCCCGGTTTCTTCGATTGTAAACATAGTACTTCATCACGCCTCCCCGATTCTCAAGCGTTGTATTGCCGTTCCCGTCGAAAGTGAACTGCACCAGAGTTGGCCCATCCATTACGGTCGTCTGCCTGCTGGCAGCATCATATGTGGATGTCATCGGCTGCTGGCCCTGGTGCCACTTCAGGGTTTGATTGCCTACTTCATCATATGCGAATGTAGCTGAGGCACCGGCCATCTGCTGGCCGAGCAACTGATCAACAGCGTTATAGGTGTACGTGGCGGTTGCTCCGTCCCGTGTCTGGGCTGTCTTTCGCCCGGCGGCATCGTATGAGTCTTCAATCTCGGAGATAGCATCGTTGCCGACGAACTCATCCTGTTCGATGACACGCCCGAGGGAATCGTACAGCAACTCCTGTCGTCCAACCGCATAAGCCATCGTTGTCATATTGCTGCCTGCATCGTACTGGAGCGTATAAATCTCACCGGTAGGCAGCTGCTGTGATGACAGAAGACCTCTGGGGTCATGGGAATATGTCGTATGGCCGCCATCAGGATCGACCATGAGCTTCCGATTTCCACGCTGGTCATATTCGTACGAGATCGTCAGAGTGCCTGGCAATAATACTTTCATCAGTTCACTGCCGGGTGAATACGCATAAGTTGTCACACCGGTTTCATCTTCCATAACCGTCCGTCTGCCGAGAGCATCGTACGAATGGGTGATGATTCCGTCCCCATAAATAGCCTCAGTCCGCTGGCCAACAGCGTCATATGCCATTGTCTGCAGCCAGCCATTGGCGTCAAGGATAGCAAGGGACTGCCCCGCCGCATCGTAGCTTGTCGTGGTCCGGAAGCCGAGCTCATTTTCAAGCAGAATCTGTCTTCCGGCAGGATCATATCCAAATGTAATGCGGTTTCCCCGGGCATCAAGTCGAGCAAGTCGCCTTCCGACCGCATCATAGGCGGTCGTTGTCTTACGGCCCAGGGCGTCTGTCACCGCAATCTGCTGACCCGCCTCATCGTATTCAAATGTAGTTCGATAGCCTAGCTGGTTCATTTGCGCGGCAGTCCGGAATGCGTCAAAGACTATCGTCGTACGCGTTCCGTTAGCATACTGCGTGGAATCGTTGCGGCCAAGCGTGTCGTACGATTGGCTGGTGACATATCCCAGCGGAGTGATCTCGGCCGCAACTCTCGGCGAGGCAACCTGGTAGACGGTGGTTGAGACAAGACTAAGCTGGTTGCGCATCTCGACCTGCTGTCCGTCCAGGTTGTAGGCATAGGTGATTCGGAAACCGAGTGCGTCCTCACTTGCCGCAATTTCTCCAGCCAGATTGTATACAGTTGTAGTGGAATAGCCAAGCGGATTCATCGAAGCAATTCGACGCCCAACCTTGTCATACGTCGTCGTTGAGCGGAAGCCAAGCGCATCTATTGAAGCGATAGCCTGGCTTGCCCCGTCAAAGATGGTCGTCGTTCGGTAGCCGAGCGCGTTCTGAATAGCCTGTTGCCGACCGTCTTTATCATAAACATAGGTCGTCCGGTAACCGAGTGCACTGATTGTCGCAACAGGTCGCTTGGCGCGATCATAGACCGTTGTGGTCCGGTTTCCTAGAGGGTCAACAATGCTGACTGGATCTCCATCAAGATCGTACTCGGTAGTCGTGACATAACCCAGCGCGTTCATCGCCGCTGTCCGCTTGCCGAACCGGTTGTAGGAATAAGTTGTGCGATATCCCAGTGGGTTGACAGTTGCCTTTAGAAGACAACTGTCATAAATATAACTGCTGAGTTCGCTGTTCCAGTTATTGTCACTTGTAAGATGATTTGTGGCGTCGTATGTGACCGTAGTCAACAACGCTTCGCCACCGGCCCCGATCCGCGTCACATCTTTGCGATTAAGCTCGTCGTAGAAGAAGTACTCCGTTGGACCGCCAGGGTGCTCCACAGACTCTGTCATCTGCGCCGAGTTATAGCTGTAGGTTGACAGCAACCCACGAGGCGATTGGACACTTTCGAGATTGCCGGAGGCGAGATAGGCATATGTTGTGGTTCGTCCCAGCGGGTCGGTGATGGCTCTCAGTCGATTCTCGGAAGTGTATGCATAGGTGGTCTTGGCACCATAAGGATCTGTAATGCTCTCCAGGTGATTACCAGAGTACGCGTAGGTCCATCTGAAGCCGAGACCGTTCTCTTGGGCAAGCAGGTTGCCATATAGACCGAACGTCATGCTGGTGTAGGCCCCGCTCGGGAGGATCATTCCATTTTGACGGAATTGGTCATCATAAGTGTATGTAACCTTGACCCCTTCAGGGTCCTGACGACTCAGTATCTGGTTAGAACTGCCATAAACAATGGTCGTCACGCCTCCTGTCGGCTGGGTGATGGCGGTCTGCGTCAGGAAGAAGGGGCCATATGTATAGGTCCAAACCGACTCTCCCAACTGCATCTTAGAGACGCGCATGCTGCCGTCATAGGTGTAGCTGGTTGTGTAGCCTCGCGGGTCGGTGATGCTCCCGACCAATTCAGTTCCGCCGACGGCGGTATAGGTGTATTCCGTACTGCATCCGATTGGAGAAGTGACCGTCGTTAGTTGGTTGCTGCCATCGTACTGGTAAGTCCAGCGCCGGCCGGACCAATCTTCTATGGCATTGACAAGTGACGTTGAGACGCCGGAGATATAGTGGAAAGTCACCAGGCGCCCATCAAAGCCTTGAATTGACTTGAGATACCCCTCTTCAACGCCAGAGCCATATGTATAGGTGTGGGCTCGTCCGAGCGGGTCCTCTACACGGGCGAGTTCATGCTTTGTGCCTGTAGTCTTGTGACGGGCGTAGACCATTTGCATGCCACTGGCAAAAATTTCCCTGAACTCGGTTCCATCAAAAATAATTGTCGAGTTTCCGCCCTTTGCTCCTGCCATATAGGTCGTGATCCCGCCCGCCGTTCCAACCTTATTGAATCTAAGCACGGCAAAATTGCCGTGCTGGATAGATACAGCACCCCCTGATGTTGCGGAATAAAGTCTTGCGTCCACCGTGGCGGAGCGCTTCTTACCATAAGGGCCGGAATAGGAGGTAGCAGTGCTGTAGTAGAAGCTCAGATCCAGGTCGAATGGAGCCATCCCCAATACGAAGTCCGGGTCAATAAAGAGTTCACCGGTCGCCGGGTTAGGCGTTGGGTGGTGCGGATGATCTGAACTGTAAAGCTCAATTGAATTCTTGGATGCTTCTGGAAGGTTATCTGGCCTCATATTCTTCTCCCCTTCTTAACTTGGATAGTGATGCTAGCCCGGAGGGTCTGTGCCCGGAGTATCGTTGTAGCAGGGAGTTGGCTGTGAACCTCCCCCAGCGCTAGCCGGAGGGCTCGTCCAACTCGGAAGGCCATTCCAGTCGAAGTATACGCACCCATTACCACCAGTGCCGCCCCCTCCTTCGTCCCCGCATCCGCAGTCGTCATCCGTGATGCAATCTGGCTCAGGAGGCTCCTTTCCAGGAATCTCCCCAAAACCAGTTCCTCCTGGAGGCGATCCAGGCGCAGGGGGAGATGGTACTGGCATAGGACGCGGCGTAACTCCGCCGCCAAGGTGGACGACACCTGCGACAAGACCAGAACCTCCCCACGGGAAGTTGGCGTTGAATGGAAGTCCACTTGACATGCTTTCTATTAAAGCAGAGATATTCCAAGCCTGTTCGATTTTCGTATTCTTTTTCGCACTGTTTTCCACAGAACCATTAACTAATAATGAAATCTGCATGAATCGGCAAGATTTCCATTTAACGCAAGCCTAAGAAAACTCGCCAAGCGCCTGCTGGATGGCCGTGATGGCCAGGTGCGGACGGTCTTCTTTTCCGTCAGGCAGACCTCTCAGCAAAACACTGATGTCCATTGCCTCCAGCGCCAAAGCCGCCTTCACCGGCCGTCCGGTCAGCAGCTCGCAGACCACGCTGGCGGTAGAGACGGCGGCGGGGCAGCCGTAGGTTTCGTATTGGGCACGGAGGATGGCGCCCCCTTCCACCTGGAAGTGGAGGGTGATGAACGGGCCGTCGCCGGGGGTGCCGCCGCGGCCGGTGTGGGTGGATTCTTCGAATGCGCCCTCGTTTCTGCGCCGTTGAAAGTGCTCCAGCACGACCTCGCTGTAGGCCATCAGGGGGCTCCCTGCCCCTGGATGACGCTCTCAATCGCGGCCAGCTGTTGCCGGGTCTGCTCGTGCTCGGGATTCAGCTCGTGCGCCATGCTCATCCACCGATGCGCTTGGCTGACTGCTCCAGCGCGCAGGGCCACCACTCCCAGCAGATATGCGGCCTCCGGATCGCCTCGGTCCGTGAGGAAGAGCAGATGCGGCCGGGCGGCGGCATGAAGCTCCCGCTCCAGCAGACGCCTGGCAAGCTGCCGCCTCGCTTCATAGAAGTTCGGCTGCTCCACCACCTCTCTTTGCAGGAACTGCAGGGCTCCGGCATCCCCCCGGGCTTCGGCGACCTTCATGGAAATTTCGAGCCAGAGCCGCTCGTAGCCGCTGTGGATGAAGATGCTATTTGCAAGTCCATGAGCCGAGTCCACATCCCCGAGCTTCAGACAGGCATCGGCGAGAAGGTCGATGACGTTCTGGTCCATCGGAGCCTCCTTCCAGGCCATATCGAGCCACTTCCTGGCTTCGGGCCAGTCGCTCTTTGCGCCGTGTGCGATGCCGAGATTGCAGAAGGCCTTGTAGCCCTGGATGGCGCGGTCGAAGCTGCTGAGATAGCCGCCCGCATCAATCTCCAGGCACCGGTGGTAGTGGGAGATGGCCTTGTCGGGATCGCCGAGAGCGAGGGCCAGGCGTCCAGCATGGAACTCCAGCTCGGCATCCGGACCGGTCTCCTCCAGCGCCTTCTGCGTCAGCTTTGCCGCAGCCTCTTCACCATCCTGCCGCTCAGTAGCCATCACCAGCAGAGCATGCGCCTTGCGCACATGCGACTCCCCCTTGCCCGAGACCTTGAGGCACTTCTTGAGCCACTTGATCGCCGCCTCCTGGTCGCCGGTGTAGTGGGCGGTCATGCCGAGATTGAAGAGCACGAAGGGATGGTCCGGATGCTCCTTCAGGTCGAGCTTCAGGAGCTTCTCGTCGCGGACGCGCTTGCGGGCCTGCCCCTCTTCGGAGGTGTCGTATCCGGAGTGCAGAACGACCGAGCCCTCAATCCGCGCAATCTCGCCGCCTGCTTCGCGGATGGCTCCCAGCACCTGCTCATGGATATGGAAGCGGAACTCAAGGCCCTCAAAGTTGCGGATGAGCTTGACGTGGTCCACCCGGGTCGCACCCGCTGAGCCCCCCTCGACAAACTGCACCGGAACGATGTAGCCATAGATATTTTCTGGCGACTGGATGGCCGCCTCAAGGATGGCCTGGCCGCTCGGGAAGGGCAGGGTGTCGTCTGCATCCAGCCAGAACACCCACTTGCCGCTGGCATGCTTCACCGATACATTGCGGGCCTCCGAGAAGGAGTCGGTCCAGGGAAAGTCGAAGACCTTTGCTCCGTGAGATTCCGCAATCTCACGTGTGCGGTCGGTGGAGCCGGTGTCCACGACGATCATCTCTTTGAAGAAGGACTTGGCGGAAGCGAGGCAGTCGCCCAGCACCCGCTCCTCATTCTTCACGATCATGATGAGGGAGATATCCGCCTGCTCCACCTTGGCCTTCAGGCTGCGGCCCAGCTCCTCCGGCCGCCTCGACTTGTCAAACTGGATGGGCTCTGCGGAGAGGCCGGAGAGGCTGGTGGCAAAGCCAGTCTCCAGGTCTCTGGCCCACTTCTGCCGGTAGCGCTTCTCATTCTCCGCCACGATCTCCAGCAGCTTGGGGCCGACCTTGCGGATGGTCGCCGAGCCCTTGTGGTGGACAAAGGAGCGGGCGGCGATGAGCAGGCTGTAGCCCGCGCGGCGGATGCGGTAGCAGAGGTCGTTGTCCTCGAAGGTGCCGATGCCGAACGCCTCGTCGAAGAGCCCCACCTCATCCAGCACGCTCTTCTTCACGGCCATGCAGAAGCCGACCAGCATGTCCACATCGCGGTCGCCCTCGGCGCGATGCGCGAAGTCGATCGCGAACGGCTCAAGGTTCGCCAGCGAGGTGTAGGTCGGCTTGATCAGCTGGAAGTGGCCGCAGGCATTGGTGTATGGCCCCACTGCTCCTACTGAGCCCGAAGACATGAGAGATTCCACCAAACGGATGAGGCCCGCCCTCGGGACAGCAGTATCTGAATTGAGGAAGAGGATGACATCGCCGGTCGCCGCCTCCGCGCCCTGGTTGCTGGCTCCGGCAAAGCCGAGATTCACTTCGTTGCGGATGACCGTGACGAACTTGTAGGGCTTTGCAAGTGCTGCGATGCCTTCCTGGGAGCCGTTGTCAACAACGATGACTTCGTGGAGGAGGTCTTCGCAGTTCTTGAGGCTTTCCAGGCAGATGAAGAGGTCATCGCTGCCATCCAGCACCGGGATGACCACGGAAACCTTGAGAAGCCGCTCAGGAGTTTCGGGTATTCCCGGTACATCCAGCCCGGAGAGCTTCCTCCATCGCTCCATCGCGGGCACGAGCAACTCGGGAACTTCAGTGCGCTCCACCATATGGTAAGCCTCGGGATGGGTGGGATGCAGGTTTCTGAGCAGATGGTCGCTGTCCCAGCCGCGCCAGGAACGCTGCAGCCACGCCGGGTCCACTTCATCGCGGTGGCTCCAGGTGGAAATCTTGCGCAGGATGCGCGAATCCGGTCCGGCATAGGAGAGGTGATGCAGAACGCCGTGGTCGGCTCCCAAGAGCAGCGTCTTGCCGCCTGAATACTCGCGGATGTGGACGTGCTCCGCCGTCTGAGCGTTGAGCATGATGAGCGGCCGGATCTGCTCGCGGGGGCGGATGCGGTGGGCCGGGGTCTTCCAATACGTGTCCATCTCCACGAAGATGCGGTCTGCAAGGCCAGCCTTGGCCGCGGTGAGGCAGGCGCTTGCCAGCTCCGGCTCAATGATCTCATCGGTGTCCGGAATAAAGATGTGCTTCCAGCCGCGGCTTTTGGCCTCTGCCAGCGCCGCGCGGCGGTGCTCCGTCTCCCCCTGCCACTCGCCGGTGACGACCTCGGCTCCGACCTGCTCCGCACGCTCCTTCACCCGCTCCCAGCAGCCCGGAGGGCCGTGCCAGGGAATCTGATTGACGAAGACCAGAACCGGTCCGAAAGGGGCGAAGGATTGGATCGCCTCCACCATGTAGGCGTCGTCATCATGGACGCACATAATCGCGGGTGCCTGCATCTTTCCCATGGTCCAAAAGATGAGTGTAGGCTGCCTATTGCTATTTCATAGAGATTTAATGATTGGCGAATTTTTGTCCGTTTAGGAATGCATCTTTTTGATCCATCCAGCGCATATCTGCTGTAGCATTGTATAAATCCCTGGGGAGACAGGAATGAAAGAAGCAAGAGGCGGCGCGGGAAGCGCCGAGGGCATATCCATCATTCTGCCGACAAGGCGCCGGCCAGAGCAGTTCCACCGGATGTACGAGTCGGCGATGAGCCTTGCTGCGCAGCCGGATGCCATAGAGGTCAGCGTCTACTGCGACGATGACGACGAGGCCAGCGCCGCGCACTTCGCCCAAGCAGGCTATCCCAATGTGGCGGTCACCACCGGCCCGCGGGAGCTTCTCAGCACGCTTTGGAACAAGGCCTATGAAGCCGCCTCCGGACCCATCTACATGCATGCGGGCGATGACATCGTCTTCCGTACAGAAGGGTGGGATGAGTTGGTCCGCAACGCCTTCGCCCAGTTTCCCGACCGCATCGCCTTCGTCTATGGCCGGGATGGAATCCAGAACCAGGGGCTCGGCACCCACGGCTTCATCCACCAGAACTGGATCCGCGCGGTCGGCTACTTCCTGCCTCCCTACTTCGCCTCCGATTACAACGACACCTGGCTGAATGACGTCTCAGAGGCGATCGGGCGTCGGGTGTATCTGGAGGAACTCTACACCGAGCATATGCACCCCATGGCCGGCAAGGGCGAGTGGGATGCCACCCACCAGGAGCGGATGGCCCGCGGCCGCGAGCACAATGTGAACGCGCTCTACCCGGCGCTGGCGCATCTGCGAGATGAGGATGCCGCCAAGCTTCGGGCATTCATTGAGCAGGAGGCAGCCCAGTGCGTGTAGGGTTTGTCGGCGTCGGCAAGCTCGGCATGCCCTGTGCGTTAGCCGCCGAAAGATACGGAGGGCACGAGGTGATGGCCTGGGATGCCAGCGAGGAAGTCCGGCAGAGCGTTCTCTCCCGCGAAATCTGCACGTCCGAGCCGGAAGTCGAGGACCTGCTCGCCCAGAGCCAGATGCAGCTGACCCGCATAGAAGATATGGTTGGTCAGGCGGACCTCATCTTCGTCTGCGTCCAGACGCCGCATGGCCCGGAATATGAGGGCATCACCCGGCTGCCCGACGAACGGGAGGACTTCGACTACAGCTACCTGTGCGAGGCGGTCTCGCATATCTGCGATGCGGCCCGAGAAAAGGGTGTGGTGGCGGATGTCGTGATTGTCTCAACCGTCCTGCCCGGCACCATCCGGCGCGAGATTCTGCCGCTGACCGAGGGCGCGGCCCGAATCGTCTACAACCCCTTCTTTATCGCCATGAGCACGGTCATCCAGGATTTCCTGAATCCCGAGTTCGTGCTGCTCGGGCGGGAGTCGGATGAGCACGATGAAAAGCTTGCGGAGTTCTACGGAGCCCTCCACGACCGCGAGCTCGTCCGCCTTTCCATCGAGTCCGCTGAGCTGGTGAAGGTCTCCTACAACACCTTCATCGGCATGAAGATAGCCTTCGCCAACCTCCTGATGGAGATCTGCCACCACGTCGGCGGCAACGTGGACGACGTCACAGACACCCTCGCCAAAGCCACCGACCGCATCATAAGCCCCAAATACATGCGCGCCGGAATGGGCGACGGCGGCGCCTGCCACCCCCGCGACAACATCGCCATGTCGCATTTGGCAAGGCGGCTGAATCTCAGCTATGACCTCTTCGAATCCATCATGAAGGCGAGGGAGAAGCAGACCGAGTGGCTGGCCGATCTGCTGATTGAAGAGTCCGAGAAGCGAGGCCTGCCGATCTGCATCCTCGGCTCTGCCTACAAGCCAAACTGTCCGCTGACCGTCGGCAGTCCGTCAGTGCTTCTGCAGTCGCTGCTTAAGGAGAAAGGGGTTCAGTTCAGCGTGTTCGATCCGGTTACTGATATAAGCTCTGCTCCTCCGAACGAATCCTCACTCTGCTTATTAGCTACCCCACATACCATACTTACAACGCAACTAGCCCTTTTCAAATACGGATACATTCTTAACCCGTGGTCCGAAGACATGCAAACAGAAGGTTATAGCATTGGGCGTCTAGCATCCAAGCACTCTGCATAAAAGGACAATACATACTACATGGACTGAAATCTGTGCCGCACTACCTGCCCATACAACACGCTGAGTAACTCATGCCAGACCTACCCTTTACACCTCTTGACACAACGTTGCAAGATGTTATACGCACAAGATACCTATGCCGCATATCCAAGTGGCTACTGGGAACCTCAAGTGAAGCTATTTTAACACAGGCTAGTAACAGCGTCTGGGAATCAGCGCTCTCACTTCAATTCCTTTGGGAAGCTAGCGACATCTTTCGACAGCACAAAGAATACGAAGATATCTGCCATGACACGGACTTAAAATCACCATCTGTCCTCCGGTGGATATTGGAACACATCAGCGATAGCAAATGCGGCCATTATCAATGTTGGGAAAACGTAACTTGGGACACGGCAGTTGTCACGCGAGTCCTAGATGAGGGTGCGCACCGTTACCGAGCAGAATTCAGCAAGGCAGAACATAGTAAGATACAAACACTACGAAAATCCTCGATACAATGGCTCTGCAAGCAATTTTATTCATGGGACAAGGACATAAAATATCCTTTCGGAGTTGCAGATGTAGCGCAAATAGCAATAACGTTGCTTCACTTTCAAAGTCAAATACCATCACAAATGAATTGCTGGGTAAAGGAGATATTCGGCGCAAATAAGGATATTATTGGTGACATTGTCCGGTACCTACTTCAGAAAAAAACAAAGCGCATATTAACGATTAAGCCTCCAGATGGAGAAGCCAACTGCATTACCGCTTACTGGTGGGATGACTTCTTCGCAACATCTGAGGTCATCGAAGCATTAGCACTGTTCTGCACATACTGCGCTGCTGACGCCAAAAACAAAGTTCTCTATGAGAAAGAACTCCTTGAAACCCACGAGGCAATCCTTGGAGCCTGCACTTACTGTGAACACAGCCAAATTGACGGTATGTGGGGTAGTCATATAGATTCAATTAAGGTCGTTTATGTATACATAAAGCTAAGTGGGTTGCCGCTAGCCCTTATACGCCCTGATGGTGAACGGTTTGAACCCGAACTTCACACAACATTCAAGGCACTGCGTTGGATGTGTGATGAAAAGCAAGTTTTCAGTGACGGAAGTTTCCTACATACACCCTTCTTAACTGTGTTCTTTGCCCTCACTCTAACCGAGGCCCACCAAACTTGGAAGCCTGCCAAGCTTCGCGTGGACTGTCTATACGATGACGTTGTTTGGTCATCACCGATGCGAACAACGCCGGAAAGAGCGATGCGGATGGCTGCTGAGATTACGACCAGCCAGTTGAAAGAACGCATAAGCCGCCTACTATCTTTACAGAGAACAATCAAACGATACATCTCGAGCCTCGTCATCACTATCGCATTAACTGTACTACTCATCTCTGCAGGGCAGCTCCTTGGTATTATGAACACTAGCTTTAGAATCACGTTCACGACCCTAAATGAATGCTTGGCCTTAGCCGCAATCATTGGTACGATATATTTAGCCGTAATTGGTTGGGTGTGGACTAGTAAGGATAAAGGACATTAAAATGAACAATAGGACTTTGTATATTGCAGGCCAATGGGATTTTAGCGACTCAATACTCCCATCAATTTCACCAAACGATGGAAGTGTTGTCGGAGAATTCAGTGTTGCCTCGTCTTCGCATGTTGACCAAGCTGTACAGGCGGCTAAAGAGGCCTCCACTACTTGGAGGACCGTAGATATTGCACATCGAGCAGAAATACTAAAACGCTTTGCTGACCTACTAGTATTGGCTTACGGTGATGAAGGAGAAGAAACCGATTTAAAGCAACTTATACACAAAGAAAGTGGAAAGCGCATTCAGGAGGCGGACATTGAAGTTGCAGAAAGTGCCGATATGGCTAGGTACTTTGCAGATATTGCGCCAATCACTCTCAGAGATCGTGAGCTAAGACTTGATGAAAGCCTTTGGCCTAGCAAGAAAAGTGTTGTCGTAAGAGAGCCTTGGGGGGTTGTTGCAGTCATTAAGCCTTGGAACTATCCGCTAGAGCTGCCCTTATGGGCTATTTCAGCGGCACTTGTTGCTGGCAATGCAGTTATCTTCAAACCTTCAGAATATAGTCCATTTGTTGGCATGCGTATTGTAGAGATGTTACTCGAAGCGGGATTACCTCAGAATGTGATCCAGCTTCTCACCGGTGATGATACGACTGGACGTTTACTTGTGCAGCATGAAGGTATAGATTATGTATCCTTTACTGGAAGTGCGCTCACTGGATCAAAGATTGCGTCCCAGCTAGCACCTCGATTCATCCCCCAAACATTAGAGCTTGGTGGTATAGATGCTGCTATCGTTTGTGAAGATGCAGATATCGCGCTGGCTGTGAATGGTCTTGTTTGGGGCTCATTTACTAACGGTGGGCAAGTCTGTGTTCGTCCGAAGAGAATTTTTGTGCACGAAAATGTCTATGAAGAATTTCTAGCTCGAGCAGTTGCTATTACAAATGAGTTACGATTGGGAATAGATGTCGGACCATTGATATCATCATCGGCTGTCGATCAGGTTGAACAATTTATTGACGATGCGCTAACAAAAGGTGCCCGCTGTCATACAGGGGGACAAAGAGCTGATCTTGATGGGGGCTTTTACTTAGAGCCCACAGTATTAACTGACATTCCATATTCAGCAGCTCTGGCCGATGAAGAGTGCTTTGGACCAGTAATGTGTATTTGGCCCGTAAAGAATGTATCTGAGGCAGTATTGTTATCTAATTCTGTAAAGCAGGGCCTTGGAGGATCAGTATGGACTTGTAATCCAGAAGCTGCTAGGTACATTATGAACAATATGCGCGTTGGGATGTGCTGGCATAATGATGTCAATGTTGCATTCCCTCAAGCTCCTTGGGGGGGGCGAAAACAAAGTGGAGTCGGGGTTGAGTTAGGTGAAGAGGGCCTTTTAGAATTTGCCCCGCCGAAGCACTTATCGTTCGATTCATCTGAGGCTCAACATCGTGATTGGTGGTTTCCCTATTAGGAATAAGATATGTGGTTTGATACAAAGAAAATATTGCTGACCAGCGGAGTGGCATCAGCTCCCCATGCACTCAACGCTTTTGATAATGCTTTACGCAACGCAGGGATTGCTGACTTTAATCTGATCAAAGTCTCAAGTATTGTCCCCAAGGGAGTCCCCGTAGAGGTAATGGACGTGCGACCACAATTAATAGAAGGCCATGGCTTGCTAGTACCATCCATATATGAAGCTCCAGTCTGCTCCGGGGATTCGACGAGCGTGCTTTCAGCAGCGGTTGGCGTTGGAATCCCCCATGATAGGGGTGCAGGTGTCATTTTTGTAGCAAGTGGGCAAAAGCCAAGGCTTGAGATCGAAGATACTCTCAAGGAAATGATCGATGAAGGTATGGCAAGACTTAGAAATATTCGGAATTATGAAGTCCTTATCGAATCAACAGAGACTCGGTTAGGTGTAATTCCGACATGCGCTTTAGCCGCAGCAGTGTTCGTCGATAGCACTTTGTTGGATATCCTGAATAGATCTTAAAGAGTAATCTTGAAAGGGTCCTATAGTATTCTATTAAATTCGTTGTGCATAGTGTGTGGATGAACACGCCAGCATTAGATGGCAGTGTATAACGCAAGCAGTGCTAACGTAGAGTGCTTCTTGGTATATATGTTTGTAATTACGAAGGTAGCAGGGGAGATGACATGGCATTAAGTATGTGCTCTAATAGATTTCCAGGCGCTGGGAGTGCGGACTCTTTCGTATAGGAGGGATGAGAACCGCCGTGACGCCGATGGCTTTTGAAAGCTACGTGCCCGTGCAAAAGTGAGCCTTGCCCCCTTAGTTAGGGATATCGACAAAGCACCGTTCATCTGGATTCAGCTTTCTGTTAGGCTCCTTTCTCTGCCCAGCCACTCTCTCTTCTTGTACTTACCGCAGCGTTTGTCCTTTTAATATCTCATGGAGGGATTCTGGGCAAACCGGTTTAGCAACTACTAAAGAATCGCGTCTGTCAAAAACTGCCACATCTACGCCATCCCACCATGGCTGTGATGAAGCGTGTCGCGCCATATCATTGGATTGGGGCCAAGAAGAAGCGAAAGGGTATCCGTTGGAATCTCTCAGATGCGATGGTGTCGCTGACTCCACAGGAGCTTCGCACCCATGCATTGACTATCGGGGCCACGGGCTGCGGCAAAACCACCTATCTGCATCACCTCATAGCCGGGGACATCCTGCTCGGCCATTCCTTTGTCATCCTGGATCTTCGGGGCGATTTGGTTTCCGCCGCGCTTGAGCTCTGCGCGGGCCGGGTGGAGCCGGAGCGGATTGCTCTCTTTGACCTTAGGGAGCGTGAGCGGCCGATCGGCTTTAACCCCATCGCTGGATCTGGCGAGCCGTACTTCCGCGCCCTCGGCGTCCTTGACGTTGTTGCCGCAGAGTCGGAGAGCTGGGGCGTCCAGCTTGCTGAGACGCTGCGAAGCGCAGTGCTTCTGCTCACCGAGGCGGGCGAATCCCTGCCGTGTCTGGATGCCCTCTTCTTTGACAGCGAGTATCGCTCCAAGGTCTTAGAGCGCATAGCGGATGAGTCTGTGAAGGGCTTCTGGCTCCGCTACGGAGAACTCTCCAAAGAGAAGCAGTCGGCTCTGGCCCTGCCGGTCCTCAACAAGGTGAGCCTGCTCTTTGCCACCAAGGCCCTGCGCCGCACGCTGGCGAATCCCAAACCGCTGGACCTTGGCAGGCACCTCAACACGCCCGGAAGCATCATCCTGGTCTCCTTGGCCGCGGATGAGCTGCACGGCGCAGGCCGAATGATGGGCAACCTCATGCTCGCCTCCATCTGCCGGGAGGTCTTTGCCCGGGTCGATGTCCCCGAGAAGGACCGCAACCCTGTCCGCCTCTACGTCGACGAGTTCGAGCACTTCACCGCCAAGGCCTTCGAGCACATCCTGGCCGAAGGCCGCAGGTTCGGTTTGACGCTTGTCATAGCGCATCAGACGCTCGCTCAGCTCAACCCCCGTGTCCGTTCCATGATCCTCAACAACGTCGGGGTCAAGGCGGTCTTCCGCACCGGACGCGAGGATGGCGGCACGCTCAGCCGAGACCTCACCGGCGACCCGAAAGCCCTCAATCTGCCAGCCCTGCCGGTCGGCGAGGCGATGCTCTGGCGGCGCGGCCAGGATCTTCTGCGGATCGAGGTCAATGCTCCGCTCATCCCGAATGTCGGGACGCGGAGCGCTGAGGCGCGTTCGCTCATCGAACAGCTTCGCCAGGCCGTGCCTGAGTTCGAAGAGCCTGTCCAGCATGCGCCCGGGCTTAAGTCTGAAACTCCCAAGAAGGCAAAAGGTGCCGCATCCGCGCAAACCCTGGAGGATTGGTTGTGAGGTTCACGCGCCGTGATGTTCGGCTCGTCCGCGACATTGCCTTGAGCCACCTGCTCTCACGCGACCAGGTCATCCAGCTTGGCTACTTCGGCTCTGTGACCAGGGCCAACACCCGCATGCGGGAGCTTTGCACCGCCGGATGCCTCAAGCGGCTCACCACGCCCTACTTCGGTCAGTCGCTCTACATGGCCGGACCCGAAGCGGCCGAGATGGTCGGGGAGCAGATCGCACCTCTTCTGGCCGGGCGGGCGGGATCGCCGCGGTTTGTCCGCCATGCATTGGCTGTCACCAGCATCCGCATTGCGCTGCTGGAGAAGGGTGCCTCCGGGTGGCGGTTCGAGCAGCAGCTCTGGCGCACGCTGGGCGAGCATGCCCTCCGCCCCGATGGCCTGGCGCTGACTGACGGCGTGCCTGCCTTTGTCGAGGCAGACCTTGGCCACGTCTCGCCGCAGAAGTTCCGCGAGAAGCTCCTGGGCTACCACGAGCTTGCCCGGAATGGCCACACCGAGCGGCTCTACGGCCTTCCCGAATTCCGACTCCTCGTCGTCACCACCGGCACCCGCCGGTCCCGCCAGCTCCGCTCCCTCCTGCCGGAGGGCGCACGGTTCGGCTATTTGGTCCAGACCTTTGATGAACTGGGCGCGCCGCTGCCAGGCGGGTGGAGCTAGACCCCAAACAGGAACCAAGCAGAAGATGAGCGAAATCCACTCCCTCCCCGAAAGCCTGAAACAGCAGATCCAGGAGGCCGCTGCAGAGATGCTCGAAGGCCGCCTGCCCGCCAATGTCAATTCGCCAGCCCTCAATGAGGCGCAACGCGTCATCGTTGAAATTGCCCGCCAGTCTCCCGAGCTCTTTGTCCTCATGCTCCTTTCCGGCAGCGATATCGAGGGGATAGAAGTTACGGAGACGGAGACCGCCACTGAGGAGCAGGTGGTGGACGAATACAAAGGCTCCTACCGCACCAGCCTGCTCAAGCCCGTTGCGACCACACGGACCATCACCCGCCGGGTCTCCCTCAATCGCGGGGAGAGGAGGAAGCTGTGATCCCGGCAGCCCTGCAGAAGAGACACTTCACCATCCAGACCTGCCAAACGGTTGTGTGTGGAGCGATGGGCCGCTCGATCTACATGCCGAATGATCATCAGGCCGGAACAATGTTCCCAATCGTGGAGCTTGATCCAGGAATGCAATCTGCCGCGGCGTTTCGCCATTTCGCGGTTAGTGCGGCTCGGTCGCGCGGCGCGTTCGGCAGGTGCCTGCACCTCCACGAAGCGGATGAATATGGGGCGATGCGGCTCTTCATCGATGAGGACGGACTGGCCGGATTCGCGATGAAGGGCAGCCGCATCCTCTCGGTCTTCTGCCATGCGGATCGGGAGATCAAGCCCGCCTCGCCCAACCTGCTGCGGCTCGCCGTCCATCTCGGCGGCTCGCACCTCGATGCCTTCGACACCGTCCTGCCACGGCTCTACGGCCGGGCAGGCTTTGTCGAGGTGGGCCGCGTTCCGTGGAGCGACGCGCTGGCCCCGCAAGGCTGGTGCTATGAGAGCTTCGCTGAGTTCAACAATGGCCGTCCTGATGTGGTCTTTATGGAGCACCGATTCCGCCAAACATCGGGTGAGCCCGCGTAAACTAACTCGTATGGGAGCAGGTGAAACGAGGTGGCGGCAGATACGCCAGGATCATTAAGCGGCCCCGCTCTGCGGTCATTCCGGGCTGAGCTGGATGCCGCGATTGCTGAGGAGTTCGAAAGCCAGCAGGCCTTCGCGCGGGCTCTTGGTGTTACCGGCGGCTACGTCACGCAGCTCCTGGCCGGGCCTGGTGCAGTGACGGCCAAGAGCCTGGCCAAGATTCTCGCTGCCTTCACCCTGCAGCACCTGCAGGAGCGGCTTCACGCGGCGTGGGTCAATGAGTTCGTTCCGCGCCCTGACCTGACAGAAAGTCTTGCCCCTCAAGACTCGCTTGACGTCATTGAGCGGACAGCGCTTGCCGGAGCCAATCTCAGCGCCCTCCAACTGGCGAAGAGAATGCGAGATCTCGCGGATGATCCGGCACTAAGGCATACGCTCACGGAGCGCATCATCCAGATTGAGCTGCGCCTGACCCGCATCGGAACCGCGCTTTCTGAGCTCATCGAGATGCAGCGGCTGGCCGCTGAAGATGAATGCCCGACCAGAATGGCTGAGGCTTTGTGGATACGGGGGCTGGCCCTGAGAAGCGTTCCCGAAATAGAGGCGAAGATGCTGGCGAGAGTCCAGATGACGGCGCTGGCGGCCGTCGAACAGGCAACAGGCGACACTCGGAGAAAGGTCCAGCTCTGTCTGGAGCGGGACTACGCGCTGCACGTCCTTAAGCTGGTTGAATCTAGGAGCCTTCCACAAAGCGCACTGGCAGATGCGATTAACGCCTGCGAACGCTCAATCGCGCAGGCGTATGACGAGAACACCCTGGCGATGGGCTTGGAGGTGAGATCCAGGATAGAAGCAGCGCAGGGCTTCATTGTGAAGGCCGAAGACACGCTGGATGAGCTGCGGGAAGAGATGGGAGCAGAGGTGGCTGAGAAGTCGACAATGACCCGCGCGAAAATTCTCGCCGCTCGCGGAGAGGAAGACCAGGCGATCGACCTGCTTCAGAAGCTGTCCAAACGATGCCTGGAAATGACAGACCTTCACCATCTGCGCCGGGCTGAGGACGAGTTGGCCCGGCTTCTTTCGCGGCGGCCCTAAGTTGGGGGCCCCCCCCCCCCCCGCCGGGTGTGGTGGGTTTTTTGTTTTTGTGTTGTTTTGAGGGTGGGGCGGGGTTTGGTGGTGGTTTTTTT
>CBFGUV010000007.1:0-102957 GCA_965652385.1 uncultured Fimbriimonadaceae bacterium
AACCCCCTCACCCGCCGACGCTGAAGCTATGGCGGGCAGGCCCTGCCCTCTCCCTTAAGGGAGAGGAGGAGATTCAGGTCAACGTAAACAAGCCAGTCGGACTGGAGAAGAGATTGTTCTAACGAACTATCGGCCTTTCTTGCCGCCCTTGCTCTTGCCCTTCGATTTGCCGCCGAGGAGCTTGTTGCCGCTGTCCTTCTTCTTGCCGTTGTCGGCATTCAGGATCCCGCCTTTTCGCTTGTCGCCAGACTTGCGGACGGGAGCCCTGCGGTCTTCAGAGCGGCGGTCGCCGGCGAGGATGCTCGGGCCGCGCTTCTTGTCGTCATTCTTGCGAACCGGACTCTTGCGATCATTGTCCCGTCGGTCGCGCAGAACTGGAGGCGCTTTGCGATCATCCCGCTTGCCACGCAGGACCGGAGGAGCCTTGCGGTCATCCCGCTTACCGCGCAGAACCGGCGGAGCCTTGCGGTCATCGCGCTGGTCGCGCAGGATCGGAGGAGCAGACGAGGCGCGGAAGACGCGGGGAGCCCGGTCATCCCGGTCGTTGTCGATGCTGCCGAAGAGGGGGTGCGTCCGGCGATCTTCCCGGTGGAAGACCGGCGAAGAGCGCAGGATCGACTGCGACGGACGGCGGGAATTCCAGCGGCTGTCGTGGTCGTCGTAGCGGTAGTAGTTGTTGACCACATAGACGTTGCCCGACTTATGCTTCTTGCGCTTCTTGTTGAAGTCGCCTGGGTGCATGCCTATCGAATGGGCGATGCGTCCCCAGCCCATCGTTCGCGGAGTGGGCTGATGGTACCAGGTGGCCGGGGCATAGTATGAGGCGTCGGCGTATCCATCTTCGTAGCCGTCGTCATATCCATCGTAGTACCCCTCATCGTAGTCATCTTCGTACCAGCCGTAGTCGTCGTAGTAGTAGCTGTCGTTGTAGTACGCCGGCTGGACGGCCAGGTAGGGCGCGGGCTGAAAAACTTGAATGTTGTAGTACTGCGGAGTCGGCGAGAGGAGGTGGCCGGTGTCCATGCCCAGGGCTTCACTGATCGCCCCGGCGACAACGACCTCTCCAAAGGTCAGGCTGCGCTCTCCAAGCAGACTGTTGAGATTCGTGTTCCGAATCTGAGCGTGGCTCGAGGCCAGGCCGAGGATGCCGATTCCGGCGGCGAGAGTCCATCGGTGGTTGCTCATACTCTCTTAGACGACCCCCTGCCCCCGCCAATTCAACCCAAAGTGGGGCCAGGGCGTAAAATATCCGTATAGATGAAGGAGAAATGGACCATAAAGGCGGCCCTCTTCTTCTACCGGCCGCTGATCGGACTGCTTCTTCAAATCTATGGGCCGTGGAAGACCCGGCATAAAGAGCGCGTCCCGAAGGAGGGCGGCCTGCTAATTCTGGCCAACCATCTCGCCTATATCGACCCTCCGCTCATGCAGTGCGCCTGCCCCCGCCGGATCTACTTTATGGCGAAGAAGGAGCTGTTCGACATGGGGTTCGTGGGCAGGTTCATGAAGTGGTACGGCGCCTTCCCCGTCAGCCAGAATTCGCCCGACCGCGCGGCCATCAAGCATGCCGTCGATCTTCTGCACAAGGGAGCCTGCGTGGTGATGTATCCCGAAGGCGGCACCAGCCTCACCGGAAAACTGATGCCTCTCTATAAAGGCGCGGCCCTCATCGTCCGCATGGCGGGATGCCGGGTGCAGTGCTGCGGGCTCAAGCACACCGACCAGATGATGCCCGGCGACACCCGGCGTCTGCACAAAGCCAAAGACACCATCGAAGTCAATTGGGGCGAGCCCCGGCTATGGGACAAAAACAGCCCAGCCGAAGAAATCCTCGTCTGGGCTGAATCTGAACTGCGTCAGTTGACCGATCAGTGACCGCCGCCGTGGCCGCCCTCTTCGACAGAGGGAACGCGGTGCGGAATCTGGCCTTCCGGATCGAGGCTGTCGGTGCCCCGCTTGTCGCGCTGGAAGCTGGAGCTCGGCATGTTCTCCCATCCCTGAACCGGCTCCCACGGACGCGAGAAGTAGTCCACCAGGGTGATGGAAAGCAACAGCATCCACACAAAGCCGCCCAGAGCGAAGAGCTTGATCAGCTTGGTGCCGTACTTGACGCCCATGAAGATGCTGATGACAAAGACCGCCTTCATCACCGCAATTCCGATAGCCACGAGGTTCATCAGCCAGCGGCCGGTGGTGCTCTCCTGAAGGAACGGATCCAGGTTCGGCATGATGGCCGGAATCTGAGCCGCCACGATCGTGAGGATCATCAGAATCACCAGCATTCCGAACGTCATCGCCAGCTTCTTGGTCGGGATGATGTGGTGCGAATGCCCGTCCGCGATGATATGGTGGTTGTCTTTTTCTGCGTGGTCCATGGCTATTTCGGAATGAGATAGAAGAGCGGGTACAGGAATATCCAGACCAGGTCGACGAAGTGCCAGTACAGGCCGACCATTTCCGTCGGCACATAGTCCGTGATGACCTTGTTCTTGGTGGCGATCAAGACCATCAACAGGCTGATGACGATGATGCCGATCACGACGTGGACGCCGTGCAGGCCGGTCATGACGAAGTACAGGCTATAGAACAGCCGCGCGGCATCCGGGTTGGCCGGGCCGTGGTAGTCCCACATATAGGCGTTGGGATAGAGTCCGTGCTCGATCTTCGCCGAATACTCAAAGTATTTGATGACGAGGAAGCCGAAGGCGCAGACCAGCGTTCCCGCCAAGCAGAGCAGCTGCTCCTTCCGCTTGTTGCGCTGGGCAAAGTGTACGGCGAGGGCCACCAGGAACGAGCTGAAGAGCAGGTTCAGCGTGTTCACGCCGCCCAGCTTCCAGTCCAGCTCCTCGTGCGCCAGGAAGAAGTCGCCCTGGTATCGCCAGCGATACAGCGTGTAGATCAGGAACAGCGCGCCGAACATCATGACTTCCGTCACGAGGAACGACCACATGCCGACGATGTACGTCTCCTGCTGCTGATCTATGTCTTCGAACTGGAAATAGACTTCCGGATGCCCCGGATCAGTCGCTGCGTGCGCCGACATCAGTGATCACCTCCTGCGTTCATTGCATCACTTCTCACGGGCAGGCTCCTGCCATCGAGACGGGGCGTGGGATTCCTCGGTATCGAGGGCTCCGGTGCCGTAGTCGTAGGCTTCCTTCGTCACGATCACACGCTCGGAGAAGTTCTCCGTGATCGGCGGCGAGGAGGTCTTCTCCCATTCGAGGCCGGCTGCGTTCCAGGGGTTGTTCACCTTCTTGCCAAAGAAGAGCGAGAGGGTGAGATAGACCGCCGGGAGCAGGAAGCCGAAGCCGAGGACCGTAGAGCCTGCTGTCGAAAGAATGTGATAGATCTGCCACTCGGGCGCAAAGGCGTAGGAGCCGTAGCGCCGCGGCATGCCGAGGTAGCCGAGGATGAACTGCGGGAAGAACGTGAGGTTGAACCCGGCGAAGATCATCAGCGCCGAGAGCTTGCCCCAGAACTCCGAGTACATCCGACCGAACATCTTGGGCCACCAGAAATGGACGCCGCCCAGGAAGGCGACAATCGAACCGCCGACCATGACGTAGTGGAAGTGCGCGACGATGAAGTAGGTTCCCGTCAGGTGCACGTCCGTGTCGGTGGAGGCGAGGAACAGTCCGGTGAGGCCGCCGATGACGAACAGGCCGATGAAGCCCAGCGCGTAGATCATCGGAGTCTTGAACTCCACCTGGCCCTTGTACATGGTGGTGGACCAGTTGAAGACCTTGACCGCCGAGGGAATCGCGACCAGGAAGCTGATCAGCGAGAAGATGACGCCCAGATAGACCGACTGGCTGGAGACGAACATGTGGTGGCCCCACACAAGGAAGCCGAGGCCCGCAATCGCCAGGGTCGAGAAGGCGATGAACTCATAGCCGAAGATCCTCCGCTTCGAGAAGCAGGTGATCATCTCGCTGATGATGCCCATGGCCGGCAGAACCATGATGTAGACCGCCGGGTGCGAGTAGAACCAGAACATGTGCTGGAACAGCACCGGGTCGCCGCCAAGCTCGGGGCTGAAGATGCCGAACTTGAGCGACCGCTCCAGAACGACCAGCAGCAGCGTGATTGCGACGACGGGGGTTCCCAGAATGATGACCAGGCCGGTGGCGTAATTCGCCCATACAAAGAGCGGCAGCCGGAACCAGGTCATGCCCGGCGCGCGCATCTTGTGCACCGTGGCGATGAAGTTGACCGCCGTCATGATCGACGAGAAGCCCGCCAGGAACAAGCCGACAAGGGTCAGCGAGACCTGCCCGTTTGAGTAGAGGCTGCTGAGCGGCGTATAGAACGTCCATCCCGAGCTGACGCCGCCCATGAGCATCGCCGTGAGAACGATGATGCCGCTGAGCATGTAGACGTACCAGCTCGCCAGGTTCAAGCGTGGAAAGGCAAGGTCCCTCGCGCCGATCATGATCGGCATGAGGAAGTTGCCCAGCGTGGCCGGAACCGCGGGGATGAGGAAGAAGAAGATCATCAAGACGCCGTGAGCGGTGAAGGCCCGGTTGTAGTCCTCCAGGCTCAGCAGCGTGTTCTGCGGGTCGGTGAGCTGCGCTCGGACCAGCGCGGCCGCCAGGCCGCCCAGGAAGAAGAAGAACGTGACCGAGATGAGATACATCACCGCGATCCGCTTGTGGTCGGTGGTCAACAGCCACGACTTCAGCGTGTGATCAGCGTTGAGGTAGTTCTTCCCCTCTTTGGCGTGCGTTTGGTGAGTCTGTGCGGAAGCACTCATTAGCGGTCTCTCAACTCCTCAGCTTGGCTGGCGTTAGCAGAGCTCTTTTTGTTTGCAATATCGGTTGCGTTCTGCGGCGCGGTTGGGCCGGGCGCCGGGGTCGGCCGCTCCTGCTCCACCGGAGCCTTCTCGCCGTCCGGCGAGGCGGTGCCCATCGTCTTGATGTACTCGATGAGCGACAGGATGTCCTCTTCGGTCAGGCGGTCCTGATAAGCCTGCATCGTCGGGTCGTAGCCCTTGACGAGGCGGCGGCTGGGATCGACGATCGACTGCCGCAGATAATCCTCATCGGCGACGGCGGACGAGCCGTCCTCAAAAGTTCGGGTGCCGCCGAAGATGCCGTTCAGGCTGGGGCCGCGCACCGTGTTCTCTCCGGTGTGGCAGGTGAAGCAGCGGTTCTGATCCCAGATGTCCTTGCCGGCGTCGACCATGGTCTTCGCCTTCGGGTTGAACCGGTTGCCCTTCTGTCCGTCCAGCCACTCCGCGTACTCGGATTCGCTGAGAACGTACACATAGCCCCACATCTGCGAGTGGTCGGTGCCGCAGTGCATGCCGCAGAGCATCTTGAACTTGCCGGTCTTGGTCGGCGTGAAGGAGAGCTGCGTGTAGCGGCCCGGCACGACGTGGTACTGGGCGCGGAACTCGGGGAGGTACATCGCGTGGATGACATCCTGCGAGATCATCGTCATCTTGATCGGCTTGCCGACCGGGATGTGCAGTTCGTTGTTCTCCCGGGTGCCGTCCATGTGCTGGACGTGCCACATCCACTGCTTGCCAATGACGAAGACGTCCACCGCATCCTTGGGCATCTGCCGGACGCCGATGAAGTTGATCGAGCTCCAGGCGAAGATGCCGATGGCGATGACAAGAGGCAGCACGGTCCACGAAAGCTCCAGGATCGTGTTGTGCGTCGGCGGGTTGGATCGGTTGACCTTGGTGCCCCGGCGATAGCGCACGGCAAGCACCAGCACGAGCAGGCCCACGATGATGGTGAAGACAACTGTCAGCCCCGTGATCGTAAAGAAGAGCCAGTCGTAGCCGAACGGACGCGAAGCGTGTTCGGAAGCCTGCTCAGGTACCAGCGGAAATTTTTCCATCAGCGTCTAGTCAGGCCCGTTGTCGGTCCCTTCCTCCTCCATCTCAGCCATCTCAACTTTGTAGCGTCGGTTCATCACAAAAATCGATGTCCCCAAAATCACAACCGTGAGCAGGCAGGCCACCGTCAGGGTGTTCAGCACCGTGACGGTCGTCTTGCTGGTCATCGGGTTCAGCTTGATGCAGGCGAGGAATGCCCCGGCCTGCTGCCTTTCGCCCACTTCGTTCTTGGCCGCCATCTTGATGGCATCCAGAAGCGGGTACTGCTGGTACTCGGTTTCGAGAAAATACTTGGCGATGGCGCCTTCGCGGCTCAGCACGACCAGCGATGCGGGGTGGACGATGTTCCCCTTGTCATCGTAGGTGTAGCGGAAGCCGACCGAATCGGTGAGCTTGGTGATGCTCTCCTGGCTGCCCGTAAGGAAGCTCCAGCCTGCCTCGGTGCCCTCTCGGTTGTAGAGGTCGAGGTACGCCTCCTTCTTGGAGTGGGCCATCTCCGGCCCTTCCTTCGGCTCGATGCTGAAGATGAGGACGTGGAATGACTTGCCCGGCTCATCCTCTTCCCGCTTGAAGCGGCCCAGAACCTCCACGAGGTTGTTCAGCTCGGTGGTGCAGATGCCGGGGCACTCGTAGAAGATCGGCAGAAGCAGCACCGGCTTGTCGGTGAAGTACTTCTTGAGCTGGACCTTCTCGCCGTTCTCATCGGTGAATTCAAGGTCGAGCGGAATCTTCTCGCCCAGCTTCTGGTCCACGCGCACGTTGGCGGTGGTCGAAGTCGTCGAGACGCGGCCCGTGCCCGGCACCGGAGCGTTCTCCGTGTTGCCGTAGTACTGCGCCGAGGCCAGTGCCGAAACGGCCAGCCCGGCGATGATCAGCGTGCGCCGCATCAGTGGCCCGCCTCCTCATGCGGGGGTTCTGTGTGCTCTTCGGTGCCGCCTTCCACGGGGGGCTCGCTGTGGTCGTCCACTGCGCCTTCGCCGTGGCCGGAATCTGTTTCCGCCGGAGCGATCGGCTCTTCCGGCGTCATGACCGGAGCGCCTCCGCGGCTCGGCAAGCCCTCTTCCAGAACCATATCCATGGCCCGGTCGATGGGAACGTGCGCCTTTCCGGTGTCGGCATCGGTCCAGCCATAGCCGTGGATCACTTCGTTTTCATGCTCGCGCAGCTGGATCATGTCCAGGTGGGCGGTCGTGTTTGTCTGCAACAGCGGGTCCGGGCTCTCCGGCATCACCCGGAACGGGTCCGGCTCCTTGCGTCCGACCGATTCGGGATTGATGACCAGCATGATCAGCCAGGCGAGGGCCAGCACGACGATGATCGAGACAAACAGGCCGACGGCATGCATCGGCATGTGCTTGACATCAACGTCCTGCGGCTCGTAGCCCATCTCTTCGAGCAGGCTCAGATCGGTCTGCTTGTCAGGCTGCTGCATGAGCTTTCTCCTCCATGGCCTTGTAGGGGTGCGGCTCGGTCAGCAGGCTCTTGGCCTGCCGGACTCGCCACGCGAATAGGAAATGCCAGATTCCACCGAACGCCGCGATTCCGCCCAGCACGACGGCCAGGGTGCCGATCCAGTTGGTCGGCTGGAGCGACGGCAGGAGGACGTAGAGCATGTCCACGATGGTGAAGGTGAATATCCATCCCGCCCAGAAGCCGAGCATCTTGGTGCTGCGCTTGGTCGCCGGACTGAGCAGGGCGAGGAACGGGATGAAGAAGGACCCCATCAGGTTCATCATTCCCAGCACGTTGTAGTGGTTCTCGCTGCGGGCGAGGTAGTACACGTTGAACTCAGGCAGGTTGGGCGACCAGATGATGAGGAACTGCGACAGCGAGAAGTAGCCCCACAGCATCGTGAATGCGAAGAGCAGGTTGCCGATGTCCTTGGTCAGCCCGTGCGTCACCCGGCCTGCATACGGAGCCTTGTTGGACTGCGTGCAGATGATGAGGGTGGCCATGCTGAGCGCCATCAGCGCCATCTTGCCGACGAACCACACGCCGTAGATCTGGCTGAACCAGTGCGGGTCGAGGCCCATGCCGATGTCGGTCGCCCAGAAGTTGATGACCAGACAGAACATGGCGAGCCCGGGCGCGCTGAAGTTGGTGCGGAGGTCGGAATACTTCTTCTCTCCGGTCGCCTCTTCCAGGCGCATCCAGCGCAGGTTCCAGCTTGCCCACATGGCCGGAAGGCCGAAGTAGAGCACGTAACGGGTCCAGACAAAAGCGTCGTTGAGCCAGATGCCGCGTCCGGCCAGAACCGGGTCGGCGGCGATGTTCTCAGGCGTCCACCAGGGGTAGAGCGTTCCCTTGCCGAAATAGATGATGATCGCGCCGAAGACGCCCATCGCGACGAGGTTGATCGGTCCGCCGCCGCCCTCCCAGATGCGGAGAAGCGGTGCGCCCCACTTGCCGCGCACCGTGTGGTGCAGCAGCGAGAGGCCGAAGCATCCAAAGGTGACGCAGGTCCAGAACATCCAGCCGATGAAGGCGGCCTTGATGATGACCTCGTTGCCCTGATTCATGCCCAGCACGCCGAGCAGGAGCAGGCCAACGACGAGGAAGACTCCGCCCGTCATCATGGCCGTGCCCGGGAACTTGGTGACCGGAGCGTTGGTCGCTGCGGGAGCGCTCATCAGTGGCCCGCCTCCTCAGTTCCTTCGTGCCCGTCGCCGCTGTGGTCGTCGTGGCTGCCGGAGGCGCCCGTCTGAACCTTCTGCTGCTCTTCTGAGCTGAGTTCGTCGTAGTTCACGTTTTGGCTCTTCTGCAGGACCCGAATGTAGGCGGCAATCGCCCATCGGTCCTCGACCGGAATCCGCGCGCCGAATGCGTACATCGCGCCGGTTCCATTTGTGATCACATCAAAAAAGTGTCCGACCGGAATCTCCCGCAGGCGATCCGTGTGGTAGCTGGCCACCGGGATGGAGGCCTCGAAGCCGCGCTGGGCGATCATGCCCTTGCCGTCTCCGATCTGGCCGTGGCAGGGGGTGCAGAAGACGGTGTACCGCTCTTCGCCCCGCTCCAGCATCTCTCGGGTCACCGCCGAGGGAAACTCCTTCACCAGGCGTCCGTCATCGTCGTAGCCGGTGTGGAAGGCGGTGTCGGTCTTGGCTTCGCCGTAGGCGACCGTGCCCGCCGGCTCCCAGCGGGAGCCCGACTTGTCGGCTTGGTAGAACGGGCTTTCGGACTGGCTCTCCACCTTGGGCTGCTGCCACATATCGCGGTGGCACCCGGCGGCGAGGAAGGCGCAGGCGGCGAGGGCCGGAATCCAGCGCTTCATGATTAGTAGCCCTCCGAGGTCATCACGGCTTCCACCGAGACCGGGTTGAGCGAGTTGAAGAAGTCGACTACCTTCTGCTCGTCGTAGTTCGGATCATTCGCCTCGATGCACAGGCAGTAGGCGTCCGAGGTCACGCGGCTCATCGACTCGGCGTTGAACACCGGGTCGTGGGGCCGCGGGAGGCCGTTGAGAAAGAGCATGGCTCCGGCGGCGGTCAGCGCCGAGAGCAGGATGGTGCACTCGAAGATGACCGGCACGAAGGCAGGCAGGCTGAAGAGCGGCTTGCCGCCCGCATTGTGCGGATAGGCTTCCACCGACACCCAGTACTGCAGGCTCAGGCCGACGAGCGCGCCGGTGAGGCCCGCTCCAAAGACCATCCACCCCAGTCGGTCGTCCCGGCCGTCGATCACATCGACGAGACCGTGGACAGGAACGGGCGAATAGCCGTCCATCTTGGAATAGCCTGCATCCCGCGCCGCCTGGGCGGCCGCCATCAGGTCGTCGGGATTTGCAAATTCCGCGACGACGCCGTATGGCTTGGGCGATGAATCTCTGCCGTGGCTCATGTCTAGCTCGTTGCCGGCGCCTCCTTCGCCGTGTGGTCTTCGCCGCCGTGGTGGCCTTCCTTGTGAAGGTCGTGCGCCAGCTCCTTCATCTCAAAGATGTTGATGAGCGGCAGGAAGCGGACGAAGAGGAACATCAGGAAGATGAACAGGCCGATGGTGCCGAAGAACATCGCGAAGTCCCAGAAGGTCGGCGTGTAGAAGCCGAAGGACGACGGCAGATAGTCTCGGGTGAGGGAGAGCGGGATGATGACGTACCGCTCGAACCACATGCCGACGCTGACCGAAAGACAGACCGTGATCAGCGCTGCGGTATTCCGCCTCAGCTTGGGCACCCACATCATCTGCGGGATGATGCCGTTGCAGAGAATCAGCATCCAGAACGCCCATGAGTAGGGCGAATCCAGAAGGTTTGCGCGATTCCACAGCAGGGCGGTTTCAACCGGAACCTGGCTGTACCAGGCGTAGAACGCCTCCATGATGTAGCCGTAGAAGACGATCAGCCCCGTGGCCAGCATGATCTTGGCCATCCAGTCGAGGTGCTTCTCGGTGATGAAGTTCTCGAGCTTGTACCACTTGCGGAGCGGGATGGCGAAGAGGATGACCATCGCGAAGCCCGCAAAGACCGCGCCCGCGACGAAGTACGGCGGGAAGATCGTGACATTCCAGCCGGGCACGACGCCCATGGCAAAGTCGAAGGACACGATGGTGTGGACCGAGAGAACCAGCGGAGTCGAGATGCCCGCCAGGATGATCGAAGCGTGCTCGTACCGATGCCAGTGCTTGGCCGAGCCGCGCCAGCCCATCGAGAGCGCGCCGTAGATGATCTGCCGGGTTCGGGTCTTCGCCTTGTCGCGCAGGGTGCCGAAGTCGGGGATCAGGCCGACGTACCAGAAGACGATGGAGACCGTCATGTACGTCGAGACCGCGAAGACGTCCCAAACCAGCGGGCTGCGGAACTGCGGCCACATCGCCAGCTTGTTGGGGTAGGGCATCAGCCAGTAGGCGACCCAGGGCCGGCCCGTGTGCAGCAGGGGATACATGCCCGCGCACATGACCGCGAAGATCGTCATGGCTTCTGCCATTCGGTTGATCGAGTTGCGCCACTTCTGCTTGAGCAGGAGCAGGATCGCCGAGATGAGCGTTCCTGCGTGGCCGATGCCGATCCACCAGACAAAGTTGATGATGTCGAAGCCCCAGCCGGTCGGCTGGTTGTTGCCCCAGATGCCGATGCCGGTGAAGACCAGATAGACCACCGCGACCAGCAGGAGGTTGAGGAAGGTGAAGCCGATTCCGAAGGCGACCCACCACGGGCTCGCCTTGAGGAACTTGACGCCCGGAATCTTCAGCTCGGGCTGATTGTGCCGGGACTGGTCGAGGACGATGCCGCCGATGGCGTCATCGAACGAGGCTTCCGTATGCGTCCCGACCAGAAGGTCGCGATCTACGGGTGCGATGTTTCGATCGTCCGCCATCTTAGTGACCGGCCTCCACTTCGGTCGCCAGCTCTGGATTCGGGTTGCTGATCCTCATCAGATATGTCGTGCGGGGCACCGTGTTCACCTCTTCCAGTAGCACATAGTTGCGCCGGCTGGAGCGGGACTTGGCCACCGCATTCTCCTGGTGTCTCTTGTCGCCAAAGATGATCGCCTTGGTCGGGCACGCCTGCTGGCACGCGGTCACGATTTCGCCATCGTGGATCTCGCGGCCATCCTTCTTGGCGTCAATTCGGGCTTCATTGATGCGCTGGACGCAGTAGGTGCACTTCTCCATCACGCCGCGGGTGCGGACGGTGACGTCGGGGTTCTGCAGCATGCGCAGAACCGGCATGTCGTACACATTCTTGGTCCAGTGCAGGAAGTTGTAGCGGCGCACCTTGTACGGGCAGTTGTTGCTGCAGTATCGGGTGCCGACACAGCGGTTGTAGACCATCTGGTTGATGCCCTCCTTGCTGTGCACGGTGGCCGCGACCGGGCAGACCGGCTCGCAGGGCGCGTTTTCGCACTGCATGCAGGTCAGCGGCTGGAAGCGGATCGGCGGATTGGAGGTGTCCAGGCTGTTTCCGTCGCCCACATAGTAGCGGTCGATGCGGATCCAGTGCATCTCGCGTCCGTTCTGCACCTCTTCCTTGCCGACGGTCGGAATATTGTTTTCGGCCTGACAGGCCGTGACGCAGGCGTTGCAGCCGGTGCACAGGTTCAGGTCGATGGTCATCGCCCACTGGTAGTTGGTCTCCGAGTGGTCGTGCTCATCGGGGTCGTACATCGTGGGCGGATTCGTCTCCACCGGAACGACGTGCCCGCTGCCCTCGACATGAGCATCCGACACTTCGTCGGCATGATCGTCGACCGTGTGGCCGTCCTCATCATGATCGCCGCCGTGCGCGCCGAATCGGTGCGCCAGCGTCTCGCCTGCAATGAGTTGGGCCAGGGTGGCTTCCTGAATGATGTGCCGTCCGCTGTCGATGGCCGAACTCTCAACCGCGTTGTGGAACTGGGTGTTCGCCATCGCGTAGAAGTCCGGCGTCTTGGCCAGGGTCACTCCCGAGGCCATCCACGGTCGGTCGAGCGTCCGCAGGACGTTGGCATCGAAGCCGCCGCCGTGGTTCACGCCCGCAGTAGTGCCGATCTGTCCGGCGCGGGTCCGGCCGTAGCCCATGTGGACCACCACCACGTCGTCGGCCATGCCGAGGTTCTCCGCCGCCGGGGCGCGCATCTTCAGGTCGTCCACCGTCAGCTCGCCCACAGGGCGGCCCAGACCGGCGGGCTTCAATTCGATTTCCTGGGTGCCGATGACCTCCTTTCGGCGAAGGTTCAGCCGCTCGGCAGTTGCCGCCGAGAGGTAGAAGGCGTTGTCCCAGGTCATGTTGGTGATCGGCTTGGGAAGCTCCTGCAGCCAGTTGTTGTTGGCATACCGGCCGTCGTAGACGGTCGGGTCGGGCAGGATCATCAGCTCCAGTCCGCTCGACTCTGCATCCGGCGTGATCGAGGCGGCCAGATCGGTGACGACCGCGGCCTGGATCGGCGTGCCCGCAGGCGCCGAGGCCATCCCGGTCGGGGCGGCTCCCTCTTCCGGCTGTCCGGCAGGTGCCGGAGCGTTGGGGGCTTCGATCCAGCCCTGCGCCAGCCAGGTGCGCCACACCTTGTCGTTTCCGCCGGTGGCGGAGGCGTAGAAGTCTTCGACGATCTGCTCGCCGGCCCGCGCCTTGCCCAGCATGTGATCCATCACTTCCGAGAGCGACTTGGAATCGTAGAGGGGCTCGATCAGGGGCTGGACGATGGAGCGGGTGCCGTCGTAGGCCACCGCATCGCCCCAGGCTTCAAGGAAGTGGGACTGCGGGAGCTGCCAGGTGCAGTGGAAGCCCGTCTCGTCGTCGTGCATCGAGACATGGGCCGTCAGCGGCACCTTCTTGAGCAGTTCGGCAAAATTGACGTCGGTCGGCGCGGTGTAGACCGGGTTGCCCCCGAGGATCAGCAGCATCTTGACCCCGCCCCGCTCGATGCGGTCGCGCAGGTCGCCCAGCTCGCGGGACTGGTTCACCGGCTTCGGAAGGACCGGAGCCGAGAGGATCACCGTCTCGCCGAAGCATCCCAGATGCTCGTGGATCGCATGGACCAGCGCGTGGACCTTGGGGCCGTGGTGCGCTCCGGCGACCAGGGCGCTCGCGCCGCGATTCGCGCGCAGATCGTTCACCAGCGCGGTCATCCAGCGGTCATCCACGCTGGTGGGCAGGTTCACGCTGCCCACGCCCGGCACGCCGAGCCGATTGGCCAGAGCGCGCAGGAAGCCGAGGACCTGTGAAGGCTTGATCGGCAGGCGGTGGTCGGCGACCGCGCCGCAGAGCGACGGAGTGGCTTCGACCGCGTAGATGCGGTTCATGTCGCCGCCCTCTTCAGTGACCCGGCGTCCGGCCATCACGTCGTGCGCGTAGCGGACCGGGGCCTCGGAGAACTGCATGAAGTCCGAGTCGACGCTGAGGATCACCTTCGCCTTGGTGAAGTCGTAGCGGCTGTGGACATCCAGGCCGAAGGCGGCAATGGCACCCTCGCGCAGGTTGTCGCGGTTCACCGGCTCGTACTGATGCCAGCTGGCGTTGGGATGCTCGCGCAGAAATTCGTTGAGCTGGCCCGCAAGAATCTGCGAACCGACCGTTTCCGTCAGGATGGCGATGCTGCCGTCTCCGGCCTCGGCCATCACTTTGCGGGCCTCTTCCAAAAAGGCCGACCAGGTGGACGGGTTGCCCTTCTTGGAGGGCTGCTTCAGGCGATCCGGATCGTAGAGGCAGAGCGTCTCCGCCATCGTGATGGGGTCGCAGCCGCCCAGGCTGGCCGGGTGCTGCGGGTTGCCCTCGATTTTGGTGGGGCGTCCATCGTGCGATTCCACGAGGATTCCCATGGAAAAGCCGCCTCTTCCGGCGGCACTGGCGAAATACCGGGCCTTACCGGGGACATTGTCTTCCGGCGCCTTGACGAAGGGGACGATCTTCGTCTGGGGGAGGAAGCGGCAGCCGCTCGCCACACCGGCAAGCGCGACCGATCCGCCCAGAAGCTTCAGGAAGGACCGTCGATCCAGGTCCTTCAGGCTCTGGCGATAGGGAAATTCGTCAGCCGACCAGGGCTTGGCCTCCTGCTGATTGACCGGGTTTTGGGCTCCCTTCCAGTAGCTTTTGTTCTTGATGTTCTTGGTGCTCAATTCCTTTCCCTTCGATCAGTGGTGGCAGACATAGCAGTCGGCGAGTTGGGTGACGTTGATCTCGCGATCCTTCATCAGCTGGACTCCCTCATGCACCTTGTCCTTCGGCACGCGCTGAGGCAGGCCCTGGGCCAGCTTCTTCTCAACGGGTGACAGCGCCTCGCCATTGGAAACCTTTCGGTACAGCTCGAACACCTGCTGCCGCGGCGTCAGGTCCGAGTCTTCGACCTCGTACATGTAGCTCTCGGGGCTGTTGTGGCACTCCAGACACCAGGCCATCTGGAACTCGCGGCCCTTCCAGGTCAGGTGCATCTCCTGCACCTCTCCGTGGCAGTTGTTGCACGAGATTCCCCGATCAACGTGAATGCTGTGATTGAAGTAGACGAAGTCGGGGACTTCGTTGACCTTGAGCCACCGGATCGGCGTGCCGGTGGCCTCGCTCTGGCGCACGACTTCCAGCAGCGGGCTGTTCGGCCAGACCTGCGAGTGGCAGGTCATGCACGTATCGGTGGAAGGCACGCCCGCCTTGGCCGAAGTCTCGACCGAGGTGTGGCAGAAGCGGCAGTCGATGCCCAGCTCTTTGGCGTGGTGCTTGTGGCTGAACGGCACCGGCTGGCCAAGGGGAATGTCCACCTTGGTGTTGTACGGTGACCGAGACAGCTGTGAACCTGCCGCAAAGGTCAAGAAAGCGCCAGCGGCCACGACCAAAAGGCTTGCTTGCGCGACTGTATTGGCGCCGGGACGAAAAATCTGTGCCATCCCTAGCGGCCACCCCCATTCCTTACTGATTGCATCTGTGCTCCAAAACGCGGCTGCGGCATCATCCCCCCACCACCATCATCTGGTCGGCCGCAATCACCACGAACATCAGCGCCAAGTACACCATTGAGTACTTGAAAAGCGCTTTAGCGTGCGGCCTGTCAGTATTCCTCAACAAGCCGACTGTTTGCGCGACCAGGATCAGGTTCAGGAAGGCAGACCCATAAAGATAGATCGCACCCACCTGATGCTGGAAAAGCGGAATGATCGAGACGAGTGCCGTCAGGACCGTATAGAAGGCGATTTGAATGACCGTGGCGCGATCTCCCTTCACTACAGGAAGCATCGGCACCCCGGCCTTGGCATAGTCGTCTTTGATCAGGATCGCCAGTGCCCAGAAGTGAACGGGCGTCCAGGTGAAGATCAAGGCAAAGAGGAACCACGCGAAAAGGTTGAGATTTCCGGTCACCGCCGCATAGCCGACCAGCGGAGGAAACGCTCCCGCCGCGCCGCCGATGACGATGTTCTGCCACGTCCGGCGCTTCAGCACCAGCGTGTAGATGACCACATAGAAGACCAGCCCCGCCTGAGCCAGCAGCGCGGCCAGGACATTGGATGCCGCGGTGATCAGCACGAAGGAGAGCACCGCCAGGACAACGGCGAAGATGAGCGCGTTGCGGGCGGAGATCGTGTGGGTGACCGTGGGACGGCTCGCAGTCCGCTCCATGGCCAGGTCGAGATCCCGCTCGATGACCATGTTGAAGGTGTTCGCCGACCCCGCCGCCATGTAGCCGCCCAGGCTCACGGCAACGATCAGCCAGAAGCCGGGCCAGCTGCCTTCGGCGATGAACATCGCCGCCACCGTGGTGAAGAGCAGCAGGCTGATGACGCGCGGCTTGGTCAGGGCGATGTAATCGCGCACCAGCTGCCCAAAGGTTCGCGGCTCCTGCTCTTCGGCCTCCTGCGCCACATCCCCGCTGCGCTCATTTACGACCGCCAGCGAAATCGCGGCAAAGAGCACCAGCGAGAGCCACAGGGCATCGGAGATCAGCAGGTGAAGCAGCTGCATGTAGATCGGCGCGCTCAGGAAAAGGTTGACCACGCCCACCAGCATCTCGACGCCAAAGATGATGTACACCCACCGGGCGGCGCGGCTCACGCGATCCAGGCCCAGGCGGTTCGAGACGAAGGCGGCCATACCGACCAGATAGAGTCCGACCGAAGTGGCCACCAGCGGGTGGATGCCGCGCAGCCGCTCCAGGAAGGTTGCGGTCGGGCTGAGGTCGCTCAGCACGCCCGTGAATTCGAAATCGCCCTTGGGATAGATCGTGTCGCCGAGCGCCGTCACCGCGCCCGTCACGCCCAGGATCACCAGGCCGATGATGCCGAGCCCGAGGGCCAGGCCGATGGAGCCGGAATTCTTCCAGCGGAACGTCTGTCCGCCGCGCCCGTAGTGCCAGACCAGTCCGATCGCACCGACCAGGACAAAGGTGTTCACCAGGTGGATCGCCGTGACGACAACCCGCTCGACCGAGTCATCCGTGGCGACCCAGCCGAACTTGACCAGGCCCGCGCCGATCGCGGCCTCGAAGATGGTGATGATGACGCTCCACCAGGCGGCGCTCCGCGCGGGATGCCCCTTCGGGAACAGGCGGTATGCCCAGACGACCAGACCCACCACCAGAGGCAGCAGAATGCCGCTGGTCACCCGGTGCGTGTATTCGATGAGGGATTTCAGCGACCCGTCGGGTACGAGCGCACCCTGGCACGTTGGCCAGTGGGCTCCACAACCGTCTCCAGAGAGCGAGGCGCGCACAAACGCGCCGAAAAGGATCACGAGAATCGTGTAGATGAGAACCGCGAAGGAGTAACGGCTGAAGGCAGACCAGGGCCGGGGCCCGGTCATCGGAGCGAACCTCTACGTTGACTGCCGTCTTCAGAGCCTGCCATCAGACTGCCCCGAATCATATCTCCGGGCGAGCCTGTAATGTCAATAGTCCTAGAGCTAAAACCGAGCCCAATTGCTAGCCGTATCGCAAAAATTTTGCGCCACCTTTCCCCAGGGCCATCTGGCACAGATAGAACCCCTCGCGGTTGAAACAGGGGCACAGGTTAACGCGTCTAACCATTAATGAAATCAGCAACTCTTGCGACAAGACCTGAAGGCCAGTCATTAAATCCTTCAAGTTTTCGCCTCGGCCATCATATACCTTTTTGTCAACTATCAAAGGCCCGCTCAGACTCACCGCGCTCCAGCCGGGAGCAGTTTTGGCCTAATATAAGGGGGATGCGCAGCCGGATTGGAATGTTTGGAGCCCTTCTATGCCTGGGGGCAGCTATCGCTCAAGGGCAGGACCGATCCGTCAGCTACACCAGCGTCATCAGCGAGGGAGCTTTCTATCACGCAGTGGTCGGCGACTTTCGTCGAGATGACGTCGCGGGCGAAACTGTGGTCACTCCGAAACTGACTCCCGCCTGGAGCATCATCGGCAATTCCCAGCCCGTCGCGGCCATCACCGGCACCTTCTTCGCCTGGGAGAACCAGAAGCCGGTCGCCGAAGTTCTGGTGGATGGGGAGCTGGTCTCATCGGGCCGCCTGGGTTCGATTGTGGCGTTCGACTGGTTCGGCAAGCCGCACATTCTGGATGCGAAGGTGAAGCAGGAATTCGACTGGTTCCCCTACCGCTACGCCCTGCGCGGCGCGGTCCGCATCATGAACAACGGGGTGATCAGCCCCTACCCGCAGGGCCAGGGATTCCGCGACGCCCGCATCTGGGGCTCGGCCGCGCGGACCGGAGTCGGCCTGACCGCCGACCGAAAGCTGATCCTCGCCGCCACCACCGATTCGGTGCAGCTCTCGCAGCTCGCCCGCGCGCTGAAGCAGCTCGGCGCGGTCGATGCCATCAGCCTGGATGGCGGCGGATCGACGATGCTGTACTACCGAGGCTCCATGCTCATCGGCACCGGCCGCCCGCTGAACAACCTGCTTGTGCTGCATGAGCGCTCCCCCTTCGACCTGGCCTACCAGCGCCACGTCAAGCGGATCAGCGCCAGCCAGGCCGAAGGCGCCGTGAAGGGCGTCATCGGCTCGCCGGGCAAGTAGGCGGATTCAATTCGCAGGCGGGACGCTGTAGATTTCCCGCCAGTACTGCTCCCACTGTTTGATCCGCTCTTCCAATTCGTTTTCGGGCACGCTGGAAGGAGACCGGGACGCGTCTCTTTGGATACTCGCCACCCTCTCCGCAGCGCGGATTCGCACCCGCTTGTCGGGATGGTGGAAGAGATCAAGAAAGCGCAGCATTTGGCCGTGCTTCACCGAACGCATAACGTCGAGCATCTGCAGAGTCACGCAGGCGTTCTTGGCCGTGAGAGCCAATTCAAACACCCTCTCTGCGGGCAGTCGTACCGACGCAGGATAGAAGCCGCCCGCCGCATAGTCGGCCCGGAGCCCCTGCATGAGGTATTCGGGAATCGTCACCTGGCTATCCAGGGCCTCCAGCAGGGCCAAGAACTCGTGGTTCATCCCTTCGTATTTCCAGTGGACCAAGTGCGACACCGCCGTCAGCCTCTTCAGTCCCGGGGCATCCACCACCTGGTCCATCAGCCACTGAGTGTCTTCGGTCATCGGGTTGAGAGAGCTTCTCGGTTGGATGTATCCAGGAGGCGAAGGCATTTTGTCGAAGATCTGCTGAGCGGTCGATTCGGGCTCGGTGAGCATCAACCCGCACAGCGTCCTCCACACCGTCGCGCGCGGCGAAGCCCCGGCAATGATCGACGCATTTGTCTCCACCGCCCAATCGGAGCGAAAGGCCAGAGTGCCCTCCGGGCCTGGGGGCTCCCCGTGCGTGGTCACGCCAAACAGATAGCGCTTGTTCAGCTGAATAGTCGGGTGGTTGCGGGTATGCGGCTGGATGAAATCGATAAGATTGCCCGCCTGCTCCACTGGAGAATCCAGCCGCAGAGTGGTGCGGTGCCGGTAGGTGTCGTACTCCTTGCCGGCAACGGTCATCTTGCCGCCGTCCGGCTCAATGATCTCCTGGATCGCGGTTCCGCCGTACACCGAAACTTTGTCGATAGGCGAAACCCCCATCCCCCAGGTGTAGAACCACGGCCCCGGCTGCGATGCCAGACCCAGAATCAAGTACGCGGCGATCATACGAATGCTCAGACTCATAGTATCAGTCGGCACTTCGCCGGAGAGCGAATTCTCTGCCCAACCTCGCCGCGCCAGCCCGCTGGTAGACTTCGCCTGCCTTGAGTCGGCCCCACCTTGCCGTAATCATTCCCGCCTACAACGAAGAGGAGCGCATTGCGCCGACCTTGGAGCGGGTGAATGAGTACCTGAGCGCCCAAAACTACACCTGGAGCGTGACCGTGGTGAGCGATGGGAGCAAAGACGGCACTCCGCAGGTCGTCGAGAAATTCGCCGCCGAACACCCCGGATTCAGCCTCCTCCACTACGAGCCCAACCGAGGCAAGGGCTATGCGGTCCGCCAGGGCATTCTTGATGCGGACGCCGACTTCATCCTCTTTTCTGATGCCGACCTCGCCGCTCCGATCGAGGAGATCGAGAAGCTGCTGCCGGAGGTCAATGAGAAGACCCCGGTCGCCATCGGCAGCCGCCCGCTCAAAGAGAGCAACCTGGAGATCCGCCAGCCCTTCTACCGCGAGATGCTGGGCCGCGCGTTCAACCTGGCGGTGCAGACTCTCGGGATTTCGGGAATCAAGGACACCCAATGCGGGTTTAAGGTCTTTACCTGTGACGCCGCGAAGGAGATTTTCAGCCGGTGCAAGCTCGATGGCTTCGGCTTCGATTTTGAATCGCTGATGATCGCCCGCGACCTGGGGCTGGGCATCGCCGAGGTGCCGATCCGCTGGTCGCACCAGGAGGGCTCGAAGGTGGTGCTGATGCGCGACGGACCGAGAATGCTGCGCGACCTGGTGAAGCTGAGAATGTGGGGCCGCAAGAAGAGGCTGGAGATTCGTGCAGAAAGATGAATATGCGCGAATGCGCGCCTTTGAGGACCATTACTGGTGGTTCGTCTCCCGCCGCCGCATGGCGATGCGCCTGCTGAAGCGGCACGGCGATTCAATTGACAAAGTCCTCGACGTCGGATGCGGCACCGGCGCGATGCTGCAGGAGCTGCAGGCCAACTGGCCCGAGTCGGAAGGGCTCGACTTCAGCGAACTCGCCCTTGAGCTGGCCGGAGAGCGTGGATTAAAGGGTCTCCACTTGGGCAGCGCGGAAAAGATGCCGCTGGCCGACGCCGAATTCGACGCCATCGTGAGCCTGGACACCCTGGAGCATGTGGAGCACGACGACCGAGCGGCGGCCGAGATGTTCCGGGTGCTGAAGCCGGGCGGGCTGCTGGTGCTGAATGTGCCCGCCTACCAGTGGCTGTGGGGGCCGCACGATGTGGCGCTGATGCACTACCGCCGCTACACTCGGGGGCGCCTGGCTAAGGTGCTCAAAACGGCCGGATTTGAAGTCGAGCGGCTTTCGTACGGAATCTTTCTGCTCTTCCCCGCCGTGGTGGCGATCCGCCTGCGCGACCGGCTGACGCGGCGCAAGGCGGAGGTGGATCTGCCGCGGGTTCCGGACTGGATGAACCGCGCGCTCACCAGCCTTCAGGAAGCCGAAACCGGGCTGATGTTCGGGGTTCCTTTGCCCTGGGGCAGCAGCGTGGTCGCGGTCGCCCGCAAACCGAAGGCGTAGAATGCCATTGATATGGCGCGCTGGACGCTCGGCTGTGTTCCCTATGTGAATGCCCGCCCCCTGGCGGAGGCACTGGATCATTCCGGTGAGGTCGAGATGCGCTATGCGCCCCCCTCTGAGCTGGCCAAGTGGCTGGAGCGCGGAGAAGTGGACGCGGCCCTGGTCAGCAGCATCCACTGCCTGCAGAGCGGCTCTCCCGCCGCCGACGGCGTGTGCATCGGCTCGGATGGTCCGGTGCAGAGCGTGCGGCTGTTCTCGCGGATTCCGTGGGATGACGTGCAGACCGTTGCGCTCGACAAGAGTTCCCTCACCAGCTGCGCGCTGTCGCGGGTCGTGTTGGGTCTGCGCGGGCTGGCTCCGACTTATGAAATTCTGCCGCCCGACCTGGAATCCATGCTCGCCGAGCACGACGCCGCGCTGATCATCGGCGACGCCGGCTACGAGGCTTCGGCGCACGGCCTGCATGTTCTGGACCTCGGCGAGGAGTGGCTGCGGCTGACCGGCCTCCCCTTTGTGTGGGCGGTGTGGGAGATGCGCTCCGCCGACGCCGATCTGGCCGGGCTGCTGGCTTCGGCCTGGGTGTGGTCGCAGGCGAATTGGGATCAGGTGATCTCCGGGGCCGTGGAGCGGTCGGGATGGACGGTTCAGGCGTGTGAGGATTATCTGCAGACGGCGGTGAAATTCAGCCTCGACTCCCGCGAAAAGCAGGGCCTCGCCCGATTCCGCGAACTGGCCGCAGCGCATGTGGATGGCCTCGGCGCGATGCCGCAGTTCATCGGCGGAACCACCCCCACCCCCCTCTAACCGGGCCCTGTCCTACCCAGCTTCGCCCGCCTGGTATCATTCTGGACTCTCTTGGGGATGTAGCTCAGCTGGGAGAGCGCTGCAATCGCACTGCAGAGGTCGTGGGTTCGAATCCCATCATCTCCACCACTTTGTTCTTCCATTAGGAAGCACCTTCGAAGGCATCTAGGTGCGTTCTTGAATATATTTTTCTGGCAGTTTTTTCCGCCAGAGGAACTATTCGCGAAGCAAACCACTCTTCGTCGCCATCTGGGTTTAATTCGACAAGCGAGTCAGTCAGCAACGCGAGTATGCAAAGAAAAACGGCTGTATTTCGTGAGTGTTGCTCCATTAATACGGCGGATATTTTGTTGAATGGCGCATCCGAGGGATTTATGTCGACATAGTTATGTGGTTGCAGATCGGCTATACCTTTCTTGTGCAACAAACCATTCCGAAAGGTATTGACATCCTCCAATAGCTCTGATGTTATTATCTCTTTAACATACGACCAGTAATATGCCTCTTTAACATAGTCGGGCAACCCATCTAACAATGCGCTCACTCTTGACTGGTGCCGCCGCCGCGAATCATATCCCTTTATATTGTAAGTGACTGCCAGAAGGGCCATTGATTTTTCGATCGATGCTTTTAGATAAGCAAAGATTAGGTCTGCTTGCATGATCGCATCGACTTCAGCATTAATTATCGCATTCTCTCGCTTACTCTCATAGACAATCCCAGCCAACCGGAAATACTCATGAATAGCAATGGCCGTTTTTTGTTGCAAAAACAACATCTCGTATAAGTATGAAATGATATCATCTGCACATGCATGCCCTGCCTTTCTAATAGACAAGAGAGTCTGAGTAAAGTCAATACTTACAAACCACTTTAAAGAAACAATTGGCACTTTTCTTTCCATCGGGTAAATCAAAAAGGCTAACCATGGTTCTCTTTCCGCGATACTCAAGCTTAGCCGGGCACCACCAGGCGACATTTCACCAAGCCTTATTTGAGAAGTGAGTGTGAATGTCTGCAAAGCAGATGCTTTCTGAGCATCTGCTTTGCAGAGCGGTTCATCATCAACGTCCCGGCTAAATCGCTCATATAGCAATTCCATGAGTTCTGGACCAAAATCACCGTCACCGCCAACAACCTCTCTTTTGAAAAGAGATATTGCCATTTCCTGCAAGTGAGACTGGCTCGGTTCCCACCGCCTCCGGAGCAGTGCTCTTAATTTATTGCGCCAAGGCTCCCGCTCCCACAAGTCAGCACAGGAAACGGGAGCAAACATTGACCCAGGGCGAATTTTATCGCCCAGGAAGACAGGTATGTTTTCAGGAGCCCTAACGATACGCAGGCTTGTTCTCAGCACGAATTTCATTGACTATTTACTACCGCGTACAAGAGTCATTCGAATTGCACTGCACTTTTCCGCCACATATCCTCCAAGATTACCGCTTGACCAGTGATAATCTTGTATTCCATGACGCGGCTGAGGACCCAGGGGGGCGTATTTCCAGGCTGCGACTTTCCGATTGAGTATCGTGCCAGCGGCGGGCGAGTGATTTGATGGCTAGGGTGTGTGCCCGGTGGCGGCACGGCTCCAAAATCACGTACCACCTTAGCAACCCCACGACGCGTCCCCGGCCAAGCAATCCTTGGCCGAGGACAGTTCAGCACAACCCCACCCTACTTCTTAAGCGTGCCGTTCACTTCGAATGAGCCGCTGGCGTCGTCGGAGGTGAATTCGATGCCTTTGAATTCGAGTTCGATTGATGTCGGACTCAGCTTGACGATCTTGAGGATGCCGGAGACGGGGTTCCAGTCTACGTCGTTGGAGGTGGTGTCGCGGTAGGTGATGCCTACTGAGGACGCCGTGCTCAGATCCACGGAGTCGCCCTCCACGACCGAAGAGTCGATGTTCAGCACAAAGGAGCGGGAGTTGTCTTGGGCGCTGGGGATGGCGACGATTGAGTAGTTGCCCGAGAGATGCGAGATGATGATGTAGGGCGATGCGCCAAAGTCGGCGGAGTTGATGCCGGCCGTGACATCGGAGAACTTGAGCGAACCCGTTCCGCCGCCCTGGTGCACGCTGATCTCGGCGTGGTACTGCATTCCGCCGGCGGTGATCGTCACCGTGCCGGTGCCCGATCCGTTGGCCGGAAGGTTGCCGGTGACAGTGAAGCTGCCCGAATTGGGGTCGGTGCCGGTCAGCGAGAAGGAGCCATCCCCATTCACCTCTCCCGAGATCTGAATCGTGCCGGCGGTGAAGGAGAACTCGGCTTCGGTCGAAGGGACCATGCGGGGCGGGGTCGAGACGATGAGGGTGCCGCTCGCGCTGCCATCACTGGCCACGGTGAGGCTCAGGGCACCAGCCCTGTCGCCATCCAGCGTAAAGTCGGCATCGTAGGAGCCTGCGTAAGAGCCGGGCGAACCACCGATGCTGCTGCCATTGCCGGCGCAGCCGACCAAGGCCAATGACGAAAAGACGACGAGCAAGATGAAGAGGCTAATCACGGTTTTCATTCTTTGATCCGTTCGGTCCGCAGGGTGACTGCGGAACCGTTGCCCCAAGTTTCGGCTCAGCCCCGTTTCAAAGGCGTTTCACAAGCTGCTCAAAGAGGGCCAGGAGTTCCTGATTCGAGAGCCGAACCCGCTCGCTCACGGGCTCCAGCCGACCAAGAATCTGCTGCACCCAGTTCTCTTGGGAGTCGAGCGCAAAACCGCCCGCCAGTTCGCCAGCCTCGGCTGAGAGGCCCATCGCCGCCAGCACGCAAGCGGCTGCCGGAGCCCAGTGGGAGGAGCCCATCTGGCCGAATCGGCCCGCTTTGCTCAGGGCGGCTTTGGCGGCTTCGGGGTCGCCGCCGTAAACAGCCGCGCAGGCCATCAGCATGCAGGCCTGCACATGGCGCAGGCGGGCATTTGTCTGCTGAAAGATCGCCTCGGCCCGCCTCCCCCACCGCAGCGCCTCTTCGCTCTGCCCGAGCAGAAGGTGCATTTCGGCCAGCGAGAAGTAGATGACGCCTTTAAGGAGCTGCAGCCGCTCGTCATCGGCGCAGAGTTCGGCCGCTTTGAGCCCGCTTTCCACCGCCAGCGCAGGTTCTCCATTCAAAAACTGCGCCTTGGCCAGGTTGTTCAGGCGGCTCGCGTGCTGGCGGAGCGAGGCGTCTGGGTCTTGGAGGCTGACCTGCATCAGCTCCACGGCCCGGGCCGCGTTTCCGTTGTTCAGTTCAATCAGGCCCAGGTTGGCGTGCCCCACATAGCGATAGCGGGGGACTTCGCTCTTGACAAGGTGGGTGTAGAGCGGCTCGGCCAAGGCGGCCCGCTTGCCGAAAAAGCAGGCGCTGGCCCAGGCGTTTAGGGCGGCGGGGTGCCGATCCCACTTCTCGTTGTGCTCTGCGCCCAGGCAGGCCGCGCCCAGGTCGATGGCCCGCTCGATCTCCGGCTGATGATGCCAGGCCATGTAGAGAATGGGATACGCCAGCGCCGCCCGGTCTTCCCTGCCCTCCGCAAGGTCGCGGCGGATCATCGCCTCCAGGGTGGCGGCCGAAGGCAGAAAGACTTTGGTGATGCGGAAGTAGTCCGTCTCGATCATCTCCAGCCCCGCCTCAACCAGCGCGTCGTAGGAGCGGTCCAGCAGGGAGAGATCGGGAGGTGAGACGCTGGCCAGGAACCGCAGAATGGGCGGGAGGATTTCGCAGGTCTCCAGGCTGCCGCCGGGTTCGATCCAAAAGAGGGCGGCCAACGCCTGAAGGCTGTCCACATCCACCCCGGCCAAGCCGGCCAATTCGACATGGAAGGCGGGCTGGAGGGTGCTGAGGAGGTGAAGCTGGCTGCGCTGCTGGGCGGTCAGCCGCTGGTAAGCGCGCAGCAGACGCGCCTCCAGCGGCAGGTCGGCCCGCTGGCTCTGGAACATTCCCAGCGCCAGCTCTTGGGCCACGAACTTGAGGGCAAGGGGCAGTCCTCCACTGGCTACGGCGGCCCGGTAGAGCATCTCCGGCTCGAACTCATCGACGGTCCGATCCAGCAGGCGGCAGATCATCTGCACGGCCTCGCCCGCCTCAAGCTCGGGGAGCGTCGGCCCTTCGGGCAGCGTCTGCCGAGGCTGACGCACCGGGTTGAAGGCCGGATCGGGCTCCGTCTGAGTCGTCAGCAGAACCCGGAGACTGGAGCCGGACAGTTCGCCATCCACCAAAAAGCCAAATTGCTCCGCAGGCCAGCTCTCGACTCCATCCAGGACCACCAGCGTGGGCGGCAGATCCTCCGGACGGACCTGATCGGGCGCACCGCCAAACTCGTGAGCCAGCGCTGTGAAAAAGTGCTGACGGACGGCAATGCCCTTGTCCAGTCGTTCAAAGTCGAGAAAGAGCGTCTCGATCTCTTCTGCCCGCGCCAGCGCCATCAGGGAGCGGGCCGCGTGGGTTTTGCCGATGCCTGCCGGTCCGACCAGGCTGGCCACCACCGGCTCATGAGGCCCAAGCAGCCGATAGGCCAGCTCCGTCTGCACCGCGCTGGAGGCGGCCGCGGTGCGCGAGGCTCGCCCGGCCGCTGCCGCCAGCTCTTCGGGCGCATCTGGACCGAGCTGTTCCAGGGCTCTGCGGGCCGCCGAGGCCGCCGCCACCCGATGCCCCTGGTCTGAAAGCGTTTGGTAGAGGGCCGCGTGATAGGCCGGGTTTAGGGGTTCGACCCGAATCAGGGCCAGCAGAGCCTCGACCTGGTCGTCGGAATTCTCAGCCTCCCTCAACTGCTGGACCGACTCGCTGCGCAGGCGGGCATCGAGCGCGAGCTGGTAGGGGATGAGCCACTCCTCGATGCGATCGGGAAGCAGGCGGCTTCCGGTCATGCCGGAGGGCTCGGCATCCAAAGCGTCCACCCACAGACCGCCTATCCGCACCTGATCCCCCTGCGTCTCCAAAAGGTCCCCGATAGCCCCGCGGATGGAATGAAGAGCCAGCCGAAGCTTGGGCCGGGCGTCCGCCTCTGGAGCCTCGCTCCAAAACAGATCAAGCAGCTCCCGTCGCGTCACCCACTGTCCGCGCCGAAGCGCCAGGCAGGCCAGCACACTCTCCGTCTTGCGCGTTCTCAGCCGGTTCTGCGTGCCCGTTTCGGACTCAATTCTAAAGGGAGCCAAAAAGAGCTTCATACGCCGGATGAGGGTGCTGGGATAGGGGCGTCGCTTTGCCTGATGGCAGGCGAACGCACCTCAGTCTCATTTTGTCATTACAGGGCCGGATTGAGTAGAGCCATTCGGACAGTGCTGACATCACACCATGACAATCTTTCTATTCCCCTCACTTTCCGATACACTTGAACCCGATGGCACGGCGTGACTGGGCTATGGGATTTGCGGCGGCTGGGATTGCCGCGCTCGCGATGTATGGATGCAGCGCGGCCAGCAGTGCCTCCAATCCGCATGCGGTGGTCCCCGAGAAGCCTGCACTCCTGACGAATGACGGTGTTCTACCGATTGCGCCAAAACATGCCGATGCCAAGCCCGCCACGGACAAGCTTTATCCGGCCTGCATCGAGGGCCGGTATGGATACATTGATGCCGTCGGCAATGTGGTGATTCCGGGCCAGTGGGATTTTGCAGATGCCTTCCACGATGGCCTGGCCCGAGTCGGGTCGATCACAAAAGATGGCTACGAATACACCAGACATTCCCAATTTATCGATACCACTGGAACCGTTGTCATCCCCGATGTGAACTCTCCTGATCTTGGAGATACGCACTTCTCAGAAGGGCTTGCTCCGTTCGTCGATGAGAATGGCAAGACCGGATACATTGACCGCACCGGCAAGGTGGCCATCAAGCCCCAGTTCTGGTGCGACATGGGAGAGGGAGATTGCGGCTGCTCGTGCGAGGCGGGTGCTGCCGGATCATTTGAGAACGGAGTGGCGTGGGCAAAAGTCGGGCACGAGGAGGTTCTCATCGATAAAAGCGGCAAGCGCCTGATGAAAGGCGAAATGGTCAGCGATCTTGCGGGCCGTTTAGTAGAGGACCGGATTCCGTTCAGGCAGGACGGATTAGTGGGCTACAAAAACCAGCGCGGGGAGATCGTCATCAAGCCTCAGTTTGCCGATGGCAGAGAGTTTGTCGAGGGATTTGCAGCGGTCACTCCTAACGGCATGGCAGAGGCATACACCTACATCGACAAGAGCGGCCGACAGATTTGTGACCGCGTGTTTGACTACGCATACGACTTTTCAGAAGGCATGGCACTTGCCAGCGGCTTCGATGAGATGGACTACACCTACTACCTTGTCTCTACAACGGGCAAGGTGATCGATCTCCCTAAAGGTTTGGCGCCCTCCATCAACGGCTTTAGCAACGGCTTGCTGTCGGCAACAATAAGCACGGATCACACCAGTGACGAGTTCTCCTCCCATCGCTGGACAGAAAGCCAGGAGGTATTCATCAACACTGCCGGGGAGATCGTCGCCCGTTTCCGGCCTTCCGACACCCAGAACATGCGCTACGGAGACCGCATCATAGTGCCGTTTGACGGTCACCTGGCGCAAATCTTCAACCAAGATGAAGGCAGGTGCTACTGGGTCAACGGACGTGGTCAAGTGGTCTGGGCTGATTCAGAAGAGCCTGCCTGAGTCCGCCACATATCCTCCAACATAACCACCTGACCGCCGTGGTACGTCTCATGTTGAATAACGTGACTCAACACCCAGCGGCGGGTGTATTTCCAGGGTTCGCCTTCTCGATCGAGCAGCGTGTCGGCGGCGGGCCAGGATTTGATGGCTTCTAGGGTGCGCGCTCGGTAGCGGTCGTGCATGGCGAAGTACCAGGAGATCGGCTCGGCGGGCGGATCGGGCCAGAGCCCTTTGTCAACATCAATTTTGTCCCACATCAGCGGAACCGCGTCGTCCGCCATGATCTCCCGACCAGAAACAAAGTTCTCGATCCAGAACAACTCCACGAACATCATGTGCAGCAGAATCGCGCCGATGGTCTGTCCGCCGGGGCGGCATCGCCAGGTGACGGCTTCCGGACCGAGGTCGGCAGGCAGCTCCGCCCGCCAGTCGGCGGTGGCATCCTGCAGCGAGGCGCACAGCAGGCCGTAGGGTTCGGGGTAGTCCGGCAGCGGCGCGATGTCCTTGACCATGCGCCGAGATTAGCCCAAAGTGCTGCAAGTCGGGTTTACTTTAACCCGTGCCTACGGCCCTGGTAGCTCTCGCCGCGATGATGACGCAACAACCGACCACCTCGAACAACCCGATCTTTTCCGGCTGGTACGCGGACCCCGAGATTCATGTCTTTGAGGGCCGCTACTACGTGTATCCCACCTACTCGGCCCCCTACGAAAAGCAGACCTTCTACGAGGCGTTCAGTTCGCCGGATCTGGTCCACTGGCACCGGGAGGGGCGGATTCTGGACTTTGCGGATGTCCCCTGGAGCACCAACCGCGCCGCCTGGGCGCCCAGCGTGATCGAGCGCGACGGCACCTACTATATGTACTTCAGCGCGGGCGATGGCGCGGGCATCGGCGTCGCCACCAGCAAGAGCCCTGCCGGACCCTTCAAGGATGCGCTCGGCAAGCCGCTCATCAAAGAAGTCATCAACGGCGCCCAAGCCATCGACGCGATGGCCTTTCTGGATGACGACGGCCAGGCGTACCTGTACTACGGCGGCTGGCAGCACGCCAATGTGGTGAAGCTGACCGACGACATGCTGCACACCGAAGGCGAATTCAAGGAGATCACGCCGGAGCATTACGTCGAGGGCAGCTTCATGCTCAAGCGGAACGGCGAATACATCTTCATGTGGAGCGAGGGCGGCTGGGGCAACGATTCCTACGGCGTGGCCTACGCCCGCTCCGACTCTCCCACCGGCCCCTTCAAGCGCGTCGGCAAGATCCTCGGCACCGATCCCAAGGTCGGCAAGGGCGCGGGCCACCATTCCGTGCTGCGCCTGCCCGGCACCGATGAGTATGTGATCTGCTACCACCGCCGTCCGCTGGAAGAGACCGACCGCAACTCACGCGTGGTCTGCCTGGACAAGCTGGTCTTTGACGAAGACGGAAACATCCTGCCGGTGCAGCAGACCTTCGAGGGTGTGAAGGCGCACCCGCTGGGCGGCGGCTAACCCTCGCCCGACCAGGCTCCGCCGGACTGCTCGACGGTCCGGCGGACCTCGGCCAGGCTCACCTTGTCCGAGAGCGCAAATCGGTTGATCTCGCGGCCCTGCGGGTCGCTGACGATGAGCACCTGCCTTCCCTCGTCAGTGCCGGAGTTGAGCGGCCCCAATTCGCTCCACGGCCAATGGCGAACGTGGACGCCGGAACCCGCCTGAATGTTGTTGTTGATCCCCTTTTCCGAAATGACCACATGCGAGGCGCTGGCCAGCCGCGCGACAAAGGGCCACACAAAGGCGAGGGCCATCGCTCCGACAAAGGCCAGGGGAACAAACACCGCCCAATTCACCACCTGGCCCCGATTGCCGGGCACGAACGTGCCGATGAACTTGAAGCCGACAAAGCAGGCAAAGATCAGCAACCCATACAGCGCCAGCTTCCCCGCCGTCAGCGGCTCGCCATCCCGATTCACCTTCTTCTGCGAGTAGGAGCGCGGCTCCATCCAGGTGATGCCCACGAGGGAAGATTTTACTTACCTGGGGGCCTTGCAAGGCAATGCCCGGATGCGGCAATCTTGGGGCGTGTCCGACCTCGCTCTCACCTATATTCCGAAAGCCGAAACCGCGATGCTGATCCGCCGGCCCGCCAAAGACTGCTTCGAGGCCTTTGCCGACCCGGAAATCACCACCCAGTTCTGGGTCACCAAGAGCAGCGGACGGCTGGAGGAAGGGCTTTCCATCCGGTGGGATTGGGAGATGTACGGTGTGGGCACGGATGTATTTGTCAAGCAGATCGTGCCGAACGAGCGGATCGTGATCGAGTGGGATGGCGTGAACGGCCGCACCGAGGTCAGCTGGAACTTCCGGCCGCATGCCGAAGGCACGTTTGTCGAGATCGTGGATTCTGGATTCACCGGCACCGGCGACGAGGTGGCGCAGCAGGCGATCGACAGCACCCAGGGCTTCTCTCTGGTTCTGGCGGGCGCGAAGGGGCTGCTGGAGCACGGAGTGAAGCTCAACCTGGTCCCCGACCGCTATCCGCCCGGGCTCGACTGATGAAGATCGTCATCCCCGGCGGCTCCGGCCACGTCGGCGCATGCCTGGTCCGCTACTTTCAGGCCCGGGGCGACCAGACGGTTGTGCTTTCGCGCTCAGGTGCTGGGGGCGTCGTTTGGGATGGCAAGACCCTGGGGGACTGGGTGCAGGAGGTTGATGGCGCAGACGCGGTGATCAATCTCGCGGGCCGCTCGGTCAACTGCCGCTATACCGAAGAGAATCTGCGCGAGATGATGGAGAGCCGCGTGCTTTCCACCCGAGCTGTCGCCCGGGCGATTGCCGCCTGCGACCAGCCGCCCCGCGTGTGGCTCCAGGCCAGCACCGCCACCATCTACGCTCACCGCCTCGACGCCGCCAACGATGAAGCCACCGGGATCATCGGGGGAGACGAGCCCGATGTGCCGGAGAAATGGCGGCAGAGCATCGAGATCGCCAAAGCCTGGGAAGCCGAACTCGATGCCGCCGAGACTCCGCAGACCCGAAAGGTCGCGCTCCGCAGCGCGATGACCATGTCGCCGGATAAGGGCAGCATCTTCGACACGCTCCACACCCTCACAAAGCGCGGCCTCGGCGGCACCATCGGCAGCGGAAAGCAGTTCGTCAGCTGGATTCACGAGCGCGATTTCTGCCGGGCGGTGGATTGGCTGACCGTGGATGAGAAGTTTTCTGGCCCGGTGAACCTCGCCTCACCCAATCCGTTGCCTCAAGCTGAGTTTCAGAGGGTATTGCGGGAGAAGATGGGTGCTGGGTTCGGCCTCCCCACCCCAGCCTGGATGGCCGAGATCGGGGCCGCAGTGATGGGCACCGAAACCGAGATGATCCTCAAAAGCCGCCGCGTTATCCCGGGCCGGCTGCTGGATGCGGGATTTGAGTTCGAGTTTCCGGAGTGGGATGCGGCCTGTGCGGATCTGTTGGAACGCTCAGTACCCGGCTGATGCGGCTCCGCCACTATTGCTTTCGTCCGCCGCGTCAACGATAACCCTCACCGCCTCATCCACGCTCATCTCCGCCGTATCGACCCGCAGGACCGGCTCGTCCCAGTCTCGGTAGTCGCGGCAGATGACGGACTCCCAGTCGGGGAGGCGGAAGCCTTCGATGTCGGCCCTTCGGGCCTCGACGCGTAAGCGGTGCTTCTTCAGGTCGCTGCAGACGACCTCGACATCCAGATAGGGGACGCCCGCGCGTTCGGCGGCTTCGCGCCAGGCCCGGCGGGTGAGGGGCCAGGGGTTTACTGAGTCGGCGATCACGGTCTGTCCGAGCAGCAGATTCTCGGTGGCGACGCGATATCCCACGCGGTAGCCGCGCTCATCAATCTGCTCGATTCCGCCCTCGCGCAGCGCCTGTTCGATGGTGTCGGCGCGCAGATAGACCGCGCCCAGCCGCTGGGCCAAAGCGCGGGCGAGGGTGGTCTTTCCGGTGCCGCTGAGGCCGGAAAAGATGATGAGCATGACCAACTCAGATTAACGGAAATCGACGCCCCAAGTGCCAGAATGGGACCACGATGACCTGCCAAGAAGTGATGACCAAGCTCGAGAGCATGGGCAACGAGAAGATGCGCGCCGTCAATATGAACCACGGTGCCGGAGAGAACCACTTCGGGGTCAACCTGAGCCATCTCCGCAACCTCGCGAAAGAGATCAAGAAGGATCACGAGCTGGCCCTGGAGCTTTGGGAGACCGGCAACATCGACGCGCAGCTCTTGGCCACCCAGATCATGAAGCCGAGCCAGCTCACTCCCGAAGAGGTCACCAAGATGATGGAGAACGTCAGCTACTTCAAGGTCGCAGACTGGGTGGTGGTCAACCTGGTCAAGCCGACCAAGAAGCTCAAGGAGCCGCTGCGCGAGCCCTGGATGGACTCCAAGCACGAAATGATCGGCCGCGCCGGATGGAGCCTTCACCACGAGCGGGTCACCAAGGGTCCGCTGGAGGGCATCGACCTCTCCGGCACGCTCGACCGCATCGAAAAAGAGATGAAGGACGCCCCGATGCGAAAGCAGGAGACCATGAACTACTGCCTGGGCGAGATCGGCATCCGCTACCCGGAATACCGCACCCGATGCATCAGTATCGGCGAGCGGCTGGGGGTCTTCAAGGACTACCCGACGCCCAAGGGCTGCATCACCCCCTATGTGCCGGAGTGGATCGCGGCCATCGTTGCGCGTCAAGAAGGCTGATTCGCTCCCCGGCGTAGAACCCAAGGGTAGATGCCCGGGGACTACAAGAAGAACAGTCTGACCCTCCCCAGCGCCGTCGCGCTGGGGACCGGCGTGATGATCGGGGCCGGCATCTTCGCCCTCACGGGCCAGGTGGCGGAGCTTGCCGGCGGCCTCTTCCCCATCGCGTTCCTGGTCGGCGCGATCATCACCGGCTTCAGCGCCTACTCCTACGTCAAGCTGGCGAATGCCTTTCCCAGTGCCGGAGGCATCGGCATGTTTCTGGAGAAAGCCTACGGCAAGGAGATGACCACCAGCGTGAACGCGCTGCTCATGGCGCTCTCCATGATCATCAACGAGAGCCTGGTGGCGCGCACCTTCGGCACCTATGCCCTCCAGCCCTTTGATGTCTCGAACAAGGGCTTTCTTGTGCCCGCACTGGGCGTCGGCCTGCTGATCTTCGCCTTTGTGATGAACATGGTGAGCAACAAGATCGTGGGCTGGTTCGCCATCACCATGGCGGCGGTCAAGACGGTCGGCATCCTCATCTTCGCCGGAGCCGGGCTCTGGGTGGCGGAGAGCTTCTTTGGCACCATTTCGAACGGGCTGGGAGAGCAGGGTTCGGCGGCAGGCTTTGTGGCTTCGCTGGCGCTGACGATTCTCGCCTACAAGGGCTTCACCACGATCACCAACAGCGGCTCAGAGATCGTCGAGCCGCATAAGAACGTGGGCCGGGCGATCATGTGGGCGATTGGGATCTGCTTTGTGGTCTACATGCTGGTGACCCTTGCGGTAGGCGGCAACCTTTCGGCCCAAGAGATCATCGACGCGAAGGACTACGCCCTCGCGGAGGCGACCCGTCCGGCTCTGGGTCAGTACGGGCTGTGGTTCACGGTCGTCATCGCGGGCATCGCCACGGCTTCGGGAATCATCGCCAGCGTCTTCGCCGTTTCGCGGATGCTGAGCATGGTGATGGAGATGCGGATGATCCCCTGCCTCGCCCTGCCGATGGGCGGGCGTCTGCAGAAGCATGTGGCGGTCTACATCGTGGGCATCGCCATCCTGCTGACCATCTTCTTCGACCTCAGCCGCATCGCCTCCCTCGGCGCGATCCTCTACATCATCATGGACATCGCGATCCACTGGGGCGTGCTGCGGCACCTGCGCAGCGAGGTGGATGCCAAGCCCGCCATCCTTGTCACCGCCATCGCCCTGGATGCCGTGGTATTGGGCGCGTTCATCTGGATCAAGGCGCAGACCGATAGGGTCGTCCTCGGCGTCGCGGCCGCGACGCTGGTGGTGTTGGTGGTCGGCCAGTGGCTCTACTTCCGCTACCGTAAGCCCGAGCCGGATGAAGGGTAGACCTCCTCCATTCAGGCAGTTTCCAAAACGATGGAACTATCTTGACGGCATTTGCCGTCAAGATAGCGAGACACTGCCATGAAGCGCGCCTTCACCCTCATCGAACTGCTCGTGGTCATCGCGACCATTGCGATCCTTGCCGCCCTGCTGTTTCCGGTGTTCTCCCGGGCGAGGCTCGCGGCGAAATCATCGGTCTGCCTCAGCAACATGCGGCAACTGGGCACCGCGATTGCGATCTATACGGGCGACTACGACGGCTACTACCCGACGCCCTACGGCAACCGTCCGCAGTCCTCGGCCTGGGTTCTGAGCGGAAACAGCGCGCAGACCGGAACCACCAGCCGCCCCTGCGCCGCCGCCAGCGACTCCTACGATCTGTGCTACGTCGCCGACCCGACGCGCGGCTCTCTCTATCCCTACACCAAAAACGAGGGCATCTATCACTGCCCGGCGGTCCAGTCCGGCACCCACAATGCGACGGGAGATCCCGTGAACTCGGCCATTCAGCGGGTGACCTACTCGATGAACTACCTCTTCGGCGGCCCCTTTATGGCCGGCCCCGATGGCGGAAAGGTGCAGTCCTCGGTGGGAGAGGGCATCGTCGACTTCCCTTCCGCCACGATCATGCTGGTTGATGAAGACGTGGTGACGCGCAACGACGGCATCTTCGTCTGGACGAGCAACCCCGCCACCGACGAAATCGGCGCCATGCACTTCGAGGGCGGAAACATGGTCCACGCCGACACCAGCGCCAAGCGCTACCCGGCCACCGCCCTGCGTCTGGGCGGTGGTCAGCGGCATCGGCTGCGGGTTCAGCGGGAAACGGAGTGAGTTGGACACCTACCACTCCCCAACCCGGGAGGATTGGGGAGAGTTGGCAGTCAGCAGTTGGCAGTTCGCTGTCGCTTGCAGTGGCGGGCCAAACCATGCTCCCCCTCGTTTTTCGCGGAGCGACAAATGAGGGGGATTCAGGGGGAGATATTCCGTCTGGTATCCCCTCCGGCGAAGCCGGAGCCTGGCCCCCATCGAACCTGACAGGCCCCTTCACCCGCAGTACGAGAGAAGGGTTGGCATCCCCTCTCCCAGACGAGGGAGAAGGGTTTAGGGTTAGGGTGAGGGACGCGGTGTAATCGACTCCCGTTCACAAGGAGGCCGCAGAGCAGCCGGCTGAAGCCCGCCATACCAAAGCGCGGCTGAAGCCGCGCACTCCCAAAGGGAAGGCGGTTTTAGCCTCCACAGAGTCGCTTCGCTCTGTTCAGTGGAGGCATACACCACACAGACCATCCCCTCCCCCATCGTGGGCGAGGGTTAGGGAGAGGGCATCCGTTTGGTATCCGCCGAGGAACGAGGCGTTTGAAGTGGGGAAGTCAGTAGTCGGTAGCTCGTAGATCGCCAGCCCGCAACCCCATAATCTGCCCCCGCCTGCGGGGGAAGTGGCCCGTGAGGGCCGAAGGGGGGCGCGGGCTCTGCCCGTGCAATGACTTCTGTCTTGTGGAGAGAGCACGCAAAGGCTAAGGAACCCCCTCACCCTGCCCTCTCCCCATGGGAGAGGAGAAGACGAAAGAGAACTACAAGCGAAGCGATCTACAGACTACGGACTACAAACTCCAAACCCAACTGCAAGCGAAGCGAACTGGCAACTGCTGACTGCCAACTCTTCAAAACGCCAACCACAGCCCATACGAGGCCATCGCGCGGGCGTAGTGGGAGCCGCATTCGAATTCGTTCCAGGGGTTCCGCCGCCGACCGTCGTACCGCTGGCGGATGCCACGAACAATAGCCAACGACTCCTCCTGCATCCCTTCCAGCGCGAGGTGCGTCGCGACCTGGTACTCGATGCCGGTCCAAACTTCATCCGAATACACAAACGGGAAGTACGGCCGCCCGCCATTGGGCCAGGAACAGAGGATGAGGCCGGGTTCGTCGGCGACAGCGTAGACCCGCTGCAGATTCTCGTGGTCGCCCAGCGGATTCTTGAAATTGTGCCGATAGATGGCCGCCAACGCGGAGCGGATCATCTCCGGGTTCACCAAGTGTCCAAGCCCCGCGATGCTCGCGGAAAGCTGGCCGAAAAGCTGATCGCTCAGGCACCCCGCGCCGTGCTGATACTTGGGCGCATCCGGCTCGGTGTAGGGGTTCTCTTGGATGAAGTATTCGCCGTTCCACAGCCGGGCTTCGGTGAGGGCGCGGCCTGATTCGTAGAGCCTTCGGTACTCAGCACCGGAATCATCGCCCAGCACCCGGCAGATCTCCTCGCCCGCCCGCAGCGCGGCCAGATAGAAGAACTGCGTGAGCGGGTTTGGTCCCTGGAAATTGATGTCATACGTGTTGTGCTGGTCGCCGTCGACCAGGCCGTCGCGGTCGCGATCCCATTGCACCCAAGCGAACTCCAGCGCCCGCTTCGCGCTCGGCCACAACTCGCTCAGATAGTCGTTGTCTCGACCCAGTATCTGCCAGTCGCGATAGAGCTGCACCACTCCGCCAAGCTGGCCGTCGCTGGCGGCATGCCACAGGTCGTTCTTGACTCCGAGCGGAATCATCAGCCGGAAGTTGAGCGCGCCCTGCTCGCCCATTGGCCCGCAGTTGAAGTTGTGCGCGTAGTCGGCCCGGCGCATGCTCTTTTGCATTTCGGGGAAGAGGTAGGCGTGCGTCAGTGCGTAGTTCCACACATGCGAGCAGGTGCCGCTGCAGCAGCCCTCGCCCGGTCCGCAGCCCTCCCACGCCCAGAACGTGCCGTCCTCCAGCCGGATCACCGTCGGCGAATGCAGGATGCTGGCCGTCGCGCTGACCGATTCGATCACTTCGGTCGGCAGATCGGAGGTGAACAGTTCGCGCTCGAATTCCAGCGTCCGGTTTGTTAGGTCATCGCGATGAGCAAAGAAGTCCTGCGCTGCATCCCACGCCGTCTCGTGGCAGGTGGCGTAGTGCGGCCGCCACGGCTTGCTTTCCGGTCCGGTCCAATACTTTTCGGCCACCGGAAACACCCAAGAGATATAGAACGGAATCTCAACCGACTCGCCCGGCTCCAGCGCAAAGATCGCCCCCAGCGTGCCGGCGGTGCGGTCTTCGGTCGTGGCCTGCGGGCCGCCCTCCAACCTTCCGGTGGGCCGGAACGCCGTCCAGACCGCCTGCAGCGAGTCGAACCACTCCCGCCGATCCCACTGCGGCAGCACCGTGATATCAGGCCAACTCGTCGTCAGCGCAGCGGAGCCCGGTAGACGGCCGTTGGTGAAGTGAATGCCGCGGCAACCCTCGCCCTCGACAAACTCATTCCGCGCCTGCTCCTTTTCGCCTTCGGCGGGCTTGCTTCCTTCTCCGACAGGATTGGTCATCGACCAGGCCAGGGTTCCCTCCACCCGCTTGTCCGAGCGGTTGCGGACGCGATAGACCAGGCACGCGCCGGGATAGCTGGAGCCCTCGATGTCGTGCGGGACGAACGGGTTGTAGGCGCAGAGTTCGACTTCCAGCGGGCTCGAATCTTTGTGAAAAGCCACCCGTGCGAACGGAAAAGAGCCGCGAAATTCGACCTCATCAAAACACGGCAATCCATCCAATTGGTCAAAGAAGTTGCCGTGCCCATAAACCCACGGCTTGAAGGAGTCGCCGACCCAATCCTTCACGCGCGGCCCCTGCACCGCCAGGATGCGCGGCTCCTCGCCCTCTGACCGCATCCAGAGCATCGGGAAGGTGTAGGGGAGCAGAGAGCCTTTGTTCGGGCGATTGAATATCTCCCAGTCCCGCAGTCCTCCGCGACCATCCAGGCTCACGCATCCGGTGCCGATCCCGCCCAGGGGAAAGGCGATCTCGCGCAGATGCTCTCCGCGATAGGTGTAGGGCTCCAGATCGAAGCCGGGATCAAAGAGGCTCACGAACGCGATTCTATCAGGCTCAACCGCAAAACCTTTCTTCAGGCGCAAAGGTAAATTGAGGGTGATGGGGCAGGGGATCAAGTGCGGCGACATCCACGGGTCGAACTGCGCCTGCATTCTTGAGTCGAATTGGCGGTTCTGTCCCCAGTGCGGCTCCATCGCCGGCGGAGTCAAGCTGCCCACCGTCCAGGCGATCACCTCCTCCCTTCCCTCGGTCGTCATCGAGGTGATTCAGGTCGGGCCGGAGCCCGTCACCGTCCAGTTCTATCTCAAGGCGCCCAATGGCTATGAGCGGCGCATCAACACCCGCCAGGTGAAGGGCTCGCAGTCGCTGGAAGTCGTACTGAAAGAAGGCGAGGCCGAGATCGATGGCCTCATGCTGACCGCCGTCGTAGAGGACAGCTACCGCCCGCTGATTTCCGAGAGCGACGTCGCCGGACTGTCCGGCATCTGGCAGCCGCGCGAGCCGACCTCCAAGGTCACTTATCTGCGCCGCCAGGCCGATGTTCAGCACTCGATCCAGATCGAGCCGGAGCTGATCTTTCTGCACCAGGGTCGGGCGTCTGCCAAGGTCGCCTTCCGCGCCCAGACCCCGCACCCCGTGCCGATTTCGCCGCCGACCTCGACCGGGAGCGTCTTCTTTCAGCCCGACGGCCGAATCCCGCGCACGCTCGATTCGCGTGAGCCCCTGCGCGGCACCGTCAGCGCGATGACCTTCGGCGAGGGAGAGATCGGCACGATCAGCATGGCCGACGCCTCGGCCTCCGTCATCGGCCTGAAGCCCGCCAAAACGGTGCGCTCGCCCGTCTATCGCATCTCCATCGACTTCGGCACCAGCGGCACATCGGTGGTCATCCGCAGCCATCGGGTCAAGTGGTTTGCGACCATGGCCGGAGAGTCGGCGCGGTTCCCCAGCGCGGTTCTGTTGCGGCAGGGCAGCACCCGCCTCTATGGCCAGGAGGCCATCGACAAATACCTTTCGACGGGCGGGCGCGGCTCCTTTCTGGTCACGGAATTGAAGAAGCTGCTTCAGACCGAAGACGAGATGGTGCCCGGCACGCGCACGTCCATTGACGAGCTGCTCGCCTGGTATCTGAGGCAGATTCTTCAGGACGTCATCCTTCCCAAGCTGAAGAGCCTGGAGGACGGCGGCTCGATCGAGGGGCTGGAGATGGAGTTCGTCTTCACCCTCCCCGTGCTGGATGGCGCAGAGAGCCGCGCGCAGTACGAGCGCCGCATGCGCCAGGCGGTGGAGGCCGCCGAGTTTCCACAATACGGCCAGGTGCATTGGCTGAACGAGCCGGAGAGCGCGCTGCTCTCGCTCATCTTCGCCCAAGGCTTTGATGAAGAGGCCGAGCCGGAAGGCGCGAGCAAGCTCCCCGCCTTCGCCGACCACGACCGGGTGCTCGTCTTCGATTCCGGCGGCGGCACAACGGACATCTGCACCGCCACCGTAGTCTACGAGGCGGGTCGATTCCGCCTGACCAACGTCAAGAGCGCCTCGCTGGAGCTGAACGAGCTGAAGGCGGAAAAGAAGGTGATCTCCCGCGATTTCGGCGGCACCACCGTCACCCAGACTTTGGGGGCGCTCCTCTATCTCGATGCCGGCGATACGTCTAAGACGGCCTTCCGCGCGCTGCTGAAGGAGGATCATCGGCAGGAGGAATTCCCCGTGACGCGGCTGAACTGGGTGGGCGAGCCGCGGCCCTGGTTCCACACGTTCGGGCAGTTCTATCACCGCCTCGAAAACGCCAAGCGGACCCTCTGCTCCTCCGACGCCGACCGGGCCAACATCGTGCAGGAGGGCATGCCGCTTCACCGAGCGCATCTGGATGAGTGCATCGACATTCTTCTTGCAGACCTGGACGAGAAGCTGATCAAGATCTGCGATGACGCCTTCGGGCGCGGGGTGCGGCCCAACGTTGTGGTCTGCGTCGGCGGCAACTCGTTTGTCAGCCAGATTCCCGAAGCGGTGCAGCGCGTGCTGCACGGGTCGAGCATGGTGCGGCTTTCCAGCAAGATCATCAACTGTGCGGTCGCCTTTGGCGGCGTGTGTCTGGGCGAGGTGCTGCTGCCGCCCCTTCCCTACGATCTCGAAGTCGTGGACGAGCAGCGCGATGAAGCGATCCTCGACATCAAGCGCGACAACCCCATGGAGAAGAGCTACGCCAATGAGCATGTGCTCGAGATGCCACCGGGCGGAGAGCATCAGTTCGGCGTCTATGCCCTGCACGGCGAGAAGCGCGGGCTCCAGAAGACGGTGGTCATCCGCAACCCGTGGGAGACCAGCGAGATCATCACCACTCAGTTCCTGATGGAAGGCGGCCGCCTGCGGGTGCGCGCCTACTGCATGGACAAGGACGAACAGGTTTATGCCGAGGACCTTGATCTTTAGGAGGGCATGGTGGCTTCAAAGGTAGTCAAGCTGGTGGTCTTCAACCATTCGGATGAACGGACCGTCACCCACTCAATCCATCTGAGCGAAATGGATGGCAACTGGAACCTGTGGCAGACCGATATGTCCCAATCCTTCTCGGTCCGCGCGGGCGACGACTTGACTCTCTTGCTCCAGGTGGACGAGATGCGGGCCGACCTCGGCCGCTGCTCTCCGCCCCGGACGATGATGCTGGAGACCAAGCTGGCCCTGACCGGCCAATCCATCGAGGCGAAGCTGCAGCAGGATTCCACCAATGTTCTGGGCACCTGGGAGATGAGCCTAAGCGACCTTTTCAATCCCAAGCCCGCAGAGAAGCCCGCTCCGGCGGAAAAGAAGCAAGACCCCGCTCTGGCTCCGGTCATCGAGGCGCTGGACGGCGCGGCGGAAGCCCCCTACCCCGCCCTGCGCGAGCTTCTGGTGCAGGCCGGTGCGGCCAGCCCGGAGACCTTTGAACGGGCGCAGGCGCTGGGCAGCGCCTTCCATGCCATGCGCCGCATCGACCGGCTGCAGTACGCGCTCTGCGAACTGTGCGCCAGCGCGGCGGCGGCTCATCAGGACGCGCCCAAGTGGCACCAGATGCGGCGCGATGCACTGCTCGCCGAACTCCGCGCGCTCACGCCGGACGAAGTCCGCGAAGTCGCCCGGCTGGCCGACCTTGAGCAGAAGACCCGCGGCCAGGCCAACCGAATCCACGATCTGGCCGAAGCCGTCAAGGTCGAGGTGCAGGAAGCCTTCGCCCGGCCCGATCTCGACGCCGCCTTGGTGGCGGAGCTGGCCTCGTTCCACCGCGAGTTCTGCCTCATCAGCCGCTTCAGCGACATCATGGGCCAGTCCGAAATCGACCCGAATACGGCCAGCGACATCCCCGCCTATCTCTTCCAGGGCGGCGGCAGCGATTTCAGCTCATCCGGACGGGGCGCCCCGTTCTACTGGCTGACCCGGACGCTGCATGAACTGGGCGCAAGGATTCGCGACGAACTGAGGGCGCACTTCCGCAAGCTCGGCTATGAACCCATCGTCCCCCGCGCTGGCCTGGACTTCTTCGATCCCGGCCGCCACGAAGACCTCGACCCCCGCGATGTGAAGGAGTGCCCGGGCAAAGAGGGGCTGATCTACCAGTGCATCCGCTTCGGCGTGCGGAATGGGGATGAGGTGGTGAGCAAGGCGCTGGTGCTGCGCTATCAATCGAACGACGACGGCCCGCCGGAGAAGAAGACCGACGACTTTGAATTCAGCGAAACGGAAGGCGATTTTGTGGAAGGAGGCTCGCATTGATCTGCCATCACTGCCGCTCTGAAGTGGTCGAGGGCGCACGGTTCTGCCACCAGTGCGGCTACCCGCTGGTGCAGGGCTGCCCCTCGTGCGGCGCGAAGATGCGTGTGGGAGCCGAAGACCTGGCGAGCCGGGTGTGCAGCTCCTGCATGGAGCCGCTCGAAGTCTGCCCGGTCGAGGGATGCGGACGCGCCCTCTTCTGGGGATCGCGCATCTGCGCCTGCCGCGACCAGGAGGTGATCCCTCCCCGCGAACTCGGCTGGATTTCGGCATCGGGCACCATGAGCCGCCAGAACACCACCCTCCTCGAATCGGGCTGGGAGCTGGACATTCCCGGCGAAGAGATTGCCGGAGAGTTTCGCGGCTGGGGATACATCAACCATAAGGCGTACCTGCGGACCCGCACCAGCCGCAGGGTGTGGCACGCCGGTCCTGTGCCGCCCACCACCACCTTCAGCACGCCGATCCCCTCGGGCACGGCCCAGATTCTCGGCGCGCCTGCCGGATGCTTCGAGCTGACCGCCGACGGCATGAGCCACGTCAATTGGAACCACGGCGAGACGCTGGATTCCGAGCCCGGACAGTTTGTGACGCAGGCGCTCACCACCTCGGGATGGGCGGGCGTTCGCAGTGACGGTGTGCTGGTCGTAGTCGGCCTCGGCAGCACCCGAGAGGTTCGAGAGCATCGCCTGCCCGGCCCGATCTTCGACGTGATCGACCTGCCGGGCTACGGCTTCTTTGTCTCCGGCGAAACCGGGTGGATCGGCGTCGCGGAGGGGATGCAGGAGATGCGGATTTATGAAACCGGCCTGGAAGGCCGGGTGCTGCACGCCTTCTCTTCCGCCAACCGTGCCGGAGCGCAACGCATCTATCTGGTGATGCAGGGCTCGGGCACGATTCAGGTGCACGAGTTCGACATGGACGGTCAGCACAAGTTCCAGTCGATGGTGCGGTCCACGATTCACGCGCTGGCGGGATGCGCGATGCACAACACCTGGTTCACGGTGCTTTCGCCCGGCAACGAGGTGGCGGCGGTCGATCTGAGTTCCGGCACATGGGCCGAGCCGTACCCGCTGGCGCGGGAGGTCTCGATCACCGAGATGGTCGGCATCGATGCGGGTCGGCCCATTCTGTACCTCGCCGAAACCCGGGGCCGCATGGCAAGGGTAAGGATGCTTGATTGGACCAACCGTTTGCTCTCCGAAGTGACCGAAGCGCGCGAGGCGGATCGCCTGAAGATCATGCCGACCCCGCGTGGCATAATCAGCGCGTGGCTTCAGCCGAGAAGCCTCTACATAGAAAGCGCCTGCCAGAACATCAAAGCGCCGGGAGATCCATAAGCAGAATGACTCGTCCCACCCTTCTCTTGCTCTCGCTTGCTCTCCTCACCGCAGGCATCCAAGCGCAGACCCCCGACTCCGCGGTTTCGGGCGCTGAGTGGCTCAAGGGCGCCATCCGGAACAACGTTTCGGCCCGCGCCGAAGGCGTAAAAGAGCCGACTCGCGAAGCGCACTGGCACTACGTCTTCCTGTTCAACTCGACCCAGGCCAGCAGCCAGAGCGCATACACCGAATTCTCGCGAAATCTCATCGTCAAGTTTCTGGATGAACGGCTGGCGGAGCGGCGGACCAACAATCAGGACCCGGCCAAAGACTTCGTCACCTTCGTTCCCTACCAGCTCGACCTCTATCTGAACGAGAAGTCCGCGATCATGCGCGAGCCGCTCAGCGAGGAGACGATCAAGAAGCTGGACGAGGTCTTCCCGAAGACCGCCTTCACCGTGCGCGGCGACGGCACCACCCCGTTCCCCCGCTCGGGCGGACACGACAACGTGACCCCGCGCCGCAAGCTGATGCTGGAGCTGGGCGACCCGGACCAGGAAACTCCGGTCCTGCTGATCCAATTCACCAACATCGCCCTGAACGAAGACCCGGGCAACCCGGAGAACGACCAGGCCATCCGCCCGCTCACCGGAAAGTCGGGCCTGATCGAGGGCACCAGCTTCGACGTGTACGAAGTGCCGGGACAGCCGTTCCAGGCAGCCGTGGCCGAAGCCGGACGCAACCCGATCACGGTGCACACCTGGCTGTACGGCCCCGAGGCATTCACCAGCATCAAGACGCTCGCGGCGACTCCCGCTCCCGCTGCGGATGAGGAGCCAAGCGAACCCTTCAACCCGATGCCGCTGGTGATCGGCGCAGCGATTCTCGCCGCCATCATCGCCGCCGCCGTGATCATCAAAAAGCTGGCCGCTGCCGGAGCCAAAGGCGTCTCGGTCAAGGTCGCCGATGAAGTCACCCACGTCTTCACCCAGAAGGGCGAGACGGTCGAGGTGCACGGCCCCGGCAGCCAGGCGCCGGAAGGAGCAACCATCAATCTTCACCTGGACAACGCGAGGCCGGAGTGCCTCTTCGTGATCCGCTACACCGGAAAGGAGGTCGTCGTCGATTCCCGCTCCTGGCGCGTGACCACGCCGCTGAGCGACCAGACGCCGGTGAAGCTGCCGACCGACGGCGAATTCGACGTGCTCTGCTCCGACCTTTCCAACAACCGGCGGGAAGTCCGCATCACTTGCCGGGTGCCCGAGAGCTAGACGCTCTCGCCCAAAACATATAGGTGACAACAACAAGCTATGGCTGAGAAAACAATTGTCATTGGCCTTGGATCGCAAGGCTATAACATCTGCGCCAGTCTGGTCAAAAAGATCGAGGCGGAGTTCGGCTCGATGGACCGCTGTCCGTGGGTCAAGGTCATGGCATTTGAGACCGAGCAGGTCGCGGGCACCGAGCTGGGCCGCATGGGGATGGCCAAGCACATGGGCATTTCGCAGCGCGACTACTCGGAGGTCATCCAAAACCCCGAGAACTACAAGGATTCCATCGACCTGGTGAGCTGGCAGGACGAAGACGTGCTCAAGCAGACCGGAGCCGTCGAAAAGGGCGCGAGCAATATCCGCATGGTCGGCCGACTCGCCTTCCTGATGCCGGAGAACTTCACCACCTTCACCGATGTCGCCAAGGCTGCGTTCGACCAGCTGACCGAACTCTCTTCCAGCGATGCCACCCGCGCCCGGGGGCCGCTGGCCAGCGGCAAGGATGACCCGGTCCGCTTCGGCTCCGGCGAGCAGGGCGGGCTGGACAAATCGGATTCCATCGTCTATGTCTTCGTGGTCGGCTCGCTCACGGGCGGCACGGCCAGCGGCGCGATGGTCGATGTCGGTTATGTGCTGCAGGAGTATCCGGGGCTCAAGGAGAAGGTGAGCCTGACGGGCATCTTCAGCATCCCGCCCTCGACCCACACCAACACAATCCACTGGGCCAACGCCTACGCCGCGCTGACCGAAGTCAACCACTTCCACCACCCGCGCAGCCGCTACACGGCGAAGGTTCCGGCGGACCGCGTGATCCCGAAGGGCATCATTTCGACGCAGAGCCGCAAGCCGTACAACGAATTCTTTGTGGTCCAGCCCAAGTCGGACGACAAGAACGCCCTGAGCATCCTCAACAACAGCATCTCTGAGGTGGTCTATCTTCATGCGGTCTCCGAGACCGCCGGCGCGCTGGAGCGGCGGCTGGTCGACGCGGCGGCGCAGTATCAGCAGGAGCTGGACCGCAAGTCGCGGCCCCTCAACTACACCAGCCTCGGTGCGGCCGTCATCGAGTTCCCCGTCGATCACATCATCGCCGGGTGCGCCTCGCGCCTCGGGGCAAAGGCCGTCGGCCGCATCGCGGCCGGCAACCTTCCCGATGAAGGCGAGCAGAAGGGATTCCTCTCGAACACCCTGCGGCTGGAGGAAGACCGCTTCAAGGAAGAATTCGCCTCCCAGCCTTCGGTCCAGGCGATGAAGACGAAGCTGGAGAGCGACGCCCGTGCGGCCCTGGAAGCGGCGATGGCGGGAGACGCCGGAGACCTGCACCAGATCCACTCGCGGATCGACTCCTACTCGCAGGCGGCGATGCTGGAGCAGAACTACGCCGGAGACTTCATGCAGGCGATCAAGGAGGCCGCCGATACGGTCGCCCAGCGCGCCGAAGAGCGGCTCTCCGAGCAGATCACCACATTCGCCACCAGCCCCTACCACGGGCCGGAATATGCCGCCCACATGCTGAGGGGCGTGCTCGCCTACATCAGCAAGCGCAGCGAAGAGCTGACGAACCCCAAGACCGACATCGGCATCTACGTTGATGCCAAAACGCAGAAGCAGCGCGTCGCGGCGATGGTGCAGGAGCTGCCCCAGAAGAAGGGCTGCGCCTGGCCGGGACGGCGCAACAAGAAGGTCGATGAGGTCCGCTCAAAGTATCTGCCGGAAGTCGGCAACTGGATCAGCTCCAGCCTCAAAATCAGCTCAGAACGCTTTGAAGACGAGTTTCTGAAGAAGATGAAGGAGCGCAGCGAACTGCTGCTCCAGCGGCTCACCGACCCCGAGACCGGCGTCATCCAGTGGGTGCGCGACCTGCGGAACCTGCTCGAAGCGGACTACAACGCCCGCAACGAAGCCGCGCCGCTGGTGAACGGCCTTGTGCTCTTTAAAGAAGGCGAGACGATTCCCGCCGAATACAGCCGGTGCCTGCGGACCGAGGATGACGAAAAGCGCGCCGAGGGCGAAGTGCTCCACAGCCTGGGCGCGATCATCAAGGACATCGGCGAGCCGCACGACCGCAGCCGATTCGACCGCCGCACCCAGGCCGACGAGACCGACGTGGCGCACGTCCACCGCATCGCCCGGCACCACTTCTCAAGCCTGCGGCAGGAGAGCGTGGCTGACCGTTTGGTGCAGCTCTCCAACTGGGAGACCGAGATCGACCGCGTGCAGGAGATGGCCCAGGCGGCCATCGAGATCGACTGGCGCGACAACCAGTTCGGTCCGCCTTCGGCACGGGACGCCAAGCGGCGGCCCTCCTACATCTTCTTCGAGGGGGCAGACGCATCGAACACCACGACGCCCCGAGGCAAGGTCGCCGGAAAGCTGAGCAAGTCTCAGTTCATCGTCGAGCCGATCGGCGACATGCACAAGATCGTCTTCATCCAGGGGCTCTCAGTGTTCTCGCTGTTCAGCATCCGCGGGGCGGAGTACGCGCGATCCTTCCACGATCCGCGCCGCCACAGCCGGGCAGACATCGCCTGGAAGAATCTGGACGGCACGCCGCTGGACCGCCATCAGCTCTACCACGCCGGACTGCTGCTGACGGGCTTCGCCCTCAACATCGTCCGCCGGGATCAAAGCTCGAATCCGTACGTCTCCACCCGCCCGACGCCGTACCGACCGGCCCGGCATGTGGAGCTGCGGCCCGACCTGATCGACTCCTCCTACCGCATCTCCCGCGAGCCCGATGTCTCGGAGGATCTGCGCGACCAGGTGCTGGAGCAGATCAATCAGTTGGGCGTGACCGAAGCCGCCAAGAAGATCGACGAATTCAACCGCGCGGTGGGCAACTACAACCTGGAGTACGCCGGAAACCGCATCGATTCGTCGGAGGGCTACAACCGCCTTCTGCCCTTCCTGCACACCGTTCCCGGCCTGCTGGATGCGTGGTTCGCCCTGTATCCGACCTTCAAGCCGCCGCAGCTCTCTGAGCTGCTGGAGTTCGACTCGAACCTTCAGGCCGAAGCCTACAAGTGCCCGCGGTGCAAGACGTTCCTGGCCCGGTCGTCAGAGGAGACCGAAGCGATCCCCGAGATCTGCCCGAACCCGGACTGCCAGTGGATCATCCGGCTTGACAACTATCTGAAGTCGTCGCGCTGACCCTCACTCAGGGTCGGCGTGCTCGACGGTCGTCGTTGACTTGAGCTTCCAGACCCCGTCCACCTGCACCCACACATCGCGGTACTGGTGGACGGCGGTTGGCTCGGAGATGCTCGTGCTGATCTCGCGGGTGATGACGGAAGCCGCATCCCCCTCGCGCACCACCGAATCGATTTCGACGCGGTAGCTCGAAGCTTTCTGGCCGCTCTCGCGCCGCTCCTTCAGCTCTGCCTCGTACTCCTTGCGCGTATGGCGCACGCCCTGCCCGTCGGTGAGGATGAAGTCATCGGCGAGGATGGCCAGCATCGCTTCGACATCGTTCTCGACGTACGCTTCGGCATAGCGGTCGTACTGCGCCTGAATCTCCGCCTGCGTGTTGTCCGGCTTGGCGCATCCGGCCAGAAGGACGGCGGTGGTCAGCAGAACAAGGGCGGCTCTCACGGCTTCATTATGGGCTCAGTTCTGGCTGAGCAGCCGGTGCGCCGCGGCGATGCTGGGCCGCCGGACGTACTCCTCAAAGAGCACTTCCCGCAGCTTGGAACCGCCGCAGAAGCCCGCCTTTTCCGGCTCAAACTTGAGCGAAGCCGTCATCTGCGGCAGGGTCTCTCCCCGCTCGATTCCAGCCTGCACCTGTTTTGTGACGGAGGCGAAGAAGCCGCCCATCTGGCGGAGATAGCCGCTGTTCTGCATCACCGGACCGTGACCCGGAACATAGAGTCGGGGAGAGAGGGCGGCCAGGCGATCCAGCGTCTGCGGCCACTCGACCACGTTCGACTGCTTGTCGCCCACCAGCGGCACGGGCCAGACGAGGAGGTCGCCGGAGGCGGCGATCCGCTCCTGCGGAAGCCAAACGACCAGGTCGCTGGGCGTATGGCCCTGGCCCAGGTGCAGCACTTCGATGGTCCGGTCGCCGCGCTTGAGCACCAGCCGATCATTCACTAGCCGATCCGGCTTCGGCAGGGGGATCGCGGCCATCTCGACGGCGTATCGCTCGGCAATGCGGATGTCGTTTTCATAGCTCACACGCTCTTCGCGAGTGAGGGGCCAGCCCCCGTAGCTCCGCTCCTTCGCGATGAGATCCTTGAGAAGCGCAGACATCTGCGGAGCGATGTCGATCATCCCTTTTCGAGCAGGCTTCAGCAGCTCTTCAATCGCGCCAACGGCGGAAGAGTGGGCGATGAGGGTTGCATCGGGATTCTGCGCCTTGACGGTCGCGACGCCGCCCATGTGGTCGTCGTGGTAGTGGGTGGCGATGATCGTGCTGATCGGCTTGTCGGTGACCTTCCGCAGCTCCGCCAGAGTCGCCGCCGCGCTCTCCGGCCCGATGTTCGCGTCCACCATCACGACATCGTCCTGGTTGACGATGAAGACGACATTGCAGTCCACCGCCAGTCCCGGCGGCTCCTTCCGAATGGCGGCATAAACCCCCTCGGCGAGCGGCTGCAGCTCGACAAACTGCGCCGGAGCCGAGAACCCCAGAATCAAAGGCAAAATCACTCGAAGAGCTACGTCACAAACGCCGCTTCCGGTTCCTCAGCGATCGCACGGCTTCTCGTGATGCTGGTTGAGGATCTGCAGGAGTTCGATGAACTCCTTCTCCCGGTCGCCCAGCGGCGCAAAGAAGTCGGCGATGACGGGCTGGGCGGCGGTCCGGGCTTCGGCGAGAGTCTGCTGCCCTTCGGCGGTCAGCCGCAGGGTGTAGGCGCGGCCATCGGTGGGGTGCTTTTCTCGGCTGACCAGGCCCCGGCCGATGAGCGAGCGGGTGACCTGCGAGGTCATGTTCTCATCCAGGTCGGCAAAGCGGCAGACCGCAATCTGGGTCGGCTCCTCGCCCCGGGCCTTGATCTTGTCCACCGAAGCCAGGATCACGAACTGCACATGCGTGAGTTCCAAGGGCTCCATCGCTCGCCGCAGAGCCCTCTGCCAGGCGTTGCTGGCCAGCCATAGCTGGTAGGCGGGGCTCAACTGCGGATCGCTGTACTTCATGGCTGGTCCTTCAGCGAGATTGTGACCACCGATGAGAGCCCGGCGGTCAGCCTATCCAGGCCCGGCTGCTCGGGATCAAACACGATCTTGACCGGGACGCGCTGAACGACGCGGGTGAAGTTTCCGGTGGCGTTGTCGGGAGGAAAGAGCGAAAAGGTCGCGCCGGTGCCGCCCGCAATCGAATCGACGCGGCCCTCGAAGGCCAGATCAGGCAGCGCATCGACATGAATCTCGACTGAGAGGCCCGGATGGATGCGCGTCATCTGCGTCTCCTTGAAGTTCGCCACGATCCACGGCGTCTCGACCGGAATGATCGCCATGAGCGGCTGACCCGGGGAAACCTGCTGCCCCAGCTGCGCCGTGCGGCGGCTGACGATGCCGTCCATCGGGGCGACGATCCGCGTCCGCTCCAGCGCCAGCTTTGCGCTTTCCAGGGCGGCGGCGGCCTGCTTCACTCTCGCCAGGGCGCTCTCTTCTCCGGCCTTGCTCACGCCGGCCTTCTTCGGCGCGGTCTCGGCCTCTCGAAGCCGTCCCAGCGCCTGATCCCGCCGGGCCTGTGCGGCTGAGACTCCCTGCCGGGCCACCGAGACGCCGGTGCGGGCCTCCTCAACCTGAGAGCGGCGCGCATTCACGGCCTGCCGGGCGGCCTTGGACTGAGCTTCGGCCTGAGCCACAGCAGCCTGAGCCTCCCTCGCGGCCTCTTCGGCAGCGGCCAGGTCGGATTCGCGCTGGCTCACGGCGGCCTTGGCCATCTCCACCCGCTGCCGCGCCGCTGCGACAGCGGCTCGGGCATTGGCGGCGGCGGTTTCGGCGGCTTCCGCTGCGGCGACGGCAACGGCTCCGGCATCGGCAAGCGTGCGCGCACGGCGGGCGTCGTTGTCGGCTTTGGTGGAGGTGGCCAGTGCGCTGGAAAGATCGGCCTCAGCGCTCTTCACCGCAGCCCGGGCGCTGACGACTTGTGCGCGGGCGGATTCAATCTGCTCCACCACCCGCCTGGCCGAGGACTTCCGGAGCGCGATGGCCGATTCCGCGGCACCTGCCTCGGCCTCGCTGGTGGCAACGGCGGCTTCGGCGGTCTCGACCGAAGAAAGCGCCCGCTGCACTCCGGCCTGAGCGGCGGCAATATCGCTGGACCCGACCATGACCGCGCTCTGCGCCTGCGACACCAGGGCCGTGCCCGCCTGCTCGGCGATCTCGACATCGATCCCCGAACCGCCCGCTGCCGCCTTGGCGACGGCCAGGTTGGCCTCAGCTTCCGCGACGGCGGCGGCATAGGTCGAGTTGTCCAACACCGCCAACAGATCGCCCTGATGCACGACCTGGTTGTCCTCCACCACGATCTGATCCACGATGCCGGAAACCCGGGCATTGATCGGCACAACATCGGTGGTCACATACGCATCGTTGGTGGTGGCATGCGCCTGTCCGTACTGATACTTGCGGTAGCCGAAGACCGAAGCCGCCACCAGCAGCACCAGCCCGATGATCAGCGGCAGGGGCCTTCCCTTCCGGCGCGGAGCCGGGCGATGCTCCTCCTGATTCGGTGTCGGGGGAACCTGTTCGTCCATTTGACTCATATATTACTATGTACGCGTAGTAAATGGTACTCTTCGCAAGTCGCATTAGGCGGCATGACCCACAGAATGGCCTCAGCCAGCACCCCCGCAGAAGCTCCCGCGCAGAATCTTTCCAGCCTGCGCAAGTGGATGATCGTCGCCACCGCCTCGCTGGCGGCGATCCTGCAGGTGATCGACGTCAGCATCGTCAACGTCGCGCTGACCGACATGCAGAGCACCCTGGGCGCGACGCTCAGCGAGATCGGCTGGGTCATCACCAGCTACGCCATCGCGACGGTCATCGTGATTCCGCTTTCCGCCTGGCTGGGCGACTACTTTGGGGCGAAGCGGTACTTCATCTTTTCCATCGCGGGCTTCACCATCGCCTCGGTTCTCTGCGGCATGGCGACCACGCTGCCGATGCTGATCGTCGCCCGGGTGCTGCAGGGCTTGGCGGGCGGCGGACTCCTCACCAAAGCCCAGGCGATCCTCTTTGAAACCTTCCCCAAAGAAGAGCAGGCCAAGGCGCAGGCGGTCTTCGGCATCGGCGTCATCGCCGGTCCGGCCATCGGCCCGACGCTTGGCGGATGGCTGACCACCAACTTCTCTTGGCCGTGGATCTTCTACATCAACATCCCCTTCGGCATCGCCGCGGTACTGATGGCCATAACCTATCTGCCCGCCGACTCCAAAGTCCGGCAGGTCAGTTCCCGCGTGGACTGGCTGGGCATCGGTCTGCTTGTGGTCGCCCTGGGCAGCCTCCAGTGGATGCTGGAAGAAGGCAATTCAGAAGACTGGTTCCAATCGCGCTTCGTTGTTTCGCTGACCATCACCGCCGTGCTGGGCATGGCGCTCTTCATCTGGCGGGAGCTGACCACCGACCATCCGGCGGTAGACCTGCGGGTGCTGCGCCATCGTTCGGTCGCGGCGGGCAGCCTCTTTTCGACGGTGCTGGGCATGGGGCTCTTCGGGGCGATCTTCGCCATTCCGATCTTCGCGCAGTCGATTCTCGGCTTCACGGCTCAGCAGACCGGCATGCTTCTGCTTCCGGGTGCGCTGGCCTCGGCGGCGGCGATGCCCATTGTCGGCAAGCTCTCCGGCCGCTATGATTCCCGGGCACTCATCGCGACAGGCGCGCTCATCGTGGTGGGCAGCATGTTCTATCTGGGCAAGCTGACGCCCACCACCGGGGAGGATCAGCTCTTCTGGCCCCTGCTCTTCCGCGGCGCGGGCACGGTCATGATGTTCCTGCCGCTCAGCCTCGCCACCCTCAGCCCCGTTCCGAAGCGCGACCTGGCCGCCGCCTCTGGCTTCTACAACCTGACCCGGCAGCTGGGCGGCGGCATCGGCATCGCGGTGCTGACCACCCTGCTCAGCCAACGCCATGCCTTCCACCATGCGGTGCTCTCCGAGCAGGTGAGCGTCTACAACCCGGCGGCGATGGAGCGGATTCAGGCCATCACTTCCGGCTTGGTGAGCCAGGGCTACACCACCGCTGAAGCGCAGCAGAGGGCCCTGGAGATCATCAACGGCTCCATTTCCGTGCAGGCTTCGGTCATGTCGTTCAACGACATCTTCATCTTTGTCGGTGCGGCTTTCATCGTCTCCCTACCGCTGCTCTTCCTGATGGGCAAGGGCAGCAACGGACGCGCGGCGGCTCCGCCCGCCGAACACTAGCCTTCTGCCGAGCCCGACCTGCCAAGATGAGGCATGACGCGCGATGTGGTGGAGGCGCTGAAGCGCCAGCGGATCGAGACGCCGAGCTGGGGGTACGGCAACAGCGGCACCCGGTTCAAGACCTTCGCCGCCCCCGGCGCGGCGCGGACCGTGTGGGAGAAGGTGGATGATGCCGCCGAAGTCCACCGTCTGACCGGCATCGCCCCCAGCATCGCACTCCACATCCCCTGGGACAAGGTCTCCGACTACAGCGAACTGTCCGGCTACGCCCGCGACAAAGGCATCGAGCTGGGCGCGATCAACCCCAATGTTTTTCAGGAAGACGACTACAAGCTCGGCAGCATCGCCCACCCCGAAGAGCGGGTGCGGGAGAAGGCCATCTCCCGCCTGCTGGAGTGCGTCGAGATCATGGGCAAGACCGGCTCCCGAGACCTGAGCCTGTGGTTCGCCGACGGCACCAACTACGCCGGACAGGACGACCTCCGCAGCCGCAAGCGCAGGGTCCGCGAAGCCTTGCAGCGCGTCCACGATGCCTTGAGCGGCGACCAGCGGATGCTGGTGGAATACAAGCTGTACGAGCCCGCCTTCTACAGCACCGACCTCTTCGACTGGGGCGCGGCCTTCGCCCACTGCATCGCCGTCGGCGACCGGGCGCAGGTGCTGGTCGACCTTGGCCACCACGCCCAGAGCGTGAACATCGAGGGGATCGTCGCATTTCTGCTGGATGAAAGGCGGCTGGGCGGCTTCCACTTCAACGCCCGCCGGTATGGCGACGATGATCTGATCGTTGGCACGACCAACCCGTTTGAGCTTTTCTGCATCTACTGCGAACTGGTGGCGGCGGGCGATGCGGCCAGCGAAGTCGCCTACATGATCGACCAGAGCCACAACATCGAGCCGAAGCTGGAGGCGATGGTCCAAAGTGTCCTCAACTGCCAAGTCGCGTACGCCAAAGCCCTGCTGGTGGATCGCGAAGCCCTCACCGCCGCACAGAAAAATGGCGATGTTCTCGGCGCGCACCGGGTGCTGATGGACGCCTACGAAACCGATGTCCGTCCGCTGCTGGAGGAGGTTCGAAAGGAGATGGGCGTGCCCGCCGACCCGATTCAAGCGCACCGAGAAAGCGGATATCAGGTTAAGGTCGCCGCCGAGCGCGGGACAGCGGAGGCGGGCGGGGGATATCCTACCGAGAGCTGATGCCCCAGAACCTTTGGAACGAGAACGATGCCCCCAACAGCGACGGCCTGAGCGCCCTCGCCTACCGCAGCCGCCTGCTGGGGCAGGACCGAACCCTGGTCAACATCTACGGCGGAAACACCAGCACCAAAGCCACCCAGGCCGACCACATGGGCCGCCAGGTTCCGGTGCTGTGGGTGAAGGGCTCCGGCTCCGACATCGCCAGCATTTCCGAAGGCGGCTTCGCGGGACTGAAGCTGGATGAGGTTCAGCCGCTCTACGAGCGCGGGGCGATGAGCGACGAGGAGATGATCGCCTACCTCGACCGCACCACCTTTGAAACCGGGCGACCCCGCCAGAGCATCGAGACGCTGCTGCACGCCTTTGTTCCGGCCAAACACGTGGACCACACCCACCCCGACGCAATCATCGCCATCGCCTGCACTCCGAACGGGCAGGAGATCATGCGCGAAATCTACGGCGACCGCGCCGCCTGGGTGGACTACATCCGGCCCGGATTCACGCTGAGCCAGCAGATCGGCCGCGCCGTGCGCGAGAACCCGCAGATCGAGTGCGTGGTGATGGGCAAGCACGGATTGGTCACCTGGGGCGACACCAGCCGCGAGAGCTACGAAAACACGCTCCGCATCATTGGCGAAGCAGAAGCCTATCTCGATGCTCGGCGCGAGCAGAACCCCTATGGCGGCACAGCGGGCGAAACCACCGACGCCCCTCTCGCCGAGCTGATGCCGGTCCTGCGAGGGGCGATGACCGGAGATCGGCGCGTCATCTTCTCCTTCGACAATAGCCCCGAGGTGATGGAGTTCGTCAACTCCCGCGATGCCGCTGAGCTGAGCCAGGTCGGAGCCGCGTGTCCTGACCATCTGGTTCATACGAAGCGCGTTCCGCTCTACTTGAACTGGAAGCCCGGCGACGGCCCCGAGAAGGTCCGCGAAGCCGTGCAGGGATTCAAAGACGAATACGCCCGCTACTTTGAGGAGAACAAGACCGAGGGGGACAAGATGTTCCCCGCCTTCCCCCGGGTGACCCTCATTCCCGGCGTCGGCATGATCACCGCCGGGCCGGATGCGATGGGCGCGGAGGTTTCGCAGCAGCTCTATCACCGCGCCATCGGCGTGATGCGCGGCTCCTCCAGCCTGGGCGGATTTGTCTCCCTGACTCCCGCCGAGAGTTATGGGGTCGAATACTGGCCGCTGGAGCTGTACAAGCTCAGTCTGAAGCCCGCCCCTCGTTCATTGGAAGGCCATGTTGCTCTGGTCACGGGCGGCGCAAGCGGCATCGGTCTGGCGACCGCCCATCGGCTCGCCGCAGAAGGCGCGCACGTCGTGATCGCCGACATCAATGCCGAGGGAGCCGCTGAAGCAGCCAACCAGATTATCGAGAAGCGCGGGTTCCGGCGAGCCATCCCCGCCCCTATGGACGTGACCAACGAGGCGCAGGTCCAGCGGGCGTTTGAGCAGGCGGTCCTCGCCTACGGCGGCGTGGATATCGTGGTGAATAACGCCGGCATCGCCAGCAGCGCACCCATCGAAGAGACCAGCCTGGAAATGTGGAACCGCAACCAGGACATCCTCTCCACCGGCTACTTCCTGGTGGCGCGGGAGGCATTCCGGGTCTTCAAGGCGCAGGGAACGGGCGGCTCGATGGTCTTTGTCGGCAGCAAGAACAGCGTCGCCGCCGGAAAGAATGCCGCCGCCTACAGCGCGGCGAAAGCCGCCGAGCTGCACCTGGCCCGGTGCCTGGCGGAGGAAGGCGGCGCGGACGGCATCCGCGTGAACAGCGTCCTCCCCGACGGCGTGCTGGCTGGGAGCAAAATCTGGACCGGCATGTGGCGCGAGGAGCGCGCGGCCAGCTACGGAATCGATCCCGACAAGCTGGAGGAGTTCTACAAAAACCGCAACACCCTGAAGGTTCAGATTCTGCCGGAAGACATCGCCGAAGCGGCCTACTACTTCGTCAGTCCTGCGGCCAGCAAGACAACCGGCGGAGTGCTGACCGTAGACGGCGGCAACCCCACCACCTATGTCCGCTAGCAGCTCTCCGGCGCGGCATGTCGCGGTCGACCTGGGCGCTTCGAGCGGCCGGGTGGCCATCGGCGAAATCCGCGCCGAAAAGCTGCATTTCGAAGTCGTCCACCGCTTCTCTAACCGTCCCTTGATGAACCAGCGTGGGATGTGCTGGGATTACGAGCGGCTATGGGAGGAGGTCTTGACAGGGCTGCGAAAGGCGATGCCCTTTGCGACCGTGGGAGTGGACTCCTGGGCCGTGGATTACGGACTCTTCGATGCGGGCTGGCGGATGCTAGGCGGCATCCACCACTACCGCGACCCGCGCACCAAAGGGTTGATGGAAGCGGTGGATCAGGCGGAGGTTTACGCGGAAACGGGCATCCAGTTTCTGCCGTTCAACACGCTCTACCAGCTCATGGCCGACCGGCGGGATGCGGAGGAGCTGTTCTGGCAGGCGCGTCATCTGCTGATGATCCCGGACCTGTTTCACCACTGGCTCTGCGGTAGCCGGGTCACCGAGCGGACCAACGCCTCGACCACCCAACTCTACAACCCGCGCACCCGCACCTGGTCTTCCGTGTTGTCTGGGTGGATTGGAGCCGACCGATTTCTGCCCGAGATCGTCGAACCGGGGACGGTACTGGGCGAGCTTCTGCCTCCGCTGGAGCTGGGGCACGGGCAGGTGATCGCTCCCGCCACACACGACACCGCCTCCGCCGTCGCGGCGGTCCCGGCGGAGGGAGATGACTGGGGATACGTCTCCAGCGGAACCTGGTCGCTGGTGGGCATCGAAACGCCCGAGCCGGTGATCAGCGACGCCGCCCGCGAGGCGAACATCACCAACGAAGCCGGAATCAACGGCACCACCCGCCTCCTCAAGAACATGGCCGGGCTCTGGATACTGCAAGAGTGCCGCCGTGCCTGGAACGCGGACTACGACGAGCTTTATCAGGAAGCCGAACACGCCAAAGGCAGGCTCTTCGATCCTGACGACCCGCGCTTCACCGCTCCCGGAACGGACATGCCCGAGCGCGTTGCCTCGCAGATCGGCGAGTGCAGCCGCGCCGAGATGGTGCGCTCCATCCTCGACAGCCTCGCAGCGAAGACTGCGGAGATATTGGATGTGCTGGAAAGCGTTTCTGGACGGAAAATAAGAACGGTGCATATCGTCGGCGGCGGCTCACAGATCGCGTTGCTCAATCAGCTCATCGCCACCGCATCCCTGCGAGAGGTCATCGCCGGACCGGTGGAGGCGACCCTGATGGGCAACCTGCTGATGCAGGCCGAAGCGTATGGCTCCATCGCCAAAGGCTCAATCCGCCAAATGGTGAAGGACTCGACCGAACTCACGCGGTACTCGCCATGACCATCGACCTCTTCATCACCTGCCTGAACGATGCCCTCTTCCCGCGCACCGGGCAGGCCACCGTGCGGGTGCTGGAGAGGCTGGGGCATACGGTTCGGTTCAACCCGCAGCAGACCTGCTGCGGGCAGATGCACTTCAACACGGGCGACCAAGCCAGTGCCCTGCCGCTGATCCGGCGGTTCGTGGAAGTGTTTCGGGATTCGGAAACCGTAGTCGCGCCCAGCGGGTCGTGCGTGGCTATGGTGCGCGATCTGTATCCGAAAGCGGCGGAATGGGCGGGCGATGATGCGCTCCTGCGTGAAGTATTGCAGCTTAAAGATCGGGTTTTTGAGCTGAGCGAGTTTCTTGTTCATAAGCTGGGAGTGGAGGATGTCGGCGCGTCCTTTCCGCACTCCGTCGCCTACCACCCCGCCTGCCACTCGCTGCGGGTCTTGCAGGTCGGCGACGCTCCGTTACGGCTGCTAGAGAATGTGAAGGGGCTGACGCTCTGCGACCTGCCCAACGCCGACCAGTGCTGCGGATTCGGCGGCACATTCAGCATGAAGAACGCCGCTACCAGCACCGCGATGGCGGACGACAAGTGCGCGAACCTCGCTGCCAGCGGAGCGGAATACTGCTGCGCTGTGGACAACAGCTGTCTCATGCAGATCGGCGGGCGGCTCTCTCGGCTAGGAACACCAGTCAAGCCGATTCATCTCGCCGAAATCCTGGGGAGCGAGGCATGAGCAGAGGTGGGATCAAGCCTCCGCAGGTCTTCTCCAAAGCAGCGCTCACCACTCTGCCCAACGAGCAGATGCGCGACAACCTGCGCCACGCGACCACCACGATCCGCGAGAAGCGCAAGCGAGCCATCGGCGAGCTTGCCGACTGGGAGGGCCTCCGCGCCCAAGCCGCCGCGATCAAGGACTCGGTACTGAGCAATCTCGGCGAGCACCTGCTCACCCTGGAAAAGCAGGTGCAGCAGGCCGGAGGTCAAGTCCACTGGGCGCGAGACGCCGCCGAAGCCCGCGAGATCGTGGCCGATATCGCGGTTCACCATTCGGTTGAGGAGGTCATCAAGGTCAAGAGCATGACCACGGATGAGATTGAGCTGAACGCGGGTCTCGCCGCGCGCGGGATTCAGGCCATCGAGACCGATCTTGCCGAGCTGATCGTGCAGCTTGCCGACGACATGCCGAGCCATATCTTGGTTCCGGCCATCCACCGCAACCGGCGGGAGATTCAGCAGTTTTTCAGAGAGAAGCTCGGCGCGCACCTGCCCACCGACGACCCCGCCGCACTGGCCGAAGCCGCGCGGCTCTACCTGCGCCGCAAGTTCCTTTCCGCCCGGATGGCGGTGAGCGGAGCGAACTTCGCCATCGCCGAATCGGGCACGATCGCCGTAGTCGAGAGCGAAGGCAACGGACGCATGTGCCTCACACTCCCCCACGTGCTGGTCACGGTGATGGGCATCGAGAAGGTGCTGCCCAAATGGTCAGACGCCGCTCCCTTCCTGCGCCTGCTCCCGCGCAGCAGCACCGCCGAGCGGATGAACCCGTACACCAGCTTTTGGAGCGGTGTGACGCCCGGCGACGGCCCGCAGGAGTTCCATCTCATCCTGCTCGACAATGGCCGCACCGATGTACTGAACGACAAAGTCGGGCGGCAGACTCTGCGGTGCATCCGCTGCTCGGCCTGCCTGAATGTGTGCCCGGTATACGAGCGCGCCAGCGGCCATGCCTACGGCAGCGTCTACCCCGGCCCCATCGGCGCGATCCTCACCCCGCAGCTTCATGCGATGCAGGACCGCAACGCCAACTCGCTCCCCTACGCCAGCAGCCTCTGCGGTGCCTGCTACCAGGTTTGCCCGGTGGCGATCAATATCCCCGAGGTGCTGATCCACCTGCGATCCCAAACCGACGAGAAAGACCCCGCCCTGAGCCTCGCCGCCTGGGCGATGAGCGACCCCAAGCGATTCCGCCGAGCTCTGCGGATGCTGAAAACCAGCAAGGGGCTCGCCGCTCCGTTCCTAAAAGCCTGGACCGCATCCCGCGATCTGCAGGAAATCCCCGAGCAGTCGTTCCGTGATTGGTGGGAGGAGCGATGAACGCCCGCGAAGCCATCCTCGCCCGCCTCTCGCGCGGCAATACCCCGGAGCCCAAGCCCGCCGGAGAGCCAGAGGTTCTTGACCCCATCAGCCAGTTCGCCGAGTACGCCGCCGACTACCGGGCCACCGTCCAGCGCATCCCATTCTCCGAGCTGACAAAAGCAATCGCCCAACTTGCACCGCGCGCCGTCATCCCCAACGACCTGCCCGCCGAGTGGCTGCCGGGGACGGGCGACTATGTGCTGGAAGAAGGGCTCACTCCCACCGACCTCGACCGCATCCCCGCCGTGATCACGGGCTGCGCGGTCGCCATCGCGGAGACCGGCACCTTTGTTCTGGATGGCGGAATGGCTCAGGGCCGCCGGGCGATCACCCTGATCCCCGACCACCACGTCTGCATCATCTTCTCGGGCCAGATCGTGGCGACCATCCCCGCCGCCCTCGCCCTCCTCGACCCCACCCGCCCCCTCACCTGGATCAGCGGCCCCAGCGCAACGAGCGATATCGAACTGGACCGAGTAGAAGGCGTCCACGGTCCAAGGCGGCTCGATATCCTGTTGGTGGAAACGTAAAGACTCTGAACAAATCGGCTCTTATAATGGGCTTGTAGGAGAGATGCAATGACCCTGCTGCTGGCTGCCTTCGTTCTCGCCGCTCCGCCCGAAATTCCCGCGCCTCCTCTGCAGCGGATATCGACTCTGCAGACCACAAACCGCAGCGTCGCGTGGACGGTGATCGGAGACCAACTGTACTACTCCGATGGCGGCGAAGTAGTCTGCCGCGATCTAGCGGCGGACAGCCAAGTCTGGCGAGCCAACCCCGGCTACCGTTCTGTCCAGTCTATTGCGTCCGACGGGAAGCAGCTTTACGTCAAGGGCGTCTTCCCGCAGGGGCAAACAGGGAAAGTCGTTCATGCACTCAGCCTGCAGGACGGTGGCATTCAGTGGTCGCTGCAGGGCGCAAACTCCGGCTACGGAGAGATTCCGATTGGCATCGGCGCCGATACGATCTATGTTTCCCTTAAGCCCGGCGAACTGACCGCCTATCACCCGGGCGCAGCCCGCAAAAAGTGGACGGTGACACTTCCGAAGAGTGAGGACAGCTACAGCCGGGAGGTCGAGGCGATCACGATTCACGCGGGCCATATCGTCGTCTCCTGCGACAATATAACGTCCTGCCTTGAGCCGGTGCGCGGTCAGATCGTCTGGCAAGTGGGCGAATCCTACTTGTTCGGAAACAACCTGGCGGCTGCCCAGGGCGTGGTGCAGGTGCCGCATAACAACGGGCTTGAGGGGCGAGAAATCGCCACCGGCTAAGTCTTGTGGCAGGCCGAGGATGGGGGAGCCGAGAGGTTCTCCTGTGTGTTGGAAGGCCAATTCGTGGCGCTAAGCAACGGGCAAGTGTTGGCGAGAAATCCAAAGACCGGAGATGTGATCTGGTCCGGCCGGGTGGGGCCAGAAGATGTTTCAGGCGGCAATGAAGGCGGGGTTCTTATTGGCGACCGAGTCTATGTCAACGGCATCAGCCACTTTGCCGCCTATGCGTCCGATGGAACCGAACTGTGGAAAGTGGACCAAGATCTGACTCTCGGCACGCCCGTGTGGATCGGAGAAGACCAGATGGTCAGCATCGCCGGCAATCGAATCATGCGGTTTGAGCTGAAGCCGCTTCCGCCCCTCCCCACCGATCCAGCAGAGCGAAAGGCCATGGCCGCCGTGCTCGCCGCAGACTACGCCCTGCTCGACAATGGACAGAAAGCGCGCCTGAAGGAACTGGGCAGAGAAGCCTTTGAGCAAGTGCTGAATGCCTACCTCGCCGAGATGGAGGCGGCCGACAGCGTCTACGACTCCGATGGTCTGGATGAGCTGCTGATGGAGATCGCCGGGCCGGAACACACGCAGACTATTCTCGACCTCTTCAGGGCGGGCAAGGTGGATGAGGACGCCCAGCCCACCCTGCTCACCGTCCTTGCTCAGCATGGCGATGAAAAGCTGACCATTCCGCTCTTTCTCTCCCAGCTTCAGGGAGAGACGCCGGGCTTTGAGTTCTATCAATCCAACACCTACATCGCGCGGGAGGTGGTCGCAGGCTCGTCTCATCCGGACGCGGTCGCCTTTATGCTGGAAAAGCTCAACAATCCCGAAGCCGACCCCGTATTGCGAGAGACCGCCTATCACACCCTCGCCCGGACAGGCGGCGAAGCCGGCGCGAAGGCGGTGCTCGCTCATCGACGAGAGCGGAAGCTTCTCGCTCCCCTGGCGGATCGCATGGGCCTGGATGACATGGCCGAGCCCGGCCAGCGACGCCGCTCGTACAGCTCGATACTCAAACGGCAGACCGGCCCGGACGGGCGGGAGTGGGGCCTCATCGAGTCGAGCGTGCTCGCCAATCACACCGATCTCTGGCTGGTGGAATATAAGGACGGCAAGTGGCAGAACCCGCTCTTTACCGGAGTCAATACGTCGGGCATTACGCGATGGGCCAGCGAAGCAAATCTGACGGAACCAACCCTGGGCGGCAAGACCGGCAAGGAGCTGGCGGACTCCCAAGATTGGCTGACCATCCTTCTCGCCGCTGATCTGGCGAAGGACTCCGATGGCGACGGCCTGACCGACATTGTCGAGAAGCGGCTGACCACCGACCCGAACAATCCCGACACGGATGGCGATGGCGACCGAGACGAAATCGACCCGATGCCCAACGCCAAGAACCGCGCAACAAGCACCGACGCAGAAAAGGCGCTCGCCGCCGCCTATGAAGCGCGCTACCACGATTACGACGAGGTCCGCCGCCCCGCCCTGCTCGATCTGCCCGAAGGAATGGAGCCGTTTGAGCTGGTCGGCTGGGGCGGACCGGTGATCGTGCGCCAGAACGCCACCAAAGAGACAACCTGGCGCCATCCCCTTGCGCAGAACTATGAGTACGGCATCACCATGCTGGACTTCCGAGCCATGAGCGAAGACGGGAGCCTGCTCGCCTGGAACGAAGACCGCACCATCGCATCCGTCCGAATCTCCACCTACTCGGGCGGCCTCAGCGGCGACGGCTACCTGATCCAGGTGCAGAAGTTCGGCGACGAGTGGCTGCCGATCTATGTGCGGATGGAGTACGTCTCGTGATCGTCCTGGCGGCTGCGCTCACCCTATTGCAGCAGGACTTCGACCAGGGCCTGATTGACCGACTGAGGCAGACAAAGCCGGGAGATGCATCGCGCCTTGGCCTGATCAAGAAGGTTTCGGCTTCCGGACATCCGGCGGCAGTGAGGTACATGATCGAGGCTCTGCAGAGCCCCACGGCAGGCGAGGATCTGAAGAAAGCCGCCTATCAGAACCTGGCCCGCGTAGGCGGGGATGCTGGTGCCGACGCGATCTTGAAGGCGAGGCGCAAACGATCGCTTCTGCCGCCGCTTGAGAAGCGGGTGACCTTTGAAGGGTGGAATGAGACAGGTCCGCTCTGGCGAAACTCAGTCCTCTTTGAACAACACACCGATGCGAGTGGGCGAGTGTGGGGGCTTCTCAATCACAACGCTCTTGGCGACAGAGATGACCTTTGGCTGGCAGAATTCCATGGGCATCGCTGGATCAACCCGGTCTTCACGGGTTTGACGGCACCGCCCCTCTCAGACCGTCGGCTGATCTGGAAGAATGACCTTCCTACGCGGATTCCTGCATTGCTGGCAAGCGATATCGCCAAGGATAGCGACAATGACGGGCTGTCTGACTTGGCGGAGCAAAGACTCAGCACAAATCCCAATGACTCCGACACCGATGGGGATGGCGACCGAGATGAACTAGATCCCCTGCCGCACATCAAAGACCGCCCGCTGGTCGGAGAGGCAGAGAAGATCGCGGCGGCCGCGTTTGAGTTTCGCTATCACTTCGCATCTGCAACTCAGCCAGCAGTCATCTTTCCGATCAAGGGGCTTAAGCCGTTTGAGATCGTCGGCTGGCGAGGGCCGGTGATTTGGCTTACTGAAGATGGACAGCGTCTGAGGTGGGCGCTCACCCGCAGACCCGAAGGAATACCTCAATTGTCATTTGCCCGCAGTCCGGAAGGAGAAGAAACGTGGGAAGACGAATCGATTACATGGAACGAGGACCGATCAGAGGCCACGATCATAGTGAGCTTTTCATATGGCCTCTTGGATGCCGGCCAATCGACATTCCGGCTGAAAAAATACAAGAACGATTGGGTAGTCATCGAAGAATTCAATCGTTTGATTAGCTAGTAACCGGTGGCAGCGCAAACCCGCTGTATAACTAAGGGGAGGGTTTGTGATGTCTGGTCAGCTTTCTGTTTGGGCTTCTCTTTCGGCCGTTCTTGCCATCGGGTGTGCGCAGGGGGAGGCGGCTGAGGGGGTGGTGGCGGAAGCGCCGCCGCAGACTGGGGACATTTCGGCCCTGAGCGATGACTTTGATGATGTCTCCACCATCGGCAATTGGCAGCGCATCCATAAGGTGGAGGGGTGGAATGCCGATCAGCTTGAGAAGTTCGACATCGGGCAGACCAAGAGCGGGTGGATGACGATGGTGCCGTACTCCAGCACCTGGTATCAGGATTATCGCGGCATCCTCGCCTTCAAGCCGGTGAGCGGCGACTTTGTGATGACCACCAAGCTCCGAACCACGGGACGGAACGGCTCCGGCGCGCCGCGCGCGCAGTTTTCGCTGGCCGGAATCATGATCCGTGCGCCCCGCAATGTCACGCCTCAAACCTGGAAGACGGGCGGGGAGAACTACATCTTTCTGTCGCACGGCAACGCCGACCAGCCGGGGCAGCATCAGTTTGAAGTGAAGACCACCCAGAACAGCGACTCGCAGCTCCGCACCAGCCCGGCGGGTTCCGAAGAGGCGATCATCCAGGTCGCCCGCATCGGCTCCACCTTCATCCTGCTCAAAAACGATGGCGGACAGTGGACGGTGCATCAGCGGTACGACCGCGCCGACTTCCCCGCGACCGTGCAGGCGGGCCTGACCGTCTATACCGACTGGCCGAATGCCAGCAAGCTCTCGCCCATCCAGCAGAACGGAACCGTCATCAAGAACGGCGCGCCCGATCTGCTGGCGCAGTTCGATTACGTCCACTACCGCCGGCCGCAGGTGCCAGCGGGCAAGTCGGTGGCCCAGATGACGGATCAGGAGCTGCTGGGCTTTCTCGGTGACAAGGCGAATTGACGGGCAAATCGCTGCGAATTCTTAATTCCAGTCGACGCAGCGAAGCGGCATAATCATCCCATGATAGCGGCGCTTGCCCTGCTCCTGGGTTCGGCTCAGGTTTCTGCCCCGATGCCGGTCTGCAAGGACCGGATTTCTGAAGTCAGCCTCAGCCCGGATGGCTCCCTGATCGCGGTGGCAAGCGTCGATAAGAACGCCTATGTGGTCAAGCTGAGCGATGGATCGGTGACGGCGACGCTCTCCGGCCACACCAGCCCGGTCAACGATGTTTCGTGGAGCCCCGACGGCAAGCGGCTGGTGACGGCGAGCAACGACAAGACGGTCCGCATCTGGGGCGTGGATGGCTCGGCGATCAAGACGATCAGCCATGCCGACGCCTGGGGGATGTCGGGCGATTTCAGCCCGGATGGCAAAACGCTCTGCGCCACCTTTGCCGATGGCCTGATCCGCTTTTACGACGGAGCCAGCTATGCGGCCAAGGGCGAAGTGCGGCAGGTTTCTCCGGCGGTGAAGCAGGTGCGGTTCGACCGGACCGGAACCATCGTCGCCGCCGTCGGCGGCACCTCGAACTCCGGCGTCACCTTCATCGACGTCGCCGGAAAGAAGATCAAGTCCACCTCTCAGGACTTCAGGGCCGACATGGCCTTTGTCAGCTACTCGCGGGATGGCAAGTACGCCCTGGGCTCCAGCACGGGCAACCCGCCGCATCTGGTGCTGATGGATGCCAAGACCGGCGCGAAGATTCACGACTACAACAGCTACTGCGTGGATGGCCAGGTGCACCCGGATGGCAAGCGCATCATCGTGATGGGCGCGGACGGCAACCTTCGCATTTTCACCATCGACACCAAGCAGCGCACCTACTTCTCCAACCCGATCATGCAAGTGATGCCGGGCATCGACAAGATGACGCTTTCCCACGACGGCGAGATGGTGATCGTCGGCGGACGGCTGAGCGACGGCTCGTTCGGTTTGGTCACCCTGCCGACCTCGAGCCTGAGCGGCTAGCCTTCCGAGACCTTCTTGGCCTCCTCATCCAGCTTCTTCAGGCTGGTGGGGATAGGGTTGCTTTTGAGAAGCCGGGCCATGTAGGCGGCATTGTGCGCCAGGTAGCGGGCGGTGCGGTTGCTGTAGAGGTTCTTTTCGCCGCCGGCTTCGATGTAGCTCGGCCCCGGCCCGGCGTCGCCCACCCAGTAGCAATCCGCGTTCGGGGGGATGGTGAAACCGATGTGGGTGAGGTTGAAGAGGATGGTCTGGGCGGCATTATGCGCGCCGTCTTCGTTGCCGGTGATCACCACGCCGGCCACCTTTCCGTACATCGGATACTGGCCGGTCTCTTCGTCGGCATCGGCATAGGTCCCGTCCAGCCGCTCCATCACCATCTGCGCCACCGAACCCCGCTCGCCCAGCCAGATCGGCGTGCCGATGATGAGGATGTCGGCCGCCTTGATCTTCTTGAGGATCCCCGGCCACTCGTCACCGTCACCTTCGTCATTTGAGACGCCGAACTTGATGTTGTGATCCACCACCCGGATCAACTCGGTCTCGACGCCGAGGGTGTCCATTTCGGCAATCACCTTCTTCATCAGCGCGGCGGTATTCGATTCTTCCGGCGAGCTTTTCAGCGTGCAGTTCAGCGCAACCGCCTTCAGCTTCTGGTCCATGGTTGTTCCTAAGCCGGGGAGGGGGTTGGCGTTGCCTGTGAGCTGGCAGTTGGCTCGCTTGCGGGGGGGGGGGTAGTTTGTAGTTGGTAGTGTGTAGATCGCTTCGCTTGTAGTTCTCTTTTCTTCTCCTCTCCCTAAGGGGAGAGGGCAGGGCCTGCCCGCCATAGCTTCAGCGTCGGCGGGTGAGGGGGTTCCTTAGCTTTGCTTGTTCTCTCCACAAGAGAGAAGTCATTGCGCGGGCTCTGCCCGCGCCCCCCTTCGGCCCTGTCGGGCCACTTCCCCCGCAGGCGGGGGCAGATGATGCCAATCCCTCCTCTCCCTGGAGGGAGAGGGCAGGGTGAGGGGGTTCGATTGAAGAAAGCTCTCTCCACAAGAAGAGCGTTAATACGCGAGCAGTCGCTCGCGACTATGCCTCGTCCCTCGGCATGTCTTTCAACGGAACCCCCTCACCTTTATCCTCTCCCCATTGGAGAGGGGATTCGGCTTCGCCGAATGGATGCCAAACGGAGCCACTCCTACCTCCCCCATTAAGGGGGAGGGGCTAGCACTCAAACGCTTCCCCCTCATAATGATTATGAGGGGGATTGAGGGGGAGGTTTAGAAGCTGTCGGAGGCTCAATCTGCCCAAACAGCGAGTGCCCGAAAGGGCACGGCGACAAGCCAGACTGAAACCAATCCTGGGAGTGCGCGGCATTCAGCCGCGCACTGAATGAGCCGAATTCATTCGGCTCTTCTCCGGCAAAGCCGGAGACCCCCTTCGGCCCTTCGGGCCACTTCCCCCACAAGCGGGGGCAGATTGCGTGGCCGGAAGCTGGTGGTCTACGAACTACCGACTACAAACTTCCCAACTTCAATGGCCTCGTTCCTCGGCGGATACCAAATGGAAGTTCTCCCCCTGAATCCCCCTCATTTGTCGCTCCCCTCTCCCAGGGGGAGCATGGACTGCCCCTCCCCCTGGGAGAGGGGAGAGTCCGGCTTCGCCGGACCAAGGCACCGCCCCCTGGCCCCCTCCTCCGGGGCAGGAGGGGGAATCAGTGCAGATTCCTGCACTACAAGCGAAGCGATCTACAAACTACGAACTACAGACTCCGAAGCCAACTGCCAACTCACCGAAGGCTCAGCCGATCGCCATGATCAGCGGCTCTTCGATGTCTTCTTCTTTGTTCGGACGCCAGCCGTCTGGGGTGATGGGGCCGTAGAAGGCGGTGGTGTCGCCGCCGCGGTAGGCCCAGCCTTGGTCGCCGTAGCTCCAGTGCCAGTATTCGCTGGGATAGTTGGTGATGCCGACCGGCTCCAGCGCCTGTTTCAGAAGATCGCGGTTGCGGCGGGCATCTTCGCTGAGATTTCTGGCGTCGAAGGCGAAGCTGCGCGGGTCCATCGCTGCGTAGGGGCCCTGGTGATCCAGCGACTTCCCTTCGGCGGTGGCCAGCAGAAGATCGACCGCACCGCCCGTCGTGTGCGGGGGCGGGACCTTGCCGTGCAGCGGAGCGGTGAAGCGGTTGACCACCCGCTTGAGCTGCACTTCAGACCAATCTGGATGCTCCCGGCGGAATCGCTCCCAGGTGGAGAGGTACATGCGCCGCTGGATGTGCGGCGCGCGCCAGCACTCGATGATCGAAAGCCGATACCCCTGCTTGAGTAGCCACTCGTTGGCCCAGCAAAGCCGATCAGCCAAGCCCTTGCGGGCATAGATCTCGCGGGTGTAGTTGAAGCGGGGCGAGTCCAGCTGCAGGTCGGGGCAGGACTTCAGAAAATTCACCAACGGCTCCCCGCAGTCACGGATGGGGATGCGGCGCAGATCGGTGACAGGTTCGGCGGCAGAAATATTCTTATTCATTGCAAAACAGGCAGCCGGAGTCCTCGTGGGATAAGCACGCGGTCCAGCAAATCAAATGCCAATTGAACTATCAGAGCCAAAACCGCGGCGGCAATGCCGCCGCGCAGAATCAAATCGTGATCGGAGAGCGCTAGGCCCGTCTGGATCGACTGACCCAGTCCGCCGGCGCCGATGAATGCGGCGATGGTGGCGGTGCCCACATTGATGATCGCGCTCACCTTGATGCCGGCCAGGATGGTCGGCGAGGCCAGGGGCAGCTCGACCTTCCTCAACCGGGCTCCCTTCTCCAGCCCCAGCGCCGCCCCCGCCTCGCGCAGGGAGGGCGGTATGGAGGAGAGCCCCGTCGCGGTGTTCCGGACGATGGGCAGCAGACTGTAGAGGAACAGCGCAAGGATCGCGGTGCGCGGCTGGGTGCCCATCCACGGGACGAGAATCGCAAAGAGCGCCAGCGAGGGGATGGTCTGGAAAAGCCCCGTCAGGCCGAGGATTGCGGAGGCGAATGCCCCCGGCTTGCTCGCCCGGATGCCCAGCGGCACGCCGATCAGGATCGCCAGGCCCAGAGAGACGCCCACCAGATAGAGGTGCTGCACGGCCTGGCCCAGCAGTTCGCCCCAGATGTTCTCCTTTTTGAAGCTCGCCCCGATGCCCTGCTCATCCAGATAGAGATTGGCGGCGGCGACGTAATCCTGCTGCCCCTCCTTCTCCGCCCGGGCGTTCAGCCGGATCATCGCGTCTTCGTCGATGGTGCCCGCCACCGAGTTGAGGATCTCGGGCACCTGCATCGGCAGGTCGAGCCGGTAGAGGAAAACCGCCTTGTACTGCGGAAAGAAGCCGAGGTCATCTTCCAGCACCACCAGATCGCGCTCGGCGATCACGGCGTCCGTGCTGTAGGCATCCTTGATGGCGATGTCGCCGCTCTCCAGCGCCTGGTAGCCGAGGGTGTGCTCGATGCCCTTGACCGTGCGGAGCGAAACGCCGTACTTGGCCATCAGCGGCTTCCACCCATCCGCCCGGCCCAGAAATTCGATGGTCGGCCCGGCGGGCAGTTCCGGGTGATCCCGCAGATCGCTGATCTTGCTGATGCCCAGCTCTTCGGCCCGCGCCCGCTTCATGACAAGCGCGTAGGTGTTGTTGAAGCCCAGCTCCTCGCTCATGCCGACGCCGTGCTTCTTCAGCTCCTCCCGCATCTCGTCGGGAGTCAGGTCGCGGTCGGTCTTGAGGATCTCTTCGGCGATGGTGCCGGTGTATTCGGGATAGATGTCGACCGAACCCTGCTTGAGCGCTTCCCAAACGATAATGGTCGCGCCCATGCCCTCCTTGTGATCAACCTCGAAGCCGCCTTTGGCGAGTATCCCGCGCACGATCTCGCCGAGAACGATGGACTCGGTGAATTTCTTCGAGCCGACGGTCACCGTCTGCGCCAGACTGCCGACCGTCAGGGCGGCAAAGAGGAGAAGAAGGAGCCGCCTCATGACGTCACCGGGCTCCTTTGGGCGTTGAGGAAATCGGTCACGAACTCCTCCTTCGGGCTCTTCTGAAAATCTTCCACCGTGCCCTGCTGCACGATGCGGCCTTCCCGCAGCAGCACGATGTGATCGCCCAGATAGGCGGCTTCACCCAGGTCGTGCGTCACCATCAGCACCGTCTGGCCGAGGTCTTTGAAGATCGCTTTGAGGTCCGACTGCAGCCCGGCCCTAACCATCGGGTCAAGCGCGCCCAGCGGCTCGTCCAGCAGGAGCGCATCGGGCTTCAGCATCAGGGCACGCATCAGGCCGACGCGCTGCCGCTGGCCGCCGCTCAATTCGGCCGGGTAGCGGTCCAGACCGTCCCCCGGAAAGTGGGTCAGCTCGCACAGCTCCTTCAGCCGGGGTTCGATCTCGCTGGCGGAACGCTTCAGATGGCGGGCCATCAGGGTCACGTTCTGCCCGGCGGTCAGGTGCGGAAAGAGGCCGCCATCTTGAATGACATAGCCGATGCGTCGGCGGATCTCGGTGATATTGCTGCCGGTCAGCTCCTGGCCTTCAAAAGAGACGCGGCCGGTGGTCGGCTCGATGAGCCCGGCGATCATGCGGAGGATGGTCGACTTGCCGCAGCCGCTGGGGCCGATCAGCACGGTGGTCTGACCTTGTGCAATCACAAGATCGGTCGGATGAAGGGCCGCCACTCCGGCGTACTCCTTCGACACGCCCTTCAGTTCAATCATGGGTGCTCCCTAGTCAGCGCACCGCAGGCCAAGAAAGCCCTGTCGATAAGTCGGAACATACCAGTTTCTAAAGGTCTTGCGAAGGATGGGATCGGCGGTCGCCCACGACCCTCCCCGACAGACCCTGTGCTCTCCCTTCATGTGATCTTTCGAGTAGCCGTCGTACGGAAAGGCTTCGAACCCCGGATAGGGCAGAAACTTGCTCGAAGTCCATTCCCACACGTTCCCGGCAAGGTCTTCTACGCCCAGCAGGCACTGTCCATCAGCGTGCTGACCAACTGGTTCAGGGTGCCAGCTCCGCAGGGCATTGACGGCGGTCGTCTCGGTCGGAAGCTCGTCGCCCCACGGATATTTTCTGCCGCCCGCTCCGGCGATGTACTCCCACTCGGCTTCGTCCAGCATCCGCCGGTCCGCCCAGCGGCAGTAGGCGTCGGCCTCGTGCCAGCTCAGGCAGCTGGCGGGCTCGTCGGGATGGATCGGGCGCAGCCCTTGCGGGCCGATCATGCAGCGGACGCCATCGACGGTCTTCCAATACTCCGGCTGAGTCGCCTGCTCCTCCTGACGCCACTGCCAGCCTTCGGGCGACCAGAGCGATTCAGTCTCATAGCCCTTGTCCGCAATGAACTCGGACCACTGAAACGAGGTGATGGGATATTTGTCCACGACGTAGGAATCGAGCAGGATCTGGTGCTCGCCCTTTTCGTTGTCATAGCCGTGACGGTCGTTGGAGCCCATGATGAACTTCCAGCCCGGCACTGTCAGCTTCTCCAGCAGAACGCCGTTCCGCCACTCCGGCACCGCTGCATCTTTCGGCAGCTCGTTCGGGTCGAGTTCGCGGTGGATCAGGCAGAGCATCTCGGCGATGGTCTCTTGGTGCTGGCACTCGTGCTGCAGCGCAAACTCCCAGGCGTAGCCATCGGCAAAGTAGGGGTCGTCGGTCTCCAGGTCGGCCTGCTCCAGCGCCTCCAGCACATCGCACCGAGTGTCGGCCAGATAGCGCTTGATCTCCTCAACGCTCGGCAGGTGAACGCGGTTGTCTTTGGGATTCTCGGGCAGGTCGGCAAAAAGGAAGGTGAGGTGCTCATCCCGCACCGGCCGCTTGAGGGCTGCCGAGATCACCCAATACTCTTCGGTCCGCCCGACGTGGCCGAAGTGCCAACCAATTGGTGAATAGAAGCTGTGCACCCGCCGACGGAAGAACTCATCCGGCACTTGGTCCAGCAGCCACAGCGTGCGATTCCGCACCACGGCCAGCCGGGCCGCGATATCGGCCTTGCGTTCAGCCTGACTCATGATTTCCGTTCCAGCATAACCGCTGAGAACAGTCTTCGTGGGTCGCTCCAGCTGCAATTGATCGCCAGCCCGGCGCTGCCGCAGAGCGCGGCGAAGCTTTCGGGCGAATACTTGCACGAATTCTCGGTGTGGATGTACTCGCCTTCGGCAAAGCGATACGTCTCGCCGAGGACCTCGACCGGCACCTCGTGGCTCTCGCGGCAGACCAGGCGCATCTCGATGCGCTCCTTCTCCGCGACGAAGGGCGCATGATGCTCGAAGCGGTCGAGGTCGAAGCCGCCTCCCAGCTCACGGTTGATGCGCGCCAGCAGGTTCTTGTTGAAGGCGGCGGTGACGCCAGCGGAATCATTGTAGGCCGCCTCGATCATCCCCACGTCCTTGACCAGATCGATGCCGATGAGCAGGCGGTCTCCCGCGCGCATGGTCGAGGCGATCAGGCTGAGGAACTCCTGCGCCTGATGCGGCTCGAAGTTGCCGATGTTGCTGCCCAAAAAGAGGAAGAGCCGCGGCGTCCGCACGGGCGGCAGAGCGGTCACGGCATCAAAGTATTCGCTGGCGATCGCGGTGATCTCCAGACAGGGGTATTCGTCCAGCAGCGCCATGCTCGAGTCGCGCAGAAAGTCGCGGGAGATGTCGATGGGCGAATAGTTGATCCGGCCGTGCGCCTGGGTGGCGGCAGACAGAAGGTGGCGCGTCTTGGCCGAACTGCCGCTGCCGAACTCGACCATCGCGAACGGCCCGCTCATCGACTCCACAATCTGGGGGGCGTATTCGGCGAGAATGGCGGCCTCGCAGCCGGTCAGATAGTATTCCGGCAAAGCCGTGATCTGCTCAAAAAGGTCGGACCCGCGAGAATCGTAGAAGAAGCGGCAGGGCAGCGTCTTCTGCTCTCCCGCCATCCCCTCCGCCACCGCGCTGCGGAAGTCTTGGCGGGGGTTCTTGGGCGGCACCTCGACAAACGAGAGCCGCTCCGCGGGCCTGGCGCTGCGGACGGCCCGCCACATTTCTCCGCCCGCTGCCGCTAGGTGTCCATTCATAGTCCTTTGTAATGGTTTACGACAAAAGCCGCTTAAAGCGTCTCAAATTGCTGCATCTTCTTAACTCGAAAGCAGTGCATGCTTTTTAAGGATCGCCATTTGGCGTATCTCCGCCAGCGCGCCGATATACGAGAGCGTCGATTCGGCTCCGCAGTTGAGATTGACGCCTTCCGGTTGCAGTCCGTCGTGGCATCCGCCTGTCTCGACGTCGGCCACAGCGGCGCCGATTTCGTTGTCGCCCAGGAACCAGCGAAAGGCGCGCATCGCCTCATCCCGCCACTGCGTGTTTCCGGTCTCTTCGTAGGCGCGGCGGCAGGCCGAAACGGATGCCCACGCCTCGAGCGGCTGCTGATCGAATAGGGCGCGTTCGCCGCCCCGGGAATAGAAGCCGTTTGAGCCAATGGGCAACAGCGAGCCATTCTTGCCGGTCTGCACATCCATCAGCCACTCCAGGCTCTGCAATCCAATCGCCGTCCAGTCCGACCCCAGGATCTCGCCTGCGGCAAGCATCGCTTCCGGCATCTTGGCGTTGTCGTAGGTCAGCGAGTCCTCAAACCATTGCCAGTCGGGACGGCGGTGAGTTTCATAGGCTCGGCTCAGGCGGCCGGCCAGTTCCCGCAAAACCGAGGCCGACGCTTTGTGGCCCGGGAAGCGGCTATGGAAGGCGCTGATGCCGATGATGCAGTTGGCCCAAGCCCGCAGCGAGTCGGTCTTGAGGATTCCCGGCAGCGAGCGGGTGTAGAGATCGGCCGCCCAAGCGCGCATGTCCTCGTCGGGTGAAAGCCACACACAGGTGCCCAGCGCCCAGATGCAGCGGCCAAAGCAGTCGTTGGAGCCTGCCTCATCCAGCCAATCTCGATTGAATCCCATGAAATTGCGGAAGCTCTCGGCTTCGCCGTTCCAGGCATGCTCCATGAAGGCCGCGTAGGTGAGGCCCAAGCGCGACGCGATGCGGGCAACGGCTCCGTCGCCCTGGTTCATCAGCTGCGCGCTCACCACCAGCGCCCGGCAGTTGTCGTCGGTGCAGTAGCCGTCACGGAAGCTCGGGAACCGATACCGGGCGTGCTGGAAGATGCCGGTGGAATCCGTCATGTTTTGCAGGTGCTCCAGCGAGATTTCCGGCAGCATCGGAGAGAACATCTCGAAGCCCATCTTTCGCATGTGTATTCCGCCCGGGGTCTGAGCCACTCGCTCGAAGACGCGCACCACCTGCTCGCCGATCTTCGACCAGATGAACTCGCGGCCTTCGACGTAGGCCTGCTTGCGCATCCGGCAACGGGCCACTTCGTCATCCAGCAGTCGGCATACGGCCTCGCTCAGCGCGTTCGAATTGCGGAATGGCACCAGTTCTCCCCGGCCATCAGCCAGCAGCTCTTCAGCGTGCCAGTACGGAGTCGATACCACCGCATTCCCCGAGCCATACGCGTAGGCCAGAGTGCCGGAGGTGATCTGTTCCTTGTTCAGATAAGGCGTGATATAGACATCGCAGGCGCCGATGTACGAGGTCAATTCCTCCAGGTCGACAAAGCGGCTCTCAAAGCGGACATTATCGGCCACGCCGAGGTCCTCCGCCATCTGGATAAGCGAGTCGCGGTACGACTCTCCGTGATCGCGCACGATGTGGGGGTGGGTGGCGCCCAGCACGACGTAGGTGACATCCGGGTGGCGCTCCACGATGGCGGGCATGGCCTGAATCATGTGCTCGATGCCCTTGTTCGGCGAGAGCAGTCCAAAGGTGAGCAGGACACGACGGCCCGTCAGGGAAAACTGGTCCTTGAAGAAGGCCGGGTCGATGAAGGGGACATCCGGGATGCCGTGCGGCACCACGTCAATGCGGTCGGCATCGATGCCATAGCGGCGCACGAGCATATTGCAGCCGCGCCGAGACATCACGATGAACCGGGATGCAAGCCGCTTCATCTCCTCCATCACGAATGCCTGGTCCTCGGTCGGCTCTTCGAGGATCGTATGAAGCTGGATCACGATCGGCAAGCTGACCCGCTCTAGAAATGCGATGAGATGGCGTCCGGCGCGGCCGCCATAAATGCCGAACTCATGCTCGACGCAGATCATCTGCGCGCCGACGCTTTTGGCGTATTCCGCTGCGCGGATGTAGGCGTTCTCGTCCTCCTGGGGGATCTCCAGCACCACTTCTTCGGGCGTCTCGTACCCTTCTTCGCGGTCGGAGACGTTCATCACGAGACACTCGACCCCCGCTTGCGTGAGGGACCGGTGCACGTCCTGCGTGAACGTGGCGATGCCGCACTTGCGCGGCGGATAATTGCCGAGGAGCACGATCTTGCGAGGTAAGGAGGTTTGGTTCATCTTAGTTCTTTTTGAGCTGGTCCAATAGCTCGGTGATTTCGACCTTGGCGAAGCCGGTCTTTTGATCGCTGATGCCGTAGGGGATCAGCAGCGTTCCGTTGTGGAGAAGGCCGCCGCATGTGTAGACCACGTTGGGCACATAGCCTTCGCGCTCATTTTCGAGCGGGGTGATGAGCGGCTCTTTAAGCCGCCCGATCACCTTGAGAGGATCGTCGAGGTCAAGGAGGGCTGCGCCGATGCTGTATTGGCGCATCGGCCCCACACCGTGGGTCAAGACGAGCCAGCCTTCGGGCGTTTCGATTGGAGAGCCGCAGTTGCCGATCTGCACGGCTTCCCACAGGTAGGCCGGGCACATGAGGCGCGTGCGCTCATGCCAAAAGTGGAGGTCCTCACTCTTCATCAGATAGAGGTTCTCTCCGTCTTGGCGGGAAAGCATTGTGTAGAGCCCGTTCACCTTTCGAGGGAACAGAGCCATGCCCTTGTTCATCACCTGCGGGCCGTTCAGGGTGTACACCGAGAACCGCCGGAAGTCGGGCGTTTCAACCATTTGGGGGAAAATCATCTGGCCGTCGTAGGCGGTGTAGGTGGCGATATAGCGGACCTGTCCGTCGTCCTCCACAAACCGCACAAACCGGGCGTCCTCAATCCCCTTCTGCTCCGCGGGGGAATACGGAAAGAGCACCCGTGAGCTAAGATCCACTTCAGGGGAGAATTCGGCGGCGTAGTTGCTGTGGGCCAGAGCCAGCATGCCGTCCTGAACCTCTCGGTTCAATGTGCGGTCGCTGCGAAAGTGGCGATTGGCCTCATGCTCAAGGGCCTCTAAAGTGAATTCTTCGTCTAGCTGTCGGAGAATTGTGCGGCTGACGTTGTTCCACAAACCGAGTTCTCCCAGCTTCTTTTCAAACAGTTCCTTTTTATAAAAGCGGTTGTGGACCGGCTGGGGCACGATGGCATAGGGGCTGGGGGGATCCAGGTGCACCTCGCCTTTTGACGTAAAGACTCCCGACCGGAAAATCACGGAGGAGATATGCCCCTCACCCACCGCCCGAAGGCTCATTACGAAGCGGATGCCGCCCTTCGGAACGCCGCTCTGATCGGGATGAGGCACGATGCTGGGATTGAAGAGGGCCGCGGCTTCAAGCGAATATTCCATCGTGACGCTCGCGCCCAGCATCATGATCCGGTCATCGCTCAATTCGGTGTCATTGCACAGCGCCTCTGCAACCGCATGACCCGACTGCATCAAATAGCCGCGCAGGTCGGAATGGCCACTCTCAAAATCCCGGATGAGACTTCGCATGTAGTCTGCCACCGCTGCTTCGGGCATCAACAAAATGCGCGAGGCGATGCGGAGCTTGCGATCTTCCGCAAGGCCCGTAATCGGTCTAAAGCAGACCCGAGAAACATCCGGCTTGAGTACACAATCCAATCGCATTTCGCCCATCACAAAAGCGGGAAAAGCACAGGGCTTCACCGCATGACTTACAGCATGCTCTTTCGGAGGTAAAGCCGGGAGAAGGGCGGGACAAGGGTTCGTAAAGATTGCGTGTATATGCGATTCGAGACAAATTGAGCCGTGTCTTGCCGGAATCTATACGTCACGTTCAGATTCAGTTCAGGTTGAGCCGTTAACCTAAAAGCGAGGGCAAGAGCAGGATCACACAGTTTCGTTTCTTGGCTTGCCAAGGACGAGTCATGCGATCACCTGTGCTTTTGCCAAGGTTGATCGATTGGGTTGGCGGCGCTTGTCGCCGCAGGACTCTCATGGGAGCGTGCGCCCTCCCCCTCCCCTAGCACGCTCCCATATCTCTTGTCTGAGGCAATACTAATAGAGTGCGTTCGCTGCCAGGAGAACTGCCCGGAATCGCCATCCGCGACTGGATGAAGGGAGGCGCCGACGCCATCCTGCAGGCCATCCTGTCTTCGGTCGAATACGGCGTGCTGCTCACGGGCCTCGACCACGCCGCCCTCGCCTGCAATCGCCGCTTCGGTGAAATCTTCGGCATCGACATCCGGCAGACGGTGGCCAGCGATGTCGACTCGGTGCGGAATCTGGTCAAGCACCGCATCGTGAATCACGAAGACTGGCTGCGAAAGCTGGACGAGGTCTATGCCGACCCTTATGCCTCCAGCGAGGACATTCTCGCCCTGCGGGACCCCAGCCTGACCCTGCGCCGGAGCACGGTCCCCGTCTTTGGCCAGGACGGCGAACCCATTGCGCGCCTCTGGACTTTCCTCGACATCTCGCGCCAGGCCCGGCTGGACCGCATGAACCAGGCCCTGCAGGAGATGACGCGGCTGGTCAATGCGAATCCCAAGCAGGTGTACGAGCCGATCGTTGAGGCGATCTCATCGCACTACGGCTCACTCTGCGTTCTGGCGATTCGGGAGGAGGATTACCTGCGCTTCTCGGTCATCAGCGGCACATCGAATTGCCCCTGCACCTTCGAAGGTCTGCCGATGAAGGAGGCGTACTGCAGCTTCTGCCTTGAACTGGGCGGGCCGGTCATCGTACAGGATGCACGGCTCGACCCCAAGTGTCGCGACATGGCGCCGGCCAAGGCCGGATTGACCCGCTACGCGGGCGTCCCCGTCATCAGCCCTCGGGGCGCAGCGGTCGGCACCCTCTGCGTGCTTGATGATCGCTCCCACGAAATCCATGACGAGGACGACCTGCGCTTTTTGAGCCTCGCCGCCATGAGGATCAGCAGCGAGCTGGACCGCGAGCGGCAACTGACCGGGCTGGAGCGCGATCTGCGCGAAACTCAGGCGCAGCTCATCCAGAGCGAAAAGCTGGCGGTGAGCGGAGCGCTCTCTGCGGCCGTCGCGCACGACATCCGCAACATCCTCTCGGCGCTCTCCCTCGAGCTTTCCATGGGCGCGAACCGCCCGGCGGAAACGCTGAAGGAGATTCACATCCACATCGACCGATTCCACATCCTCGCGCATCGCCTCCTCAGCTACACCAAGCCGCAGGAGGTGAGTCTGGGCGCGGTCAAGGTCGAGGAGGTCTTGGCGCGGGTGACTCGCCTGCTGCGTCCCCACATCGCCCTGGCGGGCATCAAGGAGAACATTGAAATTCCGCCGGACCTTCCCGCGGTGCGAGCGGACTCCGCGCGCATGGACCACCTCTTCATCAACCTCATGCTGAACGCGATCCAGTCAATGCCTGAGAACGGCGTACTCTCGATCAGCGCCCGCGCAGATGGCAGATCGGTGATCGTTGAGGTCGGCGACAACGGGCCCGGCATCTCTGAGGAGCAGATGGCGCGCCTCTTCGAACCCTTCTCCACCTCCCGGATGGATGGCTCGGGGCTCGGCCTCTACTCGTGCAAGCAGATCGTTGAGGAATTCGACGGCGAGATCGGCGTAGAAACATCCAGCGCGGGCACAACGTTCACCGTCGCCTTCCCTGCCTATGAAAGCCGACATCCTGATCGTAGATGACGACAGATTTCTCACCGAAAGCCTGAAGAAGCTGCTGGAAGGAAGGGGCTTCACCGTGCGATGCGGGTTCTCTCTGGCCGACGGCTGGTGCCGGGTGGAAGAGCGCGCGCCCGACCTTCTCATCCTTGATCTCAGCCTCCCCGACGGCGACGGCGTGAGCCTGTGCCGCCAGCTGCGGAACCGCCACCGCTTCCCCATCCTCATGCTCACCTCGCGCAGCGAAGTGGCCGACAAGGTGGTCGGGCTGGAGATCGGCGCAGACGACTACATCACGAAGCCCTTTGAAGCCCAGGAGCTGATCTCCCGCATCCACGCGCACCTCCGCCGCAAGGAGTACGGTTCCACCGATGCCAGCCGCCCCCAAAGCTACGGAGCGCTCAGCATCAACGAAGACACCCGCCGCGTCTCGGTGGGCGAGCAGCGGCTGAGCCTCACCGCCACCGAATACACCCTTCTGCAACACCTGACCGCCAACGCCGGGCGGGCCGTGAGCCGCGAACAGCTCTTTGCCGCCGCCTGGGGAGCCGAGGCCGACTACAACCAGAACTCGCTGGATGTGCTGATGTACCGCCTCCGCAAAAAGCTGGCCGAGGCGGGGGAACCCCGCCTCATCCGCACCATCCGCGGCCACGGCTTCAAGTTCGGCGACTAGCCGCGGGCTTTCCGCACCAAGGTGCGCTTCAAATTCGGCGTCATAACGCGCCCATTCGGCCCCGGCTCGGTGTACTCGACAACGTAGGAGTCGAGCGCGTCCGTGAAATCAAAGACCCGGAGCACCTTGGCCGGAATCCACTGGTCCTTGGTGGGCATGAGAATCTCAACCATCTCGCCCACCTTGAAGGGAGCCTTCTCATTGAATATCCACATTTCCTTGCGAGCGATATCGACTCGGTTCTGCGAGCCGTCGTACTGAACCGGCGCACCCAGCGCCTCGGCCACGAACCGCAGCGGAACGAGAGTTGCCGCTCCCGCACCTTCGTAATCTTCGATGATCGGGGCCTGATCCAACTGGACCGTCTTGCCGTTTACCTTGGCGGTCGTCTTGCCAATCCACAGCTCGATCTCGGTGTCTCCCTGCCAGCACTTGATCCGCTTTTCGCTGCCATACCACTGGACCGCCGCGCCGAGGCGATCAAAGGTGTCTCGCAGAAACATCATGGTCCGCCCATTCCGAAGCAGGGGAGGAAACCGTCCGTCATCGCGGACGCCGTCGATGTAGACCGCGATCTCCGAAGCCGAAGCAACCGATGAAGCTAGACAGAGTCCGATGGCCGCGCCGAGGGTGATCAATTTCTTAGTCATCGTTCTGTGCACGAGCCTACCGACTTAAACCGCGCGAATCGGCTTTGATCGCCGCATAACTGTTGCAAAGTGAATAATTTAGTGTGAGATAAGCGGAGAGATTCACGACTCTCCAATAGAATAGTCATCGTGAAGACCATCCATTGGCTGCTCATCATCCTGGTGATGCTGGCTGCGGGCGGCACCGTGCTCTCCCTCCAGCGCAGCCAAGCCATGCAGGCCGAAATGGAAGAGCTGGAAGAGGACATGTTCCGGCCCAATGCCCCGCCGGTCGGTGATCCCGTCGACCCCGCCGACCTGAGCCAGCTCACCGTCCACGAATACAAGACCATCATCACGGGCGACCCCGAGAGCCGCACTGTGCCGATGAACACGACCGTGATCGTGGGCAATCTCAGCGACAAGGTGCTCACCTCGGTCACGGTCCGGATGACCGAAGAGACCCCTGGGCAGGAGCCGTATGTCCATGAGCACATCGCCAAGGTCTTCTCTCAGTATCACCTCACCATCGCCGGCAAAATGCTTCTGCCCGGAACGTACGCCTATTCCGGCGTCTCCTACGACCTTCCGCTCAGCCAATGGAACTACGGGGCAACCACGAAGTTTGAAATCATCGACGCCACCTACATCGACCCGCGAGAAGACCTGCACGACGGCGACAAGCTGATGGCCTTTCTGCGCGTCGCCGAGCTGGATGAGATCACTGCCGCCTTTGAAAAGGACCCCAGCCTTTTCGATGTGCAGTCGCACTATTTCTATCCGCCGGTGCTCATGGCCTGCGGTCAGTGGAATCCGGCGGTCATCGACTTCTTCATCCAGAAGGGACAGAGTCTCAAGACCAAGAACGTGAACAGCGTCACCGGCCTGCACCTCGCGGCCGCCAATGGATCGCCGCAGGTGATCGCCTATCTGGCCGCCGTCGGGCTCGACGTCGACGCGCAGGATGTGGCCGGAAAGACCCCACTCTACTGGGCGGCGGAGGAGAACAGAACGGCGCTGGTGAAGGCTCTGCTTGAGGCGGGAGCAGATACCGAAGTCCGCGACAACAGAGGCCGCACGCCCCTCTTCGAGGCCGCCGCAAGCGGCAACACGGACGTTCTGATGCAACTGGCCGAGGCCGGAGCCGACCTGAATGTGCGGGACAAGGAAGGAATCCACCCGCTGCACATCGCGGCCGACGAATACATGATCGAGTCCATCACCTACATGGTCAACAAGGGCGTCGATGTCGACATCCGCAATCCGAAGAACGGCATGACTCCGCTGCACTATGCGGTGGCCTATGGCTCCCCCTACACCGTGAAGCTTCTGCTGCACCTGGGCGCGGACCCCACCCTGAAGACCGCCGACGGGTCTGATCTCTATGCGATGATCGAATTCAAAGGGAACGCCACCGACCGCCGCTTCATGGAGCAGGCGCTGGTGGAGGCGGGAATCAAGCCTGCGAAGTGAGGCAGACGCGGATGGCTTCGGTCAGTGCATCCGCATCGCCCACGGGCACCGTCGTCACGCCCTCTCGCCCGCCCAATCCGCAGGCGGGAGTGGCGATGACCGGCACTCTCCGGGCCAGGGCGGCCAGCAGCCGGCGCGGCTGCTCTTCCACTACCGCGGGCTGAACCACGACCGCAGCCCCTTCCAGCCAATCGTCTCCCGGCGGCACGCTTTTGACGCCGTTCCAGAACTCGGAGCCCTCCAACTGGCTGCCCAGCACAACCAATTCCAAGTCGAGCCGCCGGGCGGCTTCGCGCAGCTCATAAGCCCCCTTTCGGGCGATGGTCGGGCCTGGGAAGACCACGCGGCGGCCCGGTTTTGCGGTCTGCGCCTTCGGCACGGACCACGGCAGCAGAACCGCCTTCTCGGCGAAGAGATCAGCGATTTGGGAGTGGGGCGTGATGATGCGCCGGGCGGCGCGGAGGGCTTCGGCTTCCGCCGCGACCAGGCGGTCTGAAGCGCGGAAGTCGGCCAGAAGCGTCCGGTCGGGGCATCGCTCATGCTCGCGGTCGAGCGCATCCTGCAGCTCCCGCATCGGCAGCCGCTGCATCAATACATCAAAGGTCCGCCCGCCCAGCGCTCCGCCAAGCCAGAGGAATGGCAGCAGATTCTGATAGACCACCAGATGGGTGGCATCAAAGGGCAGCCGGGCGGCATAGCTTTCGGCCAGCTCCTGGCTGAACCGAAGCTCCGCCATGCGCCGCTCCGCGCCCTGCTGGGCCAGCCTCCGCGATTCCAACGAACGCCGCAGCGTCGGCCCCGGCGCGCAGATTCTTCGCCCCGGCGGCTTCTGCCACGCGTATCGCGGCAGCCGAAACCTCGCGCCGTCAATCGGCTGGCAGAGGAGATCGTCCGGCTCCGCGGCCTCCATCACATAAGCCTGATGCTCCGGCCAGAGCTGATCGACCAGAAAGGCGGTGCGCCCGTGGGCGGTGGAGTGGTCGAAGGCCTTGTGGCGAAAACACGACTCCTCGCCGCACACCGCGCAGGAGTTGGCGGCAGATTCGCTCCGCCGGAAGGCGGAAGCCGAGAGCAGGGGCACCGTCTCTGCCCGCTTCGCCTCCCGCGCCCGGATGCGGACGATCAGTTCGTCGGCGGTCAATCGGGCCTCAATGGCGAAGGGCTGCGGGCCGCGAAAGCGCAGGTCGATATGATTCCAGGCGACCGTGGCATCGCGGCCATTTGCCGCCGAGCCCGACACCTGATGCGTATGCCCGTGCCGCTCAAGGATCTCCAACCCCGCCTTGAGGGCGACGTCATAGAGGGCATTCGAGAGCTGGCAGATTCCGCCCGCAATCGCCGGCACCACGCAGCCCTGCTGCACCTGCCGTCCGGGGACGTAGCCGCGCCGCCGACCGGGATGGCCGACCTGCCGCCAAAAGCTGAACACCTCTCCCGCAGGCACGACCGGGTTCCCCATCGCATGAAGGATCACCCGCAGGTTGTGAACCTTGCCCATCTGCAGCCGCTGTTCGGCGGGTTCAGTTTCGGTCCAGAGCGGGGTGCGGGATTCGGCGAGGACATGATCAAAGCCCTCCAGTGAATCGGAGGAATGGCGCAGAATGGGGTGGCGAAGGTTGCGGCAATGCCTGCGGAGACGCAGTGCGCGCACCTTGAATGCGAAGATCGCCGCCGAGCCGCGGCTGGGGAGTTCCCGCTGCTGATTCACCCTCAGTTCTCTGACGGCTGGGACCTCCTGCTGGGCACGGCCTGCGGAGGGAACCCAAAACAGTCCATAATTGTCTACAGGCTGGACGGTCTTCCCGTTCAGATTTTTTATGTCCACCATTAAGAACCCCGAGGGTTTTCGTGCCCTCGACCTTCCCCCAAGCATTCAAAAGAAGATTGATCAGCTTGGCTTCACGAAACCCACTCCCATCCAGGAGGCTGCAATTCCGCCTCTGCTGGAGGGTCGGGACGTTGTCGGAATCGCCCAGACGGGCACCGGCAAGACTCTCGCATTTGGAATTCCCCTTGCCGCCCGCATCAACTCCGGAAGCCCGGCGCTGGTGCTGGCCCCGACGCGCGAACTCGCGCAGCAGATCCAGGAGACCCTTCGCAAGATCGGCCTCCAGTGCGCCCTCCTTATCGGCGGCGCGCCGATGGGTCCTCAGATCAAGCAGATCCGCAACCGCCCCGATGTGATCGTGGCCACCCCGGGACGCCTGATCGACCACATGACGCAGAAGACCCTGAAGCTCCACCGAGTTTCGGCGGTCGTTCTCGACGAAGCCGACCGGATGCTCGATATGGGCTTTGCCCCGGACATCAAGCGGATTCTCGACACCACTCCGGAAAGCCGCCAGACGATGCTCTTTTCGGCCACCATGCCGAAGGAGATCGCCGACCTGGCTCAGCGCTATCTGGTCGATCCCGAGCGAATCGAGATCGCCCAGGCCGGCACCACCGCCGAGACGGTTGAGCAGGAGCTGGTCGTGGTTCCGCACGAGCAGAAGGGAGCCATGCTGGCCGAGCTGCTCGCCGACCACAAGGGCAGCGTGCTGGTCTTCACCCGCACCCGCCACGGAGCCCGCAAGACCGCGCGCATCGTGACCCGAATGGGGCACACCGCTGCCGAACTGCACTCCGACCGGACCCTGGCCCAGCGCCGAACCGCGCTCGCCGGATTCAAGAGCGGCAAGTTCCGCGTGCTGGTCGCGACCGACATCGCCGCCCGCGGCATCGACGTCACCGGCATCGAGCTGGTGATCAACTACGACGTTCCGGGCACGAGTGAAGACTATGTGCACCGCATCGGCCGCACGGGCCGCGCCGGCCTCGCCGGCCGCGCAATCACCCTCGCCACGCCGGAGCAACACAAGGAGATCCACGGCATCGAAAAGATGCTGAAGGCCGAGCTCCCGCTCAGCCCGCGATCAACCCAGGCTCTGGAACGACCGGCTCCCAAACAGGGCCGCATCAACACCCGACCCAACAAGCGCCGCTGGCGCTGGAAGAGCACCGGAACCTCCCGGTTCTAGGTCTGTCTCTTCCCAGCTAACGACCTGGGCTCCATCTACGGTGGAGCCCAGGTTTTTTGTTTGTGAAGGTGGCTGCTGTGCGGTTGGCTTGCCGCCGTGCCCTATCGGGCACTCGCTGTTCGGGCGGTTTTCATGGGTTTGGGTGCTTCTAAACCTCCCCCTCGATCCCCCTCATAATCATTATGAGGGGGAAGCGCTTGAGCCACTTGCGGCGCGAACCATCCCCTCCCCCATCGTGGGGGAGGGTTAGGGAGAGGGCATCCGTTTTTGTTTGGAGTTGGCAGTAAGCAGTTGGCAGTTCGCTTCGCTTGCAGTGGGGGGAATCCAATACTAGTCCCCCTCCTGCCTGCAGGAGGGGGATTTGGGGGAGGTGCCATGGTCCGGCGAAGCCGGACGTCCCCCTCTCCCAGGGGGAGAGGGCCGGGGTGAGGGGCGGTCCATGCTCCCCCTCGTTTTTCGCGACAGCGACAAATGAGGGGGATTCAGGAGGAGAACTTCCGTTTGGTATCCGCCGAAGAATGAGGCCGTTAAAGTTAGTAGCTTGTAGTTTGTAGACCGCTGACACTTCCAACAACCCAATCTGCCCCCGCCTGCGGGGGAAGTGGCCCGAAGGGTCGAAGGGGGATCTCCGGCTTTGCCGGAGATAAGCCGAGGAACGAGGCTTTTAAGTCGCGGGCAAAGCCTGCGGAGACACTTCTCTCTGGTGGAGAGAACCTCAAAGCTAAGGAACCCCCTCACCCGCCGACGCTGAAGCTATGGCGGGCAGGCCCGGCCCTCTCCCCATGGGAGAGGAGAAGAGAAGGAAATCTACAAGCGAAGCGATCTACCAACTACAAGCTACGACCTCCCCTGCAAGCGAAGCGAACTGCCAACTGCTGACTGCCAACTCAAAAATCCCTGCAACAAATATAGTAGACATATCGTCACTATAGACAGCATACTGTTATGCAGAAGGTGAATATGAGCGTTGCCGCGATCCATCCCGCGCAGTTCAGCCTGCTCCCGCAGTGGGAGCCCCCGCTTCGGTTTGTCGTGCATCAGCACGAGGCCGCGCGGATGCACTATGACCTGCGGCTGGAATATATGGGCGAGTTGATGAGTTGGATTCTGCCCGTCGGGCCGAGCATTCGGCCGGAAGACCGACGCCAGGCGCTCCGCGTGGAGAACAAGAGCCTGGGCTATCTGAACTCAGAAGACGGCCACATCCCCTTCGGCCAGCGCGGCGCTGGCTACATGCTCCGGTGGGATGCGGGACTGTTCATCCCCGTCAATCCAACCGGACAGTGCTACGCCGATGCGATCGAGCAGGGCATTCGGCGCGGCGAGCTGCGGCTGCGATTCAGCGGCCTAAAGCTGCGCGGCGACTGGGTTCTGCGCGTGGATGGCACCAACGGCATCTTCCAGAAAGCCCGCGACGCCCACGCCGCTCAGTACGACATCCTTGAGCAGGAAGAATCGGTCGTCACCGGATGCACCATGGCCGAATTGAAGGGGCTTCCCTACCCCTTTGATCACCACCGCCTGCAGACTGACAACCCGTATGACCGGAACCTGAAGCGGCACGAGATTCTGCTCCCTCGTGAAACTGTCTACTAAAATAGTAGACAGTTTTTGCTTATCCGTGATATAGTTTCTCTATGTCTACTTTTTGGAAGCCAGAAAACGCATGCCGAGGACAGGAACTCGCTCCGCCCACCGGGGAGCTTTTTGGGGACGTGAAGGAGTTTGAGTACATCGTTCTGCTCCGCAAGGGCAGCACGCTCACCTTCAGCCTTCGCCTGGAATATGAAGGCGAGCTGCTTGAATTTTTGATCGACGACGACATGATCGACTCCCATGCGCGGTGCCACGCGGTGAAGCGGGGAGAAAACCAGCCGCTCGAGTCGCTGGATATGGAGGACGACCGTCTGCCCGGCTCCGACCACGAGGCGGGAGCGGTGATGGTGTGGGATCGCGGCACCTACAGCCCGCGCGTCTTCGGCAACCTCTCTTCCGCCATGGCCGTGTGGCAGGGTCTCCGCCGCGGCCGGATGCAGATCGAATTTCACGGAGAGCGCCTTTACGGCCTCTGGACGATGGAAGGCCAGGCGCAGGATTGGCGGCTCAAGCCCGAATTCCGCGCCGCCGGAATCTGGGACGACGAAGATTCTCTCGAAGGCTGGACTCTGGATGAGCTGGAGCGCATGTATCAGCTTTTCCAGACTCCCGCCGAGTAAACGCCCGCCACTCTCAAGTAGACAGAAAAAGGCCGCCAGATTCATCTGGCGGCCTTGATCATTTCAGGCTCTTGTATCGGAGAGTCCAGATTAGAAGAACGGAGTCCAGCCCTTCACCCGCACATCATCGCCGCCTTCGGTCGAGGGCGGGAAGGTGAAGATGGGGATGTCGTCGCCATCGACGGCGCACTGGCCGCCCGGTCCCCAGGTGGTCTTGTGCCACTTGGCATGGCCATCCAGGTAGCCGATGGTGGTGCCGCCGTTGTGGCCGCCCATGGTGGCGTCGGCATTGTCCGGATCGTCGTAGGTGGCGGAGCAGTTCTCGGTGCGGCTGTAGAGCTCATCCAGCTCGTCGCCCTCGATCTCGCTGTCCGTCGCCTCCAGAATCAGGAACGATTCCGCCGGGGACTGCCACATGGTCATGTTGCCCGCGCCGGAATCCTGCCAGTCGCCGATGTGCTCGTTGTAGGCGTAGGTGCTCCAGTACTGGATGCTGTCGCAGGCCGCGCCGTCGAACTCGGTGCATTCCAGACCCCAAGACTGGGCCGGCTGGGGCCAGATGCAGGCGGCGCGTCCGCCGCTCAGGTTCTGCGGGTTGCTGTGCGGAGCATTGGGCGACCAGAAGAAGCCGTTGGTCGGCTTGTCGATCAAGTCGGGGCTCTGCTTGATGTAGGGCTCAAAGAGGAACATCCAGTAGTAGTTGCCCCAGCGGTCGATGTCGCCGATGCCCATGGTCGGGTCGGACGGGCAGAAATCGATGAGGGGATCCTGAGGAAGCACGTCGTCGTAGTCGCCCGCGTACATCTGCGCCGCCAAAGCGATCTGCTTCATGTTCGACAGGTTCGCCGTCTGCTTTGCCGCCGCCTTCGCCTGGGCAAAGACCGGGAAGAGGATCGCGGCGAGAATCGCGATGATGGCGATCACAACCAGAAGTTCAATGAGTGTAAAGCCAGCGGCCCGGCCCTGTCGGCGGCTCGCGGCGATTCTGCTGAAATCAAGCATAGATACTCCTCTGCTAAAAGGCGCAGAGGGGTTTTACAGCGGGATTGTTAAAGCCAGGTAAAGCCGAGATTAAACGGGCCCGTCAGAGGGTCCACGTCCCCCCGCAGCGCTCCACAACGAACTTGTCGCGCTGCAGATCGGCGAGTTTGATCGACCGGTTGCCGGTTCGGACATAGACGAGATTCTCGTTGACCCCATCCTTCGAGAGGTTCTTCACATAGGTGACCCCGGGCTGGGGCTGCACATTGATGTAGCAGACCAGCAACCCGCTCTCGGCATGCTTCACGATCTCGATCGCGATGGCGCGAAAAGGATAGGGGAAGAGCTTGTCCTTGAGATGCTGGTGGATGTTCTGCTCGTACTGATCCACCGAGGGGCTTTTCATGGAGGCGATCTCGTCTTCGATGCCGATCACCTCAGAGTCGTCGGCGTAGCCGATGCAGAGCCGCCCGCCCTGCGTATTAGCGAAGGCCGCGACCGTGCGCGTCGTGCCGAACTTCAGCTGTTCGTCCACCGCCTTGCGGCGGCGATTCCAAGAGAAGGCGCCTTTAAACTCTAATTCGACAGACTCGGACATGATATTCGTTTCGTTAATTATCTCTTAAATAGCAGCTTTACAGGATGCGGCAAGTGGTCCAAAATATGCTGATATCAGGGTTGGCGGAGCAGCTCTGCCCATCGCCAACCCTCCCCTTGATCGGTTAATTATAGTGCTTCATTCGCACGGTCCAAGATGCGGGCTTGGGAACGCCGTTTTCCACCAGGACAATGGAAAAGTCCAGGAACGTGTATTGATGCCCGACATAGGTCTTTCCAACAAGGCTGTAGAAGACCGTGATGCCCATATTGACTTCGAGATCGCCCGACTCGTCGAGCGCAGATTGGCTCCAATTGATCGTGTCGCCGGACAGGTTGACCCGAACAACTTCCCCGTTTTGAACCTCAAGAGCGTATTCTTCGAACTCGTAGGATGTGTCAAATGAGGAAATACCTTCCTCAAGCATCCATGGGGGAACAGGGCTGGGCTGAGACATATATTCAATGCAGCCGATAGTAATGCCGTAGCCAGATGTGGTCGGCGCGACGTCGGAAGGGGGTGCGCTGGTTTCAGGCAGCACGCCGTTGCTGTTAGGAGGGCCACTCATTCGTGTTTCTCACCTTTTCTCGTTCCACCGGCAATGCCGCTGGTCCTGGTATATTTACCTGACTTCAACAGTCTAGTGAGTGGAGGAGTTGAACAGCAGTTGCGGCCCTTCGCTCCAGAGGCACCAGCGCACCTCGAGAAATAAACCTTTGCCATTCTTCTCTGGACACGCTTTTCGTAAAAGTTTGCTCTATTGAATCGATGACCTCTTGGCGCTCGGCTGAGGGGTGGACCTGATGATCTCGGAACGTTTCCAGGGCGCTGCCCAGCAGCCGCCCTGCACATTCCGCATCTCCGGTGTTCGCAGCCAGGCGGGCAGCCCACAGCAGAGCGGGAGCGATGAGCGCTCCGTGGCGAGCCGTCTCTTTCTCACCCAGCAGTTCGCAGAGCCGCTCCTTTGCCTCGGCCCGGCGATCAAGCCCGACAATGGCCATGATCCGATTCAGCCGCAGCAGTTGGATGGTCTCCAGCGGCATCTTGTCATGGTAGGTTTCTAAGAAGCTGGTCAAACGTTCTATCGATTCGGCCTTCTTGTCAAGGTGGTTGCGATAGACATGGCTGAGGGTGCCCTCTGCCCGCGAGAGCCGCTGAAAATCTCCTGATTCAATATAGAGGTCGATCGATTCAAGGAGCATGGCCTCGGCATCCAAGTACTCCCTACGCGTGACCGCAATGCCGGCCAGGTTGCTGAGAATGGTCGCGGCTCGGCGACCGTCGCCTTTGCGACGCGATGCATCCAGCAGCTTGGTCATAAGGCTGCGGGCGGAATCGATATCCTTGGCCAGCCACTGCATGACTGAAACAGCGATGCAGACATCCATGTCCAATTCGCTCATCTCGTCGCTGATCTCCGGCATGACGGCGGTCAGCAGCATCAAGCCGTCAGCGATTGGGCCGTACTCCATCCAGTAGCGGCTCATCTGGTAGCAAAGAAGATCGATATTGGGCCTGCGCTGATCCAAACCCCATTGCAGGGCAGCGAGCACTGCCGGGTAGTGCCGTCCAAGATCGCTCAGCTTGAAAGCGCTTTTCTCGCCCCGGGAGTAAGCATAGGCGGCGCCGACAATCATGGAGACCCGCTCGTACCAGCGGGCCATCAAGTCGTCCCTCCTCTCGCCGCACTTTTCTGTGGCGTACTCACGGACGAGTTCCAAAAGCTGATACCGCGCGTCGTCTGAGTCGGTGTAAAGCCGGGTCAACAGACTCTTGTTGACCATCGTGATCGCCAACTGACGCACCGCCGCCTTCGGAACCACGTCATCCGCGCAGACTTCCTCCACGTCCTCGCGGTCGAAGGAGCCGACGAAGACGGACATGTTTTCCAGCAGGCGGCGCTCCTGCTTGGTCAGAAGGCGGTAGCTCCAGTCGATGGCGGCGCGGATGGTGCGGTGGCGGGATTCGATGTCCTGCCGCTGGCTGACCAAAAGGTCGAAGCTCTCCTGCAGAAGCGTGTCGCACTCCTTCAGCCCGAGAACCGACGCCTGGCCGGCGACGTGTTCGATGGCGAGCGGCAGGCCATCAAGCCGGCGGCAGATCTGGCAGGCCAGATCGACGTTCTCGGCGTCCAGGCCCTCTTCGTGCTTCTTCTCCCGCAGGCGGTCGTCCAGCATCTTGAGCGCGCCGTACGACTCCCAACGCTCCTGCCAATCCTCCTCCTCGGGGTCGGGCAGGCCCAGCGGGTCCACTTCGTATCTCTGCTCTCCGGCCAGGCCGAGCGGCTCCCGCGAGGTCGCGATGACCCGGGCGCGGGGCAGTTCGCTGATGATCTGCCGCACCGCCTCCCGCGTGCTGTCGATGACGTGCTCGCAGTTGTCGACCAGCAGCAGAACCTCCTTGGCCTTGTACGCTTCGATGAAATCGGCGAGCAGGCCCGACTGGATTCCGGCTTGTTCGGCCATGCGGTCGCCCACGTTGCTGCCGCTCGGCATATCGGCCAGACGGAAGAACCGCACGACCTCAAATCCCTGAAGAGCGGTCTCCGCAGCCGTGTGCAGGGCCAGGCGGGTCTTTCCGGTGCCGCCGCAGCCCGTGAGGGTGGTCACAGCGTGGGAGAGCACAAGCTGCGGCAGCTCGGCCAGCTCTTTTTCACGACCGACAAAACTATCTGCAAGATAAGGAAGGTTGTGGTCGATCAAATCCAGCCCGGGCAGCGAGCCTGTCGACCTTAATGCTTTAGGCGATGCGTATGACTTGACCTCTTCTTCCAGCAGGTCATCACGGAACCGGGGCCGCCCCAGCGAGGTGGCCTCCAGGTCGGTGAGGTAGGGCTTCAGCTTGTCGTTGGCCGAGCCCACGATGCAGAGGCATGGGTCGGAGAGCAGATCGAGCACCACGCGCAGCCGCTTCACCCTGTCGGCCGCCTCCATGCCTTCATCTGAACCTAAAACAGCGATCAGCGAAGGCTTTCCGGCCCGCCACTCATAGGCCAGCTCAAACCCTAGGCGAAGCGATTCCACTGCCAGAATCAGCTCTTCATCCTCGGCCAGAACCTCAGCCTTGAAGCGCTTCAAGAGCGCCTTCGCCGCCGGATCGAGAAGCTTGGCGGCTGGCGTGGATTCTGCGGATCGAAGAGCGATAAATATCATGATTCAGTGCGGAATGCCGCCCCTCATTATCACACGTTGCACCTGGTAACTGTATGCAGGAAGAGAACGGTTTGAGGCGGATGGAATGCTGCGGTTTAAACCGTGCGGCAAAGAAATCGAGAAGCCGCTGCCATTGGATCAGTGCTAGTATTCACTTGCGCGACGGCGCAGGAAACGACTGAGATGAAGACGAAATGGCTGGGATTGGGCGCGCTGGCGGCAGCCGCGGCGTTCATGGCCCTTGGATGCGGAAACGATGATGCGGCCGGAACCGGCGGAGGATCGGGCGGCGAAGGTGGCGGCGGCGAAATGAGCGACGTGGTGGTCGGCTTTTCGCAGATTGGTGCAGAAAGCGCCTGGCGCACCGCCAATACCGAATCGATCCGGTCTGAAGCCGAAGCGAGGGGCATTGAGCTGAAGTTCTCTGATGCGCAGCAGAAGCAGGAGAACCAGATCAAGGCCATCCGCAGCTTCATCGCGCAGGATGTCGATGTCATCGCCTTCGCCCCGGTCGTCGAGGATGGCTGGGAGCAGGTGCTGAAGGAGGCTAAGGATGCGGGCATCCCCGTCATCGTCTCCGACCGCCGGCCCAACGTGCCGGAAGACATGTACGTCACCTTCATCGGCTCCGACTTTGTGAAGGAGGGCGAAATGGCCGCCGAATGGCTGGTCGAGAAGACCGGCGGCAAGGCCGTCATCGCCGAGCTGACCGGCACCCCCGGCAGCGCTCCGGCGAACGACCGCAAGAAGGGATTTGAGAACGTCATCGGCGATCATCCGGAGATGAAGATCGTCTTCTCGCAGACCGGCGACTTCACCCGCGCCAAGGGCAAAGAGGTCATGGAGGCTCTGCTCAAGAGCCCGGCCGGCAAGGAGATCAACGTGCTCTACGCCCACAACGACGACATGGCCCTCGGCGCGATCCAGGCCATCGAAGAGGCGGGAATGAAGCCGGGCGAGGATATTATCATCGTCTCGATCGACGGCGTGAAGGACGCCTTCCAGGCGATGGTGGATGGCAAGCTGAACTGCAGCGTCGAGTGCAACCCGCTCCTCGGCCCCTATCTCTTCGATGCCGTGGAGAAGGTGATCAAGGGCGAAGATCAGCCGAAGCGCATCGTGATCGAAGACAAGATCTACGATCAGGCAACCGCCGCCGAGGCCCTGCCGGAACGCAAGTACTGAGCCTACATGAGCCGCGCCGACGCCGCTGAACTCCGCCGCCAGTACGAGCAGGATGGCTACGTCATCGTGCGGAACGCCATCGACGCCGACCTGGCGGCGGAAGCGGTGCGGCACTGCGGATGGCTCATGGAGCGGCACCCCGATCTCCGCCCCGAGGACCTGCATCATGGCCTCGTGGCGGATGATCCCTTCTGGGTGAGGCTGGTCTCCGACGACCGCCTGCTCGACATTGCCGAAGCGTTCATCGGGCCGAACATCGCCCTCTTCGCCAGCCACTACATCTGCAAGGCGCCCCGCACGGGCAAGCCGGTGCTGTGGCATCAGGACGGCAGCTACTGGCCGCTCGACCCGATGGAGGTCACGACCATCTGGCTCGCCTGCGGCCCCTCGACCCGGGAGAACGGCTGCATGCGCGTGATCCCCGGCACCCACAACCTTGAACTGCACGAGATGCAGGCCAACCAGGATGTGGAGAGCGTGCTGGGCTCGCAGATCGACCCCGCGCTGGTGGACGATTCGAAGGCCGTCGACCTGGAACTGGCCCCGGGCGACGTCTCCATCCACAACCCGAACATCGTCCACGGCAGCGAGGCGAACACCTCGGACCAGTGGCGGTACGGCCTCACCATCCGCTACATCCCCACTTCGACCCGCATCACCGAGCCGAGCGCGGGCGTGCCGTTCCTTCTTCGCGGAGAGGCCGCCCCTGGGATCAACGAGTATCTTGAGCGGCCAGCCTATCGCCCGGGCGACCACATGCCCTTCGCGGGCGCGGTCTAGGCGGCGTAGTACTCCACCAGGAGATAAACGGCACAGAGCAGCGCGATCAGGCCGGACATGATCATTCCCGCAAGGGTGGCCGCGCGCAGCGGCTGATCATTAATCTCTTTGCCCGAGGCATTGAAGAGGAAGCAGATCGCCCCGTAGAACACAGCGAACCAGACCAGGATTTCCGGTATCCCGACGCAGCAGAAGGAGCAGAAGAAGACGATCGCATTGCTCCACCAGAACACTGGCCCTGCGCTGCGCTGCCAGGTGCGGATCATGTCGGCGCGCCGCTCTTTGGGGAACAGCTTGACCCGCTGCACGCTCGGGTCTTCTTCTGAGAAGAGAATCTGCAGTTCGCCCAGCTCGATCACATCCTGATTCGAGATGCGCGCGGGCATCGATCCCACCGGGAAGCCTTTCTTCATCTTGGGCTCGTGGGCGGCGTAGTCGATGAGATACCAGCGGCCGTCCTGGCGATAGATGCGGGCATGGACGGGGAGGAGGCCGGGAATGACCACATCGCACTGCGGTTCTGAACCCAGCGTGAGTGGATCTCCGCTGAGGGTGATGCGGTTCCCTGCGTAGGGGCCGTTCAGTAACTGCAGCTCAGCGGGCATTCAGTTTGGTTTTACCCACGGAATCGGCGTTTCGGCGCAGCCCTTGTGGCAGCTGCGCCGAAAGCCGGGGAGACTAGACGGTGGTCATGGCCGCGGCGGCGATGACCCACAGAAGGCCGAGCCCCGCAATGATGAAGCCGATGATCATCAGCGTCATGCCCTTGCCTGACTGGGATTCCCAGCCCGGGCTGTCCTTGTACTTGTTCCACATCACCAGACCCGTGATTCCCATCGCCGTGCCGCCGAGCAGCATGACATAGGGGAGGATCGCCATGATGGCGACGCCCAGACACAGCAGGCCGCAGGGGCCGAGCGTCACGACGAGAATGATGACAAGCGCGATCCACCAGCCCGTGCTGCTGCTCTGCTGGACCACGTTCACGTTCTGCGAGACGTGGACGTTGTTCGCATTCTGCGGCTGCGAGCCATACGGCTGCTGCTGGTGAGGCTGCGGCGGATACTGATGCTGCCCCTGCGGAGGGTAGCCCGGCATCGGCTGCTGCTGCGGGTGGTGCATCGTCTGGGGAGGATGCTGGCCCTGCGGCGGATAGCCCGGCTGCTGGGGCTGCCCCTGTGGCGGGTAGCCCGGCTGCTGATACTGCGCGGGGACCTGGCCCGGATCGCCCTGCTGGGGAGCCGACGGCTGCATGGCCTGCACCGAGGTGTCGAGCAGACGGATCACGGTCGAGCTCATGGCGATGGTGTCTCCGCTGCGCATCTGCATGGGAGCGCCGGAGACCGCCGAACCGTTGAGATAGGTGCCCCCGCCACCGCTCATATCCACGACATAGCAGATGCCCTCCCTTACGAACACCCGACTATGGACTCGAGCAATGCCCGGGTCGCCCTGCAAAACGAAAGTGGCCTGCTGATCGCGGCCAAGCGTCACTTCACCGCCGCCAAGGGGGATTCTCGCACCCTGATGAGCCCCCTGTACGACTTCTAATTCCCACGACATATGTCTGCCCTCTAGATGCACATATGAGTGCAACTTGAGGGTTATATCCCAAAACTAGCCCTGGCCGTATCGGTTTTGATACCGATCAAACCACTTTTCCGCTTCTTCCGCCGGAATTGGCTTTATTTCTCCCAGCTGCATTGCCAGGAAGAGGGTCTTGGCGACATCTTCAACCATCACCGCCGCCTTAAGCGCGGCCTCTACCGAATCGCCCCATGCAAAGACGCCATGGCTGCCCAGCAGGATGGCCGGACCGCGGCCCTTGTGCTGCAGGATCGCCTCGCCGATATGGTCGCCCTCGTTGTCCACATAGGGAGCGCAGGGGATCTCCGCCCCGAACTCGTCTGCGATGGCCGTCAGCGCGAGCGGGATCGCCCGCCCCGCCGCCGCAAAGGCGGTGGCGTAGTTGCTGTGGGTGTGGACAACGGCCCGCACCTCCGGCATGTTGCGATAGATGTAAAGGTGGTGCGGCAGGTCGACGCTGGGGCGCAGGCGGGAATCCATCACCTCGCCCGTCTGGAGGCTCACGGGAACCATGTTCGCCGGGGTCATGGCGTCGTAATCGAATCCGCTGGGCTTGATGTAGACGATGCCCTTCTCATGGTCCAGCCCGCTCACATTGCCGGAATGCATGGTCACCAGGCCGTTCTTGGGGAGCATCTGGTTGCCCCAGCAGACCTTCGTCCGCAGGGTCGGCACAGCGTCAGCCTTCGGGGTTCCGCTCAGGCCGAGGATATCGGTGCAAAGCTCTACGCAGTCGTCGCAGACGGCGGTGCTGAGGCCGGTGATCAGCCGCTTGACCTGCTCTTTGGTCTTTCCGCACATGCCGCACGATTCGGCGGGGGGCCGATAATCGGCAGCGGGCTTGGCCGCCGCCCGCTTTTCGCCCTCTTCGCGGATCGCTTCGCTGCGGTGGACCGCGTCGTCATCGGCGGTCATGATGTCTCGGCAGAGCGCGTTGCAGTCGTCGCAGACCGCTCCGTACTGGCCTGCCGCCAGCCGCCTTCCGCCCTCTTCGCCGCCCATTCCGCACAGGATGCAACGGGTGGCTTCCGGCTCTCCCGGGGCGGGCGCAAAGACTTCGACGCGGCCTTCGCCTTCGGAAAATAGCTCCTCGGCGCGCTGGCCGCAATCGCTGCATACCGCTCCGTGCAGGCCCAAAACCAGCTTGGGAACATCCTCTTTTGCCCGTCCGCAAATGCCGCAGATCTCTCGCGTCGCTTCGATGGCCATCGTCATGCGCTCTCTCGTATCTTCAGCAGCTCCTTCATCAATCCGTGCAGATCAGGCTGGCGATCCACCGGACCGAAGGCATCGTGCAGGTCGTCGTACAGCCGATAAAGGCGGTCGTACACTTCCACTGCCCGCTGCTGGGGTTTGTAGTCATTTTCGGCCACTCCGGTCATGGCCTGTATAGCTGCCAGCATATCCGGATGCGCTCCGCCCGCCACCGCGCCGCAGATCGCTGCGCCGAGCGCGCAGGTCTGGCCCGAGCGGCTGGTCCGGATCGGCCGGCCGCAGACGTCGGCGTAGATCTGCATGGTGAGGGGGCTCTTTTCGGCGATGCCGCCGCAGACCACCACCTCTTCGATCCGCACCCCGTACTCTTCGATCCGCTCGATGATCTTGCGCGAGCCGAAGGCCGTCGCTTCGATCAGGGCGCGGTAGACCTCCGCTCCCGTCGTGTGAAGGGTCTGGCCGACGATGAGGCCGGTCAGGCGCGGATCGACCAGCACAGTGCGGTTGCCATTATTCCAATCGAGGGCCAGCAGGCCGCTCTCGCCCGGCTTCAGCCCGATCGCCTCTTCGGCCAGCTTTTCGTGCGAGGCGCCCGCCAGCTTTGCGCCCCAGTTGAAGAGATCGCCCACCGCCGACTGCCCCGCCTCGATGCCCATGTAGCCCGGAATCACCGAGCCCGGCACGATGCCGCAGACGCCGGGGATGTCGGGCGTCGATTCATCGCCGACCATGATGTCGCAGGTGCTGGTGCCCATGATCTTGACCAGCGTGCCCGGCTTGACGCCGCTGCCGACCGCGCCCAGATGCGCGTCGAATGCACCCACCGCGACCGGGAGCCCCTCCGGCAGTCCGGTCTTCTCGGCATGCTCGCGGGTCAGCAGCCCCGCGCGCTGGTCGGCGGTTGCGGTTGTCTCATACAAGCGATCGCGGAGATCGGCCAGCTTCGGATCGAGCGCGACGAGAAAATCTTTCGAGGGAAGCCCGCCCCAATCAGCGTGGTACATCGCCTTGTGCCCGGCGGCGCAGATGCCGCGCGGGATGGTCAGCGGGTCGGTGTTGCCGACCAGCCAGCCCGGAACCAGATCCTGAAGCTCCACCCACGAGTAGGCGGCCTCAAAGACATCGGGAGCGGCGCGGCGGCAGCGCAGAATCTTCGACCAGAACCACTCGCTGGAATAGGTGCCGCCGCACTTGGCGAGATAGGGCTCGCCGCGCTCGGCGGCAAGCCGAGTGATCTCCGCCGCCTCCGCGTGGCCGGTGTGGTCTTTCCAAAGCCAGGCGTAGGCGTGCAGGCTGTCGGCAAATTCCGGCTTCAGCCCGAGCGGGGTTCCCTGCTGGTCAACCGGAACCGGTGTCGAGCCGGTCGTATCCACGCCGAGACCCACCAAACGGTTGACTTCAAATCCTCCCTTCCCCGCCGCATCCGCCAGCGCGCCGCGCACAGACTGATAGAAGCCCTCAAAGTAGTCGCCGGGATGCTGGCGGGCGAGATGCACATCGCGGTCATCGACGCATACGCCCTCTTCGCCGTGCGCGTAATTCCAGCCAGAGGTGCCGACCTCTTCCCCGGTCTCGACATTCACGACCAGCGCGCGCACGCTGCCCGTGCCGTAATCGACGCCGAGCGCGAACTGCGGCTCAGGCATGCCGATAGACGCTCCAGCCCATGTACTTGGTCAGGGCCTCATTCACCGCATCGCAGGTGTCGCTCAGGTTGAAGGCAACGTGGTGCTCGAACCCGTTCTCGCAGATGTAGCGCAGCAGGTTCTGCATGTTCTCCACCTTCACCACGCCGTATCCGCCAAAGGTGTTGAGCATATCGTTGGTCAACTCGCCCTCGCCGACGTAGGCGCAGATGCGGCCGTTCAAGTCGTCGGTCGAGACGCGGCAGAAGGTGAAGCCGCCCGTCTTCATGCGGCCGACGATGGTGCCGAAGGTGTTCTCCTTTCCGACCGAGCCCGCGATGATCTCCTGGTAGTCCATCTTCTGCTCGGCGAAGACCGACTTCGGCAGGTTCGAGCAGTGGAAGACGACCGCCTTGTCCGGGTCGGTGCCGTAGTTGTTGTTCCAGTCGAGCAGAGCGGAGGGAGTGCCGGAGGCGCACTGGAGCGCATACATGCCGACCACGCCCGCCACATCGGTTTCGCAGGCGCTCGACATCAGCCCGTCGGACATCATCGACATCAGCGTGCAGGGCACCACCCCGTAGAACTCTTCCAGCGAGGTCCAGCACTGGATGGCGGTGGCATTCAGCTCGCGCTCCTGCACCCAGTTGTCGATGGCCGCTCCCAGCCGCGACATCTTGTCCAGGCTCTCTTCGGGAATCCCCTTGGTTTCGGTGTAGGACTCAATGATCTCTCGCTTCTGCTTGACCGGGGCATCGGCGGCGGTCAAGCGGTTGGCCCAGCCGAGCAGTTCGGAAAGGTCGAGGGTCTCCACGGTGATGCCGGAGCGCTCCAGCAGCTTTTCGCTGTACCGGACGGTGTTGAACGCTCCCGGCCGCGCGCCGATGGCGCCGATGCGCGCTCCGCGCAGGCCCTTCACGGTGAAGCAGATCGAGCGGAAGGTGCGGAGGTCGCTGCGGAAGGAGTCGGTCTCCGGATCAACCGTGTGGAGCTTGGTCAGGCTGTACTTGATGCCGTACTGGTGCAGGTTGTTGCAGGCCGACATCTTTCCGCAGAAGCTGTCGCGGCGGTCGGCGATGGTCATCCGCTTGGATTCATCGGCAAAGGCATGGATGAGCACGGGAACGTCTAGGCCGGAGAACCGGATGGTGTTGGCGATCGCCCGCTCATCGCCAAAATTCGGCAGGGTGACGAGGATGCCGTCGATGCGGTCGCGGTTCTGTCGGAACAGATCGGCGCAGGCCCTCGCCTCCTCCAGCGACTCGACCGAGCCGGAAGCCGGAGCACTTTCCGGCAGAATCACGACATCGAACCCCTCCTCTTCGAGTACCTTTAGAATGGTCTTGCGGCCAGTCTCGCAAAGGTGCGTCGGAAAGAAGCCGCGGTTGCCGATGATCACGCCGAGAGTTGCCTTTTTCATGCCACATCAATCCTGCTCAATCCACGATTCCGGGCCGAGTGCAGACGGCCGCCGTGCCGCCCTATGAGCCAAAGCCCCCTGCTCGCCATGCGAGGAATCGTCAAGCGGTTCCCCGGAGTCGTGGCACTGGATGGAGTTGACTTTACTCTCCGAAGCGGCGAGATTCACGCCTTGATGGGAGAAAACGGAGCCGGGAAGAGCACCCTTATCAAGGTGATGACCGGAGTCCACACCGCCGACGGAGGGGAAATACTTCTCGACGGCCAGCCGATCCGCCCATCCTCGCCGCAGGACGCCGCCCGCATCGGCATCAGCACCGTTTACCAAGAGGTCAACCTCGCCCCCAACCTCTCCGTCGCCGAGAACATCTGCCTGGGGCGCGAGCCGAAGGGGCCGTTCGGAATCAAGTGGCGCGAGATGCAGGGCCGGGCCGAAGAAGCGCTCTCCCGGCTGGGCATCAAGATCGACGTCCGCCGCCCGCTCGGCAGCTACTCCATCGCCATCCAGCAGATGGCCGCCATCGCCCGCGCGCTTGATGTCTCGGCCAAGGTTCTGGTGCTGGACGAGCCGACCTCCAGCCTCGACAGCGACGAGGTCGAGCAGCTCTTCTCCGCCATGCGCCGCCTGCGGGATGAGGGCATGGGCATCGTCTTCATCACCCACTTTCTGGAGCAGGTCTACGCGGTATCCGACCGCATCACGGTTCTGCGGAACGGCCAGTTCGTCTCCGAGACGCCCGCCGGCGACCTTCCCCGCCTGGAGCTGGTGTCGCAGATGATCGGGCGGGATGCCAGCGAGTTGGAAGGCCGCGCCGAAGTCCACCGCCAGTTCGGCGAAGAGCCGCTCTTCCTCGCCGAAAACGTCAGCGGACACAACTCGGTGGAGGACGTCAGCTTCTCGATCCGCCCCGGCGAGGTGGTCGGGCTGGCGGGCCTGCTGGGTTCTGGCCGAACCGAGGTGGTGCGCCTGATCTTCGGTCTCGACCAGGCCGACCGCGGCCGGGTGGAGATCCACGGCCGTCCCGCGCGCCACCACTCTACGGGCCGGGCGATCAAGGCCGGATTCGGGCTGTGCCCCGAAGACCGCAAGGCCGACGGAATCCTGCCGGGCTTGAGCGTCCGGGAGAACATCATTCTTGTCCTTCAGGCCCGGCGCGGGTGGCATCGCCCCCTCAGCCGCGCCCAGCAGCGGGAGATCAGCGAGAAGTTCATCGCCAGCCTCCGCATCTCGCCGCCCGATGCCGAAAAGCCGATCAACCTGCTCAGCGGAGGAAACCAGCAGAAGGCGATGCTCGCCCGCTGGCTGGCCGCGGAGCCCCAGCTTCTCCTCCTTGACGAGCCGACCCGGGGAATCGATATCGGCGCGAAGTTTGAGATCATGAGCCTGGTCGACGAGTTGAGCGGCAAGGGCATGGGCTTCGTTTTTGTCTCCTCCGAACTGGCCGAAGTAATCCACACCTGCTCGAAGGTGGTGGTGATGCGCGACCGGAAGATGGAGGCCACCCTCACCGGGGCTGAGATCAATGAGGAGAACCTGATGCAGCTCATGGCAGAGGGATCGCAGTGAACGAACGCACCCGCCGCCTCTTTTGGCCGCTCCTGATCCTGGTTCTCGTTCTGGTCTTCAACCTGATCTTCACGCCCGGCTTCTTCTCCATCGAGATGCGGGACGGCCAGCTTTACGGCAGCCTCATCGACATCTTCAACCGCGCCGCGCCGGTGCTGCTGCTCGCCCTCGGCATGACTCTGGTCATCTCGACGGGCGGCGTCGATCTTTCCGTGGGAGCGGTGATGGCGATCTCCGGCGCAACGGCGGCCTGCCTGATCGCCCGACCCGAAGGCTCGATCCTGAGCGGCCTCAACCTCGGCGGCTCGGTGGCGCTGGTGGTAGGGGTGGCCCTGCTGGCGGCGCTCATCTGCGGCCTGTTCAACGGGATTCTGATCAGCTTCTTCCGCCTGCAGCCCATCGTGGCGACCCTGCTGCTGATGGTGGCCGGGCGCGGCTTGGCCCAACTGCTCACCAATGGACAGATCGTCATCTTCAGCGAGCCCGGCTTTGCCGCCATCGGCCGGGGCGAATTCCTCGCCCTGCCCAACCCGATCTGGCTCTTTGTCGGCACGCTCATCTTCTTTTGGCTGCTCACCCGCAAGACGGCCTTCGGGCTATTTGTGGAGGCCGTGGGCAGCAACCCCAGCGCCAGCAGCCAATCCGGCGTGAACGAGCGGGCGGTGAAGCTGGCGGTCTACGCCCTGGCCGGGCTCTGCGCCGGGCTCGCCGGACTGATCGGCACCGCCGACCTTCAGGCCGCCGACGCGAACAACACCGGCCTGTACCTTGAGCTTGATGCGATCCTCGCCGTGGCCGTCGGCGGAACCGCCATGGCCGGAGGACGGTTCTCCCTGGCCGGTTCGGTCATCGGCGCCCTGATGATGCAGGCAATCACCACCACAATCTTCACCCGAGGCGTCCCGCCCGAAACCGCGCTGATCCTGAAGGCACTGGTCGTGGTGGGGGTCGTCTTGGCGCAGTCGCCCAACGTGCGCGGATGGCGGCGCAGGCAGCAGGCTGCCGGGAGCCCCGCGTGAAGGGATTGCTGACCCGCGAGCGCCTGCCGCTCATCGCCACCACGGTCGTCTGCCTCGGCCTCTACATCGCCGCCGGACTGAAGTACGACAACTTCTTCAGCATGCGGGTGCTGTTCAATTTCTTCTCCGACAACGCCTTTCTCGGCGTGATCGCCGTGGGCATGACCTTTGTGATCCTCACCGGAGGCATCGATCTTTCGGTCGGCTCGATGGTCGGTTGCACCGGAATCATGGCGGCGACCCTCATCACCAAGGGGCAGATGCACCCGATGGTGGCCATCCTGATCGTCTTGGGCTTCGGGGTCGCCGTGGGTTTGGCGCAGGGCGTCTTGATCGCCCGCTACGATCTCGCGCCCTTCCTGGTCACGCTGGCCGGGCTCTTCTTCTGTCGGGGCGTCGGGCTGCTCATCAGCCAGGCCTCCGTGCGCATCGAGCATCCCTTCTTTTCCGAACTCGCCTCCTTCTCCATCCGCCTGCCCGAGCGGGCCTCCCTGCCTCTGACATCACTCATCTTCTTTGCCGTCCTCATCGGCGGCATGTTTCTGGCGAAGCAGACGACCTTCGGGCGGACCGTCTACGCCATCGGCGGCGGGCACGGCTCGGCACACCTGATGGGCCTCTCTGTGAAGCGGACTCTGGTGGGGGTCTATGCGCTCTCCGGCTTCTGCTCCGCCCTGGGCGGGGTGGTCTACACGATCTACACCTCCAGCGGAAACGCCATCGCCGGAACCGGAATGGAGCTGGACGTGATCGCCGCCGTCGTCATCGGCGGCACCCTGCTCAGCGGCGGCTACGGCTCGGTCTTCGGCTCCTTCCTGGGCGTGATGATCCTCGGCATCATCCAGACCGCCATCACCTTCCAAGGCACCCTCAGCTCCTGGTGGACCAAAATCTTCATCGGAGCCCTCCTTCTCATCTTCATGCTCATGCAGAAAGCCATCGAGCGGGCAGCGAGTCGGAAGGCTGGCTAAGCGCGCTCTGCGCGCTTAGTTAGCAGTCAGCAGTTAGCAGTTGAGTTTGTAGTTCGTAGATCGCTTCGCTTGTAGTTTGTAGTCCGATTACCACAACCGGAGGCCTCTTTATCTCTCCTCTCCCATCGGGAGAGGGCAGGGCCTGCCCGCCATAGCTTCAGCGACGGCGGGTGAGGGGGTTCCTTAGACTTGAGGCTCTCTCCACAAGATAGAAGTGTCGACGCGGGCTCTGCCCGCGACTTAGCCGCACGATCAGCTTGGGAGTGCGCGGCTTCAGCCGCGCTTTTTGTAGATCGGGCTTCAGCCCGATCCCCCCTTCGACCCTTAGGGCCACTTCCCCCGCAGGCGGGGGCAGATGTTTCTTGTCTCTCCTCTCCCTTGAGGGAG
>CBFGUV010000008.1:0-85651 GCA_965652385.1 uncultured Fimbriimonadaceae bacterium
ACTTGTCCTTTCAGGAAAAGTGAGGGGGAGCATGGTTAAGCCCGCCTTCGCCTTGCGGCTCCGGCGGCCACCTCCCCCTAACCCCCTCCTCCGGGGCAGGAGGGGGAACAGCTTGGATTCCCCACTGCGAGCGGAGCGAACTGCCGACTGCTGACTGCCAACTCCAAACAAAATGGATGCCCCCTCCTAACCTCCCCCATTAAGGGGGAGGGATGGCTTTGAGTTGTATGCCTCCGCAGAACGGAGAGAAGCGACTCTGCAGAAGACGCAAGGCGGACCTCCAATTCTTCAATAGCCATCAAATTATTCGACAACGGTTGAATTGTTTGATCGCCATCGAAGTATAATGCCGGGCGGTGGCAGACACGCTTCAGATCTTGCAGGCTTTGGCCGAACCGACTCGGTATGCGATTTTTCAGTGCATCCGGGGGTGCGGCGGCGCTTCCTGTTATGACCAGGAAACGGGGACCTGTGACGCGGGGGAGCCGGATGCGGTGGCCCTGTGTGATGTGAAGTGCCATGTCCCGTGCTCGCCCAGCACGCTGACGCATCACCTGACGGTGCTGCGGAATGCGGGCCTGATCGAAACCGAAACCCGGGGTCGGCAGGTCTACGCGCGGATCAATCCGAAAGCGCTGGCGAGCCTGGTCGCGGCCCTGTCTCCCGCCAAGTGAGGAATATGAACATGAGCGAAAACACGAAGAACTGTCCCTGTTGCTCCGGCGACTCCTGCAGCTGCCCGCCGAACTGTCCGAACTGCGACTGCTGCTGATTCATTCGATGCGAGACAAGGTTTTAGCGGCCTTGCTTCTCTTGGGCGCGGCGACGGTCCGCGCCCAAGAAGCAGGTCAGAGCCAGAGCACCCAGAGGCCTCCGGTCTCAGTGCCCACCTGAACCGGATGACCCGGTGAGGGAGGGTTCCTCAGTTCGGGGGACAACAGCAAAAAATGGACCTTCTCCGGAAGGTTTGTCGATCTTGAGCTAGAGCGGCCGCGATGGCGCTTTACGGCCACCTATCAGGTGGACCGCCGCCTATCGCTGGGCGTGGAATACAACCCGCTGGCGCAAGAGGTTGGACCTCTGCTCAACTACATGATCGCAGAGGAGACGGAGACGATGCCGATGATCAATTTCGGCACGTCGAGCGACCGCATCGGCACGCCTGCCGGGCCGCGAGCCTATTACGTCACGTTCGCCAAGACCCTTCCGGGCAGCCGCGTGGTGCCGTATGTCTCGCTCAACTATTCGGAGTACGACGGTCGGATCAACATCCCGTTTGGCGCGAACATCTTTCTGGATGACCGCTGGGTGCTGCTGCCGATGTTCGATGGAAACCGGTCGCATCTGATGCTCACGCATCGGGGAAGCGACTGCAGCGTCTCGCTCATGCTGGTCTGGATGAAGCATCCGGGCATCAGCATCAGCTGGGGCTTTTAATTGACAGGAAGACAATAGAAATGATGACAACCCTCTTGCTGGGCGCGGTTCTGGGCTTCACTGCTCAGGACACACCCCAGAATATTGAAAAGAGCAAGCTGCCCAAGCTGGCCGAGTGCGTGATCTGCACCAGCCACGGCGCAGGCCACGGCGAAGAGAAGCCGGCCGCGGGCGTGATGTATAAGGGCAAGGCGTTCTACTTCTGCAATGCCAAGGAAGTCGAGGCTTTCAAGAAGGACCCGGACGCCTTCCTTCCGCCGGTTCTGCCCCGCGCCATGCCCAAGTTCGAGCTGGCCGACACCAAGGGCGAAGTCTGGAACGCGGAAGACACCAAAGACCGCCTGCTGCTCATCGACTTTTGGGCGACATGGTGCGGCCCGTGCAAGGAGATGAAGCCGCTGATCGACAAGAGCCGCGCCAAGTACGCCGAGCGCAAGTTCGAGGTGCTCAGCGTGAGCATCGACGAGAAGGCATCGGACCTCACCAACTTCCTGGGCAAGAACAAATTCCCGAACGCGGTGCTGCACGACACGAAGCAGACCTGGGCGGACTGGAACGTCAAGGCCATTCCGATGTTCTTTCTGGTCCGCGACGGGCAGATCGTCGCCCAGCACACAGGCACCATGAAGCAGGGCGATCTGGACAAGCTGATCGAAGCCCACCTGCCTCCGGCCAAGCCCTGACCCTGATCCTCTAGGCCCATTCTTGACACAAATGTCAGGTTTCGGCCTAGAGGCTCAAATGGGCCGCGGATGCTTCGCGTAGACTTAGGCGACCGCAATGCTTGATATTAAGAACCTTCACGCGCAGGTGGCCGAAGACGAGAAGGAGATTCTGAAGGGAATCAACCTCACCGTCAAGCCGGGCGAAGTCCACGCCATCATGGGACCGAACGGCTCGGGCAAGAGCACCCTGGCCAACGTCATCGCCGGCCGAGAAACCTATGAAGTGACCGACGGCTCGATTGAGCTGGACGGCGCAGACGTGCTGGAGATGGAGACCGACGAGCGGGCTCACAAGGGCATCTTCATGGCCTTCCAGTATCCGGTCGAGATTCCGGGTGTGAGCAACACCTACTTCCTGCGCGCCGCGCTGAATGCGGCCCGCAAGTCGCGGGGCGAAGAAGAGCTGGACGCGATGAGCTTCATGAAGCACATCCGCGCAAAGATCGACCAGCTTGGCCTGACCCAAGACCTGCTGAACCGCTCGGTGAACGAGGGCTTCAGCGGGGGCGAAAAGAAGCGCAACGAGATCTTCCAGATGGCGGTGCTGGAGCCTCGGCTGTGCGTTCTCGACGAGACCGATTCAGGGCTCGACATCGACGCGCTTCAGACGGTGGCGAATGGCGTGAACGCGCTCCGCTCTGAAGACCGTATGTTTGTGGTGGTGACCCACTACCAGCGCCTCCTCAACTACATCGTGCCGGACTATGTGCACATCCTCAAGGATGGCCGCATCGTGAAGAGCGGCGGCAAGGAGCTGGCGCACGAGCTGGAAGAGAAGGGCTACGGCTGGCTGGCCGAAGCCGACGTCGCGGGAGCCGCGAACTAACCCAAGCGCATGAGCACCCTGATGCACGCCTACGATGCCGAACTGGCCACTCTGCTGGCCGTCGGCGACAAGCTGTCCGGAGACGGGCCGACCTGGCTGCGCGAACAGCGCGTCCAGGCTCTGCGCATCGTCCGCGAGCACGGCATCCCCACCCCCAAGAACGAGGAGTGGAAGTACACGCCGCTCAAGGCGGTGGCCGACACCGACTGGCAGCAGGCGGAACCGGGTCCGGCGATCTTCAACTTTACGCTGCCCTTCTGTGTGGAGGGCTCGGCGCGAATCGTGCTGGTCAACGGCCGGTTCGACGCCAACCTGAGCGACATCCCCAAGGTGAAGGGCCTGACCATCGAGTCGATGTTCTCGGCGCTCGCCCTGGACAACAAGATCGTCGCCGAGCATCTGGGGCAGATCGCGGAGCCGGAGAAGAACCCGCTCGCCGCGCTGAACACGGCGCTCTTCCGCGATGGACTCTTCATCCATGTTGCCGCCGGAGCGGTGGTGGAGCCGGTCATTGAGATCGTCCACGTCGTCACCGGAGAGAACGCCTGCTCCGCGCCGCGCCTCCTGGTGGTGGCGGAAGAGGGGGCGGTCGCCAAGATCGTCGAGCGGTGGATCAGCGAGAACGACGAGAAGACGCTCAACATTCCGGTCACCGAGTCCTTCATCGGCCGCAATGCCAACATCGAGCACGTCCGGTTTCAGGATGAGAGCCAGTCGGCGATCAACATCTCCCTGTGGCAGTCGCGCCAGGGCGAGGCTTCGGAGTACAAGGCGTACAACATCGCCTTCGGCGGCGCGATTGCGCGGCTCGACCAGAACATCTTTCTGAACGGCGAGCACGTCGTGACCCGGTTGGATGGCGTTGCGGTGGCGCGCGGAAAGCAGCTCATCGACAACCACACCCGCCTGGATCACGCACTGCCGAACGGCAACAGCTACGAAATCTACAAGCAGATCATCGACGACGAGGCGACCATCGTCTTCAACGGCAAGATTTACGTCTACCAAGACGCCCAGAAGACCGATGCCGAGCAGACCAACCAGGCGCTGCTCCTCTCGCCGAATGCGACGATCAACTCCAAGCCTCAGTTGGAAATCTTCGCCGACGACGTGAAGTGCACCCACGGCGCGACGGTCGGTCAGCTCGAAGAAGCCCCGCTCTTTTACATGATGAGCCGCGGCCTTCCCCGCGAGGAAGCGGAGAGCCTGCTGGTCTACGCCTTCGCCGCCGAAGTGCTGGAGCTGATCTCAATCGAAGCGGTCAAGAACCAGTTGGAAGATCGGCTGTTCGAAAAGCTTCGGTAGTCCGCCTAACGTTTGCCCTTAAGGAGAATCTTCTCCATAAGGGCAGACTCCTTCGGACGGAGGTCCTTCTGCTTGAAGGCCAGCCGGGCGCAGCTCTTGGCCCTCGGCAAATCCTGCGGCTGGAACAGATAGGCCGCAAGCACCAACACCCGCGTGTCATTCGGGTGCTTGGCCACCAACTCCCCGATGGTTTTGACCGCCAGGTCGTCGCTTGAAGGAGAGGTGCTTGTGCCGTTGAGATTGGCCCGGACATAGAACAGGCCGATGCGCGGCGAAGGATTGATCTGCATCAGCTTGCGAAGAGTCTCCCGCGCTGGTCCACCCACCTTCTTGCCCATGAGGCTGCTGGCTTTCACCAGCGTCTGCTCCGGGCTGTCGAACTCGCGCTTGACAAAGCGCTCCATAAAATCGCTGCGGCTGAGCAATGAGGCAGTGGTGGGCTTGTATTCCAGGTCGTCCAGGATCAGGGACTGCACCATTCCATCGGCTTGGGTATAGCCGAGGAGCAGGTGTGCGGGCAGGCCCTGGAATTGGTAGGCGCTTTGGATCGGACCGTGCGCTTTTTCAATGACCTGGCCGATGGCGTCTCTCACTAAATGCGGCTTTCGCAGGCGAAGTGCGATCACGCTGGCTCGGTGAAATTCGGGCAGTGAATCGATCCTGCCAGCTTTGATATCAGCGACAAGCTTGTTGAGGTTCTGACCCGTGATCTCGGATTGCTTGAGGGGCTTGTGGTTGGGAAAGTAGTTGTATCCGAACTGGTCGATGGAGCCATCGTAGAAGTGCTGGGTGGCGTCCGGTTGCCCGGACGCAAGGGCCGCATTGGCCAGCACAAGGGCCGCTAGGGGCAACAGGCGCAACTGCTTCAATTCTTCAACTCTCCCGATGATTGATTGTACTGGGGGTTTGCGGGATTTGGAAGAACAGCCACCGCAATCTCCGGGCTTCGCCAGACGCCGATCTCTGACTGAAGCACCTCGATGCGCTCGACGTCTTCCGGGTTGCCGGAGAGCTGGCAGTTGTAGCGCATCAGGTTTCGGTCGCCGGGGTCGGGCTCGCCCCAGAACTGGGCCGTGACGGGGCTGCTTGAGCCCCGGATCGCCGCGCGGGCGTTGATAGGGAAGCTGAGGGTGCTGGCGGGGGCGGAGAAGGAGAATCTCATGCGCGGTCCGCGCCGGCCCGGCTCATCGGGCGCAAGCTGCGGGTAGCGCAATCCGTCGCCTTCGGATTCTTGAGTGGCGGGGTCGTAGGCACCGAAGAATTGGTCGCCCCGCAGGGTTGCCGTGACCTTGAGGACGGTGGTCGGTGAGGTCGGCTCCAGGCGGCAGAAGTGAAGCAGGTCGCGCTCCATTTCGGAGCCATCGCGGCGGAAGTCGCTGGAGTAGGGGCGGTGCGTCCCTAGGTCGCCGGGGATGATCTCAAAGTGGGGATTCAAAACCACGGTCGTGCCGCCGCTGCGCCACACCAGCCAGAGCGCGGACATGCGGCCATCGGTGGTGAGGATCTTCTCCAGCATCTCGCGGCGGTCGGCCAACGATTCGGGATAGGGCTCGCGCGTCCCTTCCGGCGTCACCAGGAAGATCTCCGACCCCTCCCGCTGAAGAAAGCCCTTGATGCTGAGCCTCTCGGCATCGGCCTGGAGAGCGAAGGGGTTGTCCGAGACGGAAGGGATGGCGGTGAATTGGCGGGCCGATTCCTGGTCCGGGCCATGCCACTCGGCGGTTTCAGTCAGAGAGACACTCTCGCGCTGGGCGAGGTCGGAATCCGACTCGCATCCCGCGGCGATCAACGCTGCAGCGGCAAACCAGACGAGGCATTTCATGACTGCTCCGGGGAATAGGTCTGCTCAAGCCTCAACACCACCTCGCCCTTCTGCGACGCGTCAATAGGGAGCAAAAACACCTTTACCATTCCTGGGCCTTCAAGGCCTTCCTCCGTGTAAGAGTCGATGACCACTCCCTGCTCATCAAGAAACGCAATGGTCAGCTTGTTGCCTGCGGCACGATCGCGGAAGGAGCAGGTGCCGAAGAACTCTCCCAGGCCGTTGCCTCTGTCTAAGAAGCGCATATCGCAGCGGTCATCAGAGTGAGTGACACTCAGCGCTCCGTTGGCAAAAGAGGCTGAGAGAAGCTGCTCAGAGACTCGGGCAGTGGGGGCTTGCACGGGAGAGCGATCATCTCGGGCTGTTGGCTGCGAACAGCCCATAGCCAGCACGATCAGACATGCAGTTCCGGTTGCCCTACTCCATTGCCCTGCCTGCTTCATCACTCCTGCGTGAATTGTGGCGCAGGAATGATGAGCTTGATCTCTTGAACCTGGCTTTTCACCACGACAGCTTCGCCGATCGCGTTGGCCGAGAGCGGAAGAATGAGCTGGACCGGGCGGCCTTCGACGATCTGGCTGCCGGGGACGGTCGTGCCGTCGCTGCGGTCGCCATACGGCGCGACCAGGGCCAGGGTCAGCGAGTCGGCGGGTTTCGCCGATTCGTAGGAGCACTCGGCGACCACCTGCTTCAGGTTGCCGGACATTGTCTCCAGCCGGGCTTCGCAGGGACTGCCGTTGATGAGCGGCTCCAGGGTATCGCCGGAAATGCGGAACCGGGCCAGGGGATCGGCATTGTCGGTCCAGTTGGCGGTGACGGTGTAGGCCAGCTCTTTCGGAAGCTGCTTCTGGCGGATGAGGTGCAGCACGAGGCTGCCGCTGAACCAGTCCGCATCGAGCATCCGGTCGCCTTCGATCTTGATCGTCGAATCCTTCTCGCTTACGGCGAAGACGGCGATTACCGGCGGCATGTCGTTCATCTGCAGCGCGGTGTTGATCGCCTGCATCATCCGCGGGTCGCCGCCGATGCCGTCCAGGTATTTGCCGTGCTCATCCGTGCCGCGAGGACCTTCAGCAGAAGCCACGATGAAGCCGAGCAGCTCGACCGAACCGCGCTGGCCAAAGTCGGCCTTTGTCTCGAAGGGGGTGGGCGGCTTCTCCGGCGCGGGCTCGCTCTCCTTCGGCTGCGGCTTGGGGCCGCAGCCGAGGAGAAGCGCTGCCAGCGCCAGCGGAATGAGCGTCGGCTTCAACCTAGGAAGCCCGCTCCAGAACGCGGCGCGCGGCGGGGTTTTCGGGATCGAGTTCAACGGTGACGGCCGTGACATGCTCCTTTCCATTGACGTCAAGGATCATGCGATAGCTGCCAGGCAGCACCTTGCGGCCAGTGCTGGCGTTGGTCAGGTCCCAGAAAGCCGAGTTCAATCCGGCATCGCCGCTCGCATTCAGATTGGCCAGCACCGAGCCGTCTTCCGCCATCACGCGGACCCGCACGCTGGACTTGTCGCTGCCCAGGTGATAGTACAGCGTCGCGCCGAAGGCCGGGTTCTGGCCGACCAGCGCGCCCTTCTCGGGGTCTTCCTGCTCCTCCATCTCCCACAGCACGGCCGAGTGCGGCGTGAAGACGTGCACGGCCTTGCCCAGGATGCTGGGCGTGAACTGCTGGAGCCAGGAAATGTCGAGCGCCCAGAGGCTGCGTCCGTGGGTGCCGGCGACCAGCTCCTTCGCGGCATTGCTGACGGCGAAGTCGTGGACGGCGACCGTCGGCAGGTTGTTGTTGAACTTCGTCCAGTTCTGGCCGCGGTCCACCGAAACCCAGGCGAAGAACTCGGTGCCGACATAGAGGACATCCTCATTGATCGGGTCCTCGCGCAGACAGCGGGTCGAGCCGAACTCGGGCAGATTATTATTGAGGCTCTTCCAGGTCTGGCCGTAGTCTTCGCTCACATAGAGGAAGGGGCGGTCATCGTTTGAGCGGTGTCCGTCGAAGGTGGCGTAGATGCGGCCTTCGGCGTAACGCGAAGCCTCCAGGGTGGAGACGTAGCACTTCACCGGGATGCCCACGCGGTCGTGGATGGCTGTCCAGGTGCGGCCCGCATCACGGCTGCGCCACAGCGCGCCGTCATCGGTGCCCGCATAGAGTAGATTCGGGTTGATCGGCGACTCGATGATTGCGGTGGCCGAACCGTCGTCGGTGAGGGGAAGCCGGGGCGAGACGCGGGTCGGCGTCACGCCGCCATCGGTCGATTTGTAGACGTACTGTCCCGCCGAGTAGAAGACGTTGGGATCGTGGTGGCTGATGATGAAGTCGGTCTTCCACGCCCAGGTTTCGCGCTCGCCCTGCGGGGGGCGGGGGCGGCGGACCGTTCCTTCCGGCGCTTCGTCGCGGGGACCCATGAAGAGGCGGCGGTAGTTGCCGTTCTGGCTCTCCGCGTAGACGATGCGGTGGTCGTCGGGGTGGAAGCGCACCACAAAGCCGTCTCCGCCGTTGATTGAACGGAAGTGCTCCAGTTGCGGGCCGTGCTTGCCGCGCAGCATCGAGGGGCCGTAGTAGGTGCCGTTGTCCTGAAGGCCGCCGCCCACCCAGTAATCGCGGCGATTGTCCACTGCGACCTGATAGAACTGGCCGATGGCCATCTTCTTGTAGGCTTCAAACGAGTTGCCGCCGTTCTCGCTCACATAGAATCCGCCGTCATTGCCCAGCAGGATTCGGCGGCTGTTGGTCGGGTGGAACTGCAGCGCGTGGTGGTCTACATGCACTCCATCGAGCCGCAGGTTGGAGAATTCCTTGCCGCCATCCGTCGAGCGGGCGACCTGCACGCCGAGCACGAAGACGATGTCGGGGTTCTTGGGATCGACCCGAATCTGGCTGTAGTACATCGGGCGGGGGGCGATGTCGTTCACCTTGGTCCAGGTATCGCCGCCATTGGTGGATTTCCAGACGCCGTTCTGCGACTGCTGAAGCCGTGCGCCGCCGGTGATGAGATAGACGATGTTGGGGTCGGAGACCGACCAGGTGATGCCGGAGCGGCCCATTTTTCCGGTGGGGAGACCCTCTGCGCCGCCCAGCCGCTTCCAGTTCTTGCCGCCGTCGGTGGTCTTCCAGATGCCGCTGCCGGGGCCGTCGCTCATGGCGGGTTCGCCGACGTCGTAGATATCCCGCTCCCGCTGCCAGGTCGCCACCAGGAGGGTGTCGGGGTCGGTGGGGTGCATCTCGACCTCGATGATTCCGGTCTGGTCGTCGACGTAGAGGATCTTTTCCCAGGTGCGTCCGCCATTGGTGGTCTTGTAGAGGCCGCGGTCTTCATTCGGACCCCAGGTGCGGCCCATCGCGCCGACGTAGACGATGTCCGGGTTGGTGTGGTGAATGGCCATGCGTCCGATGTGGCGCGTGTCCTCCAGCCCCATGTTTTCCCAGGTCTCGCCGCCATCGACCGACTTATAGACGCCGTTGCCGTAGATGCTTGAGTTGCGCGGGTTGTTCTCGCCGGTGCCGATCCAGACTACGTTCGGGTTTGAGCGTGAGACCGCCACGTCGCCAATGGAGTTGACCTCTTCATGCTGGAAGAGGCCGCGGAACGTCTGGCCCGCGTCGGTGGTCTTCCACAGTCCGCCGGAGGCGGTGCCCAGGTACCAAGTGTCGTGGTTCTTGGCATCTACGGCGATGCGGATGATTCGGCCGCCCATGGTGCCCGGCCCGATACTGCGCCACTGCAGCTTGCTGATGTACGAGTCGTCCAGGCTCTGGGCGACCGCCTGGCCGAAGGCCAGAACCGCGAGCGCCGCCCCAAACAGGACGGGCCGCAAAGATTTCGAAAAATTCATAGCTTGTCCCCGCTGGGCCGACCCTGGCCCAGTCCCCTATTCTAGCCCCAAGGGTCAGCGCTGGCTGAAGAGAAGCGGATTCAGCTCGGTGCCGGCACGCTCGCCCGGCTGCTGTCCAGGGAACCAGGTGCGCAGATCGTTCTTGCGGGCATCGTTCTGGGGTTCAGAGATCGCCGCGCCGTCTTCGTAGTAGATCACGGTCATCACGTCCCGCCGGCGGTCGGTCAGGTTGCCCGGCGCGCCGTGGATGGTCCAGCCATCGTGGAAGGTGGCATCGCCCATCGTCATCTCCTGAATCTGGTGCATCGTCAGCCGATGCTCGGCGATATGGTGCGCGAAGAACCGCTCGGAGCTGTCCGAGATATCGAGCATGGTGACCGGGCCATCGAGGTGGCTGGCGACCGCAAATTTCATCGCCATCATGTCGGCCTGGATCGAGGCGAGCGGCATCCACATGGTGATGGTCTTTGCGCCATCGAGCGGCCAGTAGTACTGATCCTGATGCCAGGGCGTGTGCCCTCCGCCGGGCTCCTTGAAGAGGGCCTGGTCGTGATAGAGCCGCACGGCCGGGACGCCCATCAGTTCGGCGGCGATGCGGGCGAAGCGCTTGGCCAGCACAAACTTGGCGACCCCGTGATCCCTCTGCCACAGGTTGGTCACCTGGATGAACGCCTTTCCGTAGGTGTCGCGATCTTCCAGCGGCGCGAGGGAGCCCGCGTGGCTCATGCAGGCGTCGCGGATGGCATCGGCGTACGGAAGCAATTCGTAGGGAGAGCAGACTTCCCGCAGGTGCACATAGCCCTGCTCCCGATAGGCGATCTGCGTCGCTTCTGAGATTGGGTGGATGCGGTCTAGGGGCGGCAGAAGGTCTGGAGTCACGGATTGGGCTCCAGTGTGGCACTTCTGCCGCCGTACAGACAAAGTCGGGCTAGCTCTTCGGCTGGAGAGGAACACCCTTGTACAGGTGGCGGATGACCGGGCGAAGGCGGACCTCCACGACCGGAGCCTCCTCTTTTGCCAGTTTGTAGGCGTAGAGGGGATTCGCCAAGCCAGCGGCTCCATCCAATTCGAAATCGCGGGCCTTGGGGTCGTAGGCGTTCATCAGTTCCACAGCGTTGTCGAAGGAGTCGGTGGCAAAGACATAGGAGCCGCCCCTCTCGCCCGGTTGCTCGATATAGACCGGTCCAGTGGCCGATTCTGCGCTGAAGAGAACGTGCACCCGGTGCGTCAGCCCGCCCCGCCGCGCTTTCTCCAGCTCAACCACATGGGTGTCGACAACCCGAATGCCGCCCGCCTCCTGACCGGGAGTGAGCTTGAGACTGACAAACTCGCCCTTTCCGGGGAATGAGTCGGTGATCAGGATGTCAGCCGAGTTCTTTCCGACCGGGTAGTCGAGGTTGTAGAAGCTGATGACCGGCCCGGCGTCCTGATCCATCCGGGGCGATGAGTCGATGTGGCCGTAGCCGCGCTGGTTGCCGCCCGAGGAATCAAAGGAAAGGCTCGGAGCCAAGCTGCCCGTCGATCGCACGGCGAGGAGGAGCCGCCGATGGCCTTCCGGCGCACCCCAACTCGGATGCTTGAGAGACTCAAGCCCGCCGCCCTCGTTGATGCCCTTCATGATGAGCGGCTTCAGCTCCGGGGCAAGGCTGCCGTCCGGCTTCCACGCCCGCACCTGGCCCTTCACCACATCGGCAAGGGCGAGGATCTCCACCGTTCGGTCTTCGTATTCCAGTTTGGCGGTCGGCTCGGCCTGCTTCGGCTGCCAAACATTCATCGAGGCGGCCTGCTGGTGCGGCGCAGCTTGGACCGGGAGCGAGACGGGCGATTCTCCCGACCGCTTGGTTTCGACCTGCTCCTCCCGGCAACCGACAAGGCTCAAACCAGCGGCCAGGGCCGCTCCGGCGACAAGCGTGTGTTTCATCTCATTCCTATTCAAGTCGTCCGAAGTCGATTTTGCTCCCGTTTGGTCCGGCATGAATCGTCACATCGCACGAAACGAAGTCCGATTTCGGGGCCCTGTAGAGGTTTTGGAACTTGTGCGAGTTGAGGCTGACCAGCGGGAACCAGCTCGACTGAACCTGAACCATGATGCGGTGGCCTTTCTTGAACGTGTGGAACACGTCCGGCATTTCGTAGCGCACCCGGTCGCGCTGGCCGGGAGTGAATGGCTGCGGGTTGGAGAAGGAGTTGCGGAATTTGCCGCGCATCACTTCGCCGCGCACCAGCATCTGGTAGCCGCTGTAGTCGGCATTTTCCGGCCCCTTCGCGCCGCTCGGGAAGACGTCGATCACCTTGACGATGAAGTCGCAGTCTTCGCCGGAGATCGTGACCGCCAGGTCGGCCCAGATCGGTCCGGCCATTGTGAGGTCCTTGGTCAGCGGCTCGGTCTGCAGAGTCACCACATCGCGGCGTCCGGCGGCGAATCGCTGATCGTCGAGCATGTATTCGCGGGTGCGGCGCACCAGGGTGCCGCCCTGATAGGGGACCGGGTTGCTGGGGTCGCTGGTGTAGCGGTAGTTCTGGGCGACGGGGGCATCGGCGGTCAGCCGATTGTTGACGCTGAAGTTGAGCGACTGCTTCTTGATGCCCTTCGGCGGCCAGGCGTCGAAGGTGCGCCACTGATTTGCGCCGGTCTCAAAGACGGTGGCCTCGGCGGGCTTGGCCGCGCTGCTGTCCATCAGATAACGGGAGAAGAACGGATACTCGATGTTCTCCTGGTAGTAGCCGGAAGTGTCGCTTCCGAAGTCTTGTCCGCCGAAGAACTGGCCGTTGCCCCGGCCCGCCCACATTCCATGGAACCACGGACCCATCACCAGGTAGTTGTCGGCATTGGGATTCTGCCGCTCCGTGTAGCGGTAGACGTTGGGCGGACCCCAGCAGTCTTCGGCGTCGAACCAACCGCCGACGGTGAGCACCGCGCAGGTGACGCCGACCATCGACTTGGGCACGCTCCGGTTCTGCCAGAACGGGTCGTAGGTGTTGTGCTCCATCATCTGCGCCCAGAACTTCTCTCGGTCGCCCATGTACCGTTCGGTGAGCGCGCTGATCGGACCTTCGTCGAGGAAGAAGCGGTAGGCGTTGCCCTTGTAGTCGAACCTGACGCCCGGCCCGCCATTCGCGCTGGGTGCGGGCCGCTGGGCTCCGAATCCGCCGCCGTAGAAGTTGAAGGCATCTTGAAGGAAGAAGGCGCCGTTGTGATGGAAGTCGTCGCCGATGAACCAGTCTGAAGTCGGAGCCTGCGGAGAGGCCGCCTTCAGCGCCGGATGGCTGTTGATCGCGCCGAGGGCCGCATAGCCCCCCGGATAAGAGATGCCCCACAGCCCGACGCGCCCGTTGTTGCCCGGCACGTTGTTGATCAGATACTCCACGGTGTCGTAGGTGTCGGTGCTCTCGTCGACGTCGTGGGGGCTGAGATATTCGCGGAGCTGCGGGCGCAGATTCTCAAAGGTGCCCTCGGACATATATTTGCCCCGCACGTCCTGGTAGGCGAAGATGAAGCCATCCTGCATCATCTTGGGCGAGCCGCCAAAGCCGCCCTTGTAGCTGTCGGGACCGTACGGTCCGGCGGAGTAGGGGGTCCGCTGCATGAGGATGGGGTGCCGGCCGGGCTTGTCCTTGGGGACGTAAACGGCGGTGTACAGCTTCACGCCATCCCGCATGGGAATCATATATTCGTATTTTTGGTACGTATCTCTGATGCCCTGGGCTGAGATGACTCCGGCAAGGATGGCTGCGGCGGCTGCCGCCAACCAGACTCGTGGACGCAACATGGCCCATCATACAGCAGTCCATTTGAATCCAGGTTCAAATCGACACGTCAACCTTTCATAATGTCGCTGATGCCGCTCACCGCCCTTATCTGCGCCGCTGCCCTACAGCAGCAGCCGGTTGATGATCTCACTCGACGGGAGATCGGGAAGTCGCGTCTGTCGCTTGAACTTCCGGCGGCGCTGCTGGTCGACGACCGCGAGTCCATCGATGCGGCCAAGTACTCGGCCTACGAAAGCTTCGTCTCCATCGACTTTAAGACGGGTCTCTCCGCTTCGATCATCTACTTCAAACTGAAGGACGACATCGCAATGATGACCTCCAGCTTCAAGCGGGATCAGACCGAACTGCTGAAGAAGAAGAGCGCCGATGCCGCCGTAACCACCCGCGACCTGAAGGTGGGCACCTACGAAGCGGCCGAAGTGGTCGCCACATACACCGAGGGCGGCGAAAAGCGGGGACAGGCCAGCCTCTATATCTGGGGCATCAACGAGGGCTGGATGGTCTTTGTCGACCACGACGCCTCCGAAGCCGACAGAGCGAAGCGCATCATCAACTCGGCCCGCATGTCGAATGCGGACTGGAAGCGATACCGTTTTGCCGACACCGGGTTCTTGATGGATCTGCCGGCGGAGCCGAAGAGCCAGAACCCCAATCTCTCCGCCGATCATGCCGAAACGCTGTCGCGTTCGATCTCGTGGCTGTCGAAGGCCGACGGGCTGACGGAGACCACGATCACCTACCTCAAGGCGAAGACCGGAAAGGCGCTGGGAGTGGATGAGACTATCAAGGCGATCACCGAAAGCATCAAGTCAGTTGCGGAGATTGGGGAGACAAATACCACCGATGTCTCAATCGGGGGCGCGGTCGGCAAGCAGTACAGCGGCTCCTACAAGATGGGGTCGGTCGAGAGCATTTTCTATGTGGTCATCCTGGTGCGGGGCAGCGAAGGCTGGGATATCCGAATCACTGGTCCGGGAACCCTGGAGGCTGCGCAGTCTGCCTCGAAGATCGTCGACTCCATCGCCATTGAGCCTGGCGAATCCAGGACGATGCGTGTCGGCGGGGCCACTGGCGTAGGCGGAGGCTAGAAGCAAAAAAGCGGGCCGCGCCAGAAAGGCGCGGCCCGCTTTTTTTGTGCCGCAAGAGCTAGTTCTTCAGCTCGGTCGAGAGATCGTGGAAGATCATCTCGCGGACGATGGTCTCGCGGCCCTTCACTTCCACCATGCGGCGGGAGACGGGCAGCCATGCTCCATCCACTTCGTGGTACTCGTCGTAGAAGTTCTGCGAGCGCAGGATCGATCCGGTCTCTCCGTCGTGATAGACGACGTTGAAGTGCTTCGGCAGAACCTTGCCGTCGCGGGTGCGGATGTTCTCGACGATGTTGATGAGCAGCCGCTCCTTGCCCATGACTCGGTTGACCTGAACCACCTGATTGTCGCGGACGCGGTAGGCGGAGCTGAAGGTGTCGTCCAGGGTCACCAGGTGGCCCATCACCGGGTTCCACTCGGTCAGCTTGATGTCGTAGCGGCCGTCGCCCTCTTCAAAGGGGCGGGACTGGCGGTGGGTGAACAGGCTGCGGATCTGCGCTCCGGCCCAGTCAATGTCCTCTTCCGGCAGGCCGCTGACGGTCACTTCGCTGGTGAGGGGAGACCAGGTGAATGTGCCTTCGGCGGTACCCGCTGCGGTGTTGAGGGTGAAGTAGCCGTTGACGGCGCGCAGATTCTCCGGCATGTTGCAGCGGGAAGAAGAGGCGCGGCGCAGCATCTCCTTGGCTTCCAGGCGGGCCGTCGGGATGCCGTAGGCATCAAGCGGCACGCTCAGGGTGGCGTAGCTGCGGCTCTCGGCGTAAGCGATGTCGTTCTCCTCGCCCTCCTTCTCCTCGATCACCCGGACGCGAATGCCGAGGGTGCCGTACTGCGGCTGGGTGAATTCAAGGCGGCCTTCTTCGTCGGTCGAATCGACCAGCAGGCCCTCGGGGCCGTGGATGAACGCCTGGGCATCAACCGCCGGCTTGCCGTTGAGCAGAACCAGAGCCTTGATGGTGTCGCCCTCGCGGGTGGCGATGACTTCCATGCCGGTGCCGACCTTGGTGCCGGCCTCTTCAAAGTTGCGGGCCGCCTTGGCGTAGTAGGTCAGCAGAAACGGGTCGCCTTCTCGGGTAAGGACGCCGTAGTCGAGCTGGCCGTAGGCGGGGCCGGAGGCCGTGGTGGTTCCGGCGAGGCTGGTCTGCTCGTAGGTCAGGTTGATTGCCTTGCCGCCGCACCATGCCTTGGTCGCCTCGAAGTTGGAGCGGAGCATGGGCAGGCTCTTTTCGCCCGGCTCTTCGACCAAGTCAAAGGTGACTCGGCCGGGGTTGGCGGGGTCGTAGACGCCCCAGATAAAGTGGGCCTGGCTCAGGGTTGCCAGTGCGGCCGCCGCCGCCAGAAATTGGGTTCGCAACAGATGACTCTTCATGGTCCCTCACGCCTCATCGAGAGCGGCAGGGCGGGAGTTTTAGCCGGATGCCGCTATCAATTTTTGACGACTCAAAATATAACCGCATCTGTCAGCTAAATCAAGCCTATCTTCACAAAAAAGTATATAAAGTCCCGGCCCTATTTTTTCCCGCCCGTACACTCCGATTTGTGCAGGATCCGGCGGCGCTGGCGAAGATTCTCATTTCGTTCCTCGTGATGCTCGACCCGATCGGCGGCGTGCCGATCTTTTTGACCATGACCGAGGAGCACGCCACGTCGCGCCACAAGATTGCGGTAGGCGCTTCCGTCACGGTCCTCACCGTGCTCATTTGCGCCTCGTTCTTCGGCGAGCAGGCTCTGAAACTCTTCGGCATCAGCCTGAACAGCTTCCGGGTCATCGGCGGAATCCTCCTGCTGATCTTGGCTCTGGACATGCTCAATGCCCGAATGAGCCGCGCCAAATCGACGCCGGAAGAACAGCACGAGGCGGTCTCCTCCCGCCGCGAAATGTCGATTGTTCCGCTGGGCACGCCGCTGCTCGCGGGGCCGGGAGCGATGTCGTCGGCGATCATCTTTATGACCGAAGCGCGGAACGCCGGCCAGGGACACCAGATCGGGATTGTGCTGATGATTGTCGCCGCGTCTTCCGTGACCCTCTTGACCCTGCTTCTCGCCACCTGGCTCGGTCCTCGGCTCGGCAAGACGGCGCTCAATGTGATGAAGCGTCTGATGGGCCTCATCCTGGGCGCCATCGCCATCGAGTTCATCGTGGGCGGGCTTAGGGCGATGCTCCCGGGCCTCGCGGGCTGATCCGCTCGACTTTGCACCCGATCAGGCTGAGGTCGATCTGCGGTTCGTTGCGGGCTTCGGTGGTGGCCTTGAGGATTGCGGGCAGGTCGGCGTCGGCTGGTAGACCGAGTTCGCCCAGCGAGCCGAGTCGGGCGTTTTCATCAATGTCGCCCGTATCCTGCGCCTCCTTGGCCACATCCCACCCCGGGGAATTGATGAAGGCGTTGAAGAGGACGCGGTTGTTCTTCGGCATGCCCGGCTGGTCGTCGGGATAGGAGGCCAGGGCGGGGAAGCGGCTGCGCCAGGCTTCGCTGGTAACGGGCATGGCCCGCCATCGCTGCTGGAGCACGCCGTCCGGCTCCACCGCAGCCTTCATCCATCCCATCCCGCGCGCATCGATGTGCACCCCGATGGGGCAGTCGCGGACGAGGTTGCTCATCACCGTGTTGTCCCGACCCCCGCCGATGAGGAAGGCGCGCTGGACGCGCTCGATGATGTTGGCGAAGACGTAGGTGCCGCTGGCGGCATCATCCAGATAGATCGCCTGGGCGCCGAGGTTGGTGCGGCCGGTGACGTCGCTGATCCAGTTCATGCGGATCACGTTGCCCTGGCAGGTCCAGTCGCGGCCTTCGTAGATCGCGCCCGCGTCGTCGGTCTCCAGGCAGACCCGTTCAATGCGGGTGGCCTCGATGATGGAGTAGTTGCTGTCGAAGAAGAGGATCGCCGAGTGCCCGCCCTCGTGGATGTGGCACTGGCTGATGCGGTTCGCCACGCCGGACATGCTGATGCCGGGCCGATAGGTGCGCCACAGCCGCCCGAACCGGGTGACCTCGCATTGAGTGGCCAGGTGCTCTCCAGGGGTCAGGGTGGCTCGGTCGCCGCCGGACATGGAAATGCCTTCCGCTCCGGTCTGGCCGATATAGCAACCCGTGATATTGGCCTTGGTTCCGCCGACGATATCAACGCCGCGCGTGCCGAAGCCTTCGATGTCGCACTGCTTGATGATCGTATTGGTTGTGCCCTCAACTTTCACCGCCGAGTCTCGCCCGTGACGCAGGCGCAGGTTCAGCATGTAGAGCGGATTGGGGCCGGAGAAGGTGACTAGGGGTTCTGCAAGTGAAGAAAGCTCGGCCCGGTCCAGGTCGCTCGCCTGGCGCGGCCAGAAGACGATGCGCTTGCCGGCGCGGTCGATCCAATACTCGCCCGGCTGGTCCAGCTCTTCGGGAAGGTTTTGGATAAAGAACCGCTTCTTTTCCTTGAACCCGTAGCCGTGACGCTTGCCCAGGGCGATCGTGCCGGCTTCGGCGTCGATCTTTGAGACGGACAGAAGTTCCTCTGCCCAGTCGTGGAACCAATAGCCATGAACCCAGGCGTCCTTGGCGGCGGACCACTTTTGAAGCTGGGCTTTGTCGAACGCAAAGCTCGCGGGCGCCGTGCTGGCGGGGTCGCCGTTGGTGATCACTCCGGTTTCGGCCCAATCTGTGTTCGGCCAGCGGGCAACGGTCATCGGTTCGCCGTCGATGAACAGCTCGTTTTCCACCGGCTTGACCGGAAGCTGCATCCCGCGCGGGGTGACTTCAGCAGCATCCACCGGCAGCGGAGCCACGCGGACAGCCGAGCGGGCCGCTTCGGGAAGGCGGGCTCCTAGATTTGTGTCGCTGAGGGTCGTCCATCCCGAAAGGCGGCGTCCGCCCGTGAGGGTGACGACCGCACCGGCGGCGGCGCGGAGTCCGGCGTTTGCCTTGAGGCCAGATCGGAGTTCGTAGCGGCCCTCCTTCAGCGCGACGGCGACGCCCTGCTTGGCGGCTTCGTCGAGCGCCTTCTGGATCGCGGGAGTCGCATCGCCATTCACCGGCCCCACCACGATGTCGGCGGGAGCCAGGATGATGGCGGCGAGAATCATGACCGCGCGGCTCCGGCGTGACGCAGATGGCCGATCAGAAGCGCGATGTCGGCGGGCCGCACTCCAGGGATGCGGGAGGCTTGGCCGACGGTGGCGGGGGCGATGCGGGTGAGCTTCTCCACGCTCTCGTAGCTGAGGCCCTTCATGCCCGCATAGTCGTATCCGGCAGGGATCGGCATATTCTCCAGACGTCCGGCAAGCTCGGCCTCTTCTTCCTGCCGCTTGAGATACCCATCGTAGACGGCCATGATTTCAAGCTGTTCGCGGGCGGTCGCTTCCGGGGAGCCGGGAGCAGTCTTTTGCGGTAGTTGCATGGGCAAGGAAAGCAGGCTCGCCACTTCCTCAAGAATCTCCAGCGAGACATGCGGCCGCTTGAGCAGATCCCACGCGCTCGCCTTGTTCTTGATTCCGCCCAGCTCCAGGTGCGCGATCTGCGGGTTGTGGGCTTCAAAGACGAAATGGCTTTCCAGCTCCCGCTTGCCCTGAGCGATGAGCGCCTGCTTCTGCTCGAATCGCTGCCAGCGGAGATCGCAGGCCATGCCGAGTTCGCGGCCGAGCGGGGTGAGCCGCTGGTCGGCGTTGTCGTGGCGGAGGAGAAGGCGGTGCTCGGCGCGGGCGGTGAGCATGCGGTAGGGGTCTTCCACGCCCTTGGTCACCAGGTCGTCGATCATCACGCCGATGAAGCTCTGCGAGCGCGGGAAGATGACGGGAGCCTCGCCCTGGGCGCGGCGGGCGGCATTGATTCCGGCGACGATCCCCTGTCCGGCGGCCTCTTCGTAGCCGCTGGTGCCGTTGATCTGACCCGCCAGATAGAGGCCGGGGAGCAGCTTGCTCTCCAGGGTGGGCGAGAGTTGCAGCGGGTCGGCCATGTCGTACTCGACGGCATAGCCGGGCGACATCATCTCAACCTGCTCCAAGCCGGGGATGGTGCGGAGGGCTTCAAGCTGGATTTCGCCGGGCATCGAGGAGGAGAAGCCTTGCACATAGGTGGATTCGCTGTCCCATTCCTCCTGCTCCAGAAAGATCGGGTGGGAGTCCTTGTCGGCGAAGCGGACGACCTTGTCTTCGATGCTCGGGCAGTAGCGCGGACCGACGCCCTCGATTTCGCCGCTGTACATCGCGCTCTCGCTCAGGCGGTCGCGGAGGATGGAGTGGGTGGTCTCGGTGGTGCGGGTCGCCCAGGTGGGGACCAGCTCGCGCATCGGGAAGGGGTCGTCGTGCAGAAAGCTGAGCGGTCCGGCTTCCGGCTCGCTCGGCATCACGTCGGTGGCGTCGAAGTTGATCGAACTGAGTCGGATGCGCGGGGTAGTGCCGGTCTTGAAGCGGCGAATCTTCACGCCAAGACCGAGCAGAAAGTCAGAAAGGGAAACCACGGTCTGGTCGCCGCGCCGGGCGGCGACGGTCTTGCTGCGGCCCTCGTGGCAGAGGCCGTTGAGGAAGGTGCCCGTGGTGATGATCGCCGAGCGACAGGAGAGCAGTTCTTCTTCGGTGCGGACCCCGCAGACACCATTTGCATCCGCAATCACTTCCATCGCCTGACCCTGGATCAGAGTCAAATTCGGCTCGCTGCCCAGCACGCGCTGCATGTAGGCGGGGTAGGCGCTCTTGCAGACCTGGGCGCGGATGGTCTGCACGGCGGGTCCCTTTCCGGTGCCGACGCGGCGGATGTGGGTCAGGGTGTGGTCGGTGGTGACGGCCATCTGTCCGCCGAGGGCATCCACCTCGCGGGCGATGTGGCCCTTAGCCGGACCGCCGATGCTGCAGTTGCAGGGCAGGTGGCCGATGCGGTCGAGCCGGAGCGTGACGCACGCAGTGCGCAGGCCCATTCGAGCCGAGGCCAAGGCGGCCTCGATGCCTGCATGACCCGCTCCGATAACGATCACACCGAACTCGCGCACAGGCTCAAATTGTACCGGCGGGGCTGATGTTCCCAGCGGGAGAAGGGCAAACCGATACACTCCTCAACCGTGCAGAGAGTTGATGTGACGGTAGTGGGCGGCGGTCCGGTGGGCCTCTTCGCCGCCTTTTACGCGGGGATGCGCGGCATGTCGGTCCGCATCATCGACTCCCTGCCGGAGCTCGGCGGGCAGCTCACGGCCCTGTATCCCGAAAAGTATGTCTTTGACATGCCCGGCTTTCCGCAGGTTCTGGCCAAGGACCTGGCCTTCCAGATGGCGGAGCAGGGGCAGCGCTTCAATCCGGAGGTCGTTCTCGAAGAGACCGCCGAGGGGCTGGAGAAAGATGACGAGGGCTGGACGATCATCGGAGCCAAGGGCGAGCGCTATCCCACCCGCACCATCGTGATCTCCGCCGGCGCCGGCGCCTTCGCCCCCACCAAGCTCGGGCTGGAAGAAGAGGAGAGCTATCTGGGCAAGGGCCTCTACTACGGCGTCCGCGACAAGATGGCTCTGGCCGGGAAGCGGGTGTTGATCATCGGGGGCGGCGACTCGGCCTTCGACTGGGCGCTTAACCTGCATCCGGTGGCGCAGACCGTCTCCATCGTCCACCGCCGCGACCAATTCCGAGCGCATGAGGAGACGATCAAGGAGGTCACTGCCCTGGGCGTCGACTTCCTGCTTTGGCAGGCGGTCAAGCAGGTTCATGGCGACGACTGCGTGACGGGCGTAACCCTGGAGAACCTCCAGACCAAGGAGTCGAGCCAGGTGGAGTGCGACGCGGTGGTCGTGAACATCGGGTTCAAGTCGAGCCTGGGGCCGATCAGGGATTGGGGCTTGGAGATCGAGAAGAACCAGATCAAGGTGGACCACCTCTACCAGACCAACCTGCCGGGCGTCTTCGCCGTGGGCGATGTCTGCTCCTTTGAAGGCAAGATCAAGCTGATCGCCACCGGCGTGGGCGAAGCGGCGACGGCGGTCTGCATCGCCAAGACGATGCTCGACCCGGCGGCACGGCTCTTCCCGGGCCATTCTTCGGATATGGGCCTGTAAAGTTTAAGACTCGCTGCACATTTGCGCGAATTGTGCAGAATTGTTGAAGCTCAATCGGTTTTTAACCGTACTGCCATCTAGAGTGATGTAACATAGGGGAAGCATCACAGCGAGGGCCGCATGAAACTTATCGTCAGTGCTTTAGCATGCCTCATGGCCGTCTCCGCGATGGCGGTCGGACAGACCGGACAGCGGGGCGGAAGCGGATACGGAGGCGTTGCATCGGGTGGAGGTTTTAACTGGACTCCCGGTGTCGATAAGTTTGAAATCTTCAAGCGCGAAGAGCAGCTTCGGCTTGAGCGTGAAGAGAATCGCCTCGCCATTCAGAAGAGGATGATCGAGCAGCAGGTGAAGACCGCTCTGCTCAGCGTGCTTCAGAACGAAGTCATCCTCATGCAGGCTCTGATCCAGCCGGTCGACGTGTTTGTGATCGGCCTCCCGGGCTGCACCGTCAAGATATCCATCAAGACGGAAGTGATCGAGACCCCCGGCCCTTCGGGCACCACGATCTCCGGCAGCTCCAGTTGTCCGGACGTTCAGTCCGTGCCGCTGTTCGTGCAGCCGAAGATGCCGGACCTGGTCCGCGTTCCTCCGGTGACCTCTGCCGAAAAGCAGAGGGCGCATCAGGGCGCAAATCAGGCGATCAAGGGCATTTCCCTCGGCGGTTTCTAACAGACCCCCTTCATTTTTGCCGGGCTGATCTGGCAAGATGAATCCCGGTGAAGCGCCTCCTTGCCGCTTTCCTTTTTGTCGGCTGTCTCGCCGCTCTTCGGGCCGAGACGCCTTCGCAAATCCTGCTTATTCCGTTGGACGACCGGCCCGTGTGCCGTCAGCTTCCTGCCCAGATCGCCGGCATGGCCGGGTGGCAGGTGGCGCAGCCTCCACGCGAATTGCTGGGTGGCTTTGACCTGCCCGGCAACCCCGACCAGATCCTTGAATGGATGGCCAAGCAGCCGGAGCCGGATGCCGTCATCGTGAGCCTGGATATGGTGGGCTACGGCGGTCTGGTGGCCTCGCGGGAAGGAGTGGGTTCGGCCGCCACGCTTCAGCGGCGATTGGCACGGCTTCACGAAATTTTGAACGGCTGGCCGGATGCGCAGAAGGCGCTCTTCGGCACGGTGATGCGGGTGTCGCTCACCTCCAAGCCCAGCAACGAGGCATGGCGGGAAGGCTTCCTGAAGTTTGTCACGCTGCGCGCCCGAGGCGATATGGATGAGGCGCGCCGGGGCTCTCTGCAGCGGCAGATTCCTTCCTGGGCGATCACCGATTACGACGGAGCCCGCAGCCAGCATCACGACTTGAACCTCCGCGCCATCGAGCGGGTGCAGCCCGGCGAGATGGACCTGCTCTTCGGGCAGGACGACGCGGGAATGGAAGGCCCGCATGTCTCCGAAGTGAAGGAGCTGCGCGTGGCCGGACGGCGGCTGGCCAATGACCAGGTTCAGCTGGTGCAGGGCGTAGATCAGCTGGCTGCCTTGTTGGTGAGCCGGGTTCTCCTGCGCGATTCCGGCAAGATGCCGACGGTCCGTCTTCTGTGGTCCCGCGAATCCGATCTTGACCGGGCCTCCCCTTACGAGGCCGAGCCGCTGCGCCAGGCCATCGAGGGGCAGGTGAGGGCGGCAGGCATGAGGCTGGTGGAGGGCGATGCCGAAGGAGTCGTGGCCATACAGGCTCCCCGTTCGACCCGCGGCGAAACCCAGCGGCTGATCGATGCCATTGAAGACAGCCTGCGGGGCGGAAAGCAGGTGGCGGCGGCTTCGGCCGATCTCGGTTCGACCGGAGTCTCGGACACGGTGCTTCCGGCGCAGCTGCTGCATCGCGGACTGCTTCCCAAGATGGCCTCCTACTCGGCCTGGAATACGGCGTCCAATTCGGTCGGCTCCGCCGTGGCGGGGCTCGGAGCAGAACTTGCCGCTGGAGGCGAACAGACGCCCGCCGAAATCTTCGCCAAGCGCGACCACCTTTTCTCGCGGCTGATGTACGACTGGATCTATCACGTCGAGCTTCGGCCAAAGGTTTTTGCCTTGACCAAGGAGATGGGCGAGTCACGCGACCGCCTGACGCGATCCGGCAAGGATCGCATGGAGCCGTGGCTGCAGGCGCGGATGGAGCAGGAAGCGGAACAGCTTTTGGAGCGGTACATCCTCCCGAACGCCCCCAATCCCAAGCTCTGGTCGCTGCGGTCGCTTCGCGCGGAGCTGCCGTGGAGCCGCCCCTTTGAAGTGGAGATCGAACTGGAATGGCGTTGACGCAGGCCGGACTGATTCAGTGCGAGAAGGACGGGCGCAAGTGGGTCACCTATCGCCCGCTGGAAGCCAAAGAGCCGCTGCCCGCGATCCTCTTTCTGCACGGGCTGGGCGAGAGCGGCACCGATGGGCTGCGCCAGCTGGTGCACGGTCCCCCGCAGGCGGTCATCCGCAACTATGCCAAGTGGCCGTTCCTGATCCTGTGTCCTCAGAAGCCCGATTCCAAGCTCTGGGACACCGATCAGAAGCACCTGAATGAGATCCTCCGGTGGGCGGAAGGCGAATTCGATATCGACCCCCACCGCCGTTATCTGACCGGGCTCAGCCAGGGCGGCAACGGAACGCTCGTCCTCGCTACCGACCTGGCCTGGCAGTTTGCCGCCATCGCTTCGGTGTGCGGCTGGTGCACCGAGGCGCAGGCGAAGGAGCTGAAGGACATTCCGACCTGGCTTCTTCATGGCGAAGCCGACCCGGTGGTGCCGTGCGACAGCTCCCGCAACGCGGCGAAGTGGATCGAGGAAGCGGGGGGCACGGTCAAGCTGACCACCTATCCCGGCGTCGGTCATAACTCGTGGGACAAGGCGTACTACGAAGAGGATCTGCCCTCCTGGTTCCTCAGCCATAACCTGTAGACATAGGGTAACGTTTTCTGCATGATCGTCCGCCTCGAAGGCCAGCTGCTGGAAGCTGGTTCCGGCCGTGCGGTGGTGGATGTCCACGGCGTCGGCTACGAGGTTTGGACCCCCGAATCAGTCCTCGCGTCTCTGGGAGAGATCGGCAGCCCCATCAGCCTGTATGTGCGGCAGATCGTGCGCGAGGACGACATCTCGCTCTACGGCTTTCTCACCGCCGATCAGCGGCGGCTGTTCGACTTGCTGCGGGATGTGAAGGGGTGCGGCGCGCGCATCAGTCTCGCGGTGCTGAGCACTCTGCCCGATGCGATGCTGCTCGCCGCGATCTCCACCGGAGATGCCAAGGCGATCACCCGCGCGCCGGGAGTCGGCCCCAAGCTGGCGGATCGCCTGGTGCTGGAGCTGAAGGACAAGGTGGCGGGCCTCGCCCTTGCCGCCAAGGTCGCTCCTACCGCCAAGACAAAGAGCAGCGAGCCGCCTGACGAACTGATGGCCGCCCTGATGGCGCTGGGTTATCGGCGCGGAGAGCTTGAGCCGATCATCGACGAAGTTCGCGAATCGGCCGAGACCGTGGAAGAGCAGATTCGAGTGGCGCTGCGGAGGCTGAGCAAGTGAGGCAGGATGCGGAAATGGAGCCGATGCCGGAGACCGGCGAAGAGGCGTTTGAAAACCGCCTGCGCCCGGCCCGGCTGCAGGATTTCATCGGCCAGGCCACGCTCAAGAGCAACCTCGGCATCTTCCTCAAGGCAGCCCTGCAGCGGCAGGAGTGCCTCGACCACGTTCTGCTGTACGGCCCGCCGGGCCTGGGCAAGACCACGCTGGCGCATATCGTGGCCTACGAGATGGCCGCACCGGTGCATGTCACCAGCGGCCCCGCCATCGTCCGCCCCGGCGACCTGGTGGGCATCCTCACCAACCTGGAGCCCAACGGCGTCCTCTTCATCGACGAGATCCACCGCCTGAGCCGCCAAGTCGAGGAGATCCTCTACCCGGCGATGGAAGACCGGAAGGTGGACATCATGATCGGCGAAGGCCCGGCGGCGCGGTCCATCCGCCTGGATGTGCCGCCCTTTACGGTTGTGGGTGCAACCACCCGCCAAGGGCTGCTCACGGGGCCGCTGCGCGACCGATTCGGCATCGTCTTCAGTTTCGAGTATTACGACGAAGAGGCGCTGCTGCAGATCATCCATCGCTCGGCGGGCATCCTGGGGATCGGCATTGCGGAAGACGCCTGCCGCGAACTGGCCATGCGGTCGCGGGGCACGCCGCGCATCGCCAACCGCCTGCTGAAGCGCGTGCGCGACTTCGCGCAGGTGGATGGAGAAGATGCGATCACCAAGCGCGGCGCGGCCCGCGCGCTGGATGCGCTGGAAGTGGATTCCGCCGGGCTCGACCGGGTGGACCGGATGCTGCTGGAGGCGATCATCAAGAAGCACCGGGGCGGCCCGGTCGGCCTCGATACTCTGGCCGCCACCATCGGCGAAGACGCGGGCACCATCGAGGATGTCTACGAGCCGTATCTGCTGCAGCAGGGCTTCATCGCCCGCACGCCGCGGGGCCGCACCGCCGCCCATCTCGCCTACACCCACCTCGGCCTCACGCCGCCCGCAAACAACGGTCCTTCGCTCTTCGAGTAGCCCCGCCGGGACCCTGCGGTGAACCTGAATCGATCTTTCCGCCGCTTCGTGCGTCAGAATAAGGCATGAAGCGTGCAAGTTTGACGATCCTTTCCGCGATCGCCCTGGCCGGATGCTTGGTGGGATACACCACGCGTCCCGCAGCCGCCGAGCCTCCCCAGCTCAATCAGCTTTTGGTCGCCGTCAACGACGAGCAGATCATCTCGATCCTTGAGGGAATGCAGATCGAGCACGAAACCTTCAAGGATGAGGAGGGCCTCACCGCCTTCCGCATGCAGATGGGCGAGACCGTGGTGAATCTCTACCAGTACCAGACCGATGGCCGCATCAAGAGCTGGCGGCTCAGCGCGGGTTATGACGTGAACCGCGATCCCGGCGCAGACAAGGTCAACTCCTTCAACCGGAAGTACCGGTTCGCCTACAGCTATCTGGACACCGAGCGCGATCCGTTCCTGGTTTCCGACCTCGACATCTCCGCGGGCGTGACCCAGCAGTCGGTCCGCAACTACATCAGCATCTTCGGCGAGGCCCTCGATCTCTTTGAGAGCGAAGTTCTGGGCATGTCGCCGGGCGAAGGCGGGGTTCAGGCGAAAGAACTCCGCTGATGCTGCGAGTCACCGGCACATTTCTGGACGAGATCACGCACGACATCCCGAGCCAGAACTGGGGAGCTGCCGAGTGGGATCGCGAATTTGCGCTTTTCCGCCGGATCGGCATCGATACGGTCATCATCATCCGGGCGGGCTATCGCGACCGCTGCATCTTTGCGGCGCAGTCGATCCCCGGCCTGCTCCCGGTTTATGAGGACCTGGCGGAGCAGTTCTTCGACCTTGCCGAGAAGCACGGCCTCAAGGTCTTTTTCGGCACCTACGATTCCGGCGCGTACTGGATGCGGAACTCGTGGTGGCGCGAGGTCGATCTGAACAAAGCCTTCATCGACGAGGTGGTCGAGCGATACGGCCATAAGCCGGCCTTTGCGGGCTGGTACCTGTGCCACGAAACGGGATCGAACGACTCGCACATCATCGAGCTGTTCCGCGAGATCGGCGGCCACTGCCGCCAGGCGCTGGATCGTCCGGTGCTGATTTCGCCCTTCCCGATGGGCACCAAGCAATTCGCTTCGGGGGAGGCGTTCACCCTGGTCGAGACCTTTGAGCACTGGGATCGCATCTTTGCCGAATCGAAGGGAAGCTTCGACATCTGCGCGTTTCAGGATGGCCAGATCCAGTACTCAGAGCTGCCGGAGTTTCATGCCGGGATTCAGGACCTGGGCAGGCGGCATGGCGTGACCATCTGGTCGAACGTCGAGACATTCGACCGCGACATGCCCATCAAGTTTCCGCCCGCAGATTGGCGCTATCTGCGGCTCAAGATGGAGCTGGCTTCTCAGTTTGCCGAAAAGCTGATCACCTTCGAAGCGCCGCATTTTATGTCGCCCAACGCCTGCTGGCCTTCGGCGCAGAACCTGTTCCGCCGCTATGCGGAGCACCACGGAATAGAGGAATAAAGATGAAGCGGGCAATTGTGATTGTTCTGGATGGCTGCGGCGCGGGCGCCGCGCCGGATGCGGCCGACTTTGGCGATGCCGACAACCCAAGCACGCTGCGGCATGTGTGGGATGCCGTTGGAGGCTTCGATGCACCCAACCTGGAGTGCATGGGCTATCTCGCCGCCGGAGGCATCGGAGAGGCCCCCGAGGGCCGCTATGGCCGACTGCAGGAGCTGAGCCAGGGCAAGGATTCGGTGACCGGCCACTGGGAGATGATGGGCGTGGTGACCGAGACCGCCTTCAACACCTTTCCCGAAGGCTTCCCGTATGAAATGGTCAAGCGATTCGAGGAGCGGATCGGGCGCGAGGTGCTGGGCAACTATCCCGCCAGCGGCACGACGATCATCAACGAGCTTGGCGAAGAGCATCTGGCTTCCGGCAAGCCGATCCTCTACACCAGCGCCGACAGCGTCTTTCAACTTGCCGCCCACGAGCGGATCATCCCGGTGGAGCAGCTGTACGGCTGGTGCCGCACGGCGCAGCGGCTGCTGCAGAAGGAGCTGCGGGTGCAGCGCATCATCGCCCGGCCCTTCATCGGTCAGCCGGAGAACTTCACCCGCACCGGCAACCGCCGCGATTTCCCCTATCCCGCCCCGAAAAATCTGGTTGACAAGATCGGCGACGTCTACGGTATCGGCGTGGTGCCGGAGCTGTTCGGCAAGCGCGGATTCCGCGATGTCCCGCGCACACAGAACAATGCGGAGCACGCGGAGATGCTGTGGAAGGCTCTGGAGTCGGACTCGCCTTTCATCTTCGCCAATTTCGAAGACTTCGACATGCTGTACGGGCACCGGAACAACCCAGAAGGCTTCGCGCAGTGCCTGTCAGAGTTCGACCGGACGGTGGGCCGCCTGCTCGGAAAGCTGCGGGAAGATGACCTGCTCATCCTGACCGCAGACCACGGAAACGACCCGACAACGCCCTCCACCGATCACAGCCGGGAATATGTGCCGGTCACGCTGACGGGCGGAGGCGCGATGCCCCAGAATCTGGGAGATGTGAAGGGGTTTGCCGCGGTCGGCGCGACGGTCGCGAAGCACCTGGGCGTTGAGTGGAAGATCGGCGAACCGCTGATCTAGAAGAGGGGGAGTTTTTGGTCGGAACGGCGGGATTCGAACCCGCGGCCTCTACCTCCCCATGGTAGCGCGCTACCAAACTGCGCCACGTCCCGACTTAAGGCAAGTTATACCTGCCCTCTGGGGGCCTCCCCGGGCTTAGGAGCCCGAGGAGGAAGAGGGAAGGGCGATGAGCGGAACGCGTCCGTAGCCATAGAAGTAGTTCCAGGCATCTTCCGGAGTTCCGACAGGTCGTCCCTTGAGGTAGGAGTCCAGGGCCTCGGCCTTGGCGTGCATGGCGCGCGCTTCGGGGTTTCGGGCTCGCTGGTAGGCAGCCGCCAGCGCATAGTGGGCGGCGGCATATTCCGGTCCGGCGGCGACAGCCGCTCGTCCGAACTTGATCGCATCATCGAGCTGTCCGTTCAGCATGTTGACGATGCAGAGGCCGGTCAGCACTTCGAAGGAGTCCGGCTTCACTTTGAGTCCGGCTTCGAAGAAAGCCTGAGCCATGTTCTGCTGATGCTTCGCCTCGTCGCCGGTGATGTTGTTCAGCCGGACGAACGAGATGAACTGGTTGCCGCGCTCGACATACAGGTCGTACAGGGCGGGCTCGGCAAGGAACGCAGACCGCATGTAGTCCTGGCTGGTGCCGGTGTCCTGCATGAAGTAGTAGAGCGTCGCCAGGTAGTAGTTGCCGATGGAGCCGGTGCCTTCGCTGGCGGCCAGATCGGCGGCCAGCTTGCTGAAGGTGTTCACGTCGCCGCGGCGCAGGGCGAGATAGACCTGGCCGGTGCGGACTCCGAGGCTGCCCGGATCGTTGAGGATCGCCTCGCGCTCGGCATCCTTGGATTCATTGGTCTGGCCCGCGTACTGGTAAAGCACGGCCTTCAGGGCGTAGCCGTAGGCATCCGGGGCTCCGCCGCGCTCGTAGTTGCGCATGCTGAATCCGGCATCCTTGAATCGGCCGGCTCGCAGCTGGGCGTAGATCAGCCAGTTGTAGGCTTCGCTGTCCTTGGGATCGGCGATCACGCGATCGTCGAACATGTCGATGATTAGCGAGTAGCGTCCGGCGCGAGCCAGCAAGTCGGCGTACCGCATGCGGTTCGCATCGGTGACCGGGCCGAAGTTGTCGATCTGGTTCTCAAGGGCCTTGGCGCGGCTGGTGGCGGCGCGGTCGAGGGCCGTCTCTACCGAGGAGACCACTTCGGTGCGGCTCATGGAAGATCCGCCGCTCAGGGTGGTCCGGAAGACGCGGTCGAGGCTGATGCCGGCCAGCAGGTCCAGAGCCTGGGCGTTGTTGGGGTCGGAAGAGAGGACGTCCTCGGCGAACTTCTGCGCCAGGTCCATGATGCCTTTGCCGAAGTTGGCGCGGGCCATCACCATGCGGGCGTCGTTGTTGGTCGGCTCGATCTTGAGCGCCACGCGGCCCGCCTTGAGGGCGGCATCCCAGCTGCTGGAGGTCAGGGCCTCCTGCGCCTTTTCGATGTGATAGGCCGCTCCCTTGGCCAGTTCGTTGTTGACGTTGACCGTCAGGGTCTTCTTCTTTGATTCGCCCGTGTTGGTATAGGCGGCAAAGGTGACCTGCAGCGGTCCATCCTTTTCAAGAAGGGTGTCGATTTTGAATTCGTAGGGAGTGCTCTCGTCGGTGTCTCGAAGGTTGTCGCCGACATAGAATTCGACCTGGGTGACCAGGTTGTCAGAGTCGACGGTGACGACGAAGGTGTGCTCTCCAGAAATACTGTCGCCGTCTTTGACCGACGTGTTGACGGTCAATTCAGCGCTGAAGGCGGTGCTCGCCAGTGCTGCCGCACCGATCCAGGCAATGTGATGTCGCAAGCTCATGGGTTCAGATCAGCCTCGCGAACATTATGACGCGTCGCGCGGCTTGTCGGTTCAAACCGCGTCGTCTCCGCGCTCACTTGTCCTGATTCTTAGGGCCTCTTGGACCCGTTCGAGGAAAATCTTGCCGTCTCCGGGCTCTCCGGTCTGGGCGGAGGCGATCATCGCGTGGACCACTTCATCCACCAGATCATCGGGCACCACCACCTCGATCTGCGACCGCAGCGGCATGGAAATCAGGATCTGCTGGCTGGCCAGCATGGAGGGCGTCTCCGGGTTGTTGCCGGAGCCGCGGACGTCCGTCACCGTCATTCCGCTGATGGCGATGCGGGAGAGGGCGGTCTTGACTTCCTCCAGCCGATGGGGGCGGATGCAGCAGGTGATTCGGGTCATGGCTGAAACCGGAACTTGCGCCAGTGCAGAAAGATCCGCAGGGCGTAGGTCAGGAAATTGATCATATCCCGGAAGAAGTCGGCCGTGGCGGCGGGCAGCTCTCCGCGCCGACGCCGGTGCAGGATCATGGCCAGGTCGAAGGAGTAGTAGATAAGATAGATCATGCTGGTGAGGCCCGCCTTCAGCGCGGTTGCCGCATCAATCCAGCCCAGCATCGCCAGCGCCGCCGCCGCGATCCAAGAGACGATGATGCCCAGCACCGCCTGTCCGCTGAAGCTGAAATCTCTCCCACACGCCACCACATAGATGGCGGCGAAGAAGGCCGAGAGCGGCAGGGCCCACAGCGGCCAGCCCTTGCCCAAGGCGATATGCCCGAGCTGAGCCACCGCAAAGACGGTCGGCACCAGTAGGATTGAGGACCACAGGTTGTCCATCCACCCGCCGTCATGGATGCGGCGGATGATGGTGAGGGCCAGCAGCCCCGCGCCGAAGATGGCCCACGCCATGCCCGGCTTGACCAGCATCGGCATCTGCAGCGCAAGCACCGAGGCGATGGTGATGGTGAGAAAGTGGAGGACACTGACCCGCTTGATGAAGGCGGTCAGCACGGGATACGGCTCCTGGCTCACCCGGCCAGGGACCATGTCGGGCTCTGGAAAGTACTGATAGAGGTGCATCCCGCCCCTTCATTCTATCGCGGCGGCGGCTGGCGTCCCGGCCGTGGCGGTCAGCACGGGTTCGCAGCGGATGGCATGGCTCATCCCCACGGTGCAGAAGACGCGCCGCCCGGCGCGGGCTTCGTCGATCAGCGCGCGCACCAGGTAATCGTCGCGTACTCGGTTGGCGGCGGACGCGATGCGCTGGAGCATGTTGGCGGAGCCCGGAGTGAAGGTGTCCTTGGGCGCGGATCGCCAATCGCCAGGCATCTTCAGCACCTCCTTCCAGATGCGGTCGGCATCGGCCAGGTCCTTCACCGCACCTTCAAGCTGGTGCTGTCTCAACCGCTTGGAAAGGAGCCGCTGGGCTTCGGAGTCGGGAATCGCCCCGCTGCCTCGGTCGCCGAGGTAGGAGCGGAAGAAGAGGGTGAAACCGACCGCTTCTTTCGAGAAGCCTTGATCGACGATATAGGCGGCCTCGGCGGCGCGGTCGGGCTCGAAGGAGAGGCAGGGCACACTCATCTCTTTGGCCAGAGAATAAACCAGGCCGGATTCGCCGAAGGTGCGGATTCCACCTTTCCGACCACCAATAAAAAAGCCCATGCGGCCCTCGACCAGGGCCACGTCCGGTTTGAATTGCCGCATTTCGGACTCGATGTGTCCAATGATCTCCGCCTCTGGGCTGGACGTGTGATGGACGCCCATCAAATAGATTTCGCCGTCGCCCACGGGCAGGCGCACGCTGTAGTCGCCCCGGGCTTCGGCATACAGCCGGTCGTGCTCCTCCCAACTGCGCAGCTCGCCCTTGAGCGGGTAGGTGAAGTCGGGCGCGACGGCGGGCGGTGAACGCCAGAAATTTGCCGCCGCATATCCCCCGCCTGCGACGAGGCAGATTCCTAGCCCGATCCCAACCGCCTTCTTTCGGCCTTTTGCCATAGCCCCTGGTCGCTTTACCGACTAGGGGCTATCCGGGTTTCCTAGTTCTTGTCAGGCTTCTGTCCGCCGCCGCTGGCCTTCTCGAGCATATCCAGCATCTGCTTGCCGCTGGCATCCAGCGTCTCGGGGTTGGCCATGGCTGCCGAGAACCACTTTGTTTCCGACAGGGTGTAGCCATAGCTGTCCGAAAGATGCTTCACGAAGGCGGGCTGGTGCGCGGCTCCGTAGATGACGCCGATGGAGAGCGGCGCCTTGTCCCGCTTGATCAGCTTGTCGAGATCCTTCTCCACGACCTTGTTCCGCTCGACCAGCAGGATGCGGTCGAACTCAGGGTCGCCCGCCGGCCCCATCTTCTGGATGTTGGGCTCGCCCAACTGCTTCACAAAATAGACCTTCAGCGCCTCCTTCATGCCCGGCAAGGGAAGGTTGAGGAAGGTGGTTAGAAGCTTGGATTCGCTGGAGTCCGGCTTCATCATATTCTGAATCCGGTCAACCGAACCGCCGCCCTCGCCTTCCGCCTTCTTGGCATTGATTTCGTCCCAGCTGAGATCGCTGTTGATCCAGTTGGGACGCTTGTAATTCATGTGCGAGTTCTGGTGCTCCAGGCCGATGATGTCGCCGAAGACGGAGTAGATGTCGTTCTTCTTGGCAGGCTTGCCTTCCGGGTCCGTTGGGGGCGGAGTCTCCGTCTTGGGCTGATTCGCCGAGGGCTTGACGCCTTCGTACAGAACGGCCTCCTGACCATCGAGCAAAGCCTGGATTTCCGCGTAGTAAGCGGGGAGGCCGATATGGACGACGCCGACCAGCCAAACATCCGGCTTGCCCGGGGCGGTCATCTTCTGCCCGGCGGTCTGCACAGTGATCATCCCGTCATCAGCGACTTCTCGGCGTATAAACGGATTGGCCTGCTCCTGTCGAACAGCGGGTGGAGCGGCTTGAGCGAACGTAATTGGAGGAGCTGCGGGGGCAAAGCCAAGCAGGGCGGCGGTGATCAGCGGGGCCAACATGGATATCTATTCTCCGTCAGGTTGGACGGGGGCGGGATGAGGGAAGTTGGTTTTTACGAACTAAAGGCCCCCGCCGCGCTCCATCCGTGAGCGCCAAAGCACCTGGCCCCAATCAGGGCCAATCCTTCAAAACGCTAAGATCGACTCTTGCGATTCCATCCCAACAAATCACATAAGCACAGCTCAAATCGTTTGAAACAGCAAACTGGCCGAATCTAAGTCCTCCCCGCTCACCATTGTTGTTGACAACACCTGCAACTATCGGTGCTGTCATCCAAGAACGTTGGTCAAATGCAAATAGGAATATGCTTAAATTGCCATCTTTCTCAATCTCAAGAGAGCCATTCTGGATGAGAGGATCAGGCAAGCGCGATTGGTCCAGAGGGGATAGAGTTTTTATCGTGCCGATATAGATGAGCTTATTGTCATCTATGAAACGAAGATCGCTGAACCTGTCCAAGTGTCCGGCGAATCCGACATCTTCAATCATGGGTGAGAGTTGATCTGCACTTTCGGACCATTTAGTGCCGTTGTGAGAATATGTTGTAAGGATAGGAACACCCATTGGTGATTTAATGACTACTATTGATTCACCATCATTTCGCACAGCAATGGCATCAAAAAAGCCCATCGATGGTGAGAAGACTGCCCTCTCCGTAAAGACGGCACATCCCTGGCCCATAATGACCGTGTTTTCCCCCTGGCCAAAAGTTAACTTAGTCAGAGTCCGCAGATCAGTATTAGATACAATATCAACAAGCCCTCGGCTTGTCACAATATAGCTTTCACCGTTAAAACTGTACTTGCCGTGCCGAAGCACACGACTATTTTCAGGGACATTATAAACGTCCTCCGTCTTTCCTTGGCCATCCAGCACATGAGCCTTCGAGTCTGTTGTGACTGCAACGATGCCGGGTGCATCTAGCCGATCAGCCAGATAGAGGACATTGGTGAGTTCCGACCACCTTGGTGTCACTGCCTCAGTGTGAGGACTTGAGCAATACGCTAGAGCGAACGCAATCATCTGTCAGCCTCTTCCTTTGAAGTATCGCGCAAAGGTGAGTCTGATCGCGTTGCGTGGAGAAGAAATGCTTCCGTGACCGGATAGAGACGCTATATGCGTTCAAAAGGGGGAAGACCTAGTGAGTGGAAGGGAAGATGGTCGGGATGACTGGATTCTATCAATAAGTTCAAAATGGAAGAATACGGTCATTATAACGGTCATTTGTAGGTACAATTGATGCGTGGCCAAGACCGCGCATCCTGCCAACCGAAAGAAGACCAACGTTCGCTTCGATGAAAGAACAGGGCGTTGGGAGTTTAATGTTCGCCTAAAGCGGGAAGACGGCTCACTCTTCCGCCGCTCCGGCTCGGCATCGAGCGAAGCCGAGGCCAAAGCCAAGCGCGACCAGGCTTATGACGAATTCAATCGCGATCGTGGAGAGGCAAAGGACGCGAAGCGCAATGACATCCCTACTCCCATTGAAACCCTTGCGAGTTGGTCAGAACGCGCGATGCGCATCATCCGTGAAGATGCCGCGCCGACCACTTATGATGCCTACCGCTATGCGCTCGATAATCATATTCTTCCGAGGCTCGGCGCGCTGCCTCTCAAAGACTTGAGAGCTAGCGTCATTCAGGAGCACCTCAACAAGATTGCCAATAGCAAAACGCTCGGCGCGGCCAGCCAAGCCCGCTCCGCGCTTTCTCGCGTCATGCAGTTGGCGGCAACGGATGGACTGATCACGTCCAATCCCGTCAAGTCGACAGCGATTAGCAAACGCAAGCGCAAGGAGCAGCGCACCGCTCGTGCCCGCTCTGGCGAGACGGGCAAGCGTATCTTAACGATGGAAGAAGGCGAGGCCTTGCTTAAAGCCACCAAGGGCAAGCCGATCTACTGGCCAATATTCTTGGGGCTTCGCTTTGGTTTGCGTTCTGGCGAGGCAATGGGATTGAGCTGGGAGGCCGTTGACCTCGATGCGAAACTCATCCGCATCTATCAGCAGGCGCAATACATCAAAGGAACGCCGCGCTACATCACAGATCCCAAAAGCGCCGCCGGCATTCGCGACATTCCCATTCCGTCAGCTTTGCTGAAAGAGCTCTCGGCCGCAAAGCGCAATGCTGAGAAGCTCGGCATTGAGTGGGTTTGCGTGGGCGCAAAAGGAGAGCCGTTCCACCCAAAGCACATCACGCGGCAAATCAAAGATGCGGTGACCGCGGCTGGCTTCGATGGCACAGATGGCAAAGAGGTGCCAACCTCACATGATTTTCGGTCGAGTTGGCTGACCTGGCTTGCGAATTACGCCAATAACGGTGCAGGCATGAAGCCGCACGAGTTGAGCGTATTGGCTGGACATTCGGACTGGGAGACGACAATGAGTTTCTATATCCGCGCCAGCACTGATGATGTGCGGACGGCTTTGGACTCCTTATTCTGATTTGCCGTGAAACTTTGACAAGTAACGGTCGAGTTGCTCTCGGCTAACACGCCTTGCGCGGCGAGTACCGGGCATAAGTGAAGACTCCAGTTCTCTCTTCGCAATGAGATTTTCAACAAGGCGATTGCCGCAAGATAGCAATCTCGCTATCTCTGACACAGTGTAGAGCTCCTTATCGTCAAATCCTGTAAGCCTGCTCACTAGCGAATAGATTAACAATATTTATCAAAAAAAGGATAAAGACAGGTTTCTATACGGGTGCGAACGCGACTTACGCTTCTGCTATAGGTGATCATTTTTTGCTGTTATAGTGGTCCTCGTCATCGGCGTTGTACGAAGAGTTGAGCTAATTCTCTCTTCAGTTCAGGAAACTACAAGATGAACCGCTCGTGGATACTTTGTGCCTGCCACTGAGGTATGTTCTTTGCGTCAAATGGAACTGCGCATACAAGATCCGAGCTGGCAGGACTCATCCTATCTTCTTGAGGAAATCTTGGAGGCCTGTAAGTCAGCTGAGGCTGGCGGTGGCACTTTTGCTTTTGCTTCGGCTGGCGGCATCCGCATGTTGCTCGGCGATAGGCAGTTCACAGAGTTTCTGGAACGGTCTAAATTTGAGCTCGTCATTGGGATAGATGCTGTGACCGATACACGGTCCCTAGATACACTTAGTCAGAAGCAAGCCGAACTGCCAAAGCTAAGTGCATGGGCATTCTTTGATTCATCGCCTCATAACAATGCCATCTTTCACCCAAAGATGGCTTGGTTCAAGTCTGCTGATAAAGCAACATGGATTCTAGGTTCTGGGAACCTTACGGCGGGTGGCTTGCGCGGTAATGTTGAAGCATTCACGGTCACTGAAACCTCACTTGAAGAACATGAACAGCTTGAAAATAGATGGCGTCAGTGGCTAGGAACTCACGGCGGTCATATCCTTCCTTTGGATCATGTTGATGTACGAGATCGAGCAAAGCAGAATACGGGGATTGAGCTTAAGGAAGTAATTGCCAAAGGACTAATCCAAGAGATATTGGAAGAGCAGGAAAGTGGTGAGGTGGCAGTAGTTGCGCGCACTTCTCCCGGCAATGCCGTGCTGATCGTTCAGCTACCGAAAGCCTCGGATCGCTGGAACCAGGCCAATTTCAGTCGCGACACGTTCGAGAATTTCTTTGGCGCAACACCTGGAAAAACATACCGGGTATTGCTGACGCACATTGAAGCAGATGGGAGCCGCGGAATAGAAGAGCCTCGTCCTGGAGTCGTGGTCAGGAGCCGCAACTACCGCTTTGAATTGAAAGCTGCGGCGGGACGTGACTATCCTGAAAATGGGAGGCCGATTGTTATTTTTCTCCGGCTTGCTACGAGGACATTTCGCTATCATCTCATGATGCCCGGAGATCCTGACTACCTCCGAATTCATAGCTTCCTACAAGCAAATACCATTGTGTTGCCTGGAAGAATGATGCGGCTTCAGACTGATGCGCAAGCACTTGCGACAGCCTGGCCTGCCTGCCCTTTGCTTTAAAGTAACGTCAAGGAAGACAAATGAGAAAGGTTTCAGCTTCATCGGAGGCTGATAGACTTAAGCGTGATGCATTCATCTTGTTATGCGCGAAATGTCCGGCAGAGTGAACTTCCACAGACTTATACTGCTCCCGCGCTAGGCGTACCAGTTCATCGATAGTCAGGAGCCGAGGGTGGTGGCCTTTGTCCTGAGAGAAGGGCGAATACGAAACGATAAGGGGCACATGTAGTTTTCGTGCACCTGCAAAGAGACTTGCAAATGCAGTCGGTGCCAGAGACTTAATGCAGAACGGAGACTGGTGGCGAGATCTTCGATAGAGACCCTTACCACCGGCCTTTGTGCTTCCAGGAGTCTGCGAGAGTTCTGGTGTATCTCGCAAGGTCATAGTTTCGAGTACATGATAAAATCTACTATAATGGTCCCTTGTGTAGGGCGGGTCGGCATAGATGATAGCCGCGTCTGAAAGGCTTTCTCTGAGGACGTCTCTGTAATCTCCTTGGATAGCTAAGTGCCTAAATGAGGATACGGGTAAATTCGAATACTTTTTTATCCATAATGCTAACGTCGAGTTAACCGATACTGATCGGTCAGCCAAAATCTTTGACAGTAAGTGTCGCTTGGCAGTGAGATCTTTGGTGAGAGGTGATATCGGTTGTGCAAACTGCTTGCCAACTGTGTTTACAATATCACTTGATGTGCTCAAAACTGCTGAAGTGAAAATGTCCTGAAAATTGGGATGCAATTGCTGAATGGCATCAAGGCTAATGTCTAAATCTATAGCTTGACGAAATGAGAAGTAGCGACCACCAAAATAGCGGGTGACAACACATCGTTCACTTTCGGCGAGGCCATGTGTGTGTAGGCTTGATACTACTGATGCGAGCAATGATGAAAGTGGTTCAGGCAGTGCATCTGGGCTACCCTTCTGTTCTGTAATAATTGAACATCGGGTAATAAACTCACAGAGAGGATGGATATCCCCTCCGTGTGCTTGTTGAGTGACTTGTAGTTCATACTTTAGAAGGGGCTGTAAGCATTCTTCTAGTTGGCTGGCCAATGGTGATGAGTTAACCGTCCCTTTGAAGTCCTCTTGGTCCTGCTTGCTAGGTCGACATTCGGCCAGAAGGGCGGAACAGAGCACGCGAGAATAATTCTGAATGTCAGCAGCTATGACCGGCCGATGCCCAGACAGTGCGAACGAGACGACTCCTGACCCTGCAAACAGGTCGCAACAGGTGGCCGGACCAGGTGAGACCTCATTGATCAGGTCACTAATCTGGCCGACGAGACGTCTTTTTGAACCTAGGTAGTGAATCGTCCTGAAGGACGCCTGGCTTGACAAACCTAGGTCAAGTTCGGCTTGGGGTTGCATTGTTCCTGTGAATTCTGACAGACTGAGGCAGTCGCTCGCGGGCACATATTTAGCGCCACTCTGCCGTCGTTGAGTCGTCTTCAAGTTATGGCCGCACGATCTTTTGGACAGCTTCAAAGCGAAATCCTTGAATCGGCGACATGCTCCGAACGTGGTCAATCGCTCAGAGATGACTTAGCCTCTCTCGGCCTAAAGCGCGACCACAGACTTTCAGTTGGTGCGAGCAGTGGCAATGCGATCATCCAGGGGGAAAATCTAACTGTTCTGCAAGCATTGCGAGACTCGCTAAGTGGAGTCTTTCAGTGCATATACCTCGACCCGCCATATAATAACCAGGAAAGTTACAATCACTACGATGATGATCTTTGTCATCAACTATGGCTGGATAAGATTGCTGAGAGATTAACTGTTCTGGATGACTTTTTGAGCCCAGAGGGCAGCATATGGATTTCAATTGACGACAGAGAAATGCATCATCTTAAAGTCCGGGCTGATAGAATCTTCGGTCGCGAGAACTACATCAGCACTATTGTTTGGCAACATCGAACAACTCGAGAGAACCGGAAAGTGTTTTCCAACAATCACGAGTATTTGTTGGTGTATGCAAAGAATCCGGCAATCTTCAAGAAAAAGAGGAACTTGTTGCCTCCCTCCGAAGAGCTAGTCCTGCGTTACCGTAATCCAGACAATGATCCCCGCGGGCCGTGGCAATCTGTTACGGCAAATGTGCAGGGTGGACATGGGACGCGGAAACAGTATTACAAGCTGGTAGCTCCAAATGGAAAGGTCCATTTGCCGCCGCCTGGTCGATGCTGGGTTTACTCTCAAGAAAGGATGCAAGATGAGATTGCGCTAGGCAACATCTGGTTCGGAAACGATGGGAATGGTGTTCCCAGAATTAAGTTATTCTTAGAGTCTAAGAAGCTCGGCTTGACTCCACAAACGTTATGGACCGCTGATGAAGTGGGCACCACAGATGATGCAAAGAAGCATATTCTGGGTTTGTTCCCTGGAGAAGACGTATTTGATACGCCCAAGCCAGAAACGTTGATTGAAAGAATTCTTGATATCGCTACCGAGACTGGCGATCTTGTACTTGATCCATATCTCGGCTCAGGTACGACGAGCGCCGTCGCCCATAAGATGGGGCGGAGCTACATGGGAATTGAGCAAGGCTCCCATGCAGTTACTCTCTGTGCCGACCGCATGAAGCTTGTTGTCGAAGGTGAGTCTGGAGGCATATCAAGTTCTGTTGGATGGAGTGGTGGCGGCTCCTTTGATTTCTATCGTCGTACCCGGCGGAGCTGAGAGCAGCTTGGCCTCTTAGTCCAAACTCAATATCTACCAATTGCGATCAGTGCAAAAGCTAAACTGTCGGCCAAACAGCGCCGGGTTCTTCATCTGTGCTCGGCAAATCCTGATTATTTCCTGCGGATCAAATTCCTTTCCGATATCTTCTATTGCCAAAAAATGACTGATGCTGAAAACACAGAGCTTTGGGTCTGGCCGCGAATGTTTGTCGCGGTGCGTGTATGAGTAGGCCCAGACCTGCCGCTTCTGACCCGCACTCTTTGCCGTTGGACTACCAATATCGATTGGTGCCAGGCGATGTGTGCAGACTTCATGATCGCTAACATGTTGGTAGCGCACCTGTAGGATTTGGCGGCGCTTGATGGCGTCGCAGAGTGTCTCACGTACTTGAGATTCGCTCAGCATTCTGAGTCTAGTGACGAGTTGAGGCCCCTGTAGGGATGCCGCACACGCTGACAGCCAGGGGTTTAACCAGAGAGTGCGATGTTGCTTTTCCTTCGCAGAGCTTTTTCTAGCTGTGCCTATTGCTCCAATCCTATCTCGGCCTTCGGTATAGCAAGGGGCACCCATCTTCGTACCTGCAGACAGGAAGCGTTGCCCCACCCCGTTGCATAACCTTCAGCGCCTACGAATTCTTGGGAGCATTAAGGCCACAGGTTGAAAGGAGCTTGCAATGGATCACACTCAAAACACGGTCATTCATGGAAACTGCATGGCGGTCTTGCCGCAGTTGCCACGAGAAAGCGCAAGCCTAGTCTTAACAGATCCTCCGTACTTGACCCGGTATCGACCGCGAGACGGCCGCATCGTTCCAAATGACGACAACAATGGGTGGCTCGTGCCGAGCTTCTCAGAAATCTACCGAGTGCTCGAGCCTGACAGCTACTGCTTCACCTTCTATGGCTGGCCCCATGCGGATCAATTTATGACCGCATTTCGAAAAGCCGGCTTTCGTCCGGTCGGTCACTTCGTCTTTCCCAAGTCCTACGCTTCGCGCTCTCAGCACGCGCAGGGGCAACATGAATGTGCCTACCTGCTTGCCAAAGGGAGACCGACTCCAAACCATGCGGTATCCGATGTTCTTCCCTGGACCTACACAGGCAATCGCCTGCACCCGACTCAAAAGCCCGTGCCAGTATTGAAAACGCTTATCTCCGCCTATTCGCGCCCTGAAGGTTTAGTGCTCGACCCCTTTGCTGGCTCCGGATCTACTCTTGTAGCCGCAAAGGAACTCGGCCGAAGCTACCTCGGCATTGAGCTCGACAAGCAGTTCCACGCGACTGCGTGCAAACGGTTGAAGCAACAATAGCTTGGCCCTTCGACACTGCTGGTCATTTCGTCCAGTCTTTCACAGGCTCTTTCACATTCGGCTACAAACGGAAAAAACATCGTTTGATTTCAAGCAGTTGCAGTAGCCCGCTCACGACTTAAAAGCGATTTCAATCGCCTCTCGGTCGAAGAAAAACCAGCTATTTCAGTCACATACTGCTTGACTGAGCACCGGTCCCCTGCTACACATCTCTTACACAAACCGACGCAGTGGATACGAAATGAGTCTACATCACCGGCTAATGGGCGGCAAGTTGCATGTCTATAAGCGCCCGAACAGCTCGCATTGGCAGTGCTCCGCTTACATGGCCGGAAAGAACTGGCGAGTGTCGACGCGCGAAGACAGCCTGGCTCTGGCGAAAGAATTCGCCGAGGACTGGTATTTGGGCTTGAGAGGCAAAGACCGCATCGGTGACTTGAAGAGCGGCAAGACCTTTCGTCAGGCCGCCGAGCAGTTTCTCAAAGAGTATGAAGTCATCACCGAAGGGGAACGTAGCCCGCGCTATGTGAAGGCGTTCGGGATGATTTTGCGTGTGCACCTCCTGCCTTTCTTTGGTGACCGAGTGGTGTCAGAAATCACGCCTGGACTGGTTCAAGAGTATCGCATTCACCGCGCGACTTCGCGGACTGACAGGAAAACGGGCAAGCCTAAGCGTCCTGCCCGAAATACCTTGCATCAGGAAATTATCTGCCTACGGCATGTATTGAAAACCGCCAATCGGCACGGCTGGCTCCCAATCCTTCCGAACATCTCCAATCCGTTCAAAGGCTCGGTGAAGATCTCCCACCGGGCATGGTTCTCACCAGAAGAGTACAAGCGCCTTTATGAAGCTACGCGAGAGCGGGCCAAGAACCCAAAGAATCCGCGCTGGCGGCACGCCTGCGAGCAACTGCATGACTATGTGCTGTTCATGGCAAACACAGGCCTGCGGCCGGACGAGGCCAGCCGCCTCGAATTTCGAGACGTGGCAGTCGTAACCGACGAAGCCACGGGCGAACGCATCCTCGAAATCGAGGTCCGCGGAAAACGCGGAGTCGGCTACTGCAAAAGCATGCCTGGGGCAGTAGTGCCTTTTGAGCGACTAGCCGCACGGCGAGCCGCTCTTGATAAGCGAACTGGACGCGGCCACGGCCAAGAGCCGGAGCCGACTGCCCAGACCTTCGGCAAAGTGCAACGCGAACTGCTGAACAGCATCCTCGACGAGCTCAATCTGAAACACGACCGCGAGGGAAGGCCACGCACCTCATACAGCCTGCGGCATACCTACATATGTATGCGCCTGCTCGACGGGGCCGACATCTATCAGATTGCCAAGAACTGCCGCACGAGCGTTGAAATGATCGAGAAGCACTACGCGGCGCATCTCAAGAATACGCTCGATGCCTCTGCAATCAATGTCCGGAAGGCACGAGTATCGACTTCAGGCAAACCGGCTGATGCCACAACAACCAGCCGCAAGAAGAGCGCAAAGCGTTGACTCTCTAGCCTGGCCTCGCCATAGATACACCATCGCGGACGTGGCGGAACTGGTAGACGCCCGGGACTTAAAATCCCGTTCCCGTATGGGAGTGTCGGTTCGACTCCGATCGTCCGCACCACGCAAGATAGCCGGAACAATCAAATGTTCCCGGGTGCGAACGTGCTTCTTGCCGTTTGTGACATGTTCACAATGCACCTACTGACTCAGGGCTAGATACGGGACGAGATGGGACGGCGAGTGCCAGGCGCTGACAGTAGTCTTGGTTGAACTGAGATGAAGGGCTAGTGGTCGAGGGCGGATTTCGCTTCTTATTGCCATCTGGTACTCCAGAATTGGCTATAGGATGAAAGCCGACGAACGGAGAACTGATGGACGCGCATAATCCGAGTAAACTCCCGTCCGAAGTGAAAAAAGCGTCTCTTGCCCCAATTGATGCATATCAACAACATAGGAGCCTCCTTCCTAGTCATTTTAATGAGTATCTTCGTGTCGCCAATCTCCAGACATCATTTGTGAGGCGGGTTCTCGACGTTGGATGTGGCCCGGGGCTTCACATCCCGCATTTCGTTGTTGCAATGCCGAACGAATGTACTCTTGTATTGTTGGAGCCTGATGCTCATCGTGCTTTGGTCGCGCTTGAAAGAGCAATCTCCGTGCCCATACACACTCAGCTACTCCAGGCTTCACTTGATGACATAACTTTTACTAAAGCTTTTGACTTTGTTTGGATGTCAGAGGTAGCTCACTTATTAGGTGATCCGGCGACTTGGGCTGGAACTGTTGCAAATCTGACTGCAACTAATGGTACAGTAGTTATTCGCACATCGACTCATGAGCAACTCCATTCCAGGGAATGGTACAAGCAATTCCCTGAAGCACTGCAAATAGATATTGAACGCCACCCAAGTCAGCAGGCCATTGTAGATGCTTTTAGCCCTCTAGGCTTTCAAGTAGATCGCTATGATGTTAACGAATCAAAGCTAGTGAGTAAGGAGACTTACAGGCGCTATTTTACGGAAAAATGCTTCTCTACCCTGACGAGCCTGTCGCATGATTCATACACTGAAGGTCTTCGCCGCATTGATGATTCACTAGCTACGGGTGCATCTATGGTTCAGTGGGACTATAGAATGTCAGCATATGTAATTAGTAGGGGGTATCAGTATATTTGAAGCGTGGGACTAAAGATTTTATCGTGGCTTACACGCCACCAAGTTTAGTTGTCGCCATTACACTGTTGGGTACGTTCTATCCAGCAGTGTTTACTACGGTTCAGCTTTCGCTTTTGGTTTCATTCTTAGCAGGATCAGCCATAGCCATGGCTTGGCGACTAGAGTTGAAATCTTGCGATATGACAGAGTCTAATAATTCTCTGCAAGAGCGGATTGGTCAGCTGGAAAGTACTCAGGATACATTCATCAAGTCAAACTTAGTTTTGTCTAAGATGAGCCTGTCTAAGGCCATTGCTGACTCGATTGCTACTCGAGAAGAAATCTCTCATTTGCGAATATATGCGATCTCAAGCCAGCAAATCTTAAGTTTCATAAATTCTCACCCCACTAGGATAAAGCAATGCGATTTATTGATTCGCGGGATTCCAGAGGGCGAGTTAAACAGTTTGTTCAGAAGTCAGATTATTACAGTAATTAGCGATTGGAAGCGGCTACAACGGCAAGGAAAGGTTGATAGGCTAACAATCCGTCTGTATGATTTTTTTCCTACAGAATATCATTGCATTATTGACCAGGACTTCCTAATCTTGGGATTGTATGACTCGACTCCAGATGACTATTCTGGGGTTGGGGTTAGGAACCCCGTACTGGTTACTAGTATTTCACATCAAGGGACCTCTCTCATTGAGGAGTATCTAATGAGGTTTGATAATTTATTTGCTGTTTGCGAAACTCATCATGGAGACAATACGCTATATGGATGAAGCAGAGAAAACACTTGGGATAGCCTGCGATGCGTATAGTGATGAATATAAGCAGGAAATTCTAAGAAGCATGAGCATGCGTGGCTACAAGATTATTGATTTAAACAAATTTACTGGATTGAGTGATGCCGATGCCGTTGGTGTAGCCTGTGCTGCAGCAGTAAGTGCCCTGTGCCCTCTAGGTGTATTGCTTGTGAGTAGTAGCGGGAATGGTTTGCAGATGGTCGCAAACAAGTTTCCGCATGTACGTGCTGCCCCGTGTCACTCGATTGAAGATGTGAATGAAGCTATTCATGAGTTTAATGCAAATATGTGTGAAGTGTCTACAATACTGCCGCCTTTCCATGGCACTACGATTCTGAGTGAGTTTGTACGGCTCAAGTTACAGTGTGGAGAAAGCGTATGAGTTTCGGTTTGGAATGGTGTCGTCAAATTGAACGTATCGAGGAAAAGCAGGTTATTGCAGAGAAGCTAGCTTCCCTTGTGAAAAGCGGAGATACGATAGGAGTTGGCTCTGGTTCAACTTCATTTTTATCTTTGCTGGCCATTGGAGAGCGAGTCAGGTCAGAGAAATTGGAGATTAAGCTGGTTGTTACTTCGCTTGAGATGCTTTACGCATGTGAAGATCTAGATCTTAATGTATGCCACTCTGTGCCTGCTTCGATTGACTGGTGTTTCGATGGTGCTGATGAAGTAGACGATGCCTGCCGACTAATTAAAGGTAGGGGCGGTGCATTATATAGGGAGAGGCTGATTTTCCTTGCAGCTCAGCGTAGGTACGTTATCGCCGATGCAAGTAAAAATGTAAAGCGGCTAGGAGAGAAGTTTAAAGTGCCAGTTGAAGTTCAGCCCACATGCGCTCGTTGGGCTTATGACAGATTGCTGTCTTGGGAGCTTGTAAACTCAGTCAAGCTACGGACTGCTGTATCTAAAGATGGACCTGTAATCACGGAGCAGGGCTGTGTGATTCTGGATGTTGGATTTGATGAAATATCTGTCAGCTGTCACAATGAGATCATGTCGTTACCGGGTGTTTTAGGGACTGGTATTTTTCAGGGATTTGACTTTGAAAGAATCTAAGGCCGTGTAGAGGAATGTTACTTAGGTCTGTGGAGTGAGTTAAGTGCTTCTGTGTATCGTAGCCCTTAACCTTCTTGTGATCTTCTGAACTAGCGAGAGTGAATTATGTGGTTCTGTAGGAGCGCTATATGTGGTTGGTGGTAGTCCTAGTTCAGATGCGACGTGTATGCCACGAGAGATCTTCGGTAGAGGTTCCTTTGAACAGTGGATTTGGGTTGAAGTATGAGCACTGGTAATCTATTCTTCAGGAAGATAGAGTGTTTGTTTGGGAACCCTTTATGTTGACTTGACATTCGAGGGCTTGCTGCGAAGAATGGCAGTCCGAGGGGAATCTACATGACAGGCGAAAGTATAAATGGAGTTGAGTTTGAAGTAATGCAGCAGGTGGCTGAGCTTATTGATACACTCAAGCCAGAGCAACAAAGCCAGGTCATCGCAATGCTCTTCGCCCGATATCAGCTTAAGATTGTCAGGCTGGCTTCCAGCAGCGGTAGATCATATCACTCGACGCGTCGAAGCAAGCCCAAACGTTGGTAGTGTCTCATCTTTCCTATTGAGTGGCGGTTAAGTCGCAAGGATGAGGTTGCGAACAGGCTCCTTTTCGTTGCGTAGTTTTCTCGTTTGCTTGCAATCTATGACCCACGCTTCTGTACTGCTTGCAAGGCCCCTCGTCTTCGGATTCGTCCTGCAGGCGAGGGAGAACCTGCTCCCCTAAGCCTTGCCGCAGATAGCGCATGGGCTCCTGCCGATTTCAACACGTCGGGCAATTCCGCTCGGCATCTCAAAAGGAGCTCATCATGACTCAACCTCTCACTGCATTTGCTGTCCGTGATACCGCTGACAGCGGCACTATCTGGACGCGCATTGGCGTTGCTTTCACCAACAAGAGTGGCTTCACTCTCTTGCTGGATGCAATGCCGGCCCCTGAACTTGGTCAGTACAAGATTGTTGTCTTGCCGCCTCGACAGAACGAGGTTCAGGAAAGTAATGGTCGTCCTGCGGCTAACTAGCCTCATGCTCGTTGCCGGTGGCATGAGCCACCGGCAACGAGTTTTTCACAAAACCTCCATCTGCGTTTCAAGCACAGGATTCATAGGATGGCTTTCAATGACCGATGCGACCCCTACTCCAATTGTCCTCTCTCTCAGAGCTGAACAAGAGCTTCGTGCGATGGCAGCGATGCTTGGCCTGTCGCTTGAAGAGATCTACGCGCAGTTTCGCAAACAACATTGGATTGTGCCTGCAGGTGCAATTGACGTGCGTGCGCATCGTCACCTGGCGGACTCACCTGGCCGTCGGTCAGTTATTGAGAGCCCGTCAGGTCATCTCGAGGACATGCTTTATGAAAGCCTGGCCGGTCGCTTTCATGCCCGCGGATGGCATGACCATATCCCCCGTCCAAAGTTCTAGTCTCGCTTGTACAATCACTGCGTGAGCAGTGACATTCCGCGTTGGGAACGCGATATGGACGAGGGGATTAGCCGCATTCTCAACAACTATCAGCCTGAACGTCATCCTGACCGCAACCTTGCGCGTGAGGAATACAGGATGGTGCTCGGCGACCTAGAGATTGGCATTGTTGAACGTCTCGACGACCTGGATGCACAGCGGCGGGCTGACTTTGTCGACAATTGGAGGTCGCACGAGCGCAACCGATTGCAAAGAGAGTCTCTACAGGCGGTTTCGTCTGAGCGCGACCCAGTACAGCAGATTGCGATTCACGAACCTTATTTGGCTGCACTTCGAGAGTTGGATGACGAGGTCAACAAGCCTTATCTCAAGAATGCGGATTTTATTGAGGCGCGTTTGGCCTCAGAGCAAACAATCGCCGACAGGCGCAATTCTGTCGAGAAACGGTTTGAGGCGGCAGAACAAGCTCTGGACGCTCGGTTTGGATTTCGAGAAGCAGACCGGCAAACTTCCGGCAATGTGACGAGCTTCTTATCCAGTGTCAAGGAACATCAGAGCCGCCAGTTGGAAGCGGATCACGAACCCGAGCGCTGATCGGCTGATAGTGCTTCCAGCAAACTCACATGCATGATGGGTACGAATATCTCCTCCATCCTGCCTGTGGTTGTGTTCTGGCTTTCTTGGTTGTAGCCGAGCATGTCCCCTTCCACATGCACGTCTTTATCAGGGTACTTGGCCGCGATTGCTGCGGCCATCGCGTCGAGGTCGAGGTCCGTTGCGCCTCGCGAACGTTCAAGCGCAGTCTTTGCGCTGAGTAGCGGTGTTGCGGCGGACTCCGTCAGGGTTGGTTGCTGATTGGCATTGGAGATGCCGTAAACCGGGTTGGGCATGTACCGCCCCTCAAACTCACGATGCTTTCGCACGTCCAGCTTGCTTATCCAAGCCGGTCTGTAGCCCCGCACGAAAGCGATGAGATCATTCGCGGGCAAGGTGCGAACCTCATCAGCTGTCAGCAATTGCCGCTGAACAAAACTCAATTGTCCTGCTGAGGGAAGCATTGCTCCACTCGTGCCGATGAAGCTGCTAACGTATTCCGCTGTGTTCTGGTCGTTGACATTGAAGAACAGATGGGCGCCTGCGCTGGCGAAGATGCCGTGATACTCAGGCTCCGGCCAGAGCTTTTGCATCTGGCTCAGGTACTGGAAAATCATCGCGAAACGTCCGCCAGCTCCCTCGATGAATGGCATTGATTGCTCAATCATCGCCAGACGACCGACGGCGGCCGCATATTCGTCGAGCATGAAAAGCGTTGCCGGAACGCCGGCGATGTTCGGCGTCCGGAGAATTGCGATCGTGCAACAGGAAAGCACGAGCCGAAACCAGGGCGAATACTGCTCCAACTTCTCAAACGGACAGACGATGTAAACGGTGGTCTTGCCTTGCTTGAGCTCCGAGGGGTGAAAGTCCGATTGCTTAAGGTGGTCATGCCAAATCGGACTGTTAAGCCAAACCAGCGAGCGCAGTGCGACCGAGACAAAGGAAGCACGTTCCTTCAGATTGATCTTGTCCCACCAGGCCCCTGAGCGCGCGATAACATCGCGCATCAAAGGATCTGGATGGTCGTTAAAGGTGAGTGCGGAGAATATGTCATCCAGTGGTGCTTCAAGTCCGCTGGCAAGACGGCTGAGCGTGATGAGATTGCGTTCGTCTCGCTCGACGAAGAAGACGAGGTAAGTGAGCAGTCCGCTCAGAAACGACCGCGCACCGTCGCGCCAATGCGCTTCCCGTTCGCCATCCTTCGGAACAAGCAAGGCGTCGGCCACCATCCCTATATCATCGAGCACCTCCGCGTAATTGGCATTGTCGAAGGCTATGAGCGGATTGAAGGAATGGGTCGATAACGGCTCTTCCATCCCATAGCTCTTGAGCTTGCCCGTGGGGTCGAGGATGACGACGTTTTGGTTCCAGCCTCGCTTTCTGAAACGGGCCGTCACTGCGGCGTTCTCGCCCTTCGGGTCGGTGACGACCATGCTGCCTTGATAGGCAATCAGATTAGTCTGAACAAAACCGACGCCTTTGCCGGTCCGGGGCGGAGCAAGGACCAGAACGTGACCTTGCCGATTGAGAAAGCAAAGCAGTCCTTGGCTGTTTTGCCCGAGCACAATACAGCCCGGATGAAAGTTATAGAAGTCAAGTTCTTCTGCTTCATCGGCAGTCATCCACCGCGCAGAACCGTGCGCATTGCTCCCCCATTGATTGGTCATGTTGCTCTCCGAACATGCAATAGTATTATTTCGGGGGAAGCGGCTCCAAACCAAAGAGCTTGCGGTCTCTTGGTTTATCTAATCTCTGAGCAAGTGTCTGGTTAACCCATTCGGCAAAGTCATCTCGGTCAGACATTTCTTGAAGCATGACCGCACCGATAAGAATCTTTCTTCTCGTGTCTGCTTTGCGTTCTTCTAGACGCTTTCGCGCCTCAAGGCGGGCAATTTCAGCATCAAGCTGTGCCCGCTTCTCTCTTAGATTCTGCAATCGTGTTTGATTAGGCATGGTGCAACTATTGAGTGTATCATGGGAAAGTTAATGAGTGACGAATATCAATGGCTTACCGGACCGAACGAAGTAAGGGCGCACTTATACATTGCGTTGCAATGGTGCGGCAGGGCCTTGCCCTGCACCCATTAGTTGAGTAAACATGCCCGCCATTATGCAGGGATACTTTCATTTATCAGTTAGCGTCATAAGCAGAAATCAAGGACGGTCAGCAGTGGCATGTTCTGCTTACCGTTCCGGCACGCGAATGGAAGATGAACGCTACGGGCGCGTTCACGACTACTCACCGCGCAAAGGCATTCAAGCGAGCGGAGTCTTCTTGCCGGACACCGCGCCGGATTGGGCGCGGTGTCGAGAGCGTCTTTGGAACAAGCTGGAGGCGTTCGAGAAGCGCAAAGATGCTCAGCTCGCACGCGAGTTCGTGCTTGGCTTGCCGCATCAATTGGGCTTCGATGCGCAACTCAATCTCCTTGAGAAGTTTGTGCGCCAAGAGTTGATACCGCACGGCTTGGCCGCAGATTGGGCGGTGCATGATGCCAACCGCGCCGGCGATCATCGCAACACTCATGCGCACATCATGGTGACATTGCGCGGCCTCGATGCCGACGGCTTTCACAGCACGAAAGACCGAAGCCTCAATAGCACTGCCCAACTTCAACGCTGGCGCGAAGTCTGGGCCGAACTGCAGAACGAAGCCTTTCGCGAACATGGTGTATTCGATCAGCAAGGCGAGTATCTCGCCGTTGACCACAGGAGTTACGATGCTCGCGGCATCAGTCGGTTGCCCACGCACCACATGGGCGTTCATGCCACTGCGATGGAGCGCCGAGGCAAACCGACTGAGATTGGCGAATTGAATCGCCAGATCCGTTCTGCGAATGACAACGGCGCATCTGCAATTACCTCTCCTTCTCTGGCTGAGGACTTTCTTGATATCATCGCGCGGCAACAGTCGCGCAGGTCAAGCGCGGAAGTACGTCGGATGCTCAGTGACCAAAGCAGGGACAATGAGCCAGGAGCTTAGTCAGAGGCGGCCGGACTGTTGATTGCTTTGCATGGCGCGTTCCACGAAGCCAAGCACCGCACCGCTCGCTGGCTCTGAGTAGTGATCCAGATCTTCTCGCCATTGCTTCTCTGAGGCACCGCCGAGGTTCTTGGTCAACTTACCAATGCCGAGCTTAGGCAGAAACATATCCGCGAGTTTGCCCATCGTCTCGCCGCCAGTAAGAGCCAATGGGAAACAAATCTGCATCGTATTGAGATTCAAGACTCCGCCCCAGAATTCGCCGCCGTCCATATGTTGGGCCAACATGACAGCACAGAGGCTGTCTTGTTGTAATGCCCACCCGTTAACAGTGTATGTGGGAAATGTCTCCGCTAAGGTGGCGGTCAATGCTGGCGGATTGACTTCATACAGAGCGACATTTGAAATCACCAGACCGCCGCTACGACCATAACGGTCTTTTGGCAGAATAATCTTCTCGCCTGCAGGTGTGACTTTCACGAGACCGACAAAGGCTCGCGTATAAGGACCGAATGCACCTTTCTCGAAATTCATCCAAGGCATGTTTTGCCTATCGGATAAAGTATTTCAAACCATTAGAGTGAAAATGGAATAGTCACTAGCTTAGTCAAAGAGGGTTAAAAGTGATTTCTATTAAATATCTCTTAACTGTCCAATCGCTCACGATATTCATTAAAGACAGTTTCAAGCGTTAAACCCAAGGCGCGGGCTATATCGACAAGTTCAACAACCTCAACGCCCCGTGCGCCCTTTTCTATTTTCACGATGTAATTGTGAGACTTCTGAAGCCTGGCGGACAATTCACGCTGGCTGAGACCTGCCCCGGTTCGCCACTCGGCAATCAATTGCCGTAGGATGTCGTGCTCGATGCGATTGACCGAGTTGTCCGCGCTCACGCCGAGACAATGCCCTGAGCGATGGTACGAATACGGTACCATTCGTATGTAGCTCGCTACAGAGGTAAGACATGAAGCTCAGTGTAAGGATTTTTGTCGTGTGGCTGGTGCTCGCGCTAGCCCTGCTCGTATTCGGATGTGCCGGTGGCGGCGGAGGTGGCGGCGGCACAGGTGGCGGTTCCAACAATCTGTCAATTGCCTATCATCTCGTGGGATTTTCAGGGACCAATGTTGACGCTGAGACAATGTCAACAAGCCCTCAGACCGTCCGAGTGAATGTCGGCGGCGTCATCCGAACGGTGAACAATGTCATCATCGCGCGGGACATTCCGGCCGGGGTGGATGTCACGATCATCAGTGAGGGGTCCGAACTGCTGAACGCTTCTATTCCCAACGCCAGCCAGGGTCTTGCTATCGGCGACACCGGCGTTCGTGCTCCCGTGTCGAGTGATGGTGTTCTGCAGGCCAGTGTGATTGCGCGGCTGGGCCTCGATTTAATCTCACCAGCCGCAACTTGGAATGGGATCTCAATGCCGAACGGATTTGCCGTCCGGTTTTTGGGCGGTGATGCTGGCGACCATGAAGTTGAAGTCGACGGCACCATTCGTTTTCCGTCCGACATCTCAACAACCAGCGGCACTTTGCCGATTACATATTCTTCGCCGTCTGCAGTCAGCTTCGATGCTTCCTTCGCCTCGCCTGACTTCTCAGGCATCGGCTACAGCATCGCCGGTGGACCGGGAGTCAACTCGACTTTGACTGCGCCCTGGAGCAGTACGCGGGCAAGTGGATCGAGCCCTGTTTTTACAACAGTGCTCATCAGTTCTAGCTTCTAGGAAGATTGCGGAGTCCGCCAGTGGGTGGGCTCCGCAATCCGTTTCCACTAAACGGAAAGAGGCCGCGGTCTCCGCCCAAACCCTCAGCACTCCGCCGCCGGACGCCTGACCGGTGCTGACGCTCGTCGCATCATCCCTTGGTCCCGCTTCGCTCTGACGGCTGGCTGTCGGGCGCTGAGGGCTAGGTTCCCACCGCGTCTTTCTTGCAGTAATCAACTTGCCCGTGGTCAGGTAGAACGGAGAGGGAACGTGGTGTAATGTGAGCACCTTCTGAGTCGGACTCTATAGCGATGGCGAGCACACCAATGCAAAACAACCTCAGCCCGTCACGAGACGGTCGCATCATCCCAGATTTCACCTCAGCCACCGCCGAAGCGGCATGCACACGACCTTGCCATATCGGAGAACGAGCATGCCCCTGACTGCTCAGCTCGCTGATGTCTATAAGAAGCTTGTTGCCCGTACAAAAAAAGCCGAGAATGAAGAAGAAGTTCGATTGGCGTGGTTCCGTGCGATAGAGGATGCTTCCGGGATAGAGTTCCATGCCGAGAGATACAAGCGAGACCTCAGCTATAACAACGTCGTAATCGAGTTTAAGGCGAGAGGGAAATTTAATGGCCGGGATGATAGCGTCAGCTTCAAGGAGGCCGTTCAAGAACGTCTCCTACCCTACATCAAGAAGACTTCTGCAGCTGAAGGAATTGAGCGTAGCGACTGCATTGGAATAGCCATCGATGGTGAGCACTTGGCTTTTGCTCAGGTGGTTGGTGACAAGATTCATCACCAGCACCTCTTGCCAGTGACTCCAGTGACTTTCAACATGGTTGTCGAGGCATGCAGGCAATCGCGCCGCCGAGCCATCACAGCAAAAAATCTCATCGAGGATTTTGGACATGACTCTCCCCGCGGGCTTGCAGTTATGCAGGCACTGTCCGACGCATTGGCCGATGCTATTGAATCAAGTGCTGATAAGAAGATTCAAATGCTGTTTGAGGAGTGGCGAACACTCTACGGCCAAGTCGCTGCGCTATCACGTGAGCAACTAAAAGGGATCAACAGTGCCGTACGGTTCACATACCCTGGCAAGAAAGAGCATGACGTACCTGCACGTCTGTTCGTAATCCACACATTCAACTCCCTATTGAGCAAGCTTCTTGCGGCGGAAATTCTAGCCGCACATGATCTTGCATCAGGGGTCGCATTCTCTCAAGAGTTGGCGACAATCACCGACGATAATGACCTTGTTAGTCGCTTGCATTCAGATATCGAAGAAGGCCAGTACTTTGAAGCTGTTGGTATTAAAGGCTTTGTAGAAGAGGCGATTTTCAGCTGGTACGTCGATGCGGCACGAACCAATGAGCATCGTCAAAAAATTGCTGATGGCATCCGAGACGTTCTGGCCGAATTGTCCCTGTATCGTACTGATAGGCTTGATCACACAGGGGATGTGCTTTGCGACTTCTATCAAGATCTTGTTCCAGATGCCTTGCGGAAAGCTCTTGGCGAGTTCTATACGCCCCAATGGCTAGTACAAGTCACGGTTGACAGGGCTAATATCAAGGATTGGATCGCCTCCCGAATTCTAGACCCCACTTGCGGTTCAGGCTCCTTCCTCACAGAAATTATTCGACGAAAAAGAGAGGCTGCTGAGAGCCTTGGCATGTCCGCAACTGATACGGTTGAAATGATAATCCAAACCGTATGGGGGTTTGACCTCAATCCCCTTGCAGTTCAGTCTGCCCGCACAAACTTTGTTATGGCGATTGCGGATCTGCTGGAGCCGGGCCAGTCTGTGGAAGTGCCAGTTCTGTTGGCTGATGCCATTTATTCGCCAGCTCCCCCACCCGACTCAACCGATAGCCTTGTCGAATACGAAATCGGTAGCAAAGTAGCGAACTTGAAGATTCTACTGCCTCCTGAATTAGCCTACGATCGGCAGACACTCGACAAGGTGTTTGAGGTGATGGGTGAAATGGTCGAGGAGGAGCAAGAATACGACGACTGTGCGAAGTCTTTGGAGCAACGAGGCATATTAAAGGCTACACAACTCCAAGAGTGGCTACACCCATTAGAAACAACGTACAACCAGGTTCTCGACCTGCATCGAAGGAATTGGAATGGGATCTGGTTTCGAATTGTTCGCAACTTCTTCTGGTCAGCTACCGCAGGCGAATTCGACGTAATTGTTGGGAATCCGCCCTGGGTGCGTTGGTCAAAACTACCAGATGCCTATCGTGAGCGCGTAAAGCCGACATGCGAACAATACACGATATTTTCTGATACTCCCCATCATGGCGGCAATGAACTGGATATCTCAGGGATGATTACATATACGACAGCCGACAAATGGCTCAAATCTGGCGGAGTATTGGCATTTGTAATCACACAAACTCACTTTCAATCTCCATCATCACAAGGCTTTCGTAGGTTTAGGATAGATAGCAAGTATCGGCTGTCTCCTATCCGTATTGATGACCTAAAAGCTCTGAAACCTTTTCCGGATGCTGCCAATAAAACTGCTATTGCTGTATTTAAGAAGGTCACAAGCAAGCCCAAGTATCCGGTTCCATATTACTTATGGATTGCCAAGGGCGGAGAAGCGAAAGGCATTCCTTCTACGCTTCCAGCTACTGAGGTGTTAGGCAAAGTCACTATTTTGAAAAATGAAGCCAATCCGGTGGGAGGAGAGGGTTCACCATGGGCAATTCTACCGCCAGGCCGTTTTAAGGTAGTTGAGAAGATATCAGGACGCTCTGAATGGGTTCAGGGACGAAAGGGAATCACGGCTGACCTGAACGGAATCTATTTCGTGAAGGTCTTAGGCTCAAATCCCAAGACAGGATTAGTTCAGATTGCGACGCGCCCAAATGCAGGCAGAACCGATATTGGAAGTGCAAAGAAGTTTTGGATTGAGCCGACGCTGCTTTATCCTCTTATTAAAGGAGCATCTGATTTTGAATCCTGTTACCTCAGGCGGAAAGAAGAGCTCTTTGCGATTGTTCCCAATAAGGGCATTACGAAAGGTGCTGGTAAGGAAGCCAAGGACTTGATTGATAAGGACTGCCCGGCAACAAGAAAATACTTCCGGACATTTGAAGCTTTTCTGAGGGAGCGGTCAACGTGGGCCAAGCGTATGCCGGCAATGCCATTTTATTCGGTATACAACGTAGGGGAATACTCGTTCGCGCCGTATAAAGTGATTTGGGCTGAGCAATCTGGCAAGTTTTCTGCTGCAGTTGCAACGCATGGAGATGTCCCTCTGCTGGGCGAACGGCCGTTCGTTCCTGATCACAAGATTTTCTTCGTGGATTTTGCTGACAAGAAGCCTGCCTATTACCTGTGTGGTTTGCTGACATCTTCTATTGTCAAAGAATATGTTGAAAGTCACAATATCTCTATCCAAGTCGGAGACATATTTAAGCATATGAATTTGCCTGAATTCGATGATATGGACGCAAGACACAAAGAATTGGCTCGTCTGTCAGAGAAGGCTCATTCGGAAGATAATGCCACGAAGAGGGCTGATATTATTGAGCAAATAAGCTTATTGGCAGATGAAATTGTTAGCAAGATTTAGTAAACGTGTTTAACTGTGATATCGCATCGTGTTGCTTGTGGTGCTCATCCGCCGGCGTACTGTAGTGGCCACAAGCAAGTTCATGGGCATCATGACAGAGAATGTTTTTGTGCGGAAAGAAGCCGCGGTCTCCGCCCAAACCCTCAGCACTCCACCGCCGGACGCCTGACCGGTGCTGACGCTCGTCGCATCATCCCTTGGTCCCGCTTCGCTCTGACGGCTGGCGGCGGGCGCTGAGGGCTCGGTTCCCACCGCGTCTTTCTTGCTGTGCTGGGCGGCTATTCGCCGCAAATTTGCGGAGATTAGCTTTCGTAATCTCCGCAAGCGCCTTGCGTTACTCCTGATGAGCAGTTTCGAAAAGCGGCATTGCAAATTCACGGATGGACGCAACGACAGCATCGAGTCCTAGCTCTGCCCCAGCGATGCGCTCTTGAAACGCACGCCACTGCGCCTGCTTCTGCGGATCTTCGGCGAATGCGTTAGACAATCCTTCGGGCAATTCTGTCGGGATGGTTTGTCCGCGTCGTTTGAATGTGCGCTGGATGGCCTCACCTAAGAGAGCTGTATCAAACTTGAAAGTTGTCGTGAAGAACCAGAGGTCATGGTAGTCCTTCATGCGGCTGTTTGCCAATCCGAGGTTGACGATGGCTTCCAGTTTTTCAGCAATCACCGTCTCTTGCGGATAAGCGAACACGCTCGGAGCCGGCATATCGAGAAGTGTCGGATACTCCGTCTCAGTAGGTGCCGGCGTCACGGCATCTCCTACGCCAAAATCAACCTGTAGGTTAATTCGCGCCGTTCCCAACTGCGCTGTAAATCGCGCTCGAATACCGCCATATTCCGTCTCTTCTCGTATTTGTTCAACCTTTAGGTTAGCGAGCTTGAAGTCGAGGCCGTCATCGACAACTTCTGTTTCAATGATCTCTTGAATGCTCTGAGCAATGGTGTCCGTCGTGACGTCACCGCTTGCCAGTAAATCCAGATCGCGCGTTGCACGGTGCGGCTGCTGACTCCAGAGCTCAAAGAGCATCGCGCCTTTGAGAATGAGCCGCGACTTATGTTCGGACTGTGAAAGGCGATAGAGAAACCGTTCCAGTGCATAGCGCGTGAGTGTGAGGTCGAATGCTTCGCCTCGCGTTTTTGAGAGATTGAACAGCCGGTCACGCACCGAGGCGGCCAGGTTGGCGTGTTTGGAATTCGTCATGACGAGAGCGCTTCCATATACGGCCGCATCACTTTGTCAACGCGATTGATCCGCGCATACTTCAGTATGTCTGACCGCGAGCATCGCCGCTCTTGAATAGCTTCGCGCAGAGCTTCAAGTGCAACGTCAAGCCCGACCTTGTTGCGGAACTTGAAGCAGTCGGCCACCGTCTTTGCGATCGAATAGATCGGCACCTCAAGCCCTTCGAGTTGGTGGGTTTCGATACCGGCTTCATAAGAAGCCTTTGATATTGCGACAACCTTGAGAGGCACCGTCTTCTCGGAAGTGACCCTTGAGCCACGCGGAATAGCTAGCCAGACCAGATGCGGCTGCTGCGTACTGATGCCGTGAAAACTGAGAGCTGACAGCAGACAGACGATGGAGTTGGGTTGAGCGCGGACAGCTTCCACAATTGTATGCGCTTCGGTTACTTCGAAGTCAGCAAGCGTATAGAGCCCTCGCCCGATCCGGCGAATGATCCCGGCCTTGAGAAGCCCTCGCAGAGGCGTCGGCGTGATGCCAAGGGACTTGAGGTCGCTTGGGCGGATAACGCCGTGTTTGCGTGCAAACTCAATGACGAGGTGTTGTTTGCTGTCCATGTTGGTTAACCGAATTGTCGGCAGATATTAACAAGTGTAGACAATTTAGTCAACCAGTATCAATTTGCGTCCGGCTTTCAAATGCCAGTCTGGGCCGATACTGTCATCAAATCAACCCTTTCGCCGCGGGCGAAACCGGCCTAGCGGCAACGGCTTCGGGGTGTGACTTGCCGACAGATTCTGCCCTTGGAGAAGCTGGAAAGCCTTTGGCAAAAGGCGGGCTGGCCTTTGCCGCTGAGCTAATCTGACTTCGCAAATGCCCTGGCCGCACGGTCATATACGGTCATTTGCACGGTCATTTTGTGTGCGGCCTGGTGCGGCCCTGTGCGGTGAAATAGGTTCAATTGGGGTTTTGAGGTTGAACCTAAAAGGGGATTGGTCGGGATGACTGGATTCGAACCAGCGACCTCCTCGTCCCGAACGAGGCGCTCTACCAAGCTGAGCCACATCCCGATGTGAGTCGGCTATTCTACCGCAGGGAGATTGGGGACTGGGGCATGGTCCTTCGGACCGGAAAAGCGGCTCAGGAAGGGTCTTCGACGGGCGGCTCTTCTCGGCGCTTCTTCTTTTCCGTCTTCTCGATCGGATGGCTCATGGGGGCGGCGAAGAGGCGGATGCCGACATTGGCCAGCAGAGATCCGGCGGCGGCCATCACCAGGAGAAGGAGAACCTTCAGCACGTTTTGAATCAGGCTGTCGACGGTCTGGTTCACGTTCAGCGGGGTGTCCGGCTTTACGTTCAGGGCATCAGCCGGGCTGGTGCTGAACATGGTGTACGCCTGCTGAAAGGTCAGCACGATGAGGCCGACTCCGGCCAGAAACGCAAGGATGCCCAGGATTCGGCCCGCCGTACCGCCGCTTCCGCTAGACATTAGAAAACCCCTGCATTGTCTGTCATCAACCTCAAAAAACTGACGGGGATGATACCGCCAATAATTCTCTACTCCAAAGGCTGGCGGACAAACCACGCTCCCACCAAGGGAATGATGAGAATGCATCCGGCGAACGCGTAGGGAGCCCACGGCTTGATGTCATAGAGGACGTTGCCGACCAGGGGACCGATGATGCGAGCGAATGCGCCGAGGGCATTGGTCACGCCGAAGATTCCGCCCACGATGGCGGCGGGAGACGACTTGGAGATCAGGCTGGATAGGTTGGGCTGCGCCAAGCCGCTGCTGCCGCCCAGCATCGCGGCGGTCCCCAGCATGGGCACCCAGGGCCGCATGAAGGGCACCAGAACCATGGTCGGGGTCTGAAGGATGAAGGCGGCGCGAACGAGGGTGATTTCGCGGAATCGCCGCGTGAGCACCGGAATCAATGCGCCCTGCACGACCGCCGAAGCGATGCCGACCACCACCAGCACCAGCGAGGTCTGAAACTCGTCCAGATGGAATTGGTCGTGCGCCATGCGGAAGTAGGTGCTCTCCAGGTTGGCAAAGCCGAAGTTGACGGCAAAAAAGAGCGCCAGCAGAAAGCCGAGCCCGGGCGTGCGAAAGGCCTGGCCGACCAGGGCGAATAGCTTGGTTGGTTCGGTGCCGGCTTCCGCTTCCGGCTTGGATTCCGGCAGAAAGAACCACACGAAGCAGAAATTGACCAGAGCCAGCGCCGCAGCGGAGAGGCCCATCAGCGTCGGGTCGCCTCCGCCTGCCTGGAGCAGAAACGCGCCAAACGGCGGGCCGAGGATGAAGCCGATTCCGAAGGCCGCGCCCAGCGAGCCCATCGCCTTGGCCCTTTCGGAGGGCTCTGTTACGTCGGAAATGTAGGCATAGGCGACCGCGAGATTGGCGGCGGCGGCTCCCTGGAGAATCCGCGCCAGCATCAGAATCCAGAGCTGGTCGGCGAAGGCGTAGATGATGAACGACAGGGTGGAGAGGGCCGTGGTGATGACCAGCACCCGCCGCCGCCCGACGTTGTCGCTCAGCCGCCCCAGATAGGGAGAAACCAGAAACTGAGTGATCGAAAAGACCGCGATGGTCAGTCCAATGATCAAACCCTGCGAAACAGGAAGGTTTTGGAGCCAGGCGGCCTCCTTCACGAGCCTCTCGCCCCGGAGCTGGATGTCCGGGATGATCATGCCGAAAGACAGCAGATCAAGAAGAACGGTGATGAAGATCGCGGCAAGAGGCAGTCTCAGCCGCTTCATTGCCTCGATTGTGGGTGCGGAAGCAAAAAGGGCGGAGGGACCTCGCCATTGAGGTCCTCCACCCCTATAAGATTTGATTGTCTCTCTTTGTGTCGGCTCCTGTCAATGGACAGAAGCCCCCGTCGTTGTTGAGGCGCGAAGGCCTCGGGACTCCTCATGGGGCATCTGAGAGCGGCACGCCGTTGTGCATCAGAGAGCCCTCTACTGATTCAAATGCGGTCGGGGAGAATCGCCCGAACGCTCAAAAACCAGTATAGGGATTTTTTTTGGCCCCGAAAGGCAATACTTATGCACAGGCGTAAAGTCTGCGTGAATTGCGCGTGTAGGATTAACAGGTCGCCCTTGTTCGGATCATGAAGAACTGCCGTCTCTTGCTTGCCACCCTCCTCCTGCTGATTTTTGCGGCAGGCGCATCTGCGAGCGAGAAGACGGTTCTGACGGTGTGGGGCCTGGCGATCACGCCGGACGACAAGGGCACCGATGACGTGGTGCGCGCCTTCGAAGCGGCCAACCCGGATATCGAAGTCCGCCTGCTTGGTATGGGCGCGGGCGCGATGAACCCGCAGAAGCTGATGACCGCCATCGTCGGCGGGGTTCCGCCCGACATCGTCAAGCAGGACCGGTTCACCCTCAGCGACTGGGCGCACCGCAACGCCTTCCGTTCGCTGGACGATCTGATCGACCGCGACCGCAACGATCCCGACTGTCCGACGGCGGAGCAGTACTACGAGGCGGCGTGGGCGGAGACGCAGTACAAGGGGAACACCTACGGCATACCCATCGGCGCGGACGACCGGGTGCTCTTCTACAACAAAGAGATCTTCCGGCAGAAGGCAAAAGAACTGCGCGCCGCCGGGCTCGACCCCGAGCGTCCCCCGCGCACCTGGAGCGAGATTCTCGCCTACAGCGAGGTGCTCACCGAGTTCAATCCAGACGGCACGCTCAAGCAGGCCGGGTTCATGCCGAACTTCGGCAACTCCTGGCTGTACCTGTACGCTTTTCAGAACAACGCCAACTTCCTCTCGCCGGATGGCCGCACCTGCACTCTGAATTCGCCGGAGGTGGTGGAGGCGCTCGACTTTATGACCGCCGGGTACGACGTTCTGGGCGGCAAGTCGAATGCGGATCGGTTCCAGTCGACCTTCCAAAGCTCGGAGAACGATCCCTTTCTGATCGGCAAGGTCGCCATGATCATCAATGGCGACTGGGTGCTGCACACCTATTTCACCTACGGACCGAACCTGGACTTCGGCACCTCTCCTGCTCCGGTCCCCGACGACCGCTACTATCAGCGGGGCCGTTTTGCCGACGAAGAAGACCAGTTCGTCACCTGGGCGGGCGGCTGGAGCTACGCCATCCCGCGCGGCGCAAAGCATGTGGAGGAGGCGTGGCGGTTCATCAAGTTCATCACCAGCTTCGAGGGCCGCAAGATCAACATGCTGGGGCAGCAGGATCTGGAGCAGAGCCGCGGCCGCCGCTTCATCCCCGGCATGCAGGCGCACATCCGCTCAAACGAGTGGTGCATCGAGCAGTTTGCCCAGGGCGACACCCCCTTCGACGATGCGCTGAAGCTGCACGTCGAGATGATGAATTACGCGGAGTACCGCCCGGCCACCTTCGCCGCGCAGGTGCTGTGGGATGCGCATGTGAGGGCGACCGACAAGGCGGTGGCCCACTACGCGAGCAGCGAAGAAGCGCTGCAGGAGGCGGAAGAGAATGTCCAGCGCGTGCTGGACGAGGTCCACAGGTCTGAAGATTTCCCCGAGATCAATCTGATGGTGCCGGGCATCATCGGCGCGGCGCTGGGGTTTGCCTCGCTGCTGGTCGGGTTTGTGTTGATCAAGCGGCAGAAGCTGGGCGCGCTGGCGCGGAACGAGACCAAGTGGGGCTACCTCTTTGTCAGCCCGTGGATCATCGGCTTCCTCATCTTCATCCTCGGCCCGATGGTGGCCTCGCTCTTCTTCAGCTTCACCCAGTACGGCGTCCTCACCGAAGCGCGCTGGGTCGGCATGAAGAACTATCAGGACCTGTTCACCGTGGATCGGGACCTGATGATCAAGGCGTTTTTGAATGTCGCCTACATTGCGGGCATCGGCGTCCCGGTGAGCCTGGGAGCGGGCCTTGGGGTCGCACTGCTGCTGAACAGCAATGTGCGCGGCATGCGCATCTACCGGACCATCTACTACATGCCCGCTGTCGTCCCGACGGTCGCCACGGTCATCCTCTTCATCTGGCTGCTCAACGCCGACCCCTCGCGGGGCATCGTCAACAGCATCTGGAACTCGACGATCAGCCAGTGGTTCGGCACGGTTGCGCCGGGCTGGCTCACCGAAGAGTCGTGGACCAAGAAGGCGCTGATCCTCATGGGCCTGTGGGGCGTGGGCAGCGGAATGATCCTGTGGCTGGCTGGGCTGAAGGGCGTCCCGCGCACACTGTACGAAGCAGCGGGAATCGACGGGGCTTCACCGCGCCAGCAGTTCTGGAAGATCACGGTGCCTCAACTGAGCCCGCTCATCTTCTTCAACACCGTGATGGGCTTCATCGGCGCGCTGCAGATCTTCGACCAGGTGTACGTCATCACCCGGGGCGAAAACGCGGGGCCGAACGATTCGATGCTGACGCCGGTGCTCTATCTCTTCGACAACGGATTCAAATACTTTCGCATGGGGCCGGCGAGCGCGATCGCCTGGGTGATCTTCATCGTGATCATTCTCATCACCTTTGCCCAGTTCCGGCTCGCGCCGCGCTGGGTCCACTATGAGGTGGAGAAGTGAGCGCGGAGCTGCTGTTCCTCATCGGCACGCTCTTCACCTGGGGCGGGGCGGCGATGCTCATTCGGGCTCTGGCGCAGGCGGTCGCACTCCGCAGCGAGGTCGGCTCGGGTCGGCAGAAGCTGTTCAACAGCATGGTGCGGAGCGTGGTTATCGGGGCGGTTCTGCTCGCCATCAGCCGCTTTGTTCCCATGGATATGGGCCGCGAGGCGCCGGAGGGGCTGTGGATTCCGCTGGTCTGGCTGGTGCTGCCCTTCTCGGGCTGGGTGGCCGTGATCAGCCTGGTCATGCTGGTGATGCGAGTCATCCAGACGGTTGCGGCCATCAATGCGCGGGAACGCGCCGCCCGGGGCCGGATCGCGGCGGTGTGGGGATTTGCCTTTCTGGCGGGCCTGGCCTGGCTGCTGCTCAGCAAGGGACAGATCAGCGTGCTGCGGGGCGGGGCTCAGGTGTCGATCTGGACCCTGGTCGTGCTGTTGATTCTCGCCTTTGGCGCAATGCTGGCGATGGCCAAGGCCAACCTGAATGCGCGTCAGCGCGGCCTGACGCAGAGGGTCGCGGCCCATGTCGCACTGCTCGCCGGGGCGGTTGTCTTCGGAATGCCCTTTGCCTGGCTGATGGTGACCAGCTTTAAGGAGGAGCGCGATATGTCGATGGCGGAAGGCATCCGGTGGATTCCCCGCGTCGAGCAGAAGCACCCCTTCATGGACGATGCCAAGCCGCTGGCGCAGTTCTCCTATCGCGGCAGCAGCGTGCAGGCGAATATTCAGGAGCTGCTGCCCGGAGACAAGCTGCTGGTCGAGATCGAGCGGCCCTACGGCATGAGGGGCCGCCGCCTGGAGGTTGCCGAGAGCGAAATCAAGCGCATCCCGCGCCTGGCTCCTGTTGTGTCAGTTGATCGGGAGGGCCAGACGGTCACCGGCTTTGTCGCGCAGGAGCTCGACAGCGGCGCAAGATTGGTGGAGGTGCTGGAGCCGGAGAGCATGGCCGGAGAGCGATTTGAAGCCAGCGCCGGTGAGACGGAGCCCGTCACCAAGACGGGATTGAGGTGGGACAACTACCGCGAAGCCATCGAGTGGATGCCGATGGAAACCTACTACGGGCTGACCTACCTCAAGAACACGCTGATCCTGGTCATTCTCAGCGTGATCGGCACGCTGCTCAGCTGCTCCTTTGTCGCCTATGGTTTTTCACGCTTGAGATTCCCGGGCAAGGAGTTTCTCTTCGGGGTGATGCTGGCGACGATGATGCTCCCGGCGGCGGTGACCCTGCTGCCCACGTTCCTCATCTTCCGCGGCCTCGGGTGGATCGATACGCTGCTGCCGCTCTGGGTGCCGACCTTCTTTGCCGGAGCGTTCAACGTCTTTCTTCTGCGGCAGTTCTTCCGCACGATCCCGATGGAGCTGGAGGATGCGGCGAAGATCGATGGCTGCAGCTACATCCAGACCTACTGGCGCGTGATGATGCCGCAGATCAAGCCCGCGATGGCGGCCATCGCCATCTGGACCTTCATGGGGGCCTGGAACAACTTCATGGGGCCGCTGATCTACCTCAGCTCGCCGGAGAAGATTCCCATCGCCTACGCCCTCCACCTCTTCCAGGGCGACCGCGGCGGCACGCTGGGGTTGATGATGGCGTTCTCGGTGATGGCGATTCTGCCCGTGCTGCTGCTGTTCTTCCTGGCTCAGCGGTACTTCATCGAAGGCGTGCAACTGAGCGGTTTGGGTGGACGGTAAGCAGCTTCGTGCCGCTGCCTGATCTGAATGTCAGATTCTCGATTTCGGGAGTCATCAAGTGGGTTTTGAACATCGCGGCCTGCGGACCTCTGCTGAAGGCGCTTCACGGGCTGGTCTATCGGAGGGTCGGCACCGGCTACGGCATCAACGACGTCGGCCAAGTGTTGACCGGGGACGAAGCGATGAGGTTTGGTGCGATCAATTTGGGAATAGGACTGCTTCTGCTGGGCACCGGATGGGCGGTCGGAGTGGTCTGGTCGGGGGAGAAGAAGTGATATGAGTCTGCTTGGATTTCTCAAATGGACACTGGTGGTCGCGGCCCTGCCGTGCCTCATCAAAGTGTTTCAGGGCCTGGTGATGCAGAAGACGACGCGGAGCTACGACTTCGTCTTCTTCACTGTTTGGGGCGATCTGGAACTGTTGACCGGCTCCGCCGCCGTGACCTGGGGGCTCATCAATCTCGGCCTCTTTGTCGTCTTGCTGGCGGCGGCATGGGCGGTCTGGTTCTTCTGGGAGCAGTACGAGGACTAGCCGCCCGCGCCCTGCAACGAAGCTGCCGGGCTGAATGGTAAGAACGAGCGATGGCCTTCCCGACCAACGATACGGGCCTGTCGGTCCTTGGAGTGATCAAGTGGCTGCTGATCATCGGCTCGCTGGGGCCGTTCTTTAAAGCTTATCAGGGACTGATTCTTCAGGAGACAGCGACTGGCTACGGCGTCTCCAGCGCCGCCGCAACCCAGGTGCTTGTCGGCGGCGAAGCCGTCAAGTTTGGCCTTCAGAATCTAGGCTTGGGCATCCTGCTGCTCGGCGCAGCTTGGGCGCTCTGGTTTTTCTGGCAAAGGTACGAGGACTAGCCTCCGATCCAGCGAGCCAAGCTGCCTTACTCCAGGTTGTTAAGATAGGGAAGCGGGCTGACTTCGTCGATGTCCCGCATCTGGCGGAAGTAGTCGCGGAGCAGCTTGGCGTGGCCCATGCCGATGACGATGAGGACGCGGTCGTTCGGGCTGTCGATCACGCGGGTGGTGTTCACGGCGATCTTCAGGTTGCGTGTCAGCCATCCGGCCACCATGTCCGCGCCGGGATAGTCCTCGCCGCCGCCCACTTTGGCCATCTCCATGTACATCTGATGAGAGAACTCGTCTGATGAGGGCTGGTTCATCCAGGCGAGGATTTCGGCGATGGTCAGCTTCTCCGAGGCTTCGGGCGCGAAGACCTTGTCCAGTTCGGTCTTGGCTTCCGCCATCAGGGCATTCAGCTTCTCCATCTGCCCGTTCTGTGCGGCGTACTGCATCACTCCGTTGAAGTCCATATCCGAGCGGTAGTCGATGCCGTACACGGCCTCATGCCCGAGCTGTTTGGCGATGCGGAAGCCGAGCTGCTGCGATTCGCTCTTGCTCAAGGCGTGCTCGCCGGCCAAATACTGCTTGTAGAGATTTGGGACAGACGTGCTGCCATAGGGCACCTCCAGACAGACCTTGGTGGGCTTCCATTTGGCGATGGAATCGACAATTGCCTGGATTTCGCGCTGCCGCCGCTCGCCGTCGATATCTGGCACGGATGGGTTGAGCATGTCGAGGTTGGGCTGGGCAAAGTGGAAGCTGCCGAGCACCATCACCTGCGGGCGGGCTTCCTGCGATAGGCCAAGGGCGGCGGCCAGAGATAGGGCGGATAAAAACGTAGGCTCCTCCAGGGATGGAGAAGCCTACGGCGCGCCGGGCGCGCGGTTGCAGTCTGGCGTCTTAAACGGTGCCTGCGGAGAAAGAAACCTCAGTTCAGTAACGATGGGCGAGACAGATTTAGGATTTCTTGACGAAATGGACAGGTGAAGACTCAATCCAGACTGTGAGGTACTTCTTGCCTGCGCCTTCTTTTCCGAAAACCGTGTGCGAGACCTTGTCGTCGTCGGGATAAAGCGTGGCTCCAGTATTGTCAACAAACCACTTGCCTTCTGTCGGAAGGTATCCCCTCAGTTGCCACTTGAACTTACTTTCAGTAAAAGTAATATGCGAAAGGATCATCTCAGCCTCTGCCAGAGACTTGCCATAATGTGTGGCTGTCCTTCCGAAAGCATCGCACTGATACCATTTGCCAACATAGAAGCTTTTCTTAGGTGCTGAAGATGTCTCGACATAGTCGTACGAAAGTGACATCCAAGTTTCGCCCTCATGCGACACCTTCTCAAGTACTAATGGCAAGCGGTCGATATACCCTTATGGCACTGGACCCAAGTCCTCAAACCCAAAATCGCCAATAGAAGGCGCTTCTCTGGTTTCCCATGCTCTCCCGATCGCTTTAACCCAGCCCTTCTTCTTGTCAGGGTTAATTAGGACAAGGTCACCAGTTACGAGAACTTCATTGCTGTCTATTGGTTTGTACGAACTGTTCCGAATTGGTGTTGTTTTTGTTACTACCGCTACACCGGCTACACGAACGCTTTTTGGCTCCTGAGTGATTGGGAGCGCATTCGTTACTAGGGACGAAGCAATGATTGCTAAGGTGCTAAAGCTCACAGACTCTCCTCCTGCCTGCGTACTGTACCGCTTTCGAGCAGATAGCGACGAGATGCCAGTGTGGATTCCAAGCCAGGAGCAATTCGACCTGGCTTGGACCTGAATCTAAACGGTGCCTTCGGGGAACCAGAGGCCCAGCTCGCGCTCGGCGGCCTCGGGGTCGCTGGAGCTGTGGGTCAGGTTGTCATCGATGGTCAGCGCGAAGTCGCCGCGGACGGTGCCGGGAGTGGCTTCCAGCGGATTGGTGGCGCCCATCATGGTGCGGATCGCCTTGACCGCGTTGGTGCCCTGGACGGCCATGGCCACGATCGGTCCGCTGGTCAGGTAGTCGACGACATCATTGAAGAAGGGGCGCTCCTTATGCTCGGCATAGTGCTCTTCGACGGTGGCGCGCTCAGCGTTGATCAGCTTCAGGCCGACAACCTTGAGATCGCGGGCCTCGATGCGGCGGGTGATTTCGCCGATCAGCGACCGATTCACCCCGCCCGGCTTGATCAGAACCAGAGTGGTCTCCATTGCGCGGCGAGGTTACCCAAGGGCCTTTTGACGCTCAGGTCCGAGGGCGGTGCATCCTGAATCGACCGCGCCGAGTAGAGTATCCCCAACTCATGTCTGCGGCAGTCATCGAGAACCTGACCGTGCGCTACGGCAAATTCACGGCGCTGGAGAACTTCAGCGTCGAGGTTCCGGTGGGGTGCGTCGGACTGCTTGGGCCGAACGGAGCGGGGAAGACGACGCTGATCAAAACCCTGCTGGGCCTGGTCGAGCCCGCCTCAGGCAAGGGCACGATTCTGGGGATGAACCTGGTCAGCGACGGCCTCCGCATCCGCCAGGTGGTCGGCTATATGCCGGAGCAGGACTGCCACATCCCCGGCATGACCGGCGTGCAGTACGTCGCCTTCACCGCCGAACTGGCCGGGCTCCCCAGCCGCCAGGCCATGCTGCGGGCGCACGAGGTGCTGGAGTATTCCGGACTCGGTGAGGCGCGCTACCGCCAGGTGGAGACCTACTCCCTGGGCATGAAGCAGCGCATCAAGTTCGCGCAGGCCCTGGTGCACGGCCCGAAGCTGCTGCTTCTGGACGAGCCGACCAACGGCCTCGACCCCCGGGGACGGGAAGAGATGCTGCGGATGGTGAAGACGGTTTCGCAGGAAGAGGGCGTCAGCGTGGTGGTATCGAGCCATCTGCTGGTGGATATCGAGCGCACCTGCGACCATGTGATCGTGATGACGCACGGCCAGCTTCGCACCAGCGGCCCGATCACCGACCTGCGCGGAATGATGGGCGCGGCCTTCGACATCACGCTTCAGGTGCCGGATCGAGAGTTTTATGCGCTGCTCGGAGAGAGCGGCCTGCAGGTCGAGCTGATGGACCGGGGCATCGCCCGCGTGACCGGAGAGGGCCTGCCGGAAGAGGTGAGCGGGATGATCTACGGCCTGGCGCAGCGGCACGGCAAGGTGATTCGCCGCCTTACCCCCGCCCGCCGAACCCTGGAGGATGTGTTCTTGGAGGCGATTCGTGACTAACGGGCCGGGCGGCATCGCCGATCTGAGCTACAAGGGCTACTCGGGCCCCATCGAACCGCCGCAGCGGCGCTGGTGGGTCATTGCGCGCTCCATGACGCGCGCCGCGTTCAAGAAGCGGGCGTACTGGGTCTTGACCCTCATCTCCAGCTGGTACTACATGGTGCTGGTCGCGATCCTCTACTTCATGGATCAGCTCATGCAGGCGGGCGGCCGCGCCAACCAGCGCGGAGCCGAGCAGATGCTGGAGAACATCGTCTGGAAGGATCAGCTGCTGAACGGTTTTGTCGCGGGCCAGCTCATGTGGATGAGCATCGCCCTCATGCTCGGAGCCGGGGCCATCGCCAATGACCGGCGCACCAACTCGCTTTTGATCTATCTGAGCCGACCCTGCACCAAGGGCGACTATCTCAAAGGGAAGTGGATGGGCGTCTTTTTGCCGCTCTGCCTGGCCATGGCGATCCCGACGCTCTCCTTCATCGTCTACGCCTCGCTCAACGTGCGCGACCTGGGCTTCTTCAGCGAGGGGCCGTTCTTTCTGGTGAGGGCGATGGCGATGATCCCGATTGCGGCGGCGTTCCATACGTCGCTGGTGCTGGGCGTCAGCTCGCTCTTCAACAATGGCCGCATCGCGGGCGGCGTTTATGCGGGCATCTATTTCTTGACCAGCTTCTTCACCAAGCTCATGTGGATGGTCTCGCAGAACAGCGATGTGAGCCGGGTCATGCGGGACTTTGCCGAAGGCGCGACCTACTTCGCCATTGACGGCCAAATCCTCGCCATCGCCAAGTGCATGATGGGCACGGATGGCTCGATGATGTGGGGCATGGGCGGAGACCTGAACATCCCCGCGCGTCCGCCCTGGATGCTGGTAGCCATCATCTTTATGGCGGTGACCTGGATTTCTCTGCAGGTCGCCTGGTCGAAGATCAGGGCAGTGGAGGCGGTTTCGTGATCTTGATGGACAACTGCTCCCGCTGGTACGGAGAGGTGATCGGCGTCAACGACATCTCCTGCACCATCGGCCCGGGCGTGACCGCCCTGCTGGGCCAGAACGGCGCGGGCAAGTCGACGATCATGAACCTGATCACCGGCCAGCTTCGGCCCACGGCAGGATCGGTGCGGGTCTTCGGCATGGACCCGTTTGCCAATCCCAAGGTCGCGGCGAAGCTCGGGTTCTGCCCCGACCTGGATGCCTTTCCGGAAGGGTTGACTGGCGAGCAGTTCTTGATCCGCATGGCGGAGCTGAACGGCATGAACCACGCGGCGGCGCGCAGCCGGACCGCCGAGGTGTTGGTGCTGGTCGGCATGGACGACCGCAGCCATGTGAAGATGGAGGGATGCAGCAAGGGCATGCGCCAGCGCATCAAGCTGGCCGCCGCCATGCTGCACGACCCCGAACTGCTGCTGCTCGACGAACCGCTGAACGGCCTCGATCCGGTGGGGCGGCGCGAATTCATGGACCTGCTTCGCCGGTTCTCCGATGAGGGCCGGAGCATTGTGGTGAGCAGCCACATCCTCTTTGAAGTCGAGCAGATGACCCGATCTATTCTGCTGATGCACCACGGACGCCTGCTGGCTTCCGGCGACATCTCCCGCATCCGCGAGCTGATGGACCGGCACCCGCACCGGGTCCGCATCATCACGCCGGAGGCGCGGAAGGCCGCTTCGCTGCTGCTGCAGCTCCCTTATGTCGTCTCGGCGCAGATCGGGCCGGGCGGCGATGAGGTGGAACTGCAGACGCGGAGCATGGACGAATTCTGCACCGCTTTCGGCGAGATCGTGACGCAGGAGAGCCTGCCGATCCGCGCCTTTGAAAGCCCCGACGACAGCCTGGAAGCCGTGTTCGGCTATTTGGTGCAGCAATGATCATCTCCAAGGCTGCCTATCGCTACGCGCTCAAGGATGCGCTCCGCCCGGGGCCGCTCATCGGCTGGGCGGCGGTGGCGCTGTTTGTCTTTCTGGTCGGCATGATCTGGCACCGGCTGGGCAACTCGCTCACGCCGATCCAGAAGTTCGGCCAGGTGAGCGATGTTCTGGTCTTCCGCGTGATCGCGCTGACCAGCGCACTCTTCAGCCTGGGCGTGCTGACGCATCAACTGGAGCGCAAGACGGCGGTCTATCTGCTGCTGCGGACCATGCCGCGCAAGACCCTCTTGTGGAGCCGAATGCTGGCTTCGGCCACGGCCGCGGCCATCGCCTCGACCGTCTCGCTTCTAGCGGCCGGGCTGGCGATCTTCGGCCCCGGCTTGGTGACGCAGAGCGTCTTCTGGTTCGATCTGCTGCTCGTGGTGGTGGGCGCGATGGCATATACGTCGCTCTTCACCATGCTCAGCCTGATCATCCGCAAGCCGATGGTGGTGATGCTTCTCTTCGCCTTCGGCTGGGAGAACGTGACCGGCGACATGGGCCTGATCTCGGTGCTGGCCTACCTGCGAACCCTCGCCCCGCATCCGCCGATCAATACGGGCGTGATGAATATCCTGAGCGGAGGCGATTCCACCCGAGTCATCGCCGCCCCCATCGCCTGGCTGATCCTGCTCTGCATCACCTTCGGCCTGGCCTATCTGAACGGCTTGCTCTTCGAGAACGGCGAGTATGTCGCTCACGAAGATTAGAGGGAGAGTTGGCAGTTGGCAGTTGGCAGTTCGCTTCGCTTGCAGTTGGGTTTGGGAGTTGGTAGTTCGTAGTTTGTAGATCGCTTCGCTCGTAGTTCTCTCTGGTCTTCTCCTCTCCCATGGGGAGAGGGCAGGGGTGAGGGGGTTCCTTGGACTTTCCGTGTTTTCTCCACAAGAGAGAAGTCACTGCGCGGGCTCTGCCCGCGACTGGAGCGCGCCAACCGGTTTGGGAGTGCGCGGCTTCAGCCGCGCTTTTTGTAGATCGGGCTTCAGCCCGATCCCCCTTCGGCCCTCCGGGCCACTTCCCCCGCAGGCGGGGGCAGATTGGTGGCTGACAACTAGTGGTCTACGAACTACAAACTACAAACTTCCCCACTTCAAGACGCCTCGTTCCTCGGCGGATACCAAACGGATGCCCTCTCCCCAACCCTCCCCCACGATGGGGGAGGGGATGGCCTGAGTGGTGCATGCCTCAACAGAACGGAGCGGAGCGACTCTGTGGAGGCTATAAACGCCTCCCCCTCATAATGATTATGAGGGGGATCAAGGGGGAGGTTTAGAAGCTGTCGGAAGCTCAAATCACCCAAACAGCGAGTGCCCGAAAGGGCACGGCGACCAGCCGACCAGAGATCGTTCCCTTTGGGAGTGCGCGGCTTCAGCCTCGCTTTGGTATGCCGGGCTTCAGCCCGGCTGGTCATCGGTTTCTTTGTAAACGGGAGTCCGTTACACCCCCGTCCCTCGCCCTGCCCTCTCCCTCACCTGGGAGAGGGGGTAATCAGCGGACGGCCAAACCCTTCTCCCGCACTGCGGGGGAAGTGGCGCGGCAGCGCCGATGGGGGTTCGGGCTCCGGCTTCGCCGGAGGTTGATTTTAAACGGAAGTTCTCCCCCTGAATCCCCCTCATTTGTCGCTTCGCGAAAAACGAGGGGGAGCATGGACTGCCCCTCACCCCCGGCCCTCTCTCCCTGGGAGAGGGTGGCGTCCGGCAAAGCCGGACCAGGGCACCTCCCCCCAACCCCCCTCCTGCCGGCAGGAGGGGGACTCGTATTGGATTCCCCCACTGCAAGCGATAGCGAACTGCCAACTGCTGACTGCCGACTCCAAACCAACCGCCAGACTCCTCCCACTTAAAGCAACACCTAGTTGTCCCAGCCGGAGCGGTCGGTTTTGAGTTGTTCTCGGCGCCAATCGTTGTCGTCTTTTCCTTCGCTGAACAAGTGCGTCTTGTTGAAGGCGATGCGCTCCTGCGCCGAGTCTTTGTAGTCCTCCAGGCTGGCCAGGTAGACGTGGTTTTTGCCGTAGCGGTTGTTCATGGAATCGACCGCCTTGCTGAGCTGGCCCAGGGAGACGGTGTCGTGGAACATGCTGGGGGTGTAGCAGTCCTCGGTGATCAGATCGGTGAAGGTGATCGCGACCTTCATCGGCGAGTCGAAGGCGCGCTGCCGCCACATATCCAGCACCGCGGTGGTGATGGTGACCGTGTCCTGGGTGGGCGGAATGTGGGTCCAGGTGGACCAGCTTCGCTTGCGGCCGCTGACCGAAAGGTGCACCGCTCCCGCGACGAGGCCCTCCGCCCTCAGCCGCGCTGCCGCCTTATGGGTGAGGCGCAGCAGGATGCCGCGGCTGCCCTCGTCGGTGCGGTGATCCGGCGGAATGACGTGGGAGTGGCCGAGCGTGCGGCGGTGGGTGGGGCGGTCGGCGAGGTCGTAGCCCCGCAGCAGGTGCCACCATCGCTCGCCGACCAGGGAGCCGAAGGCTTCCCGCAGCTGATCGGGCGTCCGGTTGAGCAGGCCACGCGAATCGAAGATTCCGGCGGCATTGAGGCGGGCCTCCATGCGGTAGTTGATGCCGGTGTAGGCGCGCAGCGGCTGGTCGAGCAGGGCGTCGGGCAGATCCTTCGCTTCCAGCACCACCAGGCCATCCGGCTTCATCATCTCCGTGCCGAACTTGGCGAGGAAAGGGTTGGGCGCGATGCCGATGCTGCAGGTGATGTTCTCCTTCACCTGCTCGCGGATCGCCTGCTTCAAGCGCCGGGCGATCTTTTCCGCCTCTTCGCGTCGGGTTTCCTGACCGAGCAGGCGGAAGCGCATCTCATCGACGCTGCAGACCTTGTCGATGGGGAGCACCGTCTCCACCGCGTCGATGATGAGGTCGTGGTAGTGCGCGTACATCGCGTGGTTGCCATTGACCAGCAGCACCTCCGGACACATTTTTTTTGCATCGCCGATCTGGGTTCCGGTCTTGATGCCGAACCTCTTGGCTTCGACGCTGGCCGCGATGACGAACGAGGTGTCGGCCATTACCGGCACGACGCAGATCGGCCTTCCGCGCAGCTCCGGATTCTCCGCCTGCTCGATGGTGGCGAAGTAGGAGTTGAGGTCCAGAAAAATCCAGCGCAGAGGGCGGTCTGGATCGACCTGAGAAAGCAGACTTGCGTCTGGCATTGTCAGTAGTATAGTCTACTATCACAAGGTGCGGGACCGAAGTGATGGGGCCGCCATTGGTACACTCCGCCGCACTGGAATGGAAATTCCGTCTTCGGCAACTCCCCCGCCGCCGCTGACCCCTCGGACCGACCGGCCCCAACGGTTTTATGAGCTGTGGGTGCTGCTGTGCATCGTCTTGGGATTCTGGATTCTAGGGGCTCTGTACGGCTACTTTGCCGGCCCGGGCGAAGAGGCCGCAAAGCCGGCGCAAAAGACCGGCGTGGTGCAGGAGCAGGCGGTCACCACTCTGTATCTTTCGGGGAGCCTGACGGGGTCCGCGAAAGAGATTCCCGTAACGGGAGACGCCGCCACGCAACTGCGCGAGTTGATGGAGGAGGCGGCTTCAGATGCTGAGAACAGCACGGAATCCGGAAGACAGGCTTTGACCCTGGCGCACGAATTGGGGGAAGAGATGCCTGCGGAAGCGGTCGCCTCCCTGGAGAAGTCAAAGAGGGACATCGATAAGGCGTTTCTTGAACTCTATTCCGCCGAGGAGCTGACCGAAGCTCGTGCCGATGAACTGGCTCAAGAGGTTGGCGGCGGCACCTATCTGAAGCAGATGGCGGCTGCCCATGCCCGCCTCAAGGCCGGGAACTCCGCTGCCCGCGACAGCCTGGTCTCGGTTGGTCACTTCACTCCTCTATTTCTTGTGATGGCGATGATCGCGGTCTGCTTCCTGGGCGGCATCATCTTTCTTGCCGTCGGTGTGATCACTCATCGCAGCAAATCTTGGAAGACGGCGGGCTTCTTCTCGCGAATGGAGGAGGCGCAAGGGGACATGCAGGCCGGACGCATGGCGGTCTATACGCTGCTCTTTGTCTTCATGGGCTTTGGCATGGCGGCGATTCACAGCGACAGCATCTGGGTCGATGTCGGAGGGATGGCCCTCATGATCCCGGTGATCATGGCGTTGTATGCGGTGACAAGACACTTTGGACCGGGCAGCGTGCGCGCATCGCTCGGCAATCGGGAGCATCCCTGGCGGCTGGCGGGGCTGGGCGTGGCCGGGTTCATGGCGAACCTGCCGATCTTTCTGTTCATGGCGATGCTGATCACGCCTTTGATCCAGTTTCTGCCGGAGCCCAGTCATCCCATCAACGAGATGATTTCGAACTCCCCGAGCCCCGTGACCCTGCTCGGGCTCTATGTCACCGCGGCCATCTTCGCGCCGGTGCTTGAGGAGCTGACATTCCGGGGAATGCTGTTCCCCGCGCTCCAAACTCTGCTGCGCCGTCCGGTCGCGGCGATGCTGATTCAGGCGCTGATCTTCGCGGCGGTCCACCCGCAGGGTCCGCTGCTGTGGCCGATGCTTGGGCTGGTCGGCTTCACCTCAGCCTTTCTGGCCCACAAGACCGGATCGCTGATTCCCGGCCTGGTCCTTCATGCGGTCCACAATGCGTTTATCCTGACGATAGGCTTGGCATTTGGATGAGGCTCTATCTCGATTCGGCGGCGACAACTCCGCTGCTGCCCGAAGCAGCGGCGGCGATGCGTCCGTGGCTTGAGTCGGAATACGGCAACCCCAGCAGCCTGCACGAAGAGGGCCGCCGCGCCAAGCTGGCGATGGATGAAGCCCGGGAGACGGTCAGTGACGCGCTCGGCTGCATGTTCGGCGAACTGCATTTCACTTCGAGCGGAACCGAAGCGGCCAATCTCGCCATTCTCGGCCTCGCTCTCCACAACTCGGACTACGCCCGAAACCGCGTCATCCTCGGGGCCGCAGAGCATCACTGCGTCCTGCACACCCGCGAGACGCTGGAGAGGCTGGGGTATCGCGTCGATCTCTGTCCGGTGGATAGGGAAGGGGGCGTCAAGCCCGCCGCGCTGGAAAACCTGCTGGCGGCAGATGTTCTGCTGGTGAGCGTGATGCACGCCAACAACGAACTGGGGACGATCAATCCCGTCGCCCTGCTCTCTGATCTGGCGCACAGCCAGGGCGCGATCTTCCATACCGACGCCGTGCAGACTTTCCCCTTCGACGGCGGCAATATGACGGAGACGTGCGCGGATCTGCTGAGCGTCTCTGCCCACAAGTTCTACGGCCCCAAAGGGGTGGGTGCGCTGGTTGTGAAGGCCGGGGTGAAGCTCAAGCCGCTCATGGTCGGCGGCGGGCAGGAGCGCGAACTGCGCGCGGGAACCGAAAACATCGCGGGCGCAACCGGTTTCGCCGCCGCCGTCAAGTGGTGCCGGGCGAACCCGATGGCCAAGGCGGCAAGAGAAGCGGCCCGCGACGCCTTTCAGCGGAGGCTGGAACAGGCGAGCCCCATCGCGCCGCAGTGGAGCGTCATGGATTCGCCAGTGCTGGGCGGCCATGCCCACCTGCGGCTGCCCGGAATCAGCGCCGAGACGATGCTGATTCGCCTCGACCGTATGGGCTTGAGCGCGAGCAGCGGGGCGGCCTGCAGCAGCGGCAGCCTGGAGCCGAGCCATGTTCTGCTGGCGTGCGGCTACTCGATGGAAGAGGCGAAGGAGGGGCTGCGCTTCACCTTCGGCAAGGATCTTTCGACGGCGCAGGCCGAGGCGGCGGCGGAAATTGTCGCGGAAGCGACGGCAGAAATCCTGAAGACCCGAACTTGAGGCCCCCTGCAATGCAACAATTCAGGCATGAGCCTGCCGATTGAGGACCTGACCCCCCGCCAGATTGTCGCGGAACTCGACAAGTACATCGTGGGTCAAGACCAGGCAAAGCGGGCAGTGGCCATCGCCCTGCGAAACCGTCAGCGACGCCAGAAGCTTCCCGCCGACCAGCGTGGCGACGTGATGCCCAACAACATCCTCATGATCGGCCCGACCGGAGTGGGCAAGACCGAGATCGCCCGCCGCCTTGCCACCATCGCCCGGGCTCCCTTTGTCAAGGTAGAGGCGACCAAGTTCACGGAAGTCGGCTATGTGGGCCGCGATGTGGAATCGATGATCCGCGAGCTGGTCGCATCGGCGGTGCGGCTGGTCGAAGCGGAGAAGGTGGAGGAGGTTCAGGAGATGGCGCGAAATGCGGCTCTGGATCACCTGGCCAACATCCTGACGCTGGAACTGCACGGTCCGATGGATTCTCCGGGCCGCGTCTCGATGTTCGACAACCCGATGTTCGCCCGCGCCAGCGAAATGTTCGGCGCATCACTCCCGCCGGAGCTGGAGCAGATCGAGTTAGAGAAGGCAGAGGAGGGCGAGGGACCGAGCGAAGAGGAGCGGCGCGAGGCGTACCAGGAGGCGTGGCAGCGCATCCGGCAGGAGATTGCCGACGGCAAGCACAACCAGCACGTCGTCTCGGTCGAAGTCGAGGAGCAGGCCAGCCCCTTCATGCAGGTCTTCACCCCCGGCGGCATGGAGGAGATGGGCTTCGACACCAGCGGCCTGAACAATCCCTTCGGCGGGCCGAAGCGGATGACCCGCAAGGCGCGGGTGGAAGATGCGATCCGCATCCTCACCGAAGCCGAAGCGCACAAGCATATCGACACCGCAGGCGTTCACCGCGAGGCGATTGAGCGCGCCGAGCAGACGGGCATCATCTTTCTGGACGAGATCGACAAAATCGCGGGCAAGGAGGGCGGTTCAGGGCCGGACGTCTCCCGCGAGGGAGTTCAGCGTGACCTGCTTCCGGTCATCGAGGGATCAACGGTGCCGAGCAAATACGGCTCCATCCGCACCGATCACATCCTCTTTATTGCGGCGGGCGCGTTCCACATCTCCAAGCCGAGCGACCTGATTCCCGAGCTGCAGGGCCGCCTGCCGATTCGGGTGCAGCTGCACAACCTGAACCAAAAGGATTTCCAGCGCATCCTAAAAGAGCCGCGCAACGCTCTGACGAATCAGTACACCCGCCTGCTGGCAGTGGACGGAGTGGATCTGGAGTTCACCTCGGATGCGATCGAAGAGCTGGCGCGGCTAGCGAACGACGTGAACGAGAAGGTCGAGAACATCGGCGCTCGCCGACTGCACACGCTGCTGGAGCGGCTGCTGGAAGACCTCATGTTCCGCGCGCCGGAAGATGCGAGCGGCAAAGTGGTGGTCGATTCGGACTTTGTGAAGCAGCGCTTGTCTCCGGTCGTGAATGACGCCATCCAGAGCCAGTGCATACTATAGGCGGGAGGTTTGATTGGCGGAATCTGACAACAAGCGGCTGCAGCCCCATCCGATCATCAAGTTTGCAATTCTGCTGCATCTCTTCTTGATGCTCTCCTGGAGCCTGCCTCCCGCGCCGACCGCGCTGCTGAACGGCACCGTCAAGCCGACGCTCACGAACGTTCTGACCAACCCGGCCGACTGGATTCTGTGGGGCAACCGCAAGTTCAAAGACCACTCGCCGACCTCCCGGTGGGTGATGTGGTCCGGTCTGTGGCAGTACTGGGATATGTTCGCTCCGAACCCGGCCAGCGTGGACATCTACCTGGACTCGTATGTGGAGTACGCCGACGGGACGACGCGCGAGGTGATGTATCCCCGTATGTATGACCTCTCCATCAAGGACAAGTACTTGATGGAGAGGTACCGCAAGTACGTCGAACGGGTGAACGGCGACAACTTTGCGGCCAAGTGGCCGCAGCTCGCCATGTGGATGGCCGCTCAAGCCTGGACCGATCCGGACAACCCGCCCGTCCATATCCGGCTGCGCCGCAATTGGCGGCAGGTGCAGGGTCCGGGTGTGCCGACTCCGGATGGCTACAACCACTATTTCTTTTATGAAGCCGACATCGCCCGCGAAGAGCTAGAGAGGTTCAAGCGCTGGTGAAGAAGTGGCTCGGCGCGCTGAATGAGGCGGTCTTCCGGGAAGGCTCGGCCACCAGCTTCGGCCTGTTCCGCATCGTCATCGGAGCGATCATCTTCATCAACCTGGCGATGGTCTTTCTCCAGTTCAACGTCTGGTACAGCGAGACGGGGCTGGTGCCGGAGAACTTCTCGGCCATCAGCCACCAGGGCGTTGCCCGCTTCGGCCTTCTGAACAATGTCACCAACCCGACATTGACGCTGGCGGTCTACCTGCTGACGATGCTGGCGGCGCTGCTGACCACCTTCGGCTTCTTCACGCGCGCGGCGACCATCGTCCTCTTTGTCGGCCTGGTCAGCCTGCATCACCGCACGATGGACATCCTCCACTCGGGCGATACGCTGATGCGGGCTTATGCCTTCATCTTGATGATCGCGCCTTCGGGAGCAGCGGTCTCGGTGGACAGGCTGATCCGCATCTGGAAGGGGCAGGAAGAGCCGGGCCATGTGATGATCTCCATTTGGCCGCAGCGGATGGTGCAGATTCAGCTCGCCATCGTCTACTTCACCACCGTCTGGCAGAAGGCGCTGGGAAGCTACTGGATCGACGGCACGGCGACCTGGTACACGGCGCATCTGCGCGAGTTCGAGCGGTTCCCGATGCCGGGCGTCATGCTCACTCCGGCGGGCGTGGCCTTCTCGACCTACTTCACCCTCTTTGTCGAACTGGCGATGGCGACTCTGGTTTTTGCCAAGCCGCTGCGAAAGTGGATTCTGCTGGCGGGGCTCGGCCTGCATATCGGCATCGAATACAGCATGAACATCCCGCTGTTCGCCTTTGTGATCCTCTCCGGCTATGTGTGCCACTACGATGGGGAAGAGATCAAGGGCTGGGCGCGGCGGCTGGGCGAGCGGTTCAAGAAGTTCGGCATGACGGTCTATGCGCCTCGGGGGGCAGACCTGGAGTCCGGGCCGGTCGCGGCCCTCAGCGAGATGGATGGCTTTGGCCTGGTCAAGTACGAAGAGGGAAGCCTCGGCGCTTGGTCCAGCGAAAAAGAGTCGGTGATGCCGCCGCACTACAAGGTTTTTCTGCGGACAATTGCCGCATGGTTCCTCTTTCCTTTCGGGCTGGGCTGGAAGATGATCATGCGCCGCGCCGCGCATGAGGAGCCGGCGAAGGGAGATGAGGCATGCGCTACCGGCTGAAGGACGTCCTCCCCTGGGGCAAGCCCAAGACGCCGGGTTTCGGTATCAGCAAGAACTTTTATCTGTCGGTGCTGGCCAACTCCCCGACCCTGCCGCCGCTGATCGAGGTCGTCTCGCCGAAGGGCGAGGGGGGAACGGTCGCCGGATTCGGTGTGCCGCTGACCTCCGGCAGTTCCAAGGATGATGTCTCCCGGCCGATGAAGCGGGGCACCTACGCCATCGCTTCGCCGGACCAGAAGACCGTCCTGCGGCTGGTGGTGGTCTCGAAGGAAGAGGCGGGATTCGATCCCGCGCCTCTGCTGCAATCGCCGGAAGGCTTGAGCCTGCCGGACGACATCCGCAGCGGAGTGCTGGCCGCCTGGAACCTGCTGCAGGTCAGCTTTGAGTCTCATCATCCCGAAGTCTTTCCGGCTCTGGAATTCATGCTCCAGGTCACGCGCAAGCTTGCGGAGAAGACCGACGCCGTGATCGCCGACCCGATCTCCCGCCGCTATGTGCGGCCCAAGGATCTGATCGGGCCGAAGGCGGATGACCACCCGGTGGCGGTTCAGGATTTCGTTTCGGTGAACCAGGTGAACGGCGAGAACGGCATCCACACCTTCACGCTCGGCCTGCAGAAATTCGGCATCACCGAACTGGAGTTTACAGGCGTGGATTCCGGCGTTCTGCCCATCGCACAGAAGCTGCTCATCAGCCTGGCCCATACTCTGCTGACGGGCCACCGGTTCGAGCCGGGAGACCGCATCGGACAGCCCGCTATGTTCCAGGCCGCCAGTGGCGGATTGGACCGAAAGATGTGGGGCGGCGTACCGGTGCAGGAGATTCTTCCCCTCCCTCCCGCCGACATCAACCAGCGCCTGCTGGAATGGGAAGGAAGCCTGAAGTAGATGGTCAAGACCGATCGATTTGAAGAGGTGCTGGGGCAGATTCGCGGCTCTGTAAAGAGCGGCGCGGCCCTCCGCCAGGAAGCGATGCAGTGTCTTGATCGACTTGACGGCTACGACTGGTCCGGCATCTATCGCCTAGAGGGAGATGAACTGGTGCTGGACGAATACGTCGGTGCGCCCACCGATCACACGCGCATCCCGGTCGGACGGGGCATCTGCGGCACCGCGGTTTCGGAAGACAAGAACCAGGTGATCGCGGACGTCAGCCAGTCGGAGAACTATCTTTCCTGCAGCATCCACACCAAGTCGGAGATTGTGGTGCTGATCAAGCGCGGCGGCGAAACCCTGGGCCAGATCGACATCGATGGTCATGCCCTGGGAACGTTTGACCGGGACGACGAGGTTTTTCTGGAGAAGCTTGGCGAAATCCTTGCCGAGCGATGGGCCTGAGCGTTGATGCGGAGCGCATCCAGGCCGTACAAGAAGAGAAGGAGCGGAAATGAGCGGTACTTATGAGATCCTGAGCCAGATTGTTCAGCCCCAAGATATGAAGCGGCTCTCCATGAAGGAGCTGAAGCAGCTTGCGGACGAAGTGCGCCAGGCGATCATCGACAACGTCAGCAAGACGGGCGGCCACTTCAGCTCAAACTTGGGCACCGTCGAACTGGCGGTCGCGCTCTATGCAGCCTACGATTTTCCGCCGGACAAGGTGGTTTGGGACACCGGCCACCAGGCGTATCCGCACAAGCTGCTCACGGGCCGCCTCCCCCGCTTCGACACGCTCCGCAAGTACAAGGGCATCAGCGGCTTTCTCAAGCGCAGCGAGCATGAGCTGGACCTCTTTGGTGCGGGCCATGCAGGCACCTCGATTTCCGCCGCTCTCGGCTTCGCCCGAGCGCGCGACCACCTCGGCACCAATGAGCGCGTGGTGGCGATCACCGGCGACGCTGCGATTGTGAGCGGCATGAGCTGGGAAGCCCTGAACCATGCAGGCGACCTGCGGACGAACATGATGGTTGTGCTGAACGACAACCGCATGTCCATCGCCCCCAATGTGGGCGCGATGACCAGCTACTTCACCCGACTGCGCGCCCGCCCCGAGGTGCAGGACATCGCCCGCAAGGCCAAGCGGATCATCGAGAGAATTCCTGGCCCTGCCCCCCGCATCGCCGCCGGTCTGCGGCACGGCGTGACCCACTATTTCGCTCCAGAAGAGACGGGCACCGTTTTTGAAGAGATGGGCTTCGAGTACATCGGCCCCGTCGACGGCCACAACCTGGAGTCGCTCTACGAGATCTTCTGCCATCTGCGCGATGTGCCCGGCCCGCTCTTTGTCCACGCCCTCACCGTGAAGGGCAAGGGTTACAACGTGGCCGAAGAGGACGCCACGAAGTGGCACGGCGTCATCCCCTTCGACGCGAGCGCCTGCGAGATGCCCGCCAAGTCGGGCGGTCCGGCCTCCTACACCAACGTTTTCGGCGACTCGATCTGCGAACTGGCGAAGGATGACGAGAAGGTCATCACCATCACCGCCGGCATGCCGGACGGCACGGGTCTGGTCGGCTTCTGCCAAAAATATGCGGACCGCTTCTACGATGTCGGCATTGCGGAAGAGCATGCGGTGACGCTGGCGGCGGGCATGGCGGCGGGCGGGCTCAAGCCGTTCTGCACCATCTACTCCACCTTCATGCAGCGCGGCTTTGACCAGGTGCTGCACGATGTCTGCATTCAGAAGCTCCCGGTCCGCTTCATCATGGACCGCGCCGGTCTGGTCGGCGCCGATGGACCGACGCATCACGGCACCTTCGATATCAGCTTCCTTGGCCTGATCCCGCACATGGCGATGTGCGCTCCGCGGGATGGAACCGAGCTGCGCGAGATGATCGCCTGGATGGGTGAATACGACGGCGGTCCGGTCGCCCTGCGCTACCCGCGCGGCAGCGTGCCCGACAACCTTCCGGAGCGGCGCAAAGCCATCGAATTCGGCAAGGCCGAAGTGCTGGGAGTTCCTGATGGAGAAGGCAAGGCTGACGTGGTGCTCTGCGCCTACGGCTCGATGGTCACTTCTGCCTGGCAGGCGGCAACCGCACTGCTGGAGAAGGGCATTCGCGCTAGCGTCATCAATGCCCGCTGGGCCAAGCCGATTGATGCCCAGACGATTGTTGGGGAAGTCAAGCAGGCAGGCGCGCTCATCACGATTGAAGAGAACGTGCAGTGGGGCGGATTCGGCGAGGCGGTTCGCTCCGCTGTGCTGGATGCCGGTCTGAACACCATTCCGATGAAGCTGATGGCTCTGCCGGACAGCTTCGTGGATCACGGCGGACAGGAGCAGCTTCTGGCCGACTGCGGATTGTCGCCGGAACACATCGCCGAAGCGGCGCAGGTTCTTGTCCGCACCGCCTAGCTCGGTGCAGCGGATTCACATCTGCGGATGCAGCGGCTCGGGCAAATCGACGCTGGCCCGGGAGCTGGAGGCGCGGCTGGGCATTCCCTGGGTGGAGTTGGATGGCCTGTGGCACTTGCCGGACTGGGAACAGCGCCCGCTGGATGAATTCCAGGCGATCCTCCGCGAGAAGCTGAGCGCCGATGCCTGGATCGTGGATGGCTTCTATCGCGACTCGTGGCCGATCATCTGGGACCGGGCAGATACCCTCATCTGGCTGGACTACCCGCTTGGCATCGCGCTGTGGCGCGTGACGAAGCGGAGCCTCTGGCGGGGCCTGCTCCGCAAGCCGCTGTGGAATGGAAACCGCGAATCCCTGTGGACGCATCTGTTCACCCGGGATTCGATGATCCGCTTTACGGCTCAGACCCACGGCGAGCGGCAGAGACAGCTTGAAGAAGCGCTCAGTCACTTTGGCGAAGAAGGCCCGCGCGTGCTGCGGTTTCGGCATCCCCGGGAGACCCGGCAATGGCTCCAGTCTCTGGCGGACCGCTGAACCTAAAGATTCACGGTTAAGAAGGTAAGATTTCCAATAGAGCGGTCACAACAACCCCGTCCGAAAGGACTGTGGCCGTCCGGAGTGCGCTGAGGCCTCTGTCTCCTCTGGTCCAGCGTCCGGAGTAACTAGGAACAACAGAATGTTTCAAAAGCCGTTGTCGGCCGAATACACATCTTTAACCGCCGAAGAGGCGAGCACCCGCATCCGCGCGGCCAAAGAGAAGCTGGGCTCCCGCCTGGTCATCCTGGGCCATCACTATCAGCGCGACGAGATCATTGAGCACGCCGATTTTCGCGGCGACAGCTACAAGCTGGCCAAGGATGCCAGCGCGCATCCTGAAGCCGAATTCATCGTCTTCTGCGGCGTCCACTTCATGGCCGAGAGCGCGGACATCCTCACCGAAGAGCACCAGAAGGTGATCCTGCCCAACATGGCGGCGGGCTGTTCGATGGCCGATATGGCCAACCATTTTCAGGTTCGTTCGGCGTGGAAGCAGCTGGGCGAAGTGACCGACACCAGCAAGATCATCCCGGTCACCTACATCAACTCGGCGGCAAACATCAAGGCGTTTGTCGGCGAGCGGGAGGGCACAGTCTGCACCTCCACCAACGCGCCCGCCGCCCTCGAATGGGCGCTGGCGCGGGGCGAGAAGATCATGTTTCTGCCCGACCAGCACTTGGGCCGCAACACGGGCGTCCGCATGGGTTTCGACCCCGACAAGGACATGTGCCTGTGGGACCCGTTCAAGCCGCTGGGCGGAAACACGCCCGAGAAGATTCAGGCCTCCAAGTTCATCCTGTGGAAAGGGCACTGCAGCGTCCACAAGCGGTTCACCGTGGAGCAGGTGCAGAAGGCGCGGGAGGAGATTCCCGGCGTCAACATTCTGGTCCACCCGGAATGCACCCTTGAGGTCGTGCGCGAGAGCGACTACAACGGCTCGACCGAATACATCATCAAGACCATCGAAGCCGCCGAACCCGGCACCGCCTGGGCGGTTGGCACCGAGATCAATCTGGTCAGCCGTCTGGCGAAAGAACATCCGGACAAGACCATCGTCTGCCTCGACCCGCAGATCTGCCCCTGCTCGACCATGTACCGCATCCATCCGAGCTTCCTGTGCTGGGTGCTGGAGCGGCTGGTGGAAGGGGAAGTGGTCAACCAGGTGATCGTCCCCGCCGAGATCGCCCATTGGGCGCGCGTTTCGCTCAAGCGGATGCTGGATATCGGCACCGTCGGCTCCGCAATGGCGGGCTAAGGCCCCGGTCAGGGCCATGTTGACCGCCCGTTAACATGGCCCGATCCCAGAATCGGGGTATGCGATATTGGCCCCTCGTGCTCATCCTCGCCGCCGCTCTCAGCGGATGCGGTTCCTCCGCCTCCCAGACCGCCGCAAACAACAACGCCCCCATCCCGACCGAGCAGGAAGCGCGTGAGCGGTTCCAGAAGGAGAAGGAGCTGAACGAGTGGGTGCGATCTTCCAGCGGCACCTGGGAAACCCTGCCGCCCTCCGGACAGACCGCCTTCCTCGACTATCACCAGCAGGACGCCAACAAAGCCCACGAACACTTCGAAGCCATCGCCAGCACGACGAATTTCGGCGGCGAACAGTAGGAGTTTGCAGTCGAGTTTGTAGTTGGTAGTTCGTAGATCGCTTCTTCTCCTCTCCCTTGAGGGAGAGGGCAGGGTGAGGGGGTTCGTTTGAAGAAAGCTCTCTCCACAAGACAGAAGTCAGTGCGCGGACTCTGTCCGCGCCCCCCTTCGGCCCTATCGGGCCACTTCCCCCGCAGGCGGGGGCAGATTGCGTGG
>CBFGUV010000009.1:0-84442 GCA_965652385.1 uncultured Fimbriimonadaceae bacterium
AGGGTTTGGCATCCCCTCTCCCAGGTGAGGGAGAGGGTTAGGGTGAGGGACGGGGGTGTAGTTGACTGCCGCTCACAAAGAAACCGGAGACCAGCCGGGCTCAAGCCCGGCACTCCAAAGCGTGGCTGAAGCCGCGCACTCCCAGGATGGGTTTCTGGTGGGCTGGTCGCCGTGCCCTCTCGGGCACTCGCTGTTCTTTGGCTGGAGCGACCAAGGTGCTTCTAAACCTCCCTTTATCCCCCTCATAATCATTATGAGGGGGAGGCGCTTATAGCCTCAACAGAGTCGCTCCGCTCCGTTCTGTGGAGGCATACACCGTTCAGGCCATCCCCTCCCCCATCGTGGGGGAGGGTTAGGGAGAGGGCATCCGTTTGGTATCCGCCGAGGAACGAGGCGTTTGAAGTTGGGAAGTTTGTAGTCTGTAGTTCGTAGACCTCTTCGGTTGCATCCATGCAATCTGCCCCCGCCTGCGGGGGAAGTGGCCCGTCAGGGCCGAAGGGGGCGCGGGCACAGCCCGCGCAATGACTTCTTTCTTGTGGAGAGAACTCGCAAAGGCTAAGGAACCCCCTCACCCTGCCCTCTCCCTCTAGGGAGAGGGGGGAGATTCAGCATCTGCCCCGCTCGCAGGGGAAGTGGCCCGTCAGGGCCGAAGGGGGGGGCGCGGGCAGAGCCCGCGCAATGACTTCTTTCTTGGGAGAGAACTCGCAAAGGCTAAGGAACCCCCTCACCCTGCCCTCTCCCCACGGGAGAGGAGAAGAAAAAAGAACTGCAAGCGAAGCGATCTACAAACTACGAACTACAAGCTCCACTGGCAGCGACAGCGAACTGCCAACTGCTTACTGCCAACTTCACTCCGTCCGCAGAAATTCACGGATCGCTTCTGCCTGAGTCTTCGTGAAGGTCGGGACGGCGGCGATTTCTTCTGCACTGGCCCGACGAATGCCTTCGATGCTTCCGAAGGTCCGCAACAGCAGCCGCCGACGCTTCGGGCCGATGCCCGGAATCTCGTCCAGCACGCTTCCCTGAAACCGCTTGTCGCGGACTTTTCGGTGATAGGAGATGGCGAAGCGGTGGGCTTCGTCGCGCAGGCGGCGGAGGAGCATCAGACCGGGGGAGTTGAGCGGGAGGATCACCTCTCGGTAGGTGTATTCCGGCTCTTCCTTGCCCTCCACGCGCTCCGGCACATAGATGATCTCCTGCTTCTTGGCGAGGCCGACCATCGGCACCTGGAGATCGAGCATGTCGCGGGCTTTGAGGGCGGCGTGGAGCTGGCCTTTGCCGCCGTCGATCATGATGAGGTCCGGCATTTTGCTGAACTTCTCATCGCCCTCGATGGCGTTGCGGAGGCGGCGGGTGAGCACCTCGTTCATCATCGCGAAGTCGTTCGGCTCTTCGGGATTCCAGCGGATGCGGAAGCGGCGGTACTGATCTTTGGCGGGCGAGCCCTGCTCCATCACGACCATCGAGCCGACCGGGGCTGTGCCCTGGATGTTGCTGATGTCGTAGCCCTCCACCCGCTCGGGCGGGTTGGGCAGGTCGAGTTCTTCGGCGAGTTGCCCCATCGCCTGTTCGGCCCACTGCTCCTTCTGCTCCATCTCCAGGGCGAAGGTCTTCAGGGTCTGCTCGGCGTTCTGGGCGGCCATGTCGATGAGGCGCAGCTTGTCGCCGCGCTGCGGAACCTCGATGCCGACCGCACCGCCGCGCCGCTGACGCAGCCACTGCTGGATGATCTTGCGCTCTTCGATCTCCACCGGCAGAAGAATCTCGCGCGGCACTTCGGGCTGGTCGGCGTAGTACTGCTTGATGAACTCCTGCACCGACTCGCTCGGTGCGGATTCCTTGCTGCCGTCCAGCATGAAGCTGCGCTGGCCGACCAGGCGGCCGTGGCGGATGTAGAGCATCTGGATAGCCGCCCCCCGCTCATCCTGCACGACGGCCACCACGTCGCGATCGTGCTCGTCTTCGCTCAGCACCTTCTGCTTCTCCAGAACGTTCTGCAGCGCCTGAATCTTGTCGCGCATCGCCGCGGCCTTTTCGTACTCCAGCTTCTCGGCATGCTCGGCCATCTTGACCTTCAGGTCGTCGATGACGGCCGCTTCGCGGCCTTCCAGAAACCGCTCGACCTCCTTGATAATCCCGGCGTACTCGGTCTTGTCAGAGAGTCCGGCGCACGGGGCGAGGCACTGGTTGAGGTGGTAGTACAGGCAGGGCCGCTGCTCCTTTTTTCCGGACCAAGATTTGCCGCAGGGAATGAGGGGGAAGACCTTGTGCAGAAGCTGCAGCGTATCGCGCACCGAAAAGGCGCTGGTGTACGGGCCGAAGATCTGCCCGGATCGCCGCTTGGGATTGCGGGTGAAGAGAACCCGGGGGAATGGCTCCTTGGTGATGACGATGTACGGGTAGCTCTTGTCGTCGCGCAGCCGGACGTTGTAGGGCGGGCGGTGCTCCTTGATGAGGTTGCACTCCAGCACCAGCGCCTCGACCTCGGTGTCTACGACGATCCACTCGATATCGCGGGTCTTGTTGACCAGCCGCTCGATGCGCGGGCCGTGCCGCGCGCTCTTTTGGAAGTAGCTGCGGACGCGGTTCTTGAGGCTGAGCGCCTTGCCGACGTAGAGGACCTCTCCCTTTTCGTCGCGGTAGATGTAGCAGCCGGGATTGGCGGGAACGGCCTTGAGCCGTTCCTTTACGCGATCCGGAAGGTCAGCGCGCGCCATATCTGCCTCTATTCAGACGCAGTGGGCCGCGGAAAGATTGGGAGGGCACTAGGGATCAGTGCTTCAGGCGCTTTTCCAGCTCATCGATCTGGGCATCCAGGTCGACGTCCTCGGTGGCGACCGGCGCTTCAGAGGCGACCGTGGGCGAAGCGAGGCCGAGCTTTTCTTCCAACTGGGCCAGCTCCTCTTCGGCGGCTGCATCCATCGCCATATCTTCCATCGCCATCATCTTGCCGGCGACGCTGCCCGAGAACATCTCGGTTCGGGCGGCGGCTTCGGCCTGCTTGCTCTGAATCTTTTCGCGCGCGGCGGAGAAGGAGCTTTCGTACTCGTTCTCAAAGGTGAGCCCGTCGAGCGCCTTGGTGATGGAATCCTGAATCTGGGCCTGCTTCCACTGCGCCTTCATGGCGAGGACTTCCGCGTACTTCTTACGGACTTCCTCTTCCTGCCGCTTGATGGCGACCTTTACGGCATCCACCGTCTCCTGCGCCTGAGCAAGGGTCTGCTTCAGGGTGGCGATGGTGGCGTCGTTGCTGGTCTTTTCGCGCAGGAACTGCTTGGCCAGTTCGCGGTTGCCCTGTCGGAGAGCGGTGGAGGCCTGCGCCTCGAGCTGAGCCGACTTGCGCTCCGCCTCATCCAAAAGGTTCTGAAGCCGATTCTTTTGGGTGATGGCCTGGACCGCTTTTTCGCGGTTTGCGACGAGGGCCTGCTGCATATCGCGGCGGGCCTGATCCAGCATGATCTCTGGATCTTCCAGCTTGTCCATGCCGCGGTTGAAAATGGCCCTTAGCCAGGCGAAAAAGCGCTTCATAGTGGGCAGCCCATACTCCTATAAAGAGTTCGATACATTATACACGTCGGTTTTGAACCTGATTCTTTTGACCTGCCGAAGGCCTTTTTCGCGCTCCGGGGACCCTCAAAGGGCGTAGGTACACTGGCCGCCGCATGAGCACTGCCGTTCTTCCTTTCAACGCTGGTCCGAATACGCCCGGACAGGTTGCCCGCCAGAGCGCGGCCTTCATCGCCGAGATTCTGCGCGGAACGACTGGGCAGGAGATTCATGCGGCCAACTATATGGCCCAGATCGAAGAGGACGGGATGCAGCGCTACGCGATCATCAATCCCTCCGAAGATCTCAACGAGAGCGACATTGTCAAGCAGTTCTTTCAAGACGAGCGGCTGTCGCGCATCGTGGACGGCCGGTATGCGGAGACCGAAAGCGGCGGAACGCTGACCATCCGCGGCTTTTCAAAGGGAGAGACCGAACCCGATTTTCAGCAGGAGTACTCCTTCATTACCGGGGGCCTGCTCGGCGCCCTCCGTTCGGCCATCGAGGATCTGACTCAGTTGATCGGCGGCAAGGTCCCCGATGATCTGAAGGAAGACAAGGAGCTTTTCGGCACGGACAACGCGGACGCCTTCCGCAGCTTCCTCCAGGGCTTTGATGCGGCGCAGTACATCGACCATTCGCAGGGCCGGGTTTCCAAGGAATTCTCTCCGCAGCCCGCGTTCGAGGCGCTGATCTCGGCGCTGGAATCGGTGCCCGAGTGGGATCAGCCGCTGGTCGCGCTGATCCAACTGGCCAGCATGGTGGCCCGGGCCGGAATCGCGCCGCCGGACATGGTGGCCGGTGCGCTGGTCAAGGGCGCAGAGCTTCGCCCGAACGATGCCCGCATCCACTTTGCGCTGGGCGAGATGCTCTCTTCGGTCGGCCAGATGAGCCCGGCGGTCGATGCCTACGAGAAGGCCGCGCGGCTGCAACCCGATGAGCCGAACATCCTGATCAAGCTGGCGATGGCTCAGGCCGCGCTGGGAATGCCCGCGAATGCCGAGCGCAGCCTGAAGAAGGCGGCCGAGATGGAGCCGAAGGGAAGCTACCAGGCGCTCGACCTGCTCTCCGATGTGCTCAGCCAGACGGAGCGGGTGCACGAGGTTCCGGCCATCTGGAAGGCCAAGCTGGAATCCGATGGCGACGAGCCCGCTGTCCATGCCAAGTACGGCATGGCCCTGGTCAATGCCGGAGAGAAGAAGGCCGGACGAGACGTTTTTGAGAATGCCCTGAACACCCTGGAAGAGACGGGAGTGATCAAGCGGGTCTACGCGCCGCTGCTGCGCTCTGAAGAAGAGTTCGACAAGGCGATGGACTTCTATGAGGACTGCATCGACGAGAATCCGGCCGATGTGAGCCTGTTGCTGGAGTACGCGGAGACCCTGGCGGAAGCCGGACGAGAATTCGAGGCTCCGCAGGTGCTGCGCGATGCGCTCTCGGCGAATCCCGAGCAGAACCTGCGCGCGCAGATCCTTTCCTGGCTCGTTGAACTGGAGCAGCCGAAGCGGGCCGAGACGGTCCAGTCCGCTTCCAAGAAGGCGGAGGAGGGCGACCTGGAGGGCGCGCTGAAGGAGCTGAAGCCGGTGCGGACCTGGCTGGCCGACTACTGGAAGATGTGGGCCACGCTCGCCGCGATCCAGAACCGCGCCGGCCAGGCCGAGCAGGCGGAAGAGTCAGCCCGACAGCTGCTGGAGCTGTTCCCGGCCTGCGAGCCGGGATACGGCGAACTCTGCATGGCCCTGGGCGCTCAGGGGCGGAACGAAGAGGCTTATCAGATCATGCGCATGGCGCTGGGCAGCATGTCCAGCTCGCTCCCGATCGCGGTCAACTATGGCCTTGCGGCAAAGCGGGCCGGGCATGATGAAGAGGCACGGCAGATCGCCCGCCAGATTCGCGAAGCTGTCGGAAACGACAGCGGAGTCGAGGGGGCGCTGGCCGAAATGGAAGCCCAGTAGACAGCCCCGCAAAGGTGCGGTTTTGCCCAATCTCTGCATGTTCTTTTCTGCAGCCATGTAGGAATACGGGTTTGTCTTCCGACAATTGATCAGGGAAGGGCGAATTACGCTCTTCGTCGGAGACAGGCCGCATGCCGCATTTTGCCTATACCGCTATCGACGCCGGAGGAAAGACGGTCAAGTCCGTCATGGAGTCCGAGAACGAGGCACTCGTTCTCAGCCGACTGCGCGAGCAGTCGATGCAGGTCGTCGACATCAAGGAGACCAAGAAGAGCAAGGGCTTCACCATCGGCAAGCCGAAGCTGAAGATCAAGGCTCTGGTCGTCTTTTCGCGGCAGTTCGCGACCATGATCGATGCGGGCATTCCGATTCTGCGGTGTCTGGAAATTCTTACGGCCCAGACCAAGGACCCGGCGCTGAAGCCGGCGCTGGAGCAGATCACGCTCGACGTGAAGGGCGGCCTTGCGCTGAACGAGGCCCTGGTCAAGCACCCGCACGTCTTCAACAAGCTTTACGTCAACATGATCCGCGCTGCGGAACTCGGCGGCATCCTCGACATCATCCTGGACCGCCTTTCGGGCTTTCTCGAATACGAAAACGAGGTCCGCGGCAAGATCAAGAGCGCGATGATGTACCCCGTGCTCGTCCTGATCTTCTCGCAGCTCATGCTGTTCGTTCTGTTTAGCTTTGTACTGCCCAAGTTCAAGGAGATCTTCGACGGCATGGACGTGAAGATGCCCGCCATGACGGCGGCGCTCTTCGCCATGGGCGACTTTATGTCTCAGTTCTGGTGGGTCATCCTGCTGGCGCTGGGCGTGTTGCTGCTCTCCATCAAGATGTGGGGCAAAACCCCCCGGGGACGGTATCAACTCGACTTCTTCAAGCTGAAGCTTCCGATCGTCGGCGAACTGGCGCTCAAGATGAGCGTCGCTCGGTTCTGCCGAACCTTCGGCACGCTGATCAACTCGGGCGTCCCGATGATGCGGAGCCTTGAGATCGTCGGCGAAACGATGAACAACGCGGTGCTTTCCGCCGCAATCGACTCCACCCGCCTCAGCATCCGCGAGGGCAACAAGCTGAGCCAGCCTCTGGCGGCCAGCGGCCTCTTCCCCGGCATGGTCACCCACATGATTGACGTGGGTGAAGAGTCCGGACGCCTCTCGGAGATGCTGGTCAAGGTGGGCGACTTCTACGATTCAGAAGTCGACCAGACGGTGAAGGGCCTCACCTCCATGATCGAGCCGGTCCTCATCATCTTTCTGGGCGTGGTCGTGGGCTTCATCGCAATCTCGGTCATGACTCCGATCTTCCAGATCGTGAACAACGTGAACAACGACTAGCACGCCGGAAGGGGCTGAACTAAACGGGCAAAGAAATGGCGCAACGGGCGGCAGACGACAGACGCGATCCAGAAAACCTGGTCCTCGAGTATCTCGAGACCGGGAGGGCGGATCTCAAGGATCTCATCATCCTTGAGATGTCCCCTATGGTTGAACGGATCGCGCGGAAGTTCGCAGGCATCGAGACGGTAGACGATCTCGTGCAGGTGGGCTATATCGGACTGCTCAACGCGCTCACCAAGTTCGACCCGGAAGCGGGCGTCCGCTTCAGCACCTACGCCACCCACCTGGTGACCGGCGAGATGCGGCACCACCTGCGCGACAAATGCCAGACCATCCGGCACCCGGCCTGGCTGCAGGAGATGCGCCACAAGGTGCAGAAGGCGACCACCGCGCTCCAGGCGCAGCTCAGCCGACAGCCGACCATCCGCGAGATTGCGGAGTACACCGAGCTTTCCGAAGAGGCGGTGGGCGATGTCTACACCACGCAGGAGCTGCTCAAGATCGCTTCGCTGGACAGCACGCCGACCGACAGCGACGACGGCGACAACGAACTGGATCGCTTTGACGCCAGCTTCATGGAGCCCGACCAACTGGGCGTGGAAGACCGCCTGCTGCTGGAGCAGGCGATGGAGCAGCTGCGCGAATTGGAGCAGGAAGTGCTGGTGCTCTTCCACTTCGAGTCGCTCAATCAGACCGAGATCGCCCAGCGGCTGGGAATCTCGTGCAACTACGTTTCTCACATCCTGCGCCAGTCGCTCAGCAAGCTGCGCCGGATACTCACCGCCGAAGAGAGAGAGGAGCAGATTCTGCGCGGAGAGCAGGATCGCGGCTCGCGCAGCATCGACCCGGAGACGGGCATCTACAGCGACCGTTACTTCAACTCGCGGCTCGTGGAAGAGGTGCATCGCGTGTGCAGCGAAGACAGCGTGCTCTCGATCATCCTGATCGAGATGACCGGTCTGGAGGCCGTCCGCAGCTTCTTCGGCGCGGACAGCGTAACGGAGCTTTTGATCGATGCGGGCGAGGTCCTCAAGGGCAGCGTGCGCGGCCTGGACATTGTCTGCCGCTGGGAAGAGTTCGGCTTTGGGCTGATCCTTCCGTCTACCGGCGAGACCGTTGTTCTGGCCCGAGACCGAATCGGCAAGAAGCTGGCCCAGTGGCTGCTCACCCGCATGGGCGAACAGAATCGCGTCGGCTTCCGCGTCGGCTACGCCAGCGCGCCTGACGACGCCAATCAGGCACCCCGGCTGATCGCCACCGCCAAGGAGCGGTTTGTCGATCCGAGCCGCAACGAAGTCACCCGCGCCGCCTAAGAGGGCTGGGCCGCTCGGAACTTCTGCCCTTCCGCTGCCGCTATGATCGTTAGAGATGCCTCTTACGATCGACCTGGCGCACGACATCTCCTGTCCCTGGTGCTGGATTGCCCTGAGCCAGACCAAGCGGCTTTCAAAGCAATTTGATGTTCAATTCAACTGGCTGGGTTTTGAGCTTTGGCCGGAAGAGCTTGGCTGGCCTCCTCCGGCACCGCCCGCGCCCGAGCGGGATCCGGACCGCCCCATCGTTCCCACCCGCATCGAGCTGGCTTACGCCGCCGAAGGCTTGGAGAAGACGCGGGCGATCCGTCCCTCAAAGATGAGGACGCTCAACGCCATGCAGGCGATAGAGTTTGCCAAGGATTTGGGCCGACAGGATGAGATGGTCGAGGCCCTGTACAACGCGTATTGGCTGGAAGGGAAACGGGTCAGCGACCCTGTGGTGCTGCGCGAACTCAGCGCCGGAATCGTGCCCGATCCCGACGCGCTTGTCAAAGCCGTGGAGGAGCGGCAGTTGAAGGACCGCATCGTTCCCTACGACAACGAAGCGTATGCCGCAGGCGTCTACAACGTGCCGACCTACTGGATCGGCGGCCGGCGCTATGCGGAGCAGCCTTACCCGGTGCTGGCCCGGGCGATCGAGCGCGAATTGGGGAAATAGATGGCGGAGCCGGTCTACAGCAGCATCGAGTTTCCCGCCGCTCCGCCTGAGAGGCCGTACGTCTTTCTGAATATGGTCGCGACCATCGACGGACGGATCACGGCGGGCGGGCGCGACAAGGGAGTCTCAAAGATCGGCTCGAAGACCGACCACGCGACCATGCACTTCTTGGAGGCGCAGGCCGACGGCATCATGATCGGCGCGGGGAATCTGCGCGCCAACCCCGTCATCAACGTTCCGCCCAAGCTGAAGCGGTTTGTGGTGACCGGATCGGGTCGGGTCGATCCCGACCACAACTTTCTGCGCGAAGGCAGCGGCTCTTGGCTGGTCATGCCTGGCCGCCGGATGGACAACGCTCCCGATGGACTGCCGGTGATCGCCACGGGCGGGGCCGACATCGTATGGGATGAAGTCATGCACGCCATCCGCAGCCACGGCGTGGAGCACCTTTTGGTGGAAGGCGGCGCGCTTTTGAACGGGGAATTGCTGCGGCTGGACCTGGTGGATGAGATTTTCTTCACGCTCGCGCCGAAGATACGTTTGGGCCAGGACGAAGCCCAATTTGCCGAGGGGCCGGGCTTTCCCGATGCCGATATGCTTCGCTACGAACTGGTGAGCTGCACTCCGCACGAGAATGAGGTCTTTTTGAGGTACCGCCGCCATCGCTGATCCATTGCGTCCCAGCCTCTATTTGAGGCGGAACGCATCCAAGACCCTGCCGATGATCGGGGTCATTGTTTTGGCGGTGATGCTCATTGCCGGGATCGTTTCGATGATGAACTCGATCCCGCTCTCCATCCGCACCATCTACAGCTATTCCCGCCACTACACGGGCGTCACGCCGCGGGGACTGACCAGCGAAGTGCCGAAGATCATGGAGCGGTTTGAGGCGGAGTCTCCGGTGGAGATCGACCGGATGATCGTGGCCCGCAACAGCTTCACCGAGGTGACCAGCATTGTCGGCGGCTGGCCTTTTGTCGTGCTCGCGCTGACTCAGGACGACATGCGCTACTACGTCGAGCGCATGGGCGGCGGGGAGGTGGACGGCCGCTACCCCACCGAAGGCGAGCCGGGCGCGCTGATCAGCTCTCCGGTGGCCCGCAACCTGAACCTCGGGATCGGAGACGAACTGCTTGGCCCCACCAACGACGAAGGCTATTCCGCCCAGTCGGTGAAGGTGACGGGGATTCTGCGGTCGGAAGAGTGGGTGATCCTCTGCCCCATCGAATACCACACCGAACACCACTTTCCGCCGATTGACGTCCTGCTGGTCTTTGCCAAGAATCAGGCCGACCAGGCCAAGCTGGACCGGTGGGCTTACGAAGCCTTCAAGGGCACACGCTCGCGCATCTTTGCCTACCACCTGCTGGAAGAGGACACCGCGAAGATGTTCTCGATCCTCTACAAGATTCTCAACATCGTCATCGGCACGCTGGTGGTGGTCATCACGATCATGATGGGGATGCTTATGAGCATCTTTCAGGCGCAGCGGATGCAGGAATTCGGCCTGCTGCAGGCCCTGGGATGGTCGCGGAAGATTCTGCTGAGGCGGTCGCTGATGGAGACGGCTCTCACCGTTCTGATCGGCTGGATTCTGGGCGGAGTCATCGCCTACGCGATGCTCACTTTAGTCAAGGTTCAGTTGATGGACCCGAAGGCCTTTGCCATCGATCCGCTGGACAAGGGCGCGTATCTCTACACCATTCCGGTTCCGGTGGCGATTCTGGTGATCGGCGCGCTGACGCTGGTGCTGCGGCTCAAACGGTCCGATCCGGTTTCGATTGTCGAAAGGAGGCTCGTATGATCCAGGCCCGCCAGGCGTCGCTGCTGTATCAGGATCATGGACGGACGATCCATGCCTGCCAGGAAGTGGACTTGGAGGTGAAGCCGGGGCAGTTTCTCGGGATTCTGGGGCCGTCGGGCTCGGGCAAATCGTCGCTGCTGTATCTGCTCAGCGGGCTCAAGCAGCCGACCTCGGGAGAGGTGGTCTATGGCGACCGAACGCTGAATTCGCTCAACGACGAGGAGCGCAGCCGCCTTCGCCTGCATGACTTCGGCTTCGTCTTTCAGTACCCCTATCTCATCGGCTACCTCACTTCGCTGGAGAACGTGGTCTCCGGAGCGCCGGAGCAGGGCATGGAGCGCGAGGCGAAGCAGCTGCTGCAGGATCTCGGTTTGGCCGATCTGACCCACCGCTATCCGCACGAGCTGAGCGGCGGGCAGAAGCAGCGGGTCTGCGTGGCCCGCGCCCTGATCGGGAACCGCCGGGTGGTCTTCGCCGATGAGCCGACCGCCGCGCTCGACCAGAAGGCGGGAAGGGAAGTGGTGAACCTGCTGAACGACCGCCGGGGTGATGGAGCCCTGGTGATGGTGACTCACGACCCCGACATGCTGGAGCGCGCTGACCGCATCATCGAAATCCACGACGGCCGCATCAGCCTGGCCGGAAGCTCCGAGCCCGCCAAACTTACTTAGGTTTGCCGATCACCCCTGCGGGCGTCGAAGGTTAGGCGGACATGCCGTGGATAGGCAATTTGCCGGTCTTTGGTAGGGCGTAATGCGTATTTAACATAGGCACATTCGAGCAGCCGGTATCATGTGTGCCTGCGCCTGATAGGGTCGGAATTCCCGGTCAATGGGGCGCCGAAAGAGATCATCCGTCTCTGCGCGATTGTGCGGGGAACAGGGTACAGGACAGGTGCGTGAACGGTGCGGCGGTTCTGTGCGATGTCGGGCAGGCGTGTCTGCTTTTCGGATGGTTTCTTTGCTGTTCTGGGGTTTTTCCCTCAGCTTGCTGAGGGCTTGAACTTACAAATAGGAAACGCAATTGACTGCAGGAAAGCTGATTCTGGCGGCATGTATTGCCGTGGTCGTTCCCCTGTCGCGCACTCTTGATTGGCGCGGCTGGATCTCCCGTTTTTGGTCCAAATCCAAGGCGCAGCCCAAGAAGGCCGTCGCTCCTCCCGAGCTGGAGAGCGTGGCCGGATGGACCCTTCTTCACTCCGAAGACGCCGACGAATTCAGCCGCTGGCTCCGCAAGGATTCCGACGGCCTCCCGCTCCGCGAAGACGAAGAGCCGTCGCTCGGCAGCCACGTTCTGATCGAGCTGTTCGACTGCGATCCGCAGTCGCTGGAGCTTGAGAACACGGTCGGCGAGGCAATGATCGAAGCCGCCAAGGCGAGCGAAGCCACCATCGTCACCCAGTCGTTCCACGAGTTCAAGCCGTACGGCGTCTCGGGCGCGGTGATCATCCAGGAGTCGCACTACACCATCCACACCTGGCCGGAGCACAAGTACGCGGCCGTGGACCTCTTCTACTGCGGCGGCACCATTTACGTGGACCGTGCCGTACAGCAGCTCCGTGAGCGATTCAAGCCCGGCCGCATCAAGTTCCTGATCGTCCGCCGCGGCATCCAGAGCGAAGTGGAAGGCTAAGCCTGGTCGAGTAACCCCTCGCGCCCTCCAAACGTTGCTAGTATCAAGGCAATGTTTGGAGGGCGTCTGTTTTTGGTGGGTGGCTTCGCGGCACTGGTGGTCACTGGTTGCCTGAGAACCCTCACTGCCGAGGCTAAAGAACAAGGCGGACAGGTTGTTACTGAACCATCGGCAAGGGTTGTGTCCGGCACTGATCTTAGGCAGGGAAAAACGATTGAGTTTAGTCCGGCAAACCCTGGGGAAGATAGCGCCCCGTTGCTGCTGGATAGCGCAGGGAATCTGATGCGCGAAGGGGATCTGGTTATGGAACTCTCGTTGCCTCATGCGGCACCGATTTGGATTCATTCAACGAAAGTGTTCTCGGCTCCCGAACGATATCCCGCCGATGCAGAGGACGTAGCTCGCGTCCATCGCTTTGTACTTCACTTCAACCGTTCAGGCAGGCAGGATCGGCTTCGCGAGGAGTTGGTTATTGAAAGCTGGTTCGGCTCTCCATTGGCTGTGTGGGAGAACGGCGCGAGCACGAGTCATACGCCTGGCTATAGCTTAAGCGAGGCGAACCAGTCCTTTATGGGAGTCACTTTCCCGCTGGTGAGAGACGCACGACTTGGCGTGCGCTTTACGCTGAAAGATGGGAGCCAAACGGCAAGGCCAGTGACCACCTCCAGTTTTGAAAGTGAGGAGGAGAGTCTTTGGTTTGCTCCTTATTGGAAGATTGACCCCCAATCGATCAAGAAGGCTGAACTCTTCGCGGTCACCCAAAAAACATTTCGAGTTGACATTCCACTTCCTGGATCAGTCACCCGGCCACCGCTCAGCGGGATGCTTGGAGAGTCAAAGATTGAAATATTGGCTATCGCACACCCGCATGAGGTTATAGGAGTAGACGGCGAGGAGATTGAGCTCTCTGAGGAAGCGCTGAAGTCTAAGCCGCAGGTTTACCAGAGTCATGGCGATGTTTCGGCTGGGTATCTCCACACCGCTCTGCTCGTTCGTGCTGATCCAATGCCACCGGGAGGGTTGACAGCATTGCAGAGCGCGGATGACCACCTTTCGAGTGAGCCAGAGCCATCTATTCCGGCAGGCAAGAATCTAGCCTGGGTTCCATTTCACTATCACTCTGATGGGCACTCTTACGCGGTGCGGTTCTTTGCGTATCAAAAGCCTAAGGTCGTCATGACGCTGGATCGGAACCTGAATCTGATTTCAACTGAGCCAGGATGGTCCGCGCGGCGCTTGAGCAAAAAGAAGGATTACATGAGCCTCGAACTAGTGCCACCTCTGGGCTCCGAAGTCTTCTTTGCACGATCGAGGGCTTATCCGAAGAAGGACGAAGATTTGGGCTTTGCCTCCCGCATGTCCAGCGCTCCAGAAGATAGAAGGGCTATTGTTCGGCTGAGCATAAATGGAGAAGGAACGACTGAGTACAGAGTCGAGGCGGTCGCAGGACCATCTTTGGTTATTCGAGATTTTTGGCCGAGTGGATTCAAGCTGAACAAACAGGATTAAACAGAGCCTCGTCTCCAGTAAGTCCAGCCCTTGAGTCGGGCAGAGTCCACAGGTACGATCCAGACTCACCGCAATGAGCAGCGATCAGAGCTACCGCGTCGAGGGGATGTTCATCACCGAGACGAACACCGAGGCCTGCAACTGGCAGTTCCGCATCAATAAGTTTCTCGTCGAAGGGCAGACCAAGTATCAGCAGTACCAGATTGTCGATATGCCGGTCTTTGGCAAGACGCTGTTCCTGGACTACGCCATCCAGTCGGCGCTGATGGACGAGCATGTCTATCACGAGTCGATGGCTCAGCCTGCGATGATCACGCACCCGAACCCCAAGAAGGCGCTGATCTGCGGCGGCGGTGAGGGCGCGACCCTGTGGCAGGCGCTGCAGCACAACACCGTGGAGGAGGCCCACATGATCGATCTGGACGAAGAGCTGATCGACATGGTGAAGGTCCACATGGAGGAGTGGCACAAGGGCGCATTCGACGACCCACGCACCACGCTGGAGCACCTGGATGCTCGCAAATGGGTCGAGGATCACTCGGGCTACGGCTACGACGTGATCATGAGCGACCTGCCGAACCCGGTTCCGGGCGGCCCGGCGTACTACCTGTACACGCAGGACTACTTCCGCCACGTCGCCAAGGCGCTCAACGAGGACGGGGTGTTCGTCCTGCAGTCCGGCGCGGTGAATGAGCTTTATCCGTATCTTTTCGCTTCCGTTCTCAAGACCCTGCAGTCGTTGCCGGAAATCTTTCCGGTCGTGCGCGGCTACTATGGCCTGGTCTCGACCTTCCAGACTCCGTGGGGATTCATCCTCGCGAGCAAGAAGCACGATCCGCTGGAGCTTTCCGTCGAGGAGATCGCTCAGCGGCTGGAGCAGCGCGGCGTGAAGAACCGCTATGTGACGCCGCGATTCTTCCACTCGATGTTCTGCCTGCCGGAGTTCATGCTGGAAGAGGCTGAGACTAATGCCCGGGTTTTGACGGACGGAGAGCCCTTCATTTGGCGGGCTTAGGCCCGCTCACCATCGCGCGGAAGGTATATTCCGGCGCGTCAGGAAGACGGCAACAATGAAGTTCCGACGCATCTACTGGGTCACTGAACAGCTCGACAAAGACGGACGCTCTGAAATCGCGGGCGTATACACCTCCATTCCCGATCTGCTGGATGGCGGGTTGCGATGGGATGATGGGATTCCCGATAAGACCGAAGGCTTCAGGCTGACCCTTGTCAAACTCGATTCGTCCAAAAAGCCGCTGGGCAGCTGGGCTTCTCCCGGCTTCGACGGCCTCAGCGAAGACCTGCGCGAGTACATCGGCACCGGAGAATTCGGCGAGATGGACTGCATCCAACTGGTCTCCGAACTCCAGAAGTTCGGCGCAAAAAAGGGCTGATCCGCTTCGGATCAGCCCTTTCCCTCTCTGCTCCCAGTCCAGGCTTACTGGCCGGGTGCGCCTGCTTCAGGCGTTGAGGCGGCGGGGGCCGGAGCCTGCGCCGCTCGATCCTTCAGCCGCTGCGAGAAGAGCGCCCACAGCTTCTGCAGGCCCTCATCCTTCACTTCGATGGTGGCTTCGCGCATCTTGTCCTCGACCATCTTTCGCAGGTCGGTTCCCTTGGAGCCTTCGGCCATGGCCATGCTGCGCTGGAGGAACTTCTTGCGCTCTTCGGTCATCTCGATGGGCGCCTTGTCCTTCTTCTTGAGAATCTTGAGCCGCAGGTAGTCGTCGCCCGCGTTGATCCAGTCGGTCATCGCGCCGATGGCGGTCTTGTCGACGTGGGGTCGCATCAGGTCGGAGATCGTATCGACCGGAACGCCGTCGCCGGAAGCCATCATGTTGATCTGACGCCGCTCATCGGGCGGAGTCTGGTCGTACTTCTCCTTTACCTTTTCGAAGGAAGCGCCGGCATCCAGCTCCTTCTGAGCGTCATTTCGGCCCTTCGAACCGGCCACGCGGATCACGTCGAAGGCGACGGTGGCGGGCTCGATGAATTCGGTGGGGTTGTCCTTGACGTACTGGTCAACCTGGGCCATGGTCACGGTGACGCCGCTGGTGAGCAGCCGCTCCCGCGCCAGCTCGATCAGGATGTTCTCGCGGATCTGCCCCATGGTGAAGCCCTGGTTCTGCAGCTCCTGCACGAACTGAGGGTTGAGGGCGGACCGGAACTTGATCTCGGCCTCGACATCTTCATCGCTGGGCAGCAGTTCGCGCTCTTTGGCCTCCTGCAGCAGAAGCTTCTGGCTGACGAGATCCTGCAGGCCCTGGAAGGCGAGGTTGTCGGAGACGGGCAGTTCGGCGATGCCGTTCTGGTCCACCGAGGTGCCTTCGCCGGTGATGACTACGCGAACTCGCGGCTTGGCCGCCAGCAGGCGCAGCATGTCTTCACTGGTGACGTTTTCGCCGTTGACGGTGGCGACGACGCGTCCCCCGCCGCCTCCGCCTGCGGAGGCTTTGTTGCCGCACCCTGCCGCCAGTAGGGCGAGCGCAGCCATGGAAAGTAGGTAAGCAGTCGATCTCATCGGTTGGTTCCTTTGTTCTATTGCCGAGCCTGTGACGGGCACAGACACTCTCTCAGACTCTCTAACATCATTGTCGGGCACATTGCACCGGAGGACTTAGGCCGAAATGTCCAAGCGGTGGTGCGGCTGGCCTTCATCGGGGTTTGCGGGCTTGCCTTCCGACTCTTCATCTTCCGGCTTCTCTTCTTCTGAGTGAAGCTCGATGATGTCCTCGTCGTCCGGCTTTCGGCGCTGCTGCCGCTGCCTGGGGTTCTGATCGGGTCGGCGCTCAATGCGCTGAACGGGATCGGTGGCCCGGCTGATCGGCTGAATTCGGGAGATTTCCTCCATTGCTCATACCCCTCATGCGACGTTGGCCGCTCCCTGTTCTTTGAGGTAGGTCCGCAGGCGTCCCATCGCCTGGGTGTGGAGTTGATAGACGCGGCTCTCGCTCACGCCCAGCACTTTGCCGATCTCCTTGAAGGTGAGGCCCTCGAAGTAGTAGAGGGCAATGACGAGCCGTTCCCGCTCCGGCAGGGCATCCACGCCGCTGGCCAGGATGCGCCGCAGCTCTTTGCCCTCCATGTCGCCCGAGGGCGAAGCGGTCTCGTCGATGATCATCTCGACAAAGTGGATGTTGTCGTCGCCTTCGGCGCTGCCGCCGCCGACGATGTCATCAAGGCTGAAAACATTGGTGCGGCCGGATCGGACCATCAGGCCGGTGACCTCTTCTTCCGAGAGGCTCATGTAGTCCGCCAGTTCGCGGACCGAGGGCTCGTAGCCCAGCGAGGTGTTGAGCGCTTTGGTGGCCTTGTCCAGGGCCTTCAGCTTCTCGCGGATCGACCGGGGAACCCAGTCTTCGTCGCGGAGCATCTCCAGGATCGCGCCGCGGATCAGGGCAATCGCGTAGGTTTCAAACTTGACGTCTCGGGTGGGATCGTACTGATCGACGCTCTTGATAAGGCCGATGACGCCCGCGCTGACGAGGTCGTCGCGATCCAGTCCTGCGGGAACGCTGGTCACAAGACGTCCGGCAGTGATTTTGACCAGGTAAGAATAGTGGTCGATGAGCGCCACTCGTGAGTCTGGGCTCTTAAAGACCTTGTATTCCTGCCAGGCCCTCTGAAGCTGTTCAGGCGATAACGGCATTGCTGTTCACCCTCCTTAGGCCGCCCGTGAGCCCTCCTGTGGCTCGGCCGCATCCTGCGGCTTCTTGCCGGACTGAGATGCCTCTTTCCGGACGTGCGGCTTTTGCTGATTGCCAAGGATACTATGCCATAAAATCCCGCAAAAATAACCGACGATGAAGGCGATGGCGCCTCTCGTCAGGCAGGTCATTGCATCCGCCTGCGCTAGAATGCTGGCGGCGAGCGCGGTAAGCGCCATGAGACCTGCTATGAGTTTTGGCATCTCGCTTGGCTCGCGGATCGGCATGCCCTCCTGATACAAATACTGGCAACTAAGTCGCCGCTCATTAGGTCAAACCTTGCGGTTTATGTGAGGTTTTTCAAGCAGAAACTTCAAGCGGTTCTTCAGATCGCAATGCGAAGGCCATCGTAGGCCAGCGCGATTCCTTCCGGCAGCTCGCTGTTCGTCTTGTCGTGATCGTAGTCGTCGCTGAGGTGGGTCAGAAAGGTCTCGCGCGCTCCGATCTCCGCCGCGACTTCGAGCGCTTTTTCTAAATGAAAATGATTGCGATGAGGCCTATAGCGCACCGCATCCAGAATGAGCACATCCAGGTTTTCGAGCAGGGGCATGGCCTCTTCGGGGATGCGGCTGACATCGGTGATGTAGGCAAAGTCATTCACGCGGAAGGCCAAAACCGGGAGCGGACCATGCTCCACCCAGAAGGTGCGGAGGGTCAGCCCCGCCAGCTCCAGGGTCTCCGGCACATCGCGCAGGTCGAACCGCGGCACCCAGATGCCGGGAGGGAAGTCGGCGAAGGCGTAGGGGTAGATGCGGCGGATGTCTTCCTGATACTCCGGACTGGTGTAGATCGGCATCGCCTCGCCGGTGATCATCGAGATCGCCCGCACATCGTCCAGGCCCATCACATGGTCGGCATGGGTGTGGGTGATCAGGACCGCTTCAAAGTCCTTCACCCCTTCGCGCAGAAGCTGCATCCGCATGTCCGGCCCGGCATCGACGAGGATGTTGCCCTGCGGCCCTTTGAGCAGGAGGGCGGGGCGGGTGCGGTGATTCTTGGGGTTGGCCAGATACTCGGGCGGATAGTCTTTCCCGAGCGTTGGAACGCCGTTGCTTGTGCCGGAGCCGAGGACAACGGCCTCGGCCATCAGCCCGAGAAGCTCTTTTCGAGGACTCGGATGGCGACCAGGGCGCTCGGGAGTTCGGAGTACTGCGCGATGCGCTCTAGGCACCGGGCGTAGTTCCGCTCGTCCAGGTCGTCGTTGATCGGCGTCTCGGTGAGCGCGTTCGCCACGATCTCCACCGCCTCCAAGAAGAACTTGGCTCGATTCTGCGGCAGGGAGCGGTTGGGGGTGGCGGCGTACTGGCGCGAGAGCTTCTCGTAGATGCTCTCCCAGCTCTTGCCGGCCTGGAGTTCCTTGCGCTCTCGGGCCAGGGCCTGCTCCTGCAGGCGGCGCTTCTCTTCGTCGCGCTTCCGCTCGGTCTCCCAGTCCCGATCGGTGGTGCCGGAGATGACGCGCAGATTGACCCGCTGATTGACCTGGCTGGCCACGGTCAGCTCGATCAGTCGGCGAGTCTGGGCCACTCGCAGGTGTCCTGCAAGCTCTGACTCATCGTGGGGCAGCCCGATGACGAAGGTGTCATCTTCCAGCGCAATCGGCTTGGCGGCATTGAGAGCCGTCCAAACACCGACGCCGGTGACGCCCTTCTTTATCTCGGGCAGAGAGTCATTCCAAACGGCGGCGACATCCACCATCTTTTCTATTATGGGAGAGACGGCCCCAACCTTGCACACGTCTAGCGAACAAACGGGTCCGGACCCACCTGATGGGGCGCGGGCATCCGCTTTTCGAAGGAGCAGAGCCACCTGCCCTGGAAGGTGATGTCGCCTGTCAGGCCCTCGCCCATGTTCTGCAGAAGGTTGTAGTCGGTCTTGAATTCCCGCCGCTCGCCATCGGGCATCACGATCTGCACATAGCACCGCAGCTCGTGCGGATCGTACATGTTCACGTCGTAGATCGGCTGGTCATCCTCGTTGTTGATGAGCATCGCGATGATCTGGACGCCCTGAACCTTCTTGATCGGCTTTTTGGCGTCATTTGAGCGGGAGCTGACCAGGCCGTAGAGCAGGCCGGCGACAAGCATCAGCACGCCGACGCCCACCAGGCCGAGCATCAGGTAGGCCAGGAAGTTGTGGCCTTCGAGATTCTGGCCGCCGAACACCCAGCGAAACGATCCGTCGCCGACGACGACGATGATCATGATGAAGGAGCCGAGGGCGAGCAGAAACCCGCCGACAACCATTCCCCACACAAATCGCTGAGCGCGATCCAGCATGGACTACATTATAGTTTGCCTTTGCCGGGTGTGATCACATCGCCGACCGCAAAGGAGCGGCGCAGATCCTGCAGCACGCACTTGATGCGGGAGCCGATGTACTCGGTGCCATTGAGCAGTTCCACGTAGTAGCCGTCGTCGGTCCAGCCGATGGCCTTCTGCACCGCCTCGATGTTCGAGCGGCGCACCATGCACTCCACCACCTGCGCGCGGCGCTGACCCATGTACTTGCGGTCGAACGCCTCCATCGTGCCGGGGGTGATTTCAAACTCTTCGTAGTCGAAGTCGAAGTTGGCGCGTAGGTACAGGCCGCGGCGCAGGCTGTGCTCCATCTCTTCGATCTCCTCTCCGTCGGCGCCGATCAGGCTCTCGACGACCGCCGGGTGGCACTCCACATAGTAGGCGTCGCCGGGCTCGGCCATGCGGCGGCGCATTTCGCGCTCGATCCACAGGCTCACGGTGTCGGAAGAAGGGATGCGGCCCCGGCCTTCGCACATCGGGCAGGAGAGGGTGATCGCCTCGGTGACGCTTTCGCTGGTGCGCTTGCGGGTGATCTCAAGCAGGCCGAGCGATGAGATGCGGCCGATGCGGGTGCGGGCGCGGTCGCGCTCCAGAATCCGCTCGAAGTGCGCCATGAGCTTCTTCTTGTCCTCGGCGCTCTCCATGTCGATGAAGTCGATGACGATGATGCCGCCCATGTCGCGCAGGCGGAGCTGGCGGCAGACTTCTTCAGCGGCCTCCAGATTGGTCTTGAGGACCGTATCGCTGAGCGACTTGGTGCCGACCTGGCGGCCGGTGTTGATGTCGATGGCGGTCAGGGCCTCCATCTCGTCGATGACCAGCGTTCCGCCGCTCTTGAGGAAGACCTTGTGCTCCAGAAGGTTGTCCAGGTCCTTCTCGATCTCGTAGTGGTCGAAGATGGGCTCGTTGCTGTCGTAAAGCTCGATCTTGTCCTTCAGCTTCGGCGCGACCATCGCGGCGACCATGCTGACCTTCTCGTACTCTTCCGGGTCGTCGATGGTCAGGCGGCTGATCTCATCGCTGAAGACGTCGCGGATGGTGCGGTAGAGCAGGGTCTGGTCGCGGTGGACGACGGCGGGGGCGCGGAGGCGCTTGGCCGACTCCATGACCTGAGACCAGAGCTGCTGCAGAAACTGAACGTCGGCCCGCAGCTCGGCTTCGGTGCGGCTCTCGCACTCCGTGCGGAGGATCAGGCCGAATCCGTCGGGAATGATCTTGTCCCCCACGCGCTTCAGGCGGTCGCGCTCCTTTCGGTCCTCGATCTTTCGGCTGACTCCCACATGACCGCCGCCGGGCATGAGCACGACATAGCGGCCGGGAAGGCTGATGCGCGTGGTGACGCGCGCGCCCTTGGTGCCGCGGGGAGCCTTGGTGACCTGGACCATCAGCTCCTGGCCGGGGCGGATCAGCTCCTTGATCTTGCGGCGGCGCAACTCGCTGCGCTTGATGCTGGCCGGGCTGTTGTCGCCGCCCTCGTCGGGAAGGATGTCCGCGACGTAGAGGAAGGCGTTGCGCTCAAGGCCGATGTCCACAAAGGCGGCATCCATGCCCTGAAGCACGTTCTGAACGATGCCCTTGAAGATGCTGCCGACCACCCGCTCTTCCCGCTCCACGCGGTACTCCATGAGCTTGGCGTCCTCCAGAAGCGCGATGCGGGTCTCCTGGCTGCTGCAGTTGACGATGATTTCGATGTCGTTGGGCTGGCTCGTTGCGGCAGGCTTGCGCGTCCGCGTCGACGGTGTGCGTTTTCTCAAATAAAACTCCGTTGCCTCTCGAATGGATTTGCGCCTTGCGGGCCGGGGAACGCTTTGGGGCGCTTCTACCCAGCCGGACGCTCAGACAAGTCCGAGTGACGCGGGAATTTTACCGTTAGTTTGGGTATGGGTGGGGAACCCTTTCATAATGCAGGCGGTGGACCCTTGGAAGTTCTGGCATGTCCTGCACCTGCGGCACGTCTTCTGCAACCCGGCGACCTCGCACCGGTTTAACCGCGTCATCCGCATCATTCCGCTTGCGGCCGGCGCGAAGGTGCTGGATATTGCCAGCGGCAAAGGCGAATTCGTCGTCCGTCTGATCGAGCGGTTTGGCGTGGATGCCACCGCCGTCGATATCTCGCCGTTCTGCATCGAAGACATGGAGCGAAAGGCGGCGGAGCGCATCGAGAAGGGAAGCCTCAAGATTCTGTGCCAGGACGCGAAGACCGCCGAGTTTCCGGAGCACTCGTTCGACTTCACCTCCTGCCTGGGCGCAAGCTGGATCTACGGCGGCCACGAGGGCACGGTCAAGGCTCTGGACAAGTGGACCAAGCCGGGCGGGCTCATCCTGGTCGGTGAACCGTATTGGGTGAAGGAGCCGGACGCAGAGGCTCTTGCCAAGACCCGAACCAAGCGCGAAGAGTATGGCCTGCACCGCGACAACGCCGAAGCCGGACGCAAGCTGGGTCTCACACTCACCAACACCTTCTGCTTCCCGCAGGAAGACTGGGACGAGTACATCGCGCTCAACCGCCAGTCCTTCAGCGACTACGCCCGCGTCAACCCGGATGACCCCGATCTGGAAGAGATCGACCAGAAGCTCAAGGTCTTTGAACAGGAATACAAGGACATGGAGCGGGCGCATCTCGGCTGGGCGGTCTATCTCTTCCGCAAGCCGCTTTCCGAGTAGCCGGAGTTCCAAGCCATGCCGGTCTTCGAGTATCGGTGCACGCAATGCGGGGCGAAGTTCAGCCTTTTGGTGGGCGTCGTGGCGGATGACGACGACGACGCCTGCCCCAAGTGCAGCTCCAACAAGATCGAGAAGCTGGTGAGCCGCTTTCGCAGGGGCCGAAGCGAAGACGCCCGCATGGATGAAATCGCCGACCGCGTGGAGGGCATGGGCGAGCCGGACAGTCCCGCCGCCATGCGGCAGATGGTGCGCGAAATGGGCCGCGCCGCCGATGACGACATGAGCGACGACCTCGAAGAGATGTTCGAGGCCGACATGGAGGATTCCTAGAGCCCGATGGCCCGCCCCGCAACGTGGGTGATAACGCTCGCCCACATCACCGGAGTCCGCCAGAGGTAGTGCAGGCGCCGAATCTTGGGCGCCTCCTTCCGGCTGATCGCCGCATCGGCCAGCGACTCGATGTAGGCCGCGCTGATCGGCGCATCCCGAAGTCCATCCCGCCACTTTTGCGGAATCGAGGCGGTGCCTCCCGTCGCCGCGCAGAGTCCTCCCGCCAGGAAGGCGAGGGTATCCGTATCCCCGCCCAGGCGGATCGCCTCTTCGACGCATCCCCGATAGTCCGGGCCGTGCTTGAGCCAGAGGTGGAGGGCGAGGGGGACGGTGTAGCCCGCGAACCCGGTCGCCTTCTGCCCTTTGAGGAGGGCGGCGGCGGGTTCATTGGACCAAGCGAGTTCGGCGGCTTCCATAAGACGGCTCTGCATCGATTCGTCGGCGATCTGCGCGGCTTCCATCTCGACCCATTCCCGGTCGGGAGGGAACGGGTAGCGGACGGCATGCCGGGCGGCCATGGCAATGACGTATGCGCCGTCGATGGCCCGGCTGTCGGTGTGGGTCAGCATGGCCGAGGCGGAGATGGGGTGCGACTCTCCGGGCTTGAGGTCCCCGCCCAGCCACAGGGCGCGGGTGCAGGGGCCATTTCCGGCGGAGTCGTAGCCCGGCTTTTCGGCGTTGCGGTTGATCAGCAGCCGGAAACAGGAGATGGCGGTCGCCTTGCCGATGCCGGGAGGAAGGGTCAGAATCCAGCGGCGCAGTTCGGAAATCTGGCAGTCGCAGAAGGATTCAAGATCGCCGCCGCTTCTGAGCCAGGCGCGGAGCGCGCCCACGGCCATCTCGGTGTCGTCGCTCACCATTCCCCTGCCGAAAAAGAAGCCGTGCCGAAGCCCCTTTCGGCGGAGGCGGCGCTCGACGCGGCGGGCGGAAAGGTTCTCGAAAGGCAGGCCGATGGCGTCGCCGACCGCCGAGCCGATCATGAGCGCCCGCAGGCGGTCTGGATCGGGCGGCATGCTTTGGTATGATCCGCTCTTGCCCAAGACTGATTCCGACATATGGCAGCCCTCGTCGGGGGATTAGTTCTAGATACGCGGCGCAGAGGATTTGAGTTGAAGATTCAGGGATCGCTGACGGTGATTTGCGGAAGCATGTACGCCGGCAAGTCGGAGGAGCTGATCCGCCGGGCGCGCCGCGCCCTCTACGCCAAGAAGAAGGTGCAGGTCTTCAAGCCCGCCATCGACACGCGCTACGACGAGTCGATGGTCGTCACCCACGAGGGAGTCAAGCACAAGGCGGTGCCGGTGAGGTCGGTGGCCGAGATGGCCGAGAAGATCGACCCGGAGGCGAGCGTCCTCTGCATCGAAGAGGCGCAGTTCTTCGACGATTCGCTGGTGGAGCTTCTGGTGGCCTGTGCCGATTCAGGCAAAGAGGTGGTCGCGGCAGGGCTCGACCAGGATTTTCGCCGCCGTCCGTTCGGGCCGATGCCCGAGCTGATGGCGGCAGCGGATGAGGTGATCAAGCTGAGGGCGATCTGCATGAAGTGCGGCCAGCCGGCCAGCCACACCTACCGCAGCATCGATGGCCAGCCCGCCCACAAGGATGATCCAGTCATCCTCGTGGGCGCACAGGAAGTCTACGAAGCCCGATGCCGCAACTGCTACCGCCTGCGCGGCGAGAAGAAGCCTGCCGTGCGCCGCAAGCCTAAGGCTTGAGCGTCATATCCCACTTGGCGGCGACCGTCAGTCCGCCCAGCGGAGTGTCCTTCATGTCCGACATGGCGCGGACGCGGGTGCCGGTGGCGATATCCATCCACACGGTTCCGGTGGCGGAGGCGGGCTTTGCTCCGGTCGCCTCTTTGGCCTCATAGCGAATCTTGAGGCAGCGGCGGTCGAGCAGGTCCTCCACAACCACGGCGGAGAAGGTGCATTCGGTCTTGACCGCTCCGGTCTCTTCGGAGGCGGGAATGGTGGCGGTCCAGGTGTCGCCGACCGCGACCGGATTCTCGGGCACCACGATGGTGATGAGGTTCTGGAATCGGTAGTGGGCGGAGTCGATCTCGTCTCCGGCGATGTTCTGCACGATGCCGCGCGGGCCGAAGGTCATCGATGTCGCCGGGGGATCGGAGAACGGCAGCTCCTGCCCCATGTGGAAGAGCTTCACGTTCTTCTGCGCGCTGGTCATCACGCTGCTGCGGTCTTCGTTGACGACCAGAAACTTCTGCACCAGATCGGAGTCGTACTTGATTTCATCTCCCACCTCGGTCTTCACTTCGACCTTGAGGTTGTAGTTCAGCTGGGTGTTGTCGGCCACTTTGAGCTGCAGGTCGAAGGCTTCCTGAGCGAGGAGGACGGTGAAGGCGATCGTGCTAATCATGGCGCAGGTCCATTCTAATGACGGACCAGCCGCAGTTTCAAGTCGTACGGCCCAGCAAGTTTCATACTTGAAGCCCTCCGCGCTGTCATCATCTGGACTGCCGGAGCCCCGCGCTGATGAACATTCCCGCCATAACCTTCGACTGCGCCCAGACCCTGATCGAGGTCAACTGGAACCCTGCCAGCCTCACCTGCGACGTGGCGCGGGCGTGCGGCGCCGACCTGGATGAGCAGGTGGGTGCCGAGACCTATCAGCGGATGCTGGCCGGACGCTGGGCTCACTTTCAGCATCTGAATCGGCACCGCAGCATCGAGGTCTGCGATGCCTTTTGGGCGGAGCTGGCGCGGGACTGGCTGAACGCCATGAATCTCTCCAACGACCTGCTGGAGCCGATGATGCTGGGGGCGGAGGAGAAGATCTACGGCCGCGGGTCGGAGGTCTTCCGGGTCTTCGACGACGTGGTCCCGACGCTGGAGAGCCTCAAGGCGAAAGGCATCCGCATGGCGGTGCTCAGCAATTGGGATGTTTCGCTGCACAAGGTTCTGCGCCGATTCGAGCTGACCGATTACTTTGATGTGGTCATCGCCTCGCTGGAAGAGGGCATCGAAAAGCCCGACCCGGCGCTGTTCCAGATCGCCCTGGATCGCCTGGGCGTGGAGGCCGAGGGGTGCGTGCATGTCGGCGACAGCCCTCTGGATGACCTGACCGGAGCGCGGAATGCGGGGATGAAGGGCATCCTGCTGGATCGTTCGCTCAGCCACACCGAGCACTACCGCATCGCCACCCTTGCCGACCTGGAAGAGGCGCTTGGGATTTGAGGCTCTCAGATTTCGACTACTACCTTCCCGAAGAACTGATCGCGCAGGAGCCGCTCGCCGATCGGACGAAGAGCCGGATGCTGCACCTCGACTGCCGCACCGGCGATGTGATGCATCGGCGATTCCTTGAGATCATCGATCTGCTGGAGCCGGGCGATCTGCTCGTGGTCAACAACTCCCGCGTCACGGCACGCCGCCTCTTCGGCCACCGTCCGACGGGAGGGAAGGTGGAACTGCTGCTGATCGGACGGCAGGAGGACGGCTCCTACACCGCCCTGACCAAGCCCGCCAAGAAGCTGAAGCCAGGCAGCCTCATCGATTCGGAGGAAGGCTGGCGGGCCGAGGTGCTGGAGGACCTGGGAGACGGGAAGAAGCGCCTGCTGATCGACTGGGCCGATGCCGAACCGGACCGAGCAGGAGAGATTCCCCTGCCGCCCTACATCCTGGCGAGGCTGGCCGATGAGGAGCGATACCAGACCGTCTTTGCCCTATCCCCCGGCAGCGCCGCGGCCCCGACGGCGGGCCTGCACTTCACGCAGCCCGTGCTGGATCGGCTGGCCAAAAAGGGAGTCGGACTGGCCGAGGTGACCCTGAGCGTGAGCATCGACACCTTTCGGCCCGTGCAGACCGACGATCTGAGCGAGCATGTGATGCATGGCGAGGTCTGCTCGATTCCCGAAGAGACCGCCGAGGCGATTCGGCGATGCAAGGGACGCATCGTTGCGGTGGGAACGACCGCGGCGCGGACTCTGGAATCGTTCGCGTCCGGCCCGCGGGAGGTCGAGCCAGGCGAAAAGACCACGCGGCTCTTCATCACGCCCGGCTTTGAATTTCAAATCCTCGACGGATTGCTCACAAATTTCCACATGCCCCGCACCACGATGCTGCTCATGATTTCCGCCCTCGCAGGCAAGGATTCCATTCAGCGGGCATACGATCAGGCGGTGGCCGAGCGGTATCGGTTTCTGTCCTTTGGCGATTGCATGCTGATTCTCTAAGCAACTACTCGAACTTTCGAGTAACATGGCCCCTGCGGAACGGATGGCAGGTTCAAAAGACTTCGATCCACTGGCGTATATCGAGAGCGCCTTTCTGGACAAGCCGAAGAGGGAAAAGAAGCCCTCGGCTCGTCGGAAGTCATCCACGACCAAGGCCGACTCCAACGGAGCGGTCAAGTTTCGCAAGACTCGACTCGACGCTCCCCGACCGCGACGTGCCGGAGACGTCGTCGACGAGTCTCCGCTTGATCCAGAACTGCAAGAGGTGCTGCAGCTTCTCCCCAAGAATCTGGATTACCTTGCCCGGTTTTATTCCGACGATGTGACCGCCCACTACTATCAGGGCGAGTTCAAGGAAGACCGGCAGGAGCTGATCCGCCGCCTCATCGATCCGGTGCTCACCCTGGAAGAGGTCAGCCGTTTGCTGGGGGTTGTGCCCGCCACGGTTCGACGCTATACCAACCGGGGCTGGCTCGAGTGCTTCCGAACCAAGGGCGGTCAGCGCCGGTTCCGGCTCAGCCAGGTTGTGCGCTTCATCGAGCAGCACGGAAGGCTGCCTGAGGAATAGGGTGCCCCGACCCCTGAAGATCGCGGTCTTCTCCGACAGCGCACTCCCCATTCTCAATGGCGTGAGCGTGAGCATTGACGTGCTTGTGCGCGAGCTGCGGGAGCGCGGCCACTCCGTCCACGTCTTCACTTCGCACTACCACGGCTTTCGCGACACCGACCCCAATACGCACCGCTTTGGCGCCCTCAAGACGCCGCTGGCCCGCGACTATCCGCTGGCGCTGCCGCCGTTCTACGGAATGCTGATGCGGTTTCGGCAGATCGGCTTCGATCTGATCCATACGCACACGCCGTTCACCGTCGGATTTGTCGGCCTGCGCTGGTCTCAGTCGGAGGGCGTCCCCATCGTCGCGACGTACCACACGCATTACGACAAGTACACGCACTATGTGCCGCTGCTCCCCAAGGCGTATACGCGGTTCAAGATCGCGAAGCACACCAACTACTATTACAACCAGGTGGAGCACATCATCACGCCGAGCGAAGCCTCGCGCCGGTGGCTGCGCAAGCACACGGTGCATCGCCCGGTGACGGTGATTCCCACCGGGGTTCCGCCGCCGAAGATGATCGACCGAGCCGAAGCCCGGCAGGCGCTGGGCATCCCGCCGGAGCATCGCATCATGCTCTACGTCGGCCGCATCGCGCACGAAAAGAACATCGCGACCCTGCTCAAGGCGGCGGCGATCATCTTTCCCGAGCATCGCAAGCTGAGGCTGTGGCTGGTGGGCGATGGTCCGGCCCGCAAGGATCTCACCGACATGGCGATTTCGCTCGGCATCGGCGACCGGGTGCGGTTCATCGGCGCGATTCCGCGGCCCGAGGTGGACCAATACTATGCGGCCAGCGACCTCTTCGCCTTCGCCTCGACGACAGAGACTCAGGGGCTTGTCGTCTCGGAAGCCATGACCTACGGCCTTCCGGCGGTGGTCGCACGGGGCGGCGGTGCGGGGGCGGCGGTCGAGGATGGAGTGAATGGACGGCTGATCGCCAATCGACCGGACGAGATGGCCTCAGCGATCCTGAGCATTCTGCGCGATGACGACCAGCTTGCCGCGTATTCACGGGAGGCCATCCGCGCGGCCCGCGAGCTGACGATTCCGGTCATGACGGATCGGGTGGAAGAGGTGTATCGAGGCGTTCTCTCCACGACGCAGCATCAGGAGCTGGCGCATGTCCGATGACGAACGCTCCGGCTTGAAGGCGCTCCTGGCCGCGGCAGGTGCGCTGTTTCTGCTGAGAATCTTCGCGGCGGCGGTCTCGCTGCCGTGGGCGTTTGATCTGGTGCTGGGCGGCATCTTCATCGCCCTGCCCATCCTCGGCCTCTTCTGGGGCTCCCGGAGCGTCACGAAGGCGGCGCTGCCGCTGGCCTTCTTCATCGGCGGCTTGATCCTGCACATCGGCGGAAACCTGCTGGTGAGGGGGATGGGGCCGGTGGGTTGGGGCTCCGTGGCGATGGATGCCGTCGCGCAGACGGGGCTTTACTTCTGGTGCTTCGGCCTCGGTGCGCTGGTGGCCTTCATCATCAAGGACAAGAACCTGCTGCTGCCCATCGCGGTCTTTCTGATCGGGTTCGATATCTTCCTCGTCTTCACGCCGAATACGTTCACCGCGCGGATGGTGGAGAAGAGTCCGGAGGTCTTTGAGAGTGTGGCGGTAAAGGTTCCGGCGACGGCCAAGCCCACGCCGGAAAAGACTGGCCCGCAGGTGCAGCCGCTGGCGTACATCGGCCCCGCCGACTTCATCTTTCTCACCACCTTCTTCGTGGCTCTCTTCCGCTTCAACATGCGGGCGAAGGAGACCATGAAGTTTGTGATTCCGGTGCTGGCCGCGTATATGCTGCTGGTGCTGAGCGAGATCATCATGGGTCTGCTTCCTGCGCTGGTGCCCATCGGGCTGACGGTGCTGCTGGTCAACCGCCGCGAATTCTCCATGAACCGGGACGAGAAGATCGGGCTGGGGTTGGTGTCGGTTCTGGCGGCGGGCATGGCCGCCTACGGCATCTACGCTAGATACAGCCAGAGCCCAGAATTGCCCGCTGAGCCTTCGCAGACGGTTCCCGACCAAGACTCTCCAGCACCGGAAGGCTCGCCTGAGCCAGCAGCTCAAGATTGATGCCCGTCTCCACGCCTGAGCGGTCGAGGAAGTAGGCGAGGTCTTCCGTGGCCAGATTCCCGCCCGCGCCCGGCGCGTAGGGGCATCCCCCCAAGCCGCCGGCGCTGGCATCGAAGATTTCGTATCCCAAGTCGAGCGCGGCTGCGGCGTTGGCGATGGCCGTGCCCCGCGTATCGTGGAAGTGCCAGGCCGTCTTTTCGTAGGGCAGAAAGTGCTCGATCTCGCTGGCCAGCCGCTTCACCTCTTTAGGAGCGGCCGCGCCGACGGTGTCGCCGATGCTGATCTCATCGCATCCCAGCAGAAGCAGGGCCTCGCAGATGCGCGCCGTCTGCTCCGGGTCGATGCGGCCCTCGTAGGGGCACTGGAAGGCGGTGCTGACATACCCGCGCACCCAGCCATCCGGCTGCGCATCGCGGAAGGCATCCACGACGGAGCGGAAGGCTTCCAGCGATTCGCCGACCGTCATGTTGATGTTCTTCTTGACGAAGGACTCGCTGACGGCGGTGAAGACGGCGATCCGCTTGACGCCCACCTCGATGGCCCGCTCCAGCCCCTTCAGGTTGGGGATGAGGGCGGAGGGGAGGATGTCGGCGGGGAGCATCGGCCACAGGTCGGCGGCATCGCCGAGCTGCGGAACCCACTTGGGGGAGACAAAACTGGTCGCCTCGATCTCTTTGAGGCCCGCATCGGCCAGCCGCTGAATGAAGGCGGCTTTGGCTTCGGTGGAGATGGGCGTCGGCTCGTTCTGGAGGCCGTCGCGGGGCGCGACCTCGATGATCCTCATTCCGTGGGCTCCACATGCACGAGGGTCTGGCCCTCGGCCACCTGATCGCCCTTGGCGGCCTTGACCGCGGTCACCTTGCCGTCGAAGGGCGCGGTGATCGGCTGCTGCATCTTCATGGCTTCGATGATCATCAGCTTCTGGCCGACGGCGACTTCATCGCCTTCGGCGGCCATCACGTCCACGACGGTTCCGGGGAGCGGAGCCGTCAGGTCGCCCGTGGCGGCTCCGGCGACACCGGTGCGGCCGAAGGTGGGCGGCTCGACGATGTACGTCCGGCCCTTGTAGGAGACATGAACCTGGTTGCCCTTGCGGACGGCCAGCGCGGAGTGCGACTTTCCGGCAGATCGAACCATCAGGCGGTCGGACATCTGCTTGACTTCGACGCCGGAGGCAGGCTCCAGCTCATGCTCGACACCGTTGACGATCCGCTTCATCTGTTCCTTTTATACTCCGCCGCCCGGGCCACAAACTCGCGGAACAGGTGCCTGGTCGCAGGGTTGTCCGGCGTCTTTTCCGGGTGCCACTGCAATCCCAGAAGCCAGCGGCCCGTCGTGTCCTCAATCGCTTCGATCACGCCATCGGAGGTCCGCCCGGTCACCTTGAGGTTTTCGCCAAGGCGATTTATGGCCTGGTGATGGTTGCTCTTGCCTTCCGGGTTGGCGGAGCCGACCGACGTCGCGGCGAGGCTGCCCGGCTCCAGCGCGTACTGCTGGATGTGGTTGCCCGAGTGGTCGTTCTCGCCGATCAGGTCGGGCAGATGCTGGGTGAGTGTGCCCCCGCGGATCACGTTGATCGCCTGCGCGCCGTAGCAGATGCCCAGAATCGGCATCTCTTGGGGCACCAGGCAGAAAAGCTCCTTCTCATGCGGGAAGCGCCGCGGATCTTCCGGCTTCGACTCCGGATGATTCTCCTCGCCGAAGTGCTTCGCATCGAAATCGGCTCCGCCAGGAATGACCCAGCCATCGATCACATGGGCCACTTCGGCGGGGTCGGTGTGGAAGGGAATCAGGAGCGTGGCTGCGCCGGCTGCTTCAAGGCAGTCGGCGTAGCCGCGTCCGATATAGAGCGTATCGGCTCCCGATGGGTCCTTGCGGACGGCCACCGTCAGGCCGATGATCGGTCTGCTCACACACTCACCAGATCGCGGATGTTCTCGACATTTGCCTTGACCGCGTTCTGGAACAGCGCCGCACCCACGCCATTGATGAGGCGGTGATCAAAGGTGATGCCGAGATTGGCCTGGCGCTGCATGGTGGGAGTGCTGGCGTTTTGGTCGAGTCCCCAGTAGGTTTCGCCCAAGAAGAGGGTCGCCACTCCTGGAGGAACGACCACCGCGACCGCATCGCGGATGCCGTGCGCCTGCATGTTGGTCAGGTTGAGCGTGACGGCCTCATTCGCCTGGTCGCGGCCTTCGCGGGCCAGGTCGATCTTGTCGCGCATCTGCATGGCGAAGTCGCTCCATGACAGGCTGTCCGCGTCGTCCACGACCGCCAGCACCAGTTCATCGCCGGGCAGGCTGACCGCAATGCCGAGCTGGATGTGCTCGTAGGTGCGGATGTTGTCGCCCGTGATGGTGGAGCGGAACATCGGAAAATCCTTCACGGCGCGGGCCGCTGCGTAGCTGAAGATGGTGAAGGTCGAGGGCTGGAAGTCTCCGCCCTTGTCCTTGAAATCTTGGCGAAGCTGCTCGATCGGCTCCCAGTTCATCGAGACGGTCATGGTGCCGGGCACAACCATCTGGTTTCCGCGCACAAGGCGGGAGCTGAGGATGCGCTGCTTCTGCGACATCGCCTCTTCGGTGTACTTGGCTCCCGTGGAGGTGGTGCCTTCCGAATTGCCACCGCTGGAGGCGAGGTAGGCGTCGATGTCTTCCGGCATCAGGCGGCTTCCGCTTGCCGGAACGTTGGCAAGATCGTCGTCCGAGAGCCCCTTCTGCTTCGCATAGGCGCGGGTGCGCGGCGGCACGTCGCGGCGGCGCTCGCCGGAGGCGCTGGCGGTGGCCGGAATCTCGGCGGCGACGGCCTCGGAGGCTTCGGCGGCGGGCGCATGGCCGTGTCCGGCCTCTTCCTCGACCTCGTCTTCGGTCTCCATCAGGCCGACTTCCGCACCGATGGGCAGCACGTCATCGACGTTGGCCATCCACTCGACGAGGGTGCCCTCGTAGGGAGACTCGACATCCATGACGGCCTTGTCGGTCTCCATCTGATAGATGGGCTCGTCGCGCTTGACGGCTTCGCCAGGCTGCTTGAGTACGGCCACGAGGCGGGCCTCCTGAAGACCCTCACCAATCTGCGGGATACGAAGAGTTGCTTTCGGCATGCGTCACTCCGGTGTGCGGTGCCTGGGAGTTTGACACAGGGGCCGCTTGACTGGGCCTGCTGAATTAGGTCCGTCCATCCTGCGCGGGAATCGGGTACTTTCTCGCGTTGGACCTAGGTGATGCTTCCCCCTCCCTTGGGTTCGGCTCTGGCCAGGGATTCTGGCCGCTAGGAGCAGACCAATGGCAAAGAAAGTAACTTCCGTTATCAAGCTGAATATTCCTGCAGGCAAGGGCAATCCGGCACCGCCGGTTGGTCCGGCGCTCGGTCAGGCCGGCATCAACATGATGGAGTTCCTCAAGAAGTTCAATGAGATGACCGCCAAGCAGATGGGCTACACCCTGCCGGTCAACATCACTGTCTACGAGGATCGATCCTACACCTTCATCGTCAAGCAGCCGCTGATGTCCGACCTCATCAAGAATGTGATGAAGCTTCAGAAGGGTTCCAGCGAGCCGGGCAAGACGTCCGCCGGGTTCATCACCAAGGATCAGTGCCGCCAGGTAGCCGAGATGAAGATCGCCGACCTGAACACCGACGACATGGAGATGGCCATTCGCGTCGTGGCCGGCACCGCCCGTTCGATGGGCATCGACTCCGACGTCATCTAAAAACATTTAACGGCTTCTTAGGGCAGCTGGCCCAAAAAATGCCTACAATAGAAGGGGCGGGGTGCAACACTCTGCCCCTTCATTAGTCTCTAGGTTACGACAATGCTCATTCGTGCGCTATGCGCCTCAATGCTGATCTTCAGCGTGGCCGCGGCCCAGCAATCTGTGCCGCGAGAGTTGACGCCGAGCGTCTACGAGGTCGGCCAGAGCATTGCGGATGCGCTCATGGATGAGCTGGGAACCGACGCCGCCTTCGTGCCGGTCGGCATCCTCAATGAGTCGGGCAGTGCCCGCACTTTGGACCGAGCTCTCTCTTTTCCCACCGACGACGCATCGGTCGTCAGCCTGACCGGAAAGCAGATTCGAGACGCGCTGGAGCGATCCATCTCGCTTTACCCTTCGCCGAACCCCGTGTTCCTGCAGGTGGCGGGCATCGAAATTGAATTCGACGCCAACCGCAACCCGGATTCACGGCTGATTTCGGTCGAAGTGGGCGGCCAGACGCTGGATGACGGGAAAAAGTACACCGTTGCCATGCCGGGCAGCCTTGCCCGCGGCGGACTGGGATACTCCACGATTTGGGACAAGTCGGCGATTCAGAAGGCCGACGAATCCAAGACTCTGGAAGCGATCCTCAAGGGACGCCAGTCTTCCGGGCAGACTCTGCGCTGGAAGGGCCAGGGCGGCGACCTTTAGCGACGCCCGCAACGTAGTACTCTTTCAGATATGACTCCCTATGACTGGCAGATCAGCCTAGGGCAGCGGGCTGAATTTGCCCAGGAGCGCCTTTCAAGCGGCATCCCGGCGGTCGCTGTTTCCCTTGAGAGCGGACTTCTCTGCGTCTCCCTGCGCCGCCAGACCCCCAAGGTCTACGACGTGTACGACCGCCTGCTGATGAGCGCGATGGGCGTGCAGTCGGATGTGGACGCCCTGCGGGTGGCCGCCATCGAGTTCTGCCACCAGGAAGGGTATCGCCGCAGCGAAGACGACGTGACCATCCTGCGCGTCGCCGCCGCGCTGGCCCAATCCATGCGCCGCGCCTACAGCGATCTGCGCTCGATGCCGGTTCTTGCCCAGGCCCTGCTTGCCGAAGTGGGCGCGAAGCCCGAGATGGACCGCTACTCCATCCTCACCTACGAGGGCGACTTCAGCGAACTCACCGACTCCGCCGTATTGGCCGGGACGGTCGAAGCCGCAGAGCAGCTTGAGAAGACGCTTGACGGAATCTCCGCCAGCACCAAGCCAGAGGCGGCGGCGAAGAAGCTGGAAGCTGCCATCCGCGAAGTGGTGGGCGAGGCGGCAGAAAGCCTGAAGGTGGACGCCGCGCTGCTCGATCGCTCTGGCGGCGAGCGCGCCTTCAAGCGGCTGAGCGGCTAGAACTCGGCCGCCGCGTCCCGCAGGCGGGCGGCGGAATCTTCCGGCAGCGTGTCGTTGATGAAGGCGCCTGCCGCCGATTCGCTGCCCGCGAGATACTTCAGCTTGTTCTCCGTCCGGTAGGGGGGATAGAACTCCACGCGCAGGGAAGTCCAGGGCCAATCCCGACCCGCAGGAGCCTGCCGGATCGCCATGATGTAAGGCATCGAGAAGCCGAACAGGCTGTCGAGCTTCTTCGCGGCGACCAGGATCGTTTCTGCCAGGTCATCCAGCCGCTTTTCGTCGAGGTCGGCCAGCGATTGGGCGGGCTGCAGCGGGGCGACGCAGATCTCATAGGGATAGCGCGCAAAGAACGGCACGACGAGCGCGAAAGAGTCGTTCTGCCAGAAGATTCGGCGGCCGTCCTCCTGCTCCATCTGCAGCCAGTCGTCGAAGACGCGGCGGCCGGTGGCTTCAAAGTGCCGCTTCTCCTGCTCCAACTCCACCGTCATCGTGGGCGGAATGAAGGGGAAGGCGTAGATTTGCCCGTGCGGGTGCGACAGGGTGACCCCGATCTCCTTGCCCTTGTTTTCAAAGATGAAGACGTACTCGATCCCCTCGCGCCCGGAGAGATCGATCAGCCGCTCCCGCCAAACCCGAGTCAGCTTTCTGACCTGATTCAGCGGCAGGGTGGCCAGCGAAGAGTCGTGCTTGTCCGAGTAGCAGACCACCTCGCAGACGCCGCCCGCCTTGCGGACCGGAGTGATCTCCGTGCCGAGAATCGCCGGGTCCGGCGGGGTGGGATGCAGGGAGGGAAACTTGTTCTCGAAGACCGCAATGTCGTATGAGGCATGCGGGATTTCGGTGGGGAAGCCGCCCGGCTTGGTGGGGCACAGGGGGCAGTAGTCGGCGGGAGGATGGAAGGTGCGATCCTGGCGGTGGGTGGCGGTGATGACCCACTGGCCCAAAAACGGATGCCATCGCAGCTCGGACACGACGCCCATTCTGCCACGAACGCAACAGGGTCACCGTGCCTGCCATTTAACTGAGCATTAACATCACCCGCGGCATAATGGCCTGTCGCGGGAGGAGCGAGGGCTTCAACCTAGACCCTGGGGCCGGGCATCGAAGCAGTTCTCGAACCTGGCCCCGAAAACTTTCAAGAAGAGGTCAACAGATGAAGCCGGTTGGATTTGCGCTGCTCCTTCTCGCGGGCTGTCAGGCCCCTGCGCCGCAGGCGGCGGCTGAGGGCGGTTCTCCGCAAGCCGAGCAGAAGGCCATCCAGCACTACGCTCAGACCTCTCCCGTCAGCGACGATGCGGACGACCCGGCGATCTGGATGCCCGCTTCCGCTGAAGGGCAGTTCTTCATTGTCGGCACCGACAAGATCGAGAAGACGGGCGGGCTCTACCTGTGGGACTCGGGAGGAAAGGAACTGGCGCACTTCGGCGGGCTGGATCGGCCCAACAATGTGGATATCGCGGCGGGATTCATGCTCGGCCGCAATCCGGTCGATCTGGCGATCACCACGGAGCGGGCGCAGCAGCAGCTCCGCATCTTTGTCCTGGATCATGCGGAGCCCTGCTTTACGGATGTCACGGGAAGCACCAAGGTTTTTCTTCATCGGCCCGAGGGTGAGACGCGCGCGCCAATGGGCATCACCGTTCTGCGCGACCCGGCCAACAGCGGCTTTTTCTGCGTGGTCAGCGCGAAGGAGGCTGAAAGGGAAAATCCCCTCGCCCTCTACCGGCTCAAGGTGAATGGCGACAAGGTTGATGCAGAATTTGTCGCCGACTTCGGCCACTTCTCGGGTTTGAATGCCGACGGAGACGGAGAGATCGAAGCCCTGAAGGCCGATACCACCAGCGACCGCATCTTCTATGCCGACGAACTGGCCGGCATCCGCTGGGCGCGGATGGCAGAAGGCAAGCTAGAAGCCCAGCCGGAGTGGCTATTCGGCACCGAAGACTACGAAGGCGACCGGGAGGGCATGGCCACCTTTGTGCACGAGGGCAGAACCTATCTGGTCAGCTCGGACCAGATTGAAGCCCGCACCCGGCTTCAGGTGTGGGATGTGACGGGAGAAGAGATCAGCCGCGTCGCCGTCATCGAGACCGACGCCGACGACACGGATGGCCTGGAGGTCCTCAACTCCGGCGGACCGAGCGGCCAGGGCGTGCTAGTCATGATGAGCAGCTCCGACAAGGCGTTCTTTCTGTTCGATCTGGCCGAAGTGAAGAAGCGGATCACTGGTTAGACGAGTTGTTGACCAGCCACCAGCAGCCCTGATCGTGGGGCATGAAGCGCGGGTTGGTCAGCACGTCGAAGGCGGGCAGGTAGCCCAACTCGCCGTGGCCGTACGCCTTGATGCGGCGAATCACTTCCTCCACATGCATCTTGGCCACCCTGGCCCTTTCGACATCGGCCAGGCTTCCGCCGATTCGCTTGTGGGTGCGGTTGGCGACCAGCTCTAGCGTTTCAAAGATGTAGCGGGCAGGGGCGAGCTGCGAGATCGCCTCATCAGCGCGGCCCTGGGCATACAGCAGGTGAGCCTGCTCGGCTAGACGGATGAACTCGATGGCATCCCGAACAAAGAGCGTGATGCCCTTTTCTGCCTCGTTTGCGGCAAAGCTGAGGGCTTCCGCGCATATCTTCAGCGACTGCTCTCCTCGCTCGCCCAGCATCTCTTCGCCATGCTGCATCCAGGCTAGGAAGGGGTTGCGCTGCAGCAGCAGGCGGCTCTTGAGCGAGCTGCGCCACTCGCTGAATTCGAAGAGTCCGCCCAGTTTGGTGAGTTCCACGCCCATCAGCTCGGCCCAGCGGCGCGAGCCGGATTCGGCATCGTAGCCATCTAGGAGGCCATGGGAGCCGGCCGGGTTATCGATGATCTGCCCGGCGGCCTTGACCGCAGGCAGGATCGAGTCGACCGCGCCGAGCAGGCCGAACTCCCAGGTGGTCAGGCAGACGCCCTCAAGACCGAGGTCGGCGGCATCCTGGGCGACCTCGCGGATGTTCTTTTCGCTCTCAGCGAGGTGCATCCAGGCGGAGTTGTAGACGTGCAGGGTGGGGCATCCCCAGACGGTGAATCCTGCCTCCTTCAGTTGAGGAGCGGAGTTTTTGAGCCCGCCAAAGTATTGCCAGTCGAAGATCTGGGTGCCCTGCGGCATGGCCTTAAGGGCATCGGGATGCTCCAGAAAGATGTCGCCCCATACGGCGGGGATGCGGCCCGCCTCGACGACGCGGTGGGCGAGGGGACCGAAGTGTTCGCCATAGATCATCGCCTTGCCGTCGCCCCGATAATCCTTCAGCCGCTCCTGGTCCCGCGGGTGCTTGTCGAGCTGAGCGGTCTCGTCGCCGCCGATGTGGATGATCTCGGAATCGAAGGCCTGGAGCGTGTCTTCGAGCATCCCTTTGGCGAGATCGACGAACTCCGGAATCGAGGCCGATGCCTGGAGGCCGCGATAGGGTTCGGCGCGAAACTTGCGGCCCTCTTCGGTGTAGATGAAGCCCTCGACGTGCCCCAGCAGATTGATGAACGGAATGATCTGAAGGCTTGGAAACTCTGCCCGCAGGCTTCGGATCATGTCCGGGGTGACGGCCCCGTGGCCATGCGCCCAGGGCACCGAGGGAAAGGCGAAGCGGTGCTCCAGATAAAGCCCAAGCGCCTCGTACCCTGAGTCGAGGGCGGTGGAGGCGTACTGGTAGAGCGTGTCGAGAGTGGGGGACTGCTCGCGGGCGAGATCGAGCATCCAGATGCGGCGAGGCATGGACCGATTCTACGGCATCCCGGCAAATAAAAAGGGCTGGGTAAACGCCCAGCCCAACCAAATGAAAGCGAAGACTCGGTAACGGCCGAGATCTTCTCTCCAGCCTCATTTTACAGAAAAAGGTCCTGCTTTTCCGGAAAAATTCGAAAAAGGTGAACTTTGAATTGGGGAAAGGCTTGCGATTCGCGCTATATCAGCGCCGCGGCCACTTCGGTGTGAAAGAGGCGGCCTTCCGGGGTCAGGACGAGGGTGTTTTCCCGGCGCTCCACCCAGCGGCGGCTTTCCATTCGCTTAAGCTCCGCTTCATCCAAATTTAAGCCGGTCATGTCGAGTCCGGCGTTAAGGCGCAGGCCGAGCATGATCTGCTCGGTCCGGTGGGTTTCGGCATCCAGCGTCTCCCTTTCGATGCGGTGATCGACCCCGTTTTCGATGGCCTCGCAGAAGCGGTCCGGATGCTTCAGCCCGGTCCAGCGCTGGCGGACTCCGTCTTCGGCCACGGCTCCCACGGCGCCCGGTCCGTAGGCGACGTACTCCTCGGCCCGCCAGTAACAGAGGTTGTGCTGGCATTCGCGGCCGGGGAGGGCGAAGTTGGAGATTTCGTACTGCTGCAGCCCGCGCTCAGCGCACATCTCGACGGCCCGTTCGTACATCTGCGCCTGCCGCTCGTCGTCCGGAAGGTCGAGAAAGCCGCGCAGGTGATAGCGGTAGTAGCGGGTGTTCGGCTCGATGGTCAGGCAGTAGAGGCTCAGATGCTCGGGTTCCAGCGAGAGGGCGGTCTCGAGGTTGTGCTCCCAAGCGGTGGTCGCCTGGCCGGGCAGGGCGAACATCAGATCGAGGTTGAGATTGTCGAATCCCGCCCGCCGCGCCTCGCCGACGGCGCGGGCGATGTCGGAGACATGGTGCACCCGCCCGAGACGGATCAGGTCGTTCTGAGCAAAGCTCTGCGCGCCCAGGCTGAGGCGGTTGAATCCGGCGCGGCGCATGGCGTCGAACTTCGGCCAATCGACGGTGCCCGGGTTGCCTTCGGAGGTGATCTCAATCTCGCCTTCGGGCGGATGGGCTTCCAGCACCGCTCGCAGGAGGCGGGTGATCTGGTCCGCAGAGAGGTAGGTGGGCGTGCCGCCGCCGAAGAAGATGGTTTTGGCCGGACGTCCGCGCCAGGGGCTCTCGGCGATTTCCCGCTCAATGGCCCGAACCGTGCGCTCCATGATCTCCCCGGTCATGGCGTAGCTGTTGAAATCGCAGTAGCCGCACTTGCTGGGGCAGAACGGGGTGTGGAGGTAGATGGCGACGGGCGAGCGACTCACTCTAGCCAGATTTTGGCCCGAGCGGGCCGGTGTCCCCGGTCGAAACAACGATCAGGCCCAGAAGAATCCCCATGACGACCGGCACCGCCGGCACTTTGCACGAGATTCATTGGCTGTTGGAAGCGGCCAGGAAGAGGTGGTAGCCATAGCCGAAACCTCCGCCCACCGCCGCGCCAAGAATGCGCCGCATAAGCATGTTGAAGATTCTAATGCCGAAAGCGGGCAATGCGTTTCGCCGGACCTAGAGCCAGACGTTGGCGAGGCCGGGTGATTCGAGGTCGTCCAGCACTCGGCTGCGGCCTTCCAGGTGGATGATCGGCTGCCCGGAAGTGCCGAGATCCCAGAGTGGGCCGCGCAGAAAGGTGGTCACTCCGGCGCGGGCGGTGGTCTGCTGAATCTGAGTGGGCAGCGTGTGGCGCATCCAGGCTTCGCGCTCGGTGATCTGTTCAGTTGCGGGCACAACCGCCTGGTCGCCTGGGGCCGCATCGTAGCCGCCCCAGGCTCCCTGCCAGGCGTTCCAGCCCGGAATGAAGCCGGGCACCGCCACGAAATCGGGCCGATCCAGCGCCTGCCAGGCATCGGGATACCAGGAGTCGGCGCAGATGAGGACGCCGAGCCTTCCGGCAGGCGTTTCGTGGACCGGGAGCGGGCCGTCGGGCTGCGGGGCCATCCAGAGCTGCTGGTGCTCCTGGCTCGTCGGGTGCCGCTTGATGGTCAGCGGTCCGGCCATTTCGCCGCTCGGCAGCCAGACGCCGCTGACGCCGACCATGCCGCGCCAGGGGTGCGATTTGGGCTCCAGCTCGATGCGTCCATCCACCACGGTCGGCGTGGCGGGGAGAGGGATCGAGCCGCCGACCACGGTGACGGCGTGGGATTGCGCCAGATGCGCCATGGCGAATGACCAGTGATCCAGCGCGGATTGCGCCTTAAGCCGAAGCAGTTCGGCCTGGACGCCCTGCATCCGCTTGCCGGAGGGGTACTTGAGGCCGAGCAGGGTGATCCAGATCTTTTCGTCCAGCACCGCCTTGATTCCGGCCTGCTCCAGGGTGTCGGAGCGGTACACCCAGGGCCACTCGTCGGCCAGGTAGAGAAAGAAGCCGATGTATTCGGGCAGGACGACGATGGTCTTCGGCCCGATCAGTCCCACGGAGCGCGCATCGGTCAGCCATTGGTTCAGCGGAGCAAGGTAGTTGATGCGCGAACGAAAATCGAAGGGCTCCATGCGCGCCTGGATGCCGAGCAGGTTGCCCCGCCCGCGATCTTCACCCAGGCTCGCTACGGAGAGGCTCAAGAAGCCTCGCTATGCTCCATACGCTGGGGAGCGCTGACACCGAGGATTTCCAGCACGGACTGCAGGGCGGTGCGCGCGGCAACACAGAGCGCGAGGCGAGCGAGGCTCAGCTGCTTATCAGCCTGGATGACGCGGCAGGCATCATAAAAGTGGTGGTAGGTGCGGGCCAGCTCGATGGCGTAGGTGGCCAGGCGGTTGACCCCGTAGTCTTCGGAGCACCGCTCGATTTCGTGTCGTAAATCCAGAATCTTAAGCATCAGTGCCTTTTCATGAGCATGCTGAAGCATTTCCGGCTTCCAGGAGTCGCCTGCCTTGAGGCCCTCGCCTGCGGCCTTCTCGATCACGCTGCAGATGCGGGCGTGGGCGTACTGCACATAGAAGACCGGGTTCTCATCGCTCTGCTTTTCGGCCAGGTCGAGGTCGAAGTCGAAGGTGGTGTTGTGATGGCGCATCAGATAGAAGAAGCGGGCGACGTCCTTTCCGGCCGTCTGCTTCTCTTCTACGGTGCCGTTCGGCTTGACCTTCTCGCCGATCTCGTTGACCAGGTCGATCAGGGCGTAGATGTTGCCATCGCGCTTTCGCATCGGGGCGGGCTTGCCGTCCTTGAGGAAGCGGACGAGCTGGAAAATCTGGACTTCGAGCGTCTGCTTCGCTTGCGTTAGGGCAGCCTGGCAGGCGGCCTTTTCGGCTGCGCTGTCCCAGATAAGACTCTCCTCTTCGGTCAATTCGCCTTCGGCTGAGGCGGTGGGCTGCATGATATTTGCAGCGACAACGGCCTGGAGGCGGCCGATGTAGCCGTGGTGATCGGGGCCGAGGATGGTGATCATCTTGTCGGCTCCCTTGGGGCGGTTCAGCTTATCCCGATGGTAGCTGATATCGCTGGATATGTAGGTGAGGCGGCCATCCTTGCGGCGGAGGACACGGTCCATATCGTCGCCCAACTTGGTGGAGCGCAGCCAGAGCGTCTTTCCGGTGCCCGCCGCATCGTCTTCATCCTGCGGCTGCTCCTCGCGGACGACTTCCTTGATCTCGCCGCCTTTGCCGAAGACGATCTTGGTGCGGTGCGGCTCCTCATCGGCCAGGCCCTTGTCGATCAGCTTTTGGATGTCCGCTTCGACCTGATGGGTGTCGTGCAATACCTGTTCGGAAAACCATGTATTGAACTTGGTCTTAAAAGTAAACAAATCTTCTCTCTGCTTCGAGATCATCAATTCTTGGGCCGCTTCTCGAACCTTCTCAATACTTTTCCGTGAAAGTCTGGATTTTATTTGCTTTAAGTCAGTCTCTTTTGACAGCTCCTCCAAAATATTCCATCCAATGTAACTAAGCGTGTGGTCAGGTGCTACAGTTTCTGTATTGATCTGTTTCCGGAGTGAAAGACTTAGTTTTGTAAAAGCTTCCTTTTGATGTTTGTAGCGACCGTAAACGTAATACTGCGGCGAGATAATCCTTGGACGGTCGGCTTCTTCCATATTTATCGAGTAGTTTGTGAGGCCGATGCAGAATAGCATCTGAGTCCTAGTTAATTCTGATCCTGTCCATTTTATTCCGTGTTCATTAGCATAGAATAAGCAGACCTTAGTCAGCCTGCCGAGGAACGCGTCTAGGCCAGCCTTTATGAATGAAGTTGACACGCCCATTCTTAGGAGTGTATGGCATAGCATTTGGACGTACTTGATATTTTCAAATCCTGAAAACGAATACTTTTTTGCATAATAGTGAAGTATCATGCCCGGAATAACTTCTTCAACGATGCGTCGTGCGGCTGCTTGTTGGCCGGAGAAAAGCAAGGAGGGCACTATTTGCTTTGCTACTTCATGGACATAGTCGCCTTTGTAACCTCTTTCTGGGACATCCTTATTGAGGGCGATAGCCTTTACAGATTCAGCAAATAGCCGCATCTGCTCACTATTTACGCCATCGTTGATGTAGTACTCGCGGTGGACGCGGTGGCCTGCGGCCTGGAGGACGTTGCATAGGGTGGACCCATAGGCGGCTCCGCGGCCAGAGCCGATGGTGATCGGTCCGTTTGGATTCACCGAAACAAATTCAACATTGATGCCTTCTGGCCGCTCAGCCGAACCATGCGCGTAGTGATCCGCGTCTTTTAGGACACTCCTGCCTTCCGAAGCGCAGACTGCGTTGAGGTGCCGAGCGGTCCAATCGGAGCGGAGGAATAGGTTGAGGAAGCCGGGCCCGGCGACTTCTGCCTTTTCAATGGCTTCATTTTTGGAGAGTCGCTCGGCCAGCTTCTCCGCGATTGCGCGCGGCGCCATTCGGGCGGCTTTTGCCGACGCCATGGCGAAATTGGTGGAGAAGTCGCCATGCTCCGGTCCGCGGGTCTCGATGATCTCGACAGCCGGATAGGCGGCCGTGGGCAGCTCCCCAGCAGCCAGGAGATCGTTAAGAGCGGATGAAATTATTTCTGAAAGCTGTGCGCGCACCAAAACAGAATCGATTTTGGCTGAACTCGCGTGAGTTGAGTCGGACCCTCATTGCTGCGAGCAAAGCTTTTTTACGGAGTGGGTATGATCCAGCCCTGGAGTGGGTCTAAAATGGGCAGATCGACTGGGCCGCAACGGGGCAGGTCGATGAGTCCGGGTGTGCAGCGGCGGCAAGCCGCCAGGGATGAGGTTTTCCGATAATGGCAGTTCAGCGTCAACCTTTTACGAAGTATCTGATCGAAAAGGGCTATCTGAAGGAAGAGCAGCTCAACGAGGCGAAGAAGGTTCAGGGCCAATCAAACCAGCGTGATCTGGGCAAGGTTCTGATTCAGCTTGGTCACGTGGGCGAACGAGAGGTTTTGGAGGCGCAGGCTCAGGAAGCCGGCTACCCCTTCGTCGATCTGGACAACACCCAGGCCGACCCGAGCGCGGTGAACGTTGTTCCGGAGCGCATTGTCAAGCTGCACAGCGTTGTTCCTGTCCGCAAGGAAGGCACGACGATCTGGCTGGCCATGCAGAATCCGAACAACCTGCAGGCCATCGATGATGTCCGCCTGGCCTCCGGCTGTTTTGTCAAGCCGGTCATCGCCGTTCCGGGTGCGATCGACGACGCGATCAAGCGCGCCTATTCGGGCGGCGGCGAATCCAACGGTTCCGGTGGAGGTGGAGGCAGCGCCGAATCCGCCAATAGCGGCGAAGCGATGAACCAGAGTGTCCGCCAGGCCATTGCTGCCGCGCAGGCCGGACGAGACGCCGACATGGCCGCGATGCCGGGCGCAGGCGGGCAGAGCGATGAAGAGCTGGCCGACCAGGCCCCGATCATCAAGCTGGCCAACGCCGTCATCCAGCAGGCCATCGCCGACCGCGCCTCAGACATCCACGTCGAGCCGCAGGAGAAGTCGGTCCGGGTCCGGTACCGCGTTGACGGCGTCCTCACCGAGGCGATGACCGTGCCGCGCAACCTGATGGCGCCGCTGATCTCCCGCCTCAAAATCATGTCCGACATGAACATTGCCGAACGGCGTGTTCCCCAGGACGGTCGTATTGAAGTCCGAACCGGAGGCCGCGAATTCGACCTCCGCGTTTCGTCGATCCCCACCCCCTTCGGCGAGAAGATCGTTATGCGAATTCTCGACAAGGGCAACGCGATGGTCGGCCTGCAGAAGCTGGGCCTGCTTGCGGAGAACCAGGCTTACATCGAAGAGCTGGTCAGCCAGCCTAACGGCATGTTCCTCTGCACCGGACCTACGGGTTCCGGCAAAACGACCACGCAGTACTCGGTCCTCAACATGCTCAACTCGATTGAGCGGAACATCATCACGATTGAAGACCCGATCGAGTACCAGCTTGGCGGCATCGCTCAGGTTCAGGTGAACAGAAAAGCCGGCCTGACCTTCGCCACCGCCCTCCGCTCATTCCTTCGACAGGACCCCGACATCATCCTCGTTGGTGAGATGCGTGACCTGGAAACGGCAGAGATCGCGATTGAAGCATCGCTTACGGGCCACTTGGTTCTCTCGACGCTTCACACGAACGACGCTCCTTCCGCCGCCATCCGTATGATCGACATGGGCGTCGAGCCCTACCTGATCTCGGCAACGGTCATCGGCGTGCTGGCCCAGCGGCTTGGACGAATGATCGACCCGAACAACCGCGAGCCGTATGAGGTCAAGGCGATCGACCTTCGCCGCTTCGGCTTCCCGGTCAAGGATCCGGATGAACTGATCACCCTGTACCGCGGCATTCCGACCGAGTCGAACCGCATGACGGGCTACAAGGGACGAACCGGCATCCACGAGCTGATGCGCATCAATGCAGAAGTCGCCGAACTCATCGTCCGCCGCGCGTCGCTGGGCGACCTGAAGGAAGCCGCGAAGGCCAATGGAATGAAGGAGCTTCGCGAAGACGGACTCGAAAAGGTCCTCACCGGCGTCACCGACCCGAATGAAGTCATGCGCGTGGTCTTCACCGCAGGCTACTAATTTGCCGACAACCTACGATTTGCAGCGTTAAATAGAGAACAGAGAGCTATGGAGAACATGGGAACCCAGAACCCGCCGCCGACCGCACCTCCGGTGCAGCCGCCGACGGGTGAAGAACAGGCGGGTATGGAGGTCATCAACAAGGCCGGCGGTCCGAAGCCGCTGGAGGACCTTCACATTGACGAGCTTCTGCACACGGTTGTGGAAAAGAACTGCTCGGACCTGCACATCTGCACGGACAGCGAGCCGATCATCCGCGAGGACGGCCAGCTCAAGAAGCTGAACTACGCCAAGTTCAACCCGCAGCAGACGCAGCGAATGATGTACGAGATCGTCTCCGACGATCAGATCACGAAGTTTGAAACCACCCTCGAACTCGACTTCTCCTACCAGCTCCCGCGCAAGGCCCGATTCCGTGTGAACATGTATCGGGATCGCGGCGCGATTGCGGCGGCCTTCCGTCTGATCTCCAACCGCATTCCGACCTGCCAGGAACTCAACCTGCCGCCGGTTCTGGAAAAGCTGGCCGAGAAGCCTCGTGGATTGATCCTTGTCACCGGACCGACCGGTTCGGGCAAGTCGACATCGCTCGCTGCGATGATCAACCACATCAACATGAACTTCTCGCATCACATCATCACGATCGAGGACCCGATCGAGTATCTGCACGTCCACAAGAACTCGATCATCAACCAGCGCGAACTGGGCTCGGACACCCTGAGCTTCTCGAACGCGCTGCGCGCCTGTCTTCGTGAAGACCCGGACGTCATCCTCGTTGGTGAAATGCGCGACACGGAGACGATCGCCCTTGCGATCACCGCGGCGGAAACCGGCCACTTGGTCTTCGCCACCCTGCACACCAACAACGCGGCGGAATCCATCGACCGTATCATCGACGTCTTCCCCCCGGGACAGCAGGAGCAGATTCGCGTCCAGCTTTCCAACAATATTGTTGCGATCATCGCGCAGCAGCTTCTGCCGCGAAGTTCTGGTCCGGGCCGAATCCCCGCGAACGAGATCATGGTGGCCTCCCCGGCTATCCGCAACCTCATCCGCGAGAACAAAACCCACCAGATTCCGTCAATCATTCAGACGAGCGCCGCGAGCAACATGGTCAGCATGGACCAGTGCCTCCGCGACCTCTACATGAAGGGTCTGATCACGCTGGACGAGGCTCTTGCACGCTGTATGAACGTGGAAGAACTGAAGAAGATGATCAACCTGGGCGGTCCGCAGGGCGGCGCGCCAGGACAGAGAAGGTAAAGCAGGTAAACGCAGATGCCGATCTACAGCTACACATTTCAGGATGCATCCGGAGGACTCCAGAAGGGAACCGCCGAGGCGGAAACCGAGGAGGCTCTCCGCGCCAGATTTGCCGAGCAGGGCCTCGAGATTGTCGAAGTCACGCTCATCAAGAAGCAGGGCAAGGCAACCAAGAAGAGCTTCGGCAAAGTCAAGCTGGGCAAGCTGGCCATCTTCTGCCGTCAGTTCTCGACGATGGTCGACGCCGGCGTTTCGCTGGTCCGCTGTCTCGACGTTCTGTCGCGCCAGACTGAAGATCCGAAGCTGAAGCGCATTCTGCTTGACGTGGGCGAGCGGGTTGAAAGCGGCGAAAGCCTCTCCCGCGCCATGCAGCGGCATCCGCGAACCTTCAACAACCTCTTCATCGGTCTGGTCCGTGCGGGTGAAGTCGGCGGTGTTCTGGAAGAATCTCTTCAGCGCCTTTCGAGCTTCCTTGAAAAGGACGTCGAGCTTCGCCGAAAGGTGAAGGCGGCCTTGACCTATCCGGTCCTCGTTATGATCGCGGCCATCTGCATCGTGATCTTCCTGGTCTGGTGGGTCGTTCCCCAGTTCGCGGCCCTCTTTAAGGACATCGGCCTGAAGGACCAAGACTTCCCGGCGATGACGAAGTTCCTCATCGACCTTTCGAAGAACTTCACCAACAACTGGCTGGTCATCCTGGTGACCCTCGTCGCGGTCATCGTGGCGTGGAAGCTCTTTGTCAGCACCCGATTCGGCCGCCGCGTCGCCGACCGCATCAAGCTGAAGATTCCGGTCTTCGGCAAGCTGCACCACAAGGTCTGCATGGCGCGCTTCAGCCGAACCATGGGCACGCTGCTCACCTCGGGCGTTCCGATCCTTCAGGCGATGGAGACGGTGGCCGGCACGGTCGGCAACACGATCATGGCCGACGCGGTTCTGGACGCACGAGCCCGCATTCGAGAAGGCGACCGCATCGGCGACCCGCTCGAAGCTTCGCGCATGTTCCCGCCGATGGTCGTCCACATGATCGGTGTCGGCGAAGAGTCCGGTTCGCTGGACTTCATGCTGCAGAAGATTGCGGACTTCTACGAATCAGAGGTCGAAGCCACGCTGCAGTCGCTGACGGCGGCGCTTGAGCCGATCCTCATCGTCTTCCTCGGCTTCGTTGTCGGCTTCATCGTCATCGCGATGTTCCTGCCGCTCATCAAAGTCATCGAGGGCCTCTCCTCCGGCGAGTTCGAATAACGGCTCGACGGAACCGATTCGAGCGGGCTCGGCAGACGCCGAGCCCGCTCGTTTTTTGAGGTAATGTCCCGACTGGCGCGAACGCCAGGGACGGCCTGCGTGTTTCCAGATTGGACTTGGATCATCGGATTTTGGATAGGAGCTGCGGTGGGCAGCTTCCTGAACGTTGTGATCTACCGGCTTCCCCGGGGCCTCTCGGTCAACAAACCCACCTACAGCTTCTGCCCCAACTGCAAGAATCGGCTGACCATTCCGGACCTTGTCCCGATTCTCTCCTGGGCTTTTCTTAAGGGGAAGTGCCGCCACTGCGGCCAGCGGGTTTCGCCGCGCTATGCGGTGGTCGAAATCATCAACGGCTCCCTTTGGGGCGCCATTTGGTGGCTCTATCTTGTCGAGACTCCCGATGTGGTGAAGGCCGTCGGCTTCGCCCTCTTTGCGGCCGCGCTCGTTTCGGCCATCTTCACCGACCTCGCGCACTACATCATTCCGGACCAGATCAACGCCTTCATGCTCATCGTGGGCATCGGCATGAACATCGCCTACTTTGTGCTGGGGCGCGAGGAGGCATGGGTGTGGGGGATGCCGGGCAGTCTGGCGGGATGGCTTGCGGGCGTCGGTGTCCTCTGGGGAATCGCCCTGCTGGGGCGGCTGCTTTTTCACAAGGATGCCATGGGGCACGGGGACATCAAGATGGCGCGGGGCATCGGAGCGGTGCTTCTTCCATTCAACGCCTTCCTCAGCTTCGGCCTCGCCATCGTGCTGGGCGCGGTGCTGGGAATCGTGCAGATTCTCGCCCGGCGGAAGCAGGATGTGCCGGAGGAGGCGGAGGTGGAGGAAGAGCATGAAGAGCCGGAAACGATCGGTTCGCTCTTCATCTGCGGCATTGGATATGTCCTTTGCATCGATGCAATAGGGCTTATTTGGACAAAGCTCTACGAAAAATGGTTTGGCGAGAACCCCTACTCAGTTGAAGAGTTTGAGGACGAGCCTGAGGTAGAACTGACGATGATTCCATTCGGGCCTTATCTGGCGGCGGGAGCTTTGGGGGTGATTCTCTTTGAGAAGCCCCTGCATGCGCTTGTTGAAGCGTATGTTCGGCAAATAACCGGGGGATAGGCCGTGGAACAAGAACTGAGCAGGGTCAGTCTATTACCTTGCGCGGAGCGGAGCATGAGAAAAAGACCGTCGGGATTTACGCTGATCGAACTTCTGGTTGTGATCGGCATCATTGCGATACTTGCCGCAATCATCTTCCCTGTATTTTCCAGGGCCAAGGTGTCGGCTTATCGCAATGCGGACATAGCGGAGATGAATACGCTCCGCTCAGCCCTTCAGCTTTATCGGGCTGACCAGGGCGCCTACCCTCCGCAGCTTTTGGGCTATGTGACGCTTTATGCGTCGGGCCCGAATGCCGGAAACGTGATCCCTGCGGACCAGCTGAAGAGCTATCTCTATCCGACCCGCGTCGGCTCCATCGGAGATTTTCAGCCGGCTCAGAATCGCTTCAGCGTGGGCGACATCACCACCGCCGTCTATCCAAACCGGGACCCGCGGCCGGTACCGAACACGCCGATTCTGGACCTGAATGGCGACGGCTCGATCAACTCGCCGTCCGACGATCCGCCGGAGGCCCGCCAGTACTTCGGACCGGCCGACGGCCTGGTCTGCATCGGCGGCCTGACTGAAGCGGCTCTCGGCGCGGGCTGCGGCTCGGGCACGGTTGCTGAGTTCTACGGCATCAGCGGCTACGATGTGGCCGAGATTCCGAGCGACGCGACGGGAACCGGCGCGCGCACCGAACTGCGCTATGCGCTCTTCTGGACCCAGTGGGGCCTTACGACGGGCAGCCCGCTGGACGATCCGCGACAGCTCGGCTATTCGGATCCGCCGGATTCGACGGTCATCACCTGGGACAGCGCGTTCCGCGAATATGACGCGGCGACGAACCGGGCGACCGGCGGTCGGCTCGACATCGCCCTCTTTGTGGGCGGCGCGGCCCGGCCCTACGATTCGGACGCGCTCCATCAGCGGGCCTGGCGCGTGATGCCCTGACGCTGATCAGAGCGATCGGCACGACCCTTTATTAGAACATGCACCTATTGAATGCTGCGGAAGGAACAACGATGAGGAAGCACCGTCAGAACGGCACATCACTGATCGAGATACTGGTCGTGATCGTCGTATTTCTGGTCGGGATTCTGGGCTTGGTCCAGGTGTTCCCGCTTGGCTTGGGCGTGCTGCGACGCACGAATGCCTCCACCCTGGCGATCTCCATCGCTCGGGCAGAGCTTGAGCGCATCAATGCCCAGACCGGGCAGATCCCCGAACTGATCGCCCCGGTCTCCTACCTGCCCGGCAATACGATCGTGATCAATCCGGGCAAGAACTGGAACGATCTGCTCCCTGTGACCGACACGCTCGGCGTCGGTCGGCTGCAGGTGGTCACGAAGGACGGCTCCGATCGCTATGCGGCGGGCACCCGCGTTGCGGAAGTCCTCGTCGACCCGACCACTTCCATCGGTGCATGGCAGAAGGTGGCGGGCGCAAACCACTTCACCCGCGTCTTCGGCGAGGGCCGCCGCGCTCCGGCGCCCCGCCAGATCGGCAGCTACTATGGAAGCCTGCTCCAGCTTCAGTTCGCTCCCATCTACTATTTCCGCGACGCCGGCACGGGCCTCGCGGCCAACGGCCTGGTGCAGATTTACGGCAACGACCTGACCCGGCGCGATGGCGCATCCGACAATCGGGTGCCTGACGCCCTGCTGGAAGCGGACGACTACGCCTTCTACACGATGCCCGGCTACTACGCCACCGACCCGGCGCAGAGCCCCTTCCCCAATGAAGATCAGATTTGGGTGGGTTCGGTTCTGAACGGCTTCGGCCCGGTCGAGCATCGCCTCCGCGTCTCCGTCAGCTTCGGCCATCAGGCGGCGGGCGGATCGGAAGAGATCCAGCTCATCACCGAGGCCAGCCTGGCCGAGTCGAACAGCCTTCCGATCGGCCAGCAGTACATGACGCTGGTCAACAACCGCTACTGGGTGGTCAGCATTCCCCGGCTGCTCAGCAAGCCCGGCAGCCCGTACGCCCTGGCCGACTACCTCGGCGCAGACGTGGCCTCGATCCGGGTGCAGCGGCTTTATGAAGAGCTGCCCGCGGGCTCCGCATTCGATCCGAACGATCCCTACGAATTCATCATGCTCGACAGCGGCGATGCCGCTCTCTCGGTCGCCGGCATGGGTTCGGTCCTGGTCAATCCGGCCGCCTTCGAGGCGAAGGTCGGCTCCGACCGCGGCCTGGAGCCCCTGCACGCCCGCGCCGACTATACGGTCTTCGACTGGCGCATCCTGAAGGACGACTTCCGGGTGCCGCGCGAAGGCACTCCGCTCTCGGTCAAGCTGACCCTCAACTCGATCAAGGCGCTTTCGGGCGTCGGACCGGATTCGCTCAGTCGCACCGGACTGGAACTCTCGGTTCCCAACCTGACCGGCGCAGTGGTCAGCCTGTCGAACGGCAAGCAGATTCCCCAGGACTTCGTTCTGATCGATGTCCAGACGGGCGGCGTGGTGCTCGGCAATGCCGAGACGGCCACCAGCTCCTACCAGGTCAACAAGCGGACCGGCGTGCTGGAGTTCAATGACCTTGATGTGGGCGCTCCCGGCATCCAGGCACGGATCGCGCTGCCGGATTCCAGTACCGCAGGCGGCTGGACCACTCCGGTCACCGTGACGATGGACGGACGCTCTGTGCGGGCCTTCTATATGGGCACCAACGAGTGGGCCGTGCAGCCGCACAAGGCCGCAGACAGCTATTTCGTCAGCTCCTTCTCCACCGGAGTCGGCCTGATGCCCGGAGAGTGCTATGTGGGCGGAAGCCGCTCCAACGGCCTGACACCGATCGGCCAGACCACCCGCATCTACTTCCCGTTCAGCGATCTGGGCCACCGAGTGGCGGTCAGCGAGATCTGGCGGAACAACGGCGGAACGGTCGAGCTGCTGCAGGATCGCGAGTTCCAGATTTCCGGAACCGAACAGGTGGAAGGCGTGACGCTCTCCTATGTGGATGTGGGAGCGCCGATGAGCAATACCCGGACCGGCTATGCCGTGCGCGGAGTGACCGGCCTCACCATGAAGGTCCGCGTCCTCTGGAATCCGGAGTCCTTTACGCTCAACGGAACGCCGGAAGAGAATTTCAGCACCCTTGAGGTCTGGGGCCGTAGCTGGCGGCATGTGGAAGCGCAAGACGTATTTTCTCGGAGCGTGAATTGAGATGGCAACGATGAAGCGAAGCGGCTTTACTCTTATTGAGTTGATCGTGGTGATGGCCCTTTCGGCCATCCTGCTGACGATCATCGCGATCCCGCTGATCAACAGCCTCAACCTCACGCGGGCCGCGCAGGGCTTTGCCGAAGCGCAGAGCAAGGCGCGCCAGCTGATCGCCCGCATCGAGACCGAGCTGGGCAACGCCGCCGCCGTTAGGGACAACACCGGCGACCGCGGTTCGCTCAACATCGTCATCCCGAGCGATTCCGGGGCCGATGTCACGGTTCAGCTTCCGTTCTCCAAGCTCGATTTTGTGAAGCCGGCAGAAGGCGACCCGACCCTGCGTCAGGTCGATCCGGGCTCCGGCAAGGTTTCGTTCATCGATCCCGATACGGGCAAGGTCGACCCGACCCTGGGCGGACCCAAGGGCCAGACCACCTTCCCGGCGGCGCCGGGCAACACCATGGTGCGCTACTGGATCGGCCTCCGCGACCCGTTCAGCCAGTACAGCAACCCCTATGTGCGCTACCGCACGTCTTCCGGCGCGCTGTGGCAGGTGGATCGAGGCGGACAGGACAACCTCTATGTTCTCTGGCGCGCCGAAGTTCCGATGCGCGAGTGGGAGAATGTGGACGCCGACCCCGAAGCGGAGTGGGTGGGCAACAACGATTTCTTTGAGAGAGACGCCGTTTCCGGCGGTCCGGTCATCGACGACCCCGACTTCTTCACCGTGTATCCCGGCGATCCGGCGGCCAAGCTGGAGCGGGTGCAGCGGTGGATGAACCAGGGAACAATCGTGACCGAAGTCAGCCGCTACGACATGGTGATGCCGGAAGTCGATCAGGCTTCGCAGCGGCTCGCCCTGAACGGAACGGTGCCGCAGGTGGTGCCCCTGGTCCGATTCCAGCCGACCCGCATCAACGCCGAGCCCGCGCTCGGACAGACGGCGGTGGGAACGGGCGATGAGACGGCCAACGCGGAGAAGGTGGGGCCCGATGTCTTCACCACCGAATACGGCATGTGGTCCAGCCTGTTCATGACGGTCTATCCGGGCCTCTACCCGACGGCCTTCGGCCCCGGCCCCGCTTCGGCGGGCGCGGTCCGCGCTCCGTATCAGGTGGGCAGCCGGTTCATCTTCAGCCAGGACGACCCCGGCCTCGGCCAGGTGCTGCGCGGCAGCGACAACAGCCTGCTCTTCTCGGTGCAGGCCTACCACGACGCGCGCAATTCGGTCTCTCCCTATCCCTTCACGCAGGCGGTGGCCCCGGCCTCCTACATCCTGCCGTGGAGCGAATACTTTGTTCCGGTGGTTCCCGATCCCTCAAGCGGACGGGTCAGCGCGAGCTTCGATATCCGCGAGGTGGGTTCGCTCACTTCCGGCGCCTTCGGCAGCTTTGAGAATCGCGGACCGACGATCCAGAACGCCATGCCAAATGAAGGCACCTTCCAGCCGGGCGTGCATGTCGGCCCCGCGATCCCGCAGCAGCAGGACGTGACCGACAACAACCCGCAGGCCAACTGGGCCAGCTTCGACTGGTTCGATTGGAAGCGCGGCGACGTCGGCGTCAACCGACGATTCAACAAGCTTTGGGACGCGTTCCCCGGCCTTGCGCCGAACCTCGACCGAGCCGAGTACGTCAAGCGGTTCATCGACCTGCGCGACGTGCCTCAGCCGGGCGCGCCGAGTCCGCTCGGCCCGACTTCGGCAGAAGGCTCCGGCTGGGCGCGAGCGTCCATCGTGCCGGGCAGCGAGGTCATCGTCGGCCCCGATCAGCGCCCTGGTTCGAACTATGGCCGCTACGTGCGGTACACGCGGACGACTCAGCGGCCGGTCGGCCCCAATCAGTACTACATCAACTATGTCGATCAGATCGAGCCCGATTGGGCTGCGCTCGGCTTTGCCGGGGCTGACTATGACCCGATGACGTACAACCCGACCAATTTCCTCTCGGCGATCCTGCAGGCGCAGTACCGCGCCGGCTATGTCGAGCTGAATTCCCGATACGGCGAGCCGATTCCGGATTCCGATCTGGCGGGGAACCCGACGGGCCGAATCTTCGTCACTTATCGGTTCCAGTTTACGGAGCCCGCCGACGTTGTGACGGTCGACTACGACTCGGCAGAGCACATGGAGATCGTTCTGACAGTTCGGAACTATGCCCAGACGACTCTGCCCAGCCCGCAGAACGTGACCGTTCGCGGCTCGGCTGAGGTGAGGAACTTCCTTCGTTAAGAGTGTGATTTAGGATGGCAGCGGTGAAGAGATCTAGTGGAGTTCGAATGCGGTCGCGACAGTCAGGACAAACCCTGATTATCGCGCTGCTGATCCTGTTTATCCTGCTTGCGATCGGCGTGGCATTCGCCAAGATCACAAGCGGAAACATCCGGCTGACTCAGGAAGAGACCGCCCGAGCCCGGGCGAGCGCCCTGGCCAAGGCGGGCGTCGAGTCGGCCATGCGCCGGCTTCGGTTCTCCGAGCGCGGCGCGGACTATCGCCCCGAACTCACGCCTCCGACCGGAGTCGATCCCGGCGGCTTCAGCCGAGACCCGGACGCGGTCTATCTGCGCCAGGCTTCCGGCCTCACCGTCGTCCCCGATCCAGGCAACCCGACCGCGACCGTCCTCGACCTGGGCGGCCCCGATTTCCAGGGCCCGTTCAGCCGAGTCTCCTATGACGGAGGCCGCGTGCTGCTCCGCATCCGATACACCCCGGCGGATTACGATTCCTTTACGGCGGCCGGCAGCTCGATGCGCGAGCCCGGAAAGGTCCGCCACTATCTGGTCATCGAGTCGATCGGACGAGCGGGTGAAATCACCACCGCCGGACGCGTCGACCCCAGCCTGCTTCTGCCCGAGGCGGTTCAGGTGGCCTCCTTCCCGGATGCCGCGACCCTGAACCAGGCCATCGGCCGCATGAAGGCGCTCGACCAGAACATCAATGCCAATACGCGCAAGATGATGGCGCTGGCCTCGATCGGCTTCATCGAGCACGGCCGGTTCATCATGAACACCGAGAACCGAAGCGCTGCGGCGCAGATCGGCATTTCGGGCGGCACCGATGCCGGCAGCGGTCCGGCGGTCAGCCGGTCTAACCTGGGCGTTCTCTACAACAACACTCCGGTCGAAATTCCGGTGAATCACGGCAACGCTCCCGCCGCGCCCATCGCGGGCCGCGCCACGGGCTGGTCTTTGGTTCCGGGCGGCGGATCGCTGTTCAGCAATGCGCGCGTCGAAGTTTTCGGCGAGCACAACATCTCCATCAACAGCTTCCTCGGCGAGAGCTGGCTGGTGGCCGGTGATGTCCTGCAGGGCGACAGCGACGCCCAGCTCAACTTTGTCAACTATTCCTACAACCCGGCAACGGACCAGTGGGTGGCCTCCGCACAGGCTCTGGGCGGAGCGATGGCCAACCCGTCCTTCGAAAGCTCTTCCCAGAACTTCTCGACGCTCAGCGGCATCTTCCGCGACGGCGAGAACCTGGCCGACCTGGATGGCGTGACCCGAAACGTTGGACGCAAAGATCCTCCGTCGATCCTGACCGTTGATCCGCAGACCGGGCAGAACCGCTATCAGACCATCACCAAGAACAGCGGCTCGCTCATCGCGGGCGCCAACACCGGCGAGTGGGGCTACGGCCGCGGCATCTTCATCAACTCTTCTGAGCGCGGCAACGTGGGCGGCGACGCCCGCCAGCAACGGACCGCAGTCCGGTCGCTTGAAGACGACTGGCTGAACCCCGGCAATGCGTCTTCGCAGGGCTGGCAGGGTCCGTACTACATTCCGCTGGCTCCGTACCTGCACATGATTCCGGATGGATTTGAGATCATCCGCGACAGCCGCAGCAGCCAGCCCTTCTGGATCGACCCGGTGACGGGCGCCAGCACCGGCGAGCGGGTCTGCCGCTACCGCCTGCGCAGCGTCGGCGGCCAGGTCTACATCCTGAACAGCATTCAGCATGCCGCCCTGGTGGCGGCTCCCTCCGGCTCGGTGACCGACGCCGACTTCGTGAACAACGGCCAGCCGTTCAACGGCGTGCTCTACTTCGCAGGCGACGTCCGCACCCGAGGCGTGATTCCGACGGACATCCAGTTGACGGTCGTTTCGATGGGCTCCATCTATATTGAGGGCTCCATCACCCGCGGCCTGCTCAACAGCAATGGCACGCGCGGCGCGATCGACAACAGCGTGATCACCTCGCCCAGCCGCTCAGCGCTCATGTTGATGGCCCGCGACTACGTGACCATCAACACCACGCAGTTCTTCGGCCCTCAGCCCGGCAGCAGCCCGGCAGCGAAGGATTCCGACATCCTGCCCGATACGCCGAATGCGATCGAGCTGGATGAAGGCGAAGCCGACGAACTTTGGCTGACCACGCAGTTCCTGTTCAACCCGAACTCCGGCGCGGCAGGCAACCCGTCCAGCTGGGCGCCCTACGCGACGGCTTATGCCGATCTCGGCGGCAACGCCCTCAACCCGTCCTTGATGCTGAGCAGCTCGGCGGATGACGGCGGACCGGCCTTCGCTTCGGTCGACATCATGCCCGCCGCCTTCGCGGACGGCACGGCGGTCGGTGCGCGCACCTACCTCTTCCCGTCGCAGCTCGACTTCGGCACAGGACCGTTCTTCTTCAACGCAGCGGCATCGGCCTACGGATTCCCCGCGACCCTTCCGGTTCTGGGCATGGGCGACCCGGCCATCAATGCCTATCCGAAGTTCGAGACCATCGGCTTCGGTCTGCTGAATGCGCCGACGATGTCCGGCTCGGGACGCCTGATCAATGCGGGCGCGGCGGTCGGCGACTTCCAGCTCGGCCTGCAGGACCCCACGCTGTTCCGGCTTCGCCTGGCAGCGGCGGGCAACGTGCCGCCCAAGAACTGGCTTCTGGCGCGCAGCGCGGTCGCTCCGCATGACATCCGCATCGAGGCCGCCATGGTTGCCGAAGAGGGCTCCTTCTTTGTGATCCCCGGCCCGTGGTTCAACTCGAACTCGGAAGACACGCGGGCGCAGTGGGCCTCCGACCAGGGCTCCGTCGGCACAGACCAGGCAAACCTGCTTCGGTTCCAGCGCTACGGAAACACCCCGGCGGTGCCGTTCTACGAAGAGCCGCTTGACGTGCGGGTGCAGATCATCGGCGCGGTCAGCGAGAACATGCCCGCTCCGATTGCAGCGCAGTCGCAGTGGATGCTCAAGTGGGGCTGGATCCCGCGAGACCTCGGCTCAAGCGGATCGACGCTGGCGGCTTCTCACGCCGCAGGCTCGAACCCGGCCAGCCAATTCTTCCCGAATTTCACCATCACCTATGACCCGGTGCTGGCAACCGGCACCGCCGACGGCTCGACCCCGATGCGCGTGGATGCAAACGGCTGGATTCTCCCGCCGATGCCCCGCCTTCCGGTGAGCCCGACGCTGGCCTATTTTGGAGACATGAACCAGTGAAGACGCACAAGCTACTGATATGCGCCCTTGCGACTGCGGCGGCCCTCGTTGGGTCGGCGCAGCCGCTGAGCTATGGCCGCAGCACGGTTCAAATCAAGGCGGGCACGCTCCTCATTGAATCTCAGAGAGTGGGCGGCCAGCCGTGGAACGCCGTGCCTCACGCATGGTTCACGCTGGACCAAGACCGGTCGATCAAGCCGGCTTCTTGGAGCATTGTCAATCCAAACGGCAGCACCACCCTGTCTGCGGCTGCGGCCCTTCGCTGGGCGGCCAACCCGATGTCGGGCGGCGTCCCCGGCGTGGGCACGCGCCTGACCAAAGCTGATGCGCCCTACTGGGAAGTGATTCTTGAGACCTCCACTCCGGCGGAGCTGGCTTCGTATGACATCCTTCGCCTCAGCGTTTCCGGCGCGCTTGCACTGAACAGCCTGGAGCGGGAGAAGCTGCGCGGCTTTGTCGATCAGGGCGGAATCCTTTGGGTCGATCTGGTCAACGAGGGCAGCCTGGCCATCGACGAGGCAAACGGCACCCCCTACGCCTTCATTGCGGCGATCTCCGGCGCGGGTATCGAAGCCAACCTGCTTCACCCGATGCTGAGCTATCCCAACCAGCTCTCCTATTCCGATCTGGTGCAGATGGATTATCCGCCGGCAGTGCCGACGGTCACGCAGTACGCCAGCCTGGCGGCGGCACCGGCGCTGGGACCGATCCTCGCTCCGGTTTCTGCGGACACTTCACGACTTGAGGCTGTCGCGGGCAACGCGGCCGGCCGCACCATCAGCGTGGCCCGGCTGGGCGATGGCTACATGGCCGTCACCTCCCGCGGCGTCACGGCGACCCTGAACCGTGGACGGCTCGACACTCCGGGCAACCCGATTCAGGCCAACCGAGGCTTCCGCAGCCTGAGCCCGGTTCACGATGCCTCTTTCTCCAGCTCTGCGAAGCTCGCGGTCAACATCATGTCCCTGTCTTCGCAGCACTCGATGGTGGGCGCGGGCAGCCGAAAGACCAACCGCACCAGCGCGACCGTCGAGGCTCCGCTGCTCCGCCAGTTCAACGACACCCTGGGCGGCGGCGGAAACACGACTCCGTCCCTCTTCAAGGGCTATCTCGTCACCACGGTGGGCGGGCAGGTGGTCGTCTACGACGCCAACCCGAAGACCGACCTTGACGGCGACGGCAACCCGGATGACGGCGTTCAGCAGGTGCCGGGCGCTACCAGCGACCTGGTCTGGTCCAGCGCGCCGCTGGGCGGCAACATCTCCAGCGCGACGGTGGTCGAGGTCCCGCAGACGGCCCTTCCGGCCATCAATCAGGTCTGGGTCAGCAGCGACAACGGCAACGTCTACGTTTTCGGCCTCGAATCGACCGGAACGGCGGTTCCTCCGCTGACGACCATCGCTCCCCCGACGGGAGCTTCGGTAGGCGGCGGCTTCGCTCCGGTGGTCCACGAGGGCCAGGTCTTTGTGGCCGACACCCGCGTGAGCGGCTTTGGCCGGATATGGATCATCGATCTGAACAGCGCGACGCCGGTCACCACCGGCGCGAACGCGTGGAGCATCCACGGCGCCTCTCAGCTGCAGGAAGTTTCCAGCGGCCCCACGGTCGGCTACATTCCGATTCAGGACGGCTCTTCCGGCCTTGACCGCGTGATCTACGCTCCTCTGGCCAGCGCTCCGGCGCGTCCGGCGGGCGTGGCCAGCGTCTGGCTGGGAGCGCGCGGCGAAGAGCCGGTGACGGTCGCCAAGATCAGCAACCGAGTGCGGCTCACCCTTCGCGCCTCGCTTCAGGGCCTTCCGGTCGCTCTTCCCGGCGCGAACAACTCGCTGGGCGTGAAGGTGACCATCGTCGATGCCAGCGGCAATCCGTTCTCGCTGGGCCAGATGAGCACCAATCTGACGGGCGATGTCTTCGGCACGGCCACCAACGGCGAGATTGAAGTCGAGCTGACGGCGGCGGGCGATGCCTCCGCCATCGACTGGGACGGCACGCTGACCCCGGGCGTTCCGGGCGACGACGTGGGCTGGCGCATCGACTACTCCATCGACTGGAGCCGATGCACGGCAGGCACCACGCCGGGCAACTCTTTTGTGCGCGGAAACCTTGAGTTTCCGGATGACCTGAACAACAACCGCCTGGTCGTCGGCTCTCCGGCCCTGACCAGTGAAGGCCATCTGATCGTGGCGACCAGCTCCCCCAACCCGGGTGAGCCGGGCGGCACGGTGTTCAACCTGGTCGAGAGCGGCCGGGGCGAGTTCGATCTCGTCAGCCGCTGGGATCTCTTTGATGCGCTGACGATTCGGCTGAACAACAGCAGCAGCGCGGCAGACAACATTCCCTACCGCGAGACCCTCATCGACGAGGATGCCCTGCTGACTGATCTGCCGTTCCTCGCTTCGCCGATGTCCAATATGCGGATCGTTTCGCCTCCGGCGGTGCACAACGATGTGGTGTACGTCCTGGCGGGCGGCGCGAAGCCGATCGGCTTTGGCTCCACCGACACGGCGGCCCTCATCGCGCTCAAGGCGCATCCGGAGCCGGTCGAGTTTGAGATCGACGCCTTCAACAACTCGAACGACCGCAACCAGATGAGCCTGGTGCAGCCGGACTATGCCAAGAGCAGCAACAAGTCGGCTCCCGAGCAGACCAGCATCCTGGCCCGCAGCCGATGGTCGGCCGAGCGGATTCCGGGAACGACGCGATTCCGCATCACCATCAACAGCCTGATGGCCAACAGCCGGGGCACGATCCGCGACTCGCTCACCACGAGCCTTCCGGTCATCCTCCGGCAGACGCAGGCCACCGACCGGCTGATCGAGCCTGAGACGGTGGGCAATGCCCGCGGCCGGTTCAGCCCTCTGCTGTGGTACACGGTGCTCAACGGCTTTCGAGCCACTTCCGGCCCGGTCGTTGCCGGTGAAACGATGTATGTGGGCGGCGCGAGCCTCCTGCCCAGCCTTTTTGCCAATGGATTCTCTTCGCCGCCGAGCGAGAACGGAATGGTCTTTGCCTACGACTCCGTCGTCAGCCAGAACGATCCGTTCATCCGCAGCAACAGCGTGAAGCCCTGGCAGCTTCAGCTGAACACGGTGCTGAAGAATTCTGCGGCTCCCTTCGACTTCCGGGTCGCGAATGCTCTCCAATGGCCGCAGTTCGAAGGAATCACCTCCGGCTACGAGGCCCAGGTCCGACTGCTTCAGGCCGCCATTGAGGAGAACGAAGTCACGTCCCTTGCCGCCGGTGACGGCGGACTGGCCGTGCGCGGACCGGGAAGCATCTACGGATTCCGCGAAGCCGACTTCTTTGTCGCCGACGAGGGCCGCATCGCGCGGTTCGACGCGGCGGGCAACCCGCTGTGGACGCTCACGCAGACTCTCTCTGCGGGCGTTGATCAGCCGGTCATCTCGGCAGCGCGCAACCAGCGGCTCTCCCTGCCCACCCGGGTCTACAAGGCCGGAAACGGCACCTACTGGGTGGTCGATACGGGCGCGGGCCGCATCCTGCAGACCGACTCGGCCGGACGCGAACTGAGGACGATCTCCCGGTTCCGCATCCACCCGAGCCTCACCCCGCAGGGATTCAAGGCTGCCGAAGGCACCGACTTCAAGTCACCCTCCGACATGCTGGAGTACACCTCCACCAAGTCTGCGGCGCAGGTCGCCACGATCTTCCCGGGTGAAACCCTGGTCGATCCGGCCGGCCCCGAGCTTTGGCGGCACATGGTGATCGCCGATTCCGGCAGCCGCCGCGTGATCGAAGTGGTGGACCGCTACCGCCTCGACGCCACTGGCCGCGTCATCGGCATCGTCCGATACGCCGACCCGACGGAGGCGAATCCGGTTGCGGCGCTCAGCGTTCTGCTGTGGCACTCGCCGGAAGAGCTGAGCGGCCAGCGCTACGCCTACAACAGCGTGGATCGAATCTTTGTCAGCAACGGCGGACCGCTTGTTCCTGCGGTCGCCTTCGGCTTCAGCAATGCTGAGCCGGGACGCGCGACGGTGGGCCTCGACAGCCCCAGCGTCAGCGCGGACAACCCGGGCGGCACGGGAGGCGTGATCGTCTACAACGGTCCGGAGACCCTGGTGATCAGCGAGTTCGAGTTCCCCGCGATTGCGGCGAACACGTTCATGGGCGCCACCAGCCCGACGACCTATGAGTTCAATCTGCCGACGGCGAACGCTCCGGCGTATACAAAGAAGATCGTCGGCCTCCGCTCGGTCACCCTCAAACAGGTGACTACGGGCGCAGGTCCGAGGCTCGCCGTGATGATCGCAGAAAGCACCGGCGTCTACGAACTGGTCCAGGCCGACCCGTCCACTCCGGCGGGCCGAAACACCTGGGTCGTAAACTGGATGCTGCCGCGAGATGCCTATTCAGTGATCCGAAGACCGAACAAAACGCTCCCCGCTGTCTTCACAACAGGAGAGCTGAGCAGCAATGCGTCCAGTTTCCGTCCCATGTATGCGCGGCGGATGGATTCCGGCGATGTGCTGCTGGTCAACGGCTATATGGGCACGACCACCGGCGGAAGTGAATTCAACGGCGAAGTTGCGGTCATCGAAGGCCGGAACGGCAATGCCAGCATTGCCGGCTACATCTTGGGAGCGCCGAATCTGGGGTTTGGCGCGCTCAGCGTGAAATATGAGCTGCCTCCTGTGCAGGGCGTCAGGGGGCTCGTCCGTCCGACCTTTGCCGCGCGGCAATAACGAGGGCATTTAGTTTAGGAAAGTGAGAATGATCTCAAAAGCGAAGCTCGCAGCAGTTCTCGGCCTCAGCGCCGCAGTCGGCCTCATGGCGACCGCGGCGTTTGGTCAGGACTACCGAATGCACCGGAGCACCAATGGGCGCACCGGCCTGCCGACGGTGAGTGCCACCACGCCCGGACTCACGACCCAGTTGACCTACAACAACCCGGGCCGTGCCTTTCTGCGCTGGTGGAACCCCCTGCTGTCGCAGGAAACCCAGCTGGATAACGATGACGTGGTCCTCGGCAATCCGGCGGGCGTCGGCGCAGCCGCCACCGGCACTTGGACAGATCCCTCGGCCGACCCTGCGATCAACGTGCTCGCCTTCAACTTCCTTCAGAAGGCGACGGTCATCCCTCCGTACCGCATGACCCGTACGGTGGCTCAGACCCTGGCCACCGACGATCCGCGCACCGGCGCGACCGCAACCTACACCTGGACCTACAACAACCTGGTGGCGGGCGAGGAGTATCAGCTTTACGTCAACATTCCGATCGGCCCGACCGGAAACTCGACCCTCTTCAACCCCAGCGATTTCCCCCAGCGCTACTACGTTTATGACGTGGCCGGCGCGACCGGCGGCACCGAGGTCGAAGTGGTCGACACCTTCTCGGTGGGCGGCGGACTGGTCCGGCTCGGCGATGATGGAGCGGAGACCGACCGCGTCTTTGTTCCGACGGGCACGACCCTCACCATTACGCTTTACAACACCGCCCCGCGGGGCAGCAGCGGCGCGCTGCTCGACCCGCAGGCTGCGCCCGGCGCTGAGTATGTGTACGCCGACGCGGCGATGCTCACTTCGAACAACACGACCGCCGAAGGCGCATACCTCGCGACTCCGGTCGTCGCTGAGCTTTCCGCGGCGCCTCCGGTCGGCGCTTCGGCGCTGAATGCGCTGTTCAACCACCGGGTCATCGGCGCGCGCAACGAGACGATGGAAGTGGGCGAGCTGGCCCGCCAGATCAATCTGGCGACCGTCTCCTCCTACCTCTACGATGGCGCTTTTGTCGATCCGCTGGACACCGACCGCCTGAACGTGGCGTGGTCGTGGCCGGTGGCTCGACCGTTCGACACCAGCGACGCCGAGCGCGTCCGCTACAACACCGAGCGGCGCGACTGGCTCTTCGGCCCGAACCTGGCCAATGCCCGACATACGGTGCGCCACTTGCGCGACAACCGGGCAGCGACCACTTCGGTTTCCGGCGCGGGATTTGTCTCCAGCAACCTGCCCGCCCTCGGCACCTTCTTCGGCCCCGACTACTATGTCGCCCCGGTTGTAACCGGCGGCGCGACGAGCGGCGTGGCGTACGACAGCAACCTGCCGGACGGCTTCTACCAGGTTCAGGCGTGGATGCCCGACACCGACACCGGCGCGGGCGTCTCGATGAACGCTCAGTATGAGATCTACCAGGGCCTGATCCTTGTGGATACCCTCGTGCTGAACCAGTCCACTTCGAGCGGCTGGATCACCCTTCCGGGCCAGCCCGCAACGGGATACGAAAGCAACGCAACCGTCGGCGAACTGCGGGTCGTCGTGACCAATAACTCCACCGAGACCACCGACCTTGGACGTCAGGTTTTTGCCGACGCCCTGCGGTTCACGGGTCCGGCGGAGATCACCGTTTCTTCGACTCCGATCTTCGGCACCACCACCATCGATGACGGCGTGGCCACCACCACGCGCGACGTCGTGGTTGTCGCCACAGAAGACGGAAAGATCAACTGCATCGATGCCCACGGCGACCGCGTAGCGGGCACCCCGCCGCAGGTCTACTGGACCTTCCCGACCGAAGATCCGACCGGCGACCCGAACGGGGTGGTTGGCGAGGATGGCGGCATCAGCGAGATGCCGACCGGCTTCAACCTCAGCTCCGGCCTGATCGCGAATGTCGGCGGCACCGACTATCTCTTCATCGGTTCTGAAAATGGCCGCGTCTACTGCATCGATATGCAGGGCCGAGGCGACGGCACCACTCGCCGCGTGTGGACTTATCCCGACGACTACGATCCGACCAACCCGGCCGGTCCGCGCCAGCTCCCGCTGGAGCCGATCAATGGCTCGGTGACCTTCGGCGACGTCGGCGGCACCCCCGCACTCTTCGTCCCGACGGCTGAAGGCCGCCTGCTTGCGCTCGACGCGGCGGGCAACGCCGCCAACAAGACGACCAACCTGCTTTGGCAGTATCCGGACCCGAACGCTCCGTACCTGGAGGCTCCGCTCGGCCCGATCGACATGGCCCCGACGGTCGCCTTTGGCAGCCTGTTCTTCGGCGCGCCTGAGTTTGTCGGCGCGACGGAAAGCCTGGTCTGGTCGATCGACACGGCCACGGGACGCCCGAACTGGGACAGCAACACCGCTGCGGGCATCAAGTTTGCGATGTTCGAGGATGCGAGCTTTGCCGCAGTCCCCGGCGCATTCGTGACGGGCGGCGGCTCTGCCTCCGGCCAGGATGCGATCATCGTTGCGGACGATGCGGGCGAACTCGCCTCGTTCAACCCGGCCACCGGCGCGCTCCACTGGAACAGCACGGAAGTCGCGGGCGGCGCAGCCGCTTCGCTCAGCTTCACGCAGCTCACGGTTTACAACAACCTTGGCATCCTCAATGCGGATGTTCCGGCGGTTATCGTGCCGACCTTCGGCGGCAGCCTGGTCGCCTTCCTCATCGATGGAAGCGTCAACGTAGCCGGCACAAGGCGAATCTGGCAGTACGACCTTGCGGGGCAGAACCAGGTGGCTTCGGTCGCCACAGGCGGCTGGCGCAACGGCGATTTCCGCTCCTGGATGTACACCGGCGACAGCGACGGCACCTTCTACGCCTTCAACGGCAACGACGATGTGACGCCGAACCCGGTCTTCCCGGGCGAACCGCCGGGACAGGAAGTTCTGCCGGAGAATGATCCGACCGAGGGCGACCTTCAGTCGATCCTCGATCCGGACAAGATCGTTCTTCTCTCGCCAGAGACTTATGAACTGGTCTATGACGAACTGACGGCGGGCACGCTCACCCCGGCGGCGGCGGCGGCTTATGCCACGACCGGCGCGGTCAACCGGCGCAACTTTGAGGTCGGCGAAACGCTGTATCTCTTCGTCTACGACATGCCGGATCTTGGAGCCTCGCCGACCATCGGCAACTACTATCTCGAATTCATCTTCGAGTCGCAGGGCCGCAAGCAGCGGCGGCAGATTCAGGTGCGCGATGCCGGACCTCCGGGCGCGACCTCCAAGGTCTGTCTCGCCCCGGTTCCGATCCTGGCGACGGGCAACGCGTACTTCACGCCGGGCCTGGCCACGGTGACGGTTCGCGCCGTCCCGACCGGCCGCCAGAACCTGGCTTCGACTGAAGTTCCCATGAGCCCGCCGGCTCAGAATGGACAGATCACGGTCGGCAACCCGCTGTCGCTGGTCTTCCAGGATGTCGGCATCACCGGACCTGGCGCGGACAGCAACGCGGTCGGCTTCACCACCGACGCAGCCGCTCCGTTCAGCCTGGTCAACGGCTCCCCGGGAATCGACGCCACCTCGACCTCCAACGGTCCGGTCAAGGAGACCCAGGGCGCCATCAGCCGCCCCGGCGCATTCTTCGGCACGACCCCGGTGGCCGCAGGCGATGATGTCGCCCACGCCTCCACGGGAACCATGGAGATGCTGGTCTATGATCGCAGCCTGAGCTTCCTCGTCTTCGGCCCGAACCGCGGCCTGCAGGGCGTGCGGATCAACGGCGACGACATGGCGTGGCAGATTCGGGACAGCGGCGGCGTGGTGCAGCCTCATCGCAACACCTACAAGCCGCTCATCCAGAACACGGGCACGACGTATCCGGGCTTTGAAGAGCTTCCGGGACTCGAACCCAACGGCAGCCTTGACTACCCGGACATCGACCGAAGCAACCTCTCTGCGGTCCGCTCCGTCTTTGGCCGGGCTCAGAACCCGTTCTACTCGGGCGTCTCGCTTCAGCCCCCGGCGGTCACCAACGCTGCGCTGAACACCTACCGCACGACGGCAGGCTACGAGGCGCAGATGTCGCGAACGCTGGCTTCCACGGTCTTCAACATGCAGGTTTCGGTGCCTCGGTACCAGCCGGCGAATGGACCGATGGGCGCCAACTACCTGAACCGGCCCGGCTATCGCGGCTACGGCGCGGTTTATGTGGATGCGGGCGGCGGCGGCTTCAACAGCAACGATGCCAACCGAACCTTCAACTTCGGCGTGCGCATCGGTGCGGATGAAAAGCTCTCTGTCGGCACGCCGACGGTGGATCTCGGATCGCTTCCTGCGGGCGGCGGCTTCAATGGCGGTGCAGTGCTGGGCGGTCCCGGCGGACGCGGCCCTGAGATTCCCTGGGCAGCCGGCTCGGCGTTCCGACCGTACAACTCCGAGTTCGACAACATGTATCAGAACTTCGAGGTCTACAACGAAGGCAACGTCAACCTTCTGAACGTCCGCGTTTCGAAGGCATTTGACGAGACCAACGGCCTCGGCGTCAACCGCTTCTTCCGCCCGCTTGAGCTTTTTGCTCCGGGCCTGCACGAACTCGCTTGGCTGGATGGTCCGCTGCACCTGTTCTCAAGCCTTGATCCGCTCTACTCGGAGACAGGCCCGAGCCGGGCAAACAGCGACCCCGAAGCGCGCAACATTCTGCAGAAGCCGCGACCCGGCGACGTTTCGCCGACCCGGCTGAGCACCAACCCGGTGCGCCGCACCAACGCCAACATCGGCGCGATCGGCGGCACGACCCTCCTGAACTCAGCGACATTCCCGGCCGAGGATCCGAAGGTCGGCGTCTCCGCTCCGATCGGCACTCCGGTGGGCGACTACATTCGGCAGATCTGGGTCTTTGAGGACACGCTGGGCAGCAACGGCGCTACGCCGGAAACCCCGTCCCTCGGCCCCCGCCAGACCGGCGGTCCGCTGAGCAACAACGACATGGAGGCCTACTCCGATCCGGCGATGACCCTGAAGTTCACGCTTCGAGAGTCGCGCCTGACGAACCGGCCGACCACCAAGTCTGCGCCCAACGTGGACAACCTGGTCACGGGCAACGAGAGCTTCTTCTGGCAGAACTATCAGCCGACCGCCCTTCGGGACGGCTTCGGAAACATGGTGGTCGCCTGGACGAGCGATCGACTGGATGCGGGCAACAACGCTGCATTCGGCGCGCGGCCCAAGACGGCTGCCGATACGGCCAACCAGCCGATCTCGCGAATCTTCATTGGCTCGCTCCCCGGCACAGAGCCAGGCTCTTCGGCAGGCTCCAGCCCGATGCGGGACCTGAACAACTGGGTGGCCAGCACGAGCGGCCGGTGGTTCAACCACAGCGGCATCCTCCCGGCGACGGCGACTCCCGCTTCGATCTTCTCGATCGGCGCGATGACCCTCGACGCGAATACGCTGCGGTTCCACTCGCCCAGCCTGCCGACCGCAGGTTCGGTGAACCCGCTCAGCTCCTCGACCGGCATCCGTCCGTCGCAGACTCAGCGGTACATCACCTTTGTGGGCGAAGGCCAGGCCTCCGATGGCTCCGGCCTCCGCAGAACGGTGCAGCAGATCTTCATCACGCAGCTCGAGACTCAGGCGAACGGCCAGGTCAACGCCAGCGGCACCCATGTGCCTCTGCCGTTCGATCCGCTGAGCGCGAAGTCGAAGGCTTCGGTGGTGCAGCATGGAAGCATCGCCCAGGTGATGTTCACCTCCTATTCTTCCGGTTCCGGCGAACTGATGGTCGCAGGCTTTGACGGCACGAACTGGGCTCAGCCGGAGCGAATCAGCACCGGCAACGCCTACGAGCGAGTCGGTCCGCCTTCGGCCCAGATGCGCCGCTATCAGAACGGCGACGCGAATGGCGTCATTGAGTACACGTTCACCGGCAAACGCCGAGGCCGATCCAACGGCGAAGCGTTCATGGGACGGCTCTTCACGAACAACTCGGGAGCGCTTCTGCCCGCCACGGCGGCAGACGTGCACTTCGGCCCGCGCCTCGACCAGCTTTCGGTCGATCCGGCCACCCGCGTGTTCTGGGCTCCGGGCGTGCACTGGCGGCTCCGCGAAGCCGACCTTGATCTGACGGGCACTTCGTACATCGATCTGTTCCGCCAGCAGGGAACCACCTACGTGTCGATCCTTGATCAGAACTCGCGCAAGGTGGACAAGGAGAACGGCATCATCACGATGAACTCGACCCTGGGCGGCCAGGTGGAGATCAATGTCCGCAGCGGCTCGATCCGGTTCACCGGAGCGGTGATCCCGCGCACCATGCGGCTCTATGTCCGCTATGCGCCCAAGTTCATCAAGGTGAGCGATGTGGACGGTGCGAACTACCGCACCGCCGACATGGCCTTCGACGACCGCCTGCTGGGCGTCTACGTCGATCCGGTCGACGGACGGCGCACGCTTCTGGGCGATCTCAGCTACTGGGCGGACCAGAACGGCCTCGCCCCGGCTCCGAATGACCTGATCCGATGGGACCGCATGCTGTTCACCTTCACCCGAACCTCGGGCGATGGCGCACAGTCGGTCCGGCCGTATATCCGCTCGATGCGGTTCGGCGTCCAGCTGCCCACTCCGGTGGCGCTGAACCCGGATGGAACGATCTTCGGCACCTTCACCGTGGACTGGACCGGCGGCATCGCCGGACCGGACCAGGTGGACCCGGCTGAGCGGTACTACCAGATCGACCCGGCAACGGGCCGCGTGTACTTCCTGGCGGGCGCTGAGGACAAGCTTGTCCGCATCACCTATCAGGGCGTCGATTCGGCGGGCAACATTCTGCCGCAGACGGCCTTCGTCACCTATGCGGTGGATCTGGTCGCAGAGACCGAAGAGCAGACCGTGCCGATCGAACAGGCGGCCAACGAGAATGATCTCTCGATCACGCTCGACCCGTCGAATGCGGAGTTCAACGACACCGATTATCGACGGCCCGGCCTGGTGTGGATGTTCTGGTCCAGCACTCGTGCAGGCACCCGCGACATCTACTTCCAGACCATCGCTCCGCGGTTCTCAATCCGGCGTCCCGCACCGTAGTTTCGGGACACCCGAGACGGGCAAAACCCGCCGATTCTGCAAAGGATCGGCGGGTTTTCGTTTAAGGTGAAACCTTCCGGCTGTTAAGGTGCGTCCATCAAGTGAGAATCTCGCCCGGAGAGTCGTTGACAGCCCGGCATTGCCGGTGCTATGATGATGCCGCGCTCACCTGAGGGGACGGAAACCTATACATGGCCAAAAGACTGAACAGTGCACTGGGTGTTGACATCGGTAGTCAGTCCATCAAGATCGCCGAAGTCAGGCTTCAGGGCAAGCAGCCCGTAGTAACTGCACTTGGCGAAGCGGTGACCCCGGAGGGCGCCGTAGACCACGTCGGAATTCATGATCACGCCGCCGTCGGTACGGTGCTCAAGGAGCTGTGCTCCATGAGCGGCGCTTCGATTGCCGACGCGGTCATCTCTGTTGCTGGACAAGGCTCGGTTCTGGTTCGCACGCTTGAAGTGCCGAACATGAACGAGGGCGAGCTGAAGCAGCACATGGACTGGGAGATCACCCGCAACATCCCCTTCGCAGAAAGCGATGTTGTCAGCGATTTCAAGGCGTTCCCGCCAGATGGAGGCAACGCCCAGCAGATGGACGTTGTGATGGCCATTTCTCCGCAGTCTGCGGTCAACGCCATCGTCGATATGGCCAAGAAGGCGGGCAAGAAGGCTGCCGCGCTTGACGTGGAGCCCCTGGGCCTCGCCCGGCTGCTGACCGTCGGCTACGAAGTCGACCTGGGCGGACGAACGATTTGCGTGGTCGACATCGGCCACAAGACCTCTGCCATCAACATGTACAAGGATGGCAAGCTGCTGATGCCCCGACAGGTGCCGATCGGCGGCGAGATGTTCACCCGCGCCATCGCTGAAGGCTTGGGAGTCAGCTTCCAGGAAGCCGAGCAGCTCAAGCACGACCGCGCCGAGATTCCGGCCAGCGCTGCCATGAGCGGCGGCGGTGCCCCGGCGGGCGGCGAGACTCAGCAGTTCACCGCCTACAACCCATTCGCGGACACTCCGGAAGATGCTCCGGCGATGGAAGCGGCAGCGGACGAGGGCGAGACGATGCCCGCACCGGTCGAAGAGACCATGCCGGCTCCGACAGATACCACCGACCCCGAAACCCTGCGGATATACAACGCGATGGCCAATATCGTGGATGAGTTCACCGCAGAAGTGCGGCGCTCAGTGGACTACTTCCGCAGCAAAGGCGGCGAGGTGGATCGCGTCCTGCTCTGCGGCGGCGGATCCCGGCTCCGCGGCTTGGCTCCGTTCCTGCGGACGGCGGTCGGCATTGAAACCGAACTTTTTGACCCCTTCAAGGGCCTCTCGATCAATCTTCGCAAGATGGACCCGGCGGAGGCGGACCAGATGAAGCAGGATTTTGCGGTTGCCATCGGCAACGGACTGCACATCCTCTTCTAAGAAGGTAAAGGCATGAAGCTAAACCTAGTACCGAAGCATGTTTCCAAGGCGGGTCAGTCCCGCGGAATGATGGTGCTCTCCATCGTCATTCTGCTGGCGGCCATTGCCGGCTCGCTGCTGATGCTCTTCCAGTCTCAGGCCCGCCTCAAGGCGGCCGTTGAAGAGGCAGAGAGCCACCAGCAGGGCGCAGCCGACGCAGTGACGACGGCCAATGATGCCGACCGAGTGATCGCCCAGGGCGCGATGTTCGACCGCAACCTGAAGCTCGCGCAGGCCATGCTCGATCACAACTCTGCCTACACTCAGCTTTACGATGATGTGTTCGCGCACATCCCGTCGTTCTTCCGACTGAACAGCATCGCGGCTACTCCCAATGGGGGCGAGGCCGCCACGGTGACGCTGACGGGCTACCTGGATACGTTCCAGCAGTACGCGGACATGAACCTCGCCCTGCTCCGGATTCCCGGTGCGGTGAATGTCACTCGATCCGGCTATGTGATCGATGACAAGTACGTTCCGAATCTAAACGAGAACGACCAGATCGGCACGCCGATCGAGCCGGGCGAAGAGAATCTGCCCTCCGATCCGTGGGAGCGGTGGCAGGAACTGGAGCGACGGGCCGCACAGGCGCCGGAAGGCTTCCTCAACATCAATGGATTTGGAACGATGGGTGGAGACAAGGGCGCAATGCCCGGCTTCTCAACGGTCACCTTCACGGTCACCATCGCTGGACGAGACATCCAGCCGCCCGATCCGACTGCGACCATCATGGCGGTTCCGGCCATGCCGACGGGCACCACTCCGCCGACTGGCGGTGGCGGCGGCGGAATGACTCAGCCGTCCGCATCTGCGCCTCCGGTTGGCAGGGATGACAACTAAAGGGAAGAGGAGGAGAGAAGGATTATGAAGATTTCAGGATGGGCATGGCTGGTTGCCGGAGTCTGCATTGCAGTGGCAATTTTCAGCGTGATCTTCTTCCGGTTTGTTCAACCCAACAACACCGAAGCGGCTGCGATTGAGCAGCACGCCGAGGCTCTGGCCGCCGAGGAGGCAAAGCTTCCGCGAGCCAAGGAGCGGGTGGAGAACGCTGCGGCCAAGGTCGAAGAGATTTCCGCACAGTGGCAGATGGTCGTCGCCGAGAAGACCAAGCCGGCCGACCTCGGAGAAGGCGGCATCAATCTGGGCGTGAACCCCTGGCAGCTGACCAAGGACGCGCGGACTTACCGCGACAACGTTCAGCGCGACGTGAACCGACAGGTCAAGCGAGGCGGCGTGACCGTCGTCGGCGGACCGCTGGTTCCTCAGCCGTCTGAGTCGCACACCGACGTTCTGGCGACCTATTTCAACTACCCGGCCGCCACCTTCCCGGTTGCAATCTTCAACCTGGGCACGGTGACTGTCGAAGGCTCCTACGAGCAGATCAAGGCCAACGTGCAGGCATGGTCTTCCATGCCCGGCTACCTGGCCACGACGGATGGCCTTTCGATTCAGGGCACGGGCCGAGAGTTGACCGCGACATACAACCTGGTTGTCGTCTCGTTCATCCGCGGCGAAAGCCTGCCGCCGTCCATCGTTCCGACCGGACAGCCTGCGACGAATGTTCCGGGTGGTGGAAACGCAGCCCCTGCTCCTGCTCCGGGTGGTCGCGGACCTTCCGGCGGTCGCGGACCGGGCATTCCTGCACCGCCGCCGCCGGCACCGGGAGCCCGGTAGGGATTTAAGGAGGATTGAGATGAAGATGCAGAAACTTTGGATTCTGGCGGGCATTTCCGCAATCGTCCTTGCCGGATGTGCAGACAACAGCACTTCTGCCTTGAAGCCGATGCCGCAGGGCCGGGTGCAGGGAGTTGAAGATCCCGTCATCGAAGCCGAAGCGGGCACGCCGATCGTCGGCATGGAGGCAGAGGCGGGCAATGTGATGACGGTCGCCGAAGGCATGTACTTCGGCATGCGGTCCAACCCCTTTGCTCTGCTGGTGGCGGAAGATGCCTTCCAGCGCGAGCAGATCGGCTGGAAAGTCATCAGCGATTTCGGCGGTTGGAGCGTCTACTTTGAGGAGCCGGACCTTCCGGACATCCAAGACGAGATTCCGGTCGAGCCGATTCCGACCTGGCGCCTCAGCGGTGTCCTGATCGGAGAAGGCGTCACCGCCATTCTCGACATGGGCAACCAGACGATCCAGATCCGCCCGGGCATGACCATTCCCGGCACCAACTGGACGGTCGTCTCGATCGATGAAGAGCGCGCGATTCTGCGGCGGCCCGGCGGCGAACCCAACACCATGACCGTTCCCCTCGGCGGACCGCTCAGCGGAATGCCTGGCGGCGGCACCGGCGGCGGTGGCGGCACGGGTGGAAGAACCGGCGGCGGAGTCGGAGTTCCCGGCGGCCGATCAGGTGGAGCCCCTGGCGCACCGGGTGTTCCGGGTGGACGTTCTGGCGGCGGTGGAGCCCGCGACGACAACTAGAACCAAGAGAGAACAGATTTAACGTAGTATCATATCGACTACAGACGTCAAAGGATTGGAGGACACAGAGTGAATAAGTTGACAGTCAGCATAGCAGGCATAGCGTTGGCGGCGGTTTTAACCGTTATCCCCAACAGCCTTGTCGCTCAGGACCAGGGTGATGTTCGAAATCAGACCATCCCTTCGGTTCAGTTTGAGCAGGCAGACATTCGTGATGCGCTGAAGGTGCTTTTCCGGCACGTCGGCGCCAGCTACAGCGTTGATCCTGAAGTTCAGGGCACGGTCACCGCAAGCCTCGAGAACGTTCCGTTCGAGACGGCTCTGCGAAACCTGCTGAACCAGGTGCGCGCGACCTATCGGCTGGAAGGTGGCATTTTCGTCATCATCCCGCGGCCTGAGACCGGCACCGTGACCCCTCCGGTCACCCCGACGGCTCCGACGACTCAGACCAACCCGATTCGAAAGATTTATCTGCGATCCGCTGATCCTGCGCTCATCGCCCGCATTCTGGCCGGCGATTCGGACGTAGGAGATGCGCCGGAATCCACCTCTCTGCCAATCGGCGGCGGTGGCGGCGGCTTCAGCGGCGGCGGCTTTAGCGGCGGCGGCTTCAGTGGCGGCGGCTTCAGCGGCGGCGGTTTCAGCGGTGGCGGCGGCGGCTTTAGCGGGGGCTTTAGCGGCGGCGGCTTCAGCGGTGGTGGCTTCAGCGGCGGCGGCGGCTTCGGCGGCGGCGGCTTCGGCGGCGGCGGCTTCGGTGGTGGCTTCGGTCGGTAATTCCGACTGAACTGTCTGGAGGAATTGCGAGGGAGAATGAGAGTAACCAAGAATATCAAGGTCCGGCTGGCCGCGCTTGCAGCGTGCGCCGTTCTGGCCACAGCTTCTTTCGCTCAGAGCGAAGCCATGTCCAAGCGGGTCAACATGACCCTGCACAATGCTGAGTTTCAGTCGGCGCTGAACATCCTGATGCAGCAGACGGGTCTGCTGTTCATCTACGAAGCGTCTGACCAGGAATTCAACCGAGTCACCTGCCAGTTGGATGGCGTCACCGCAGAGCAGGCTCTGGACTACATCTGCCGGGCAGCCGGTGCTTGGGTTGAAAAGGACGACAATGGCGTCTTCATCATCCATGCCGGCGAAAAGCCGAAGGCCGATGTGAAGGTCGAAGAGCCGATCCCGCCGGTGCACAAGCCGGTCAAGGTCGACAAGATCTACCTGAAGAAGGCCGATCCGAAGATGGTGTACGACTACATCACCAAGCTTCAGGTCTTCGATCCGATGCACGGTATGCGCGAGATGAATCGCTTCTCTCAGGAGCTGCGCTCTTCCACCGCAAGCCAGTATCGGCCGCTGGAAGTGACCAACGCTGTCCCGAACATTGCGATCAACCAGCCAATGCCGCTGAACAACAACTCTGCGGCAGACACGATTCCGGTCCCCGACCTGAATGACATCGTCCTTCCTGGCGCAACGGCCAATCAGCGTGGCGGCGGTGGCGGCGGCAGCTTTGGCGCCGGCCAGCCGGGTGGCGGTGGCGGCGGCGGCGCAGCCTTCGGCGGCGGTCAGCCTGGCGGCGGCGGCGGTCAGAATGGCGGCGGTGGCGGCGGCTCCTTCACGGGCCTCCAGGGCGGTCAGGGCCTGGTGCCAGCCGGCATCACCCAGATCACCTACGATCCGACCGACAACTCGATCATCGTTCAGGGCACCGACGAAGCGATCCGAGAACTCGAGCAGCTCATCGATCTCTTCGACAAGGCTCCTCGACAGGTCATGATCAAGGTGGAGTTCATCACGACCTCCAACTCGGTTGACACCGCTTTCGGCATCGACTGGAACTATCAGCGGGGCAACACCTTCGCTGGCAGCCGCCCCGGCACCTTTGCCCGAGCGAACGACCCGATCTTCCTCAACTACGCCACAGGCAACATCTCGACTCGACTTCGAGCCCTGCTGACCGATGGCTGGGGCCGCGTGGTTGCTGCTCCGGTTATCCGCACGCTCAACAACCAGCCGGCATTCGTGACGGCTTCTACGACCACCACCATCTGGGTCAACCAGGTGACCAACGGTCCGAGCGGAATCATCATCACCCCGCAGCCCACGCCGGTTTCGATCGGCACTTCGCTGAGCGTCCAGCCCCGCATCAATGGCGACAACACCGTCACCGTCGGTCTGGCTCCGACCATCGGTACCTTTGGCCAGCTGCGACGAGGTCCGGACGGATCGGAAGTTCCCGACCAGCTGCAACAGACCATCAGCGTCGTGGCTCGCGTCAAGTCTGGTGAGACTATCGTTCTCGGCGGCCTGACCAACAAGCAGGACAACTACTCACGAAGCCGAATCCCCATCCTGTCGGATCTGCCGATCATCGGCCAGCTCTTCCAGGGTCGGAACAGCAGCAAGAGCTCTAGCGAACTGCTGATCTTCGTGACCCCGGTCATCCTCGACGACGACGACTACGGACTCGGCGGCTAAAGCCGACTCTGTGACCACCAATCCTGGGCGGCAGAGGCTAGACCTCTGCCGCCCTTTTGCTTAATGGACTGGATCATTCTCATCGGCATGATGGGATGCGGCAAAAGCACGGTCGGCATGAGGCTGGCCGAACAGCTGGACATCCCATTCAAAGACACGGACCAGGTGCTCCAATACCGCCTGGGACGGCCCGTTCATCAGCTTTTCGAACTCTACGGCGAAGAGGCTTTTCGCCAGCACGAAACCCGCGTCCTTGAGCAGCTTGCGCCGGAGCCTGGAGTCCTCGCCACCGGCGGCGGGATCGTTCTGAAAGAGGACAATTGGACGCAGATGAAGCGTCTCGGCACCACCATCTTCCTCAATGTCACCGATGACGTTGTGCTTGAACGTCTCCGGGTGACCAAGCGACGGCGCCCTCTCTTGGAAACCGACAACTGGGAAGAGCGATTCCTCCAGCTCAAGAGTGCCCGGATGCCCCTTTATCGTCAGGCAGACTATGAAGTGATCATCGACAGCGAAGAGTTTGAAGATGTAATCGCAAGGATCAAGCAGTGCCTGAATCTCTCCTGACCGTTCGGCATCACCGCGGCGAAACAAGAATACTTGAGCTTTCGCGCAACGAGGTTGTGCGGAACGCGGCCGGTATGTTTGCGGTCACGGATTCCAATCTGCACCGCCTCTACCCCCGCATTCTTGACCAGGCAAAGGAGGTCATTTCCGTACCCGCCGGCGAAGAGTCCAAGACTTGGCAGCGGGCAGGGGCGGTGCTGGAGCAGCTCGCAGAGAGCGGGGCCTCGCGAAAGTCGTCACTACTGGCCTTCGGCGGAGGCGTGGTGGGCGATCTGGGCGGCTTTGCGGCGGCTGCCTACATGCGCGGAATTCGGCTCGTCCAGGCCCCCACCAGCCTTCTCGCGATGGTTGATTCCTCGGTGGGCGGGAAGGTCGGCGTCGATCTGGAAAGCGGCAAAAACCTGGCAGGCAGCTTCTGGCCCGCCGAAGAGGTTTGGTTGTGCTGGGAGCTGCTGCAGACCCTTCCCGAAGCCGAGTGGCGCAATGGATCGGCCGAAATCTGGAAGTACGGCGCGATAGACGACGCCGGCCTCTTCGCTCGGCTGCTTGCCGAACCTGTCTCACCTCATCGGAAAGATATTGAAGAGATCATTCGGCTCTGCATCCGCATCAAGGCCAAGATTGTTCAGGCCGATGAGCATGAGACAAACGGGATGCGCGCCCTGCTCAACTTTGGCCATACCCTGGGGCATGCCGTCGAGGTGGAGATGAACTACCGAGGCATTTCGCACGGAGAAGCCGTCGCGATCGGCATGGTTTGGGAGGCTCGCCTAGCCGAGCGAACGGGAATCGCCCTCCCCGGAACCGAGGCTGAAATCGCCACCGCCATGAAGCTCCAAGGCCTGCCTGTAGATATACCGGCTCAAATTGATCGACTTGAACTGCTCAAATGGATGAAGCGGGATAAAAAAGCCGACTCCAACAGGCTAGCTTTCAGCCTGGTCAGCGAGGTCGGCAGGTGTAAACTGTACAAAGATGTGCCGGAAGCTGATGTCCGAGCGCTTCTGACGGAATGATGAACCTGCTGCGCCTTGCCACCGCTCTCGTAGGAGTCGCCCTTCTGGGCGGCGGCTATTTGATGAGCCTGGGCCACTTCTTTGGCGGCACCACCGCGCAGTACACCCAGAATCTGGATTCAAGCCCTCTGCGCTGGCTCTGCCTGGCCTTGCTCGTCCTCGCTGTTGTGCTGGCCTTCCTACCGGACAAGGATGAAGCAGAGGACCTGCCGGCATGATCGGCCAGACCGTCGCCGGACGCTACACATTGGTCGAAGAGCTTTTCAGCAACAAGCTCTTCGATGTCTATCGGGCAGAAGACATCACGGGTGGGCGAAACGTCAAGGTGCGTCTGGTGCGCCCGAGTGCGGCCGCCGATACCGGCTTTCTGAAGGAGCTGAAGGATGCCGCCGAGCATCACCGCGAATTTCAGCACCCGGCGCTGGAGCGCGTGCTGGACGTGGTCGAAGATGACGGCCTGACCTTCATCACTTCTGAGTTCGAAGCGGGCTCGATTCTGGAAGAGCGTCTCAAGCGACTCAAGTCATTTTCGGTTCCGGTTGCGCTGAGCCTGGCCATATCCATCGCCGAGGCCGTGGAAGCCTGCCACAGCGCCGGCATGATTCACGGTGACATCAGCGCACGGACCATCCTCACCAAGAATTCCGAGGGTGTGAAGCTGCTGGAGGCGGGCTACTGGCGCGCCTATGGCCAGAGCGAACTGGCGGCCAAGGCGATGATTCCGGAGATGGCGCCCTACCTCGCCCCGGAAATCACCAGCGGCGAAATGCCGAATGTCGCGACCGATGTCTACGCGCTCGGCGTGCTTCTTTATCGCCTTCTTTCCGGCCGCTACCCGTACCAGGGCGACAACCCGAACACCATCGCGGCCAAGCACCGCACTGCGCCTTATCCTTCGCTGCGGACAAGCAATCCTTCGGTGCCTGATCCCCTGGATAAGGTGATCGCCAAGGCGATGTCGAAGGAGCCGATTCAGCGGTACTCCTCCGTCAAGAAGATGCTGCGGGATCTGCGGCTGATTCAGGATGCCCTCCGGTTCGGCAAATCCCTCACCTGGCCCCTCGATCCCTCGGAGCCGGTGCCGGAGCAGCCGATTGTGCCGGAATCTGCGGCCTCTGAGAAGAAGCCGAAGGATCAGGCAAAAGCCAAGCCGGGCACGGCGAGAAAGAAGAAGTCGGGGCGGTCGCGTTCGTCGGGAGATGGCGTGCCGAGCTGGCTGGTCGGCCTGACCATCGTGGCGTCCGTGATCGGGGTGCTGGCCATCGTCGTCATCATCGTTTTGAACCTCAGCTCTCCCAAGGAGTTGACCGTTCCCAACTTGGTTGGGAAGTCCTTCACCGAAGCGCAATCCGACCTCAAGGAGATCAACGTCACTCTGCGCCGCCTGAAGAGCGAGCCGAGCGACGAGTTTCCGGAAGGAACCGTGCTCGCCCTCGATCCGTCGCCGGGTGCCACGGTCAAAGAGGGGTGGATTGTCGATGCCATCGTCAGTTCCGGCAGCCGCTTTGTGGAGGTGCCCGATCTGCGGGGCCGCACGGTGGACGAGGCCAAGTCTCTGCTTGAAACGCTCAACCTAGAGCTGGATGACGACTTCGCCTACGAGCAGGATCGGAACATGGAGCCAGGGCTGATCAAGAGCCAGGTGCCGGAACCGCGCCGCCAGATCGAGCGGGGCAGCCGCATCAAGGTGACCATCACCACGGAGCAGCGGGTCCGCACCGAGCCGTCTCGCACCCTTCATACCTTCACCATCCGGGTGCAGGTGCCGGATTCGTTGGAAGGCCCCGTGCGCGTTCTGGTCACCATGACCGACGATGAAGGCACGCGAACCATCGATGATCAAGAGCGCAATCCCGGCGCGTTGTATGAGATTTCTGCGGACGGCTTGGGCAACGAGGCGAATTTCCGCATCTTCTTCAATGGCGACCTGCACGAGCAGAAGATCGTGCGCGCCAGCAGCGACGAGGAGGGGCCGTAATGGGCGCGGAACCGGTGATCTGTCCGTCGATCCTCTCCTGCGATCCGGCCCGATTCGACGAACCGGTTCGCCAGATGATGGAGGGCGGAGCCGGGTGGATTCACCTGGACGTGATGGACGGGCAGTTCGTGCCGCCCATCACCTTCGGCGCAGACCTCGCCGCCTCGCTCAAGAAGCAGGGCAATCTGCCGCTGGAAGCCCATCTGATGACGCTCACGCCGGAGCGGCACTTCGATGCCTTCATCAGTGCGGGCTGCACGCGCATCATCTTCCATGCGGAGACCGTAAACCATCTTCATCGCCATTGCCAGGAGCTGAGAGAGCGGGGCATTCAGGCCGGAGTCGCCCTCAATCCGGGCACGCCGATTGATGCGGTGCTGGAGGTCAGCGAGCTTTGCGACCTGGCGCTCATCATGACGGTCAACCCCGGCTGGGGCGGGCAGAAGCTGATTCAGTCCTGCATAGAGAAGGTGCGGCGGTTGAGGGAGGCGCGGCCGGATATGGCCATCCAGGTGGATGGCGGAGTCGATCCCGACACGATCCGTCCGATTTGGGAGGCGGGAGCGACCGATTTTGTGGCCGGCAGCTACCTGTTGCGCGCCCCCAGCATCGTCGAGGGGATTCATCGGTTGAAAGAGGCATGCGCCTAAAGATATTCACCACCGCCTGCGTCATAGCGGGGATCGCCATGATGGCTCTGCTCCCGTGGATCATCGGGATGCGTCCGGAAGGCGACGAAGCGACCCGAAGGGCGCTGGCCGAGTGGGGCCGCATGGTCCTGATCTATATCACCTTCACCTGCTTCCTCTGGCTCGCAGCCTTTGCGGGTGCCATCGGCGTGATGCGCCAGACCAAGCGGGAGTTTCTCAAAGAGACTCGCGAGAACCTGAACGAACTGATCGAAGGCACGCTGGAAGATTATGGCCGCGAGTGACCCGCGATTCATGCGGCGCGCCATCGAGCTGGCGCAGCGCGGCTGGCCGGCCCCCAACCCCCGCGTGGGTTGCGTAATCGTGCGGGAAAACCATATCGTGGGCGAGGGGTGGCACGAAGCGGCGGGACTCGATCATGCCGAAGTGATGGCGCTGAAGCAGGCGGGAGACGCGGCGCGCGGCGCAGATGTGTACGTCACTCTGGAGCCCTGCAATCATCACGGGCGAACTCCGCCCTGTTCACAGGCTCTCGTTTCGGCCGGGGTGGGCAGGGTCTTTGCGGCGGTGGCCGACCCGAACCCCCGCGCGGTGGGCGGAATCGATGCGCTCAACCAGGCAGGCATCCCCGCGGAGCTTGGGATGGAGGCCGAAGAGGCCGCTGCAGGGAATCGCCAATTCTTGACCGCACACGGACGCGGAGCCCCCTATGTAGTGCTCAAAGCGGCCATCACCCTGGATGGCTATGTCGCCCGCCCTGATGGCTCAAGCAAGTGGATCACAGGGGAAGAGGCCCGGCACGCGGCGCATCGGCTGCGGGCGGAGTGCGGTTGTGTGCTGGTGGGGCGGGGAACTGTGGAGGCCGACGACCCCCAGCTTACAGCGCGCTTTGAGGGCGTAAGCAATCAGCCCGTACGGGCCGTGCTGGATTCCGAAGGCCGGTTGACGGGAAGCGAGCAGATTTTTGGCGAGGGGGAGACCCTCTGGTTTGTCGGCCGCAAAAATCGGGAGGGGCAGATCGAGGTGGGGCGTACTGAGGCCGGGCTCGACCTAAACGATGTGCTGGCTCAGATGTGGGGGCGGGGAATCACCGGTGTGCTGGTGGAAGGAGGAGCCAAGGTCCTCTCTGCTTTCCTTGCGGCGGGACTCGGCGATGAACTGCATCTGTTCATGGCTCCCACCGTCTTCGGCGAGGGGATTTCTTGGTATTCGGGGGCGGAGTCCCATTTGTCTCGAATGGGATGGCGTCTCGCAGCGTCAAATGAGTTGGGGATAGACCTGCACTTAACCTGGAATAGGACCACCTAGGTCCGCAGGAACAACTCCAAGCGTTAAGCGGTCGAAAGAAATGCAACAAGCTTGCATCCCTCCCCGAACAAGGCCCCGTCTCTAAGCCCTCAGAGCGGGGCCATTTTTCTGCCTAAAGGTTGAGGAAGAGCTGGTGGATGCGGCTGTCCTCGGTGAGTTCCGGGTGGAACGAGGTTCCCAGGCGGCGATCCTGCTTCACCGCAACGATCTGGTCCTCATAGCGGCCCAGCACTTCCACGCCCTCTCCGATCCGCGTCACGATGGGAGCCCGGATGAAGACGCCCATCGCAGGAGTCTCCAGCCCCTCCATCGGCACTTCGTCTTCAAAGCTGTGGATCTGCGCCCCGAAGGCGTTGCGGCGCACGGTGATGTCAAGCAGGTCGAGCGTGTACTGTTCGCGGCCCTCCACCTCTCGGGCCATCATGATCATGCCCATGCAGGTGCCCCAGACGGGCATCCCTTCCGCGGCCCGCTTCTGGATGGCTTCTCCCAGCCCGTAGCGCTGCATCAGCAGGCCGACCGTGGTGCTTTCGCCGCCGGGGATGATCAGGCGGTCGACGCCCTCCAACTGCTCGATGGTGCGGACCTCGACCATGGCGAGGTGGAGATTCAGGCGTTTGAGCGCGTTGAAATGCTTTTCATAATCGCCCTGAACACAGACAACCCCCACCGTTTGCGGCATGGCCCGAGTTTACAGAGTCACCCATGCCCGCCCTGGGCTTAAGTAGAATCGGCCCAATGCTGGACATCGCTGGCGTGCCTTTTGACGAATGCGGACGGCGGCCCGGGAGCCGTCTTGGTCCGATTGCGGTCCGCATGGCGGGCCTGCTGGAAGAGCTGCAGAAGCTGGGGGTGGAAGCCCGGCACAGTGGCCTGATCGGTCCGGCGCTTTCCGGAGAAACGTACGGGCACGTCACCAAAGAGGAGCGCATGATCCTCGCGGCCCGCAATCTGCCGGATGTGCTGGCCGAGGTCAAGGCATGGTCGGCGGGCGTCTGCCGCACCGATGCGATTCCCGTGATGATCGGCGGCGACCACTCGCTTTCGATGGGCTCGATCAGCGGCGCGCTCGAGCGGTATGGCGACCGGCTGGCGGTCCTGTGGATCGACGCCCATGTCGATCTCAACACGCCTCGCTCTTCGCCTTCCGGCAATATGCACGGCATGCCTCTGGGTGCGCTGGCGCGGCTGGAAGATGAGGCCATCGCGCTGGATACCCGTCCCACCGAAGGCGAGATGGCGGCGATCAGCAAGGCGTGGGACCGGATTCTTTCCGAGGTGATCCCCGCCCCGGGCCTCGCCGGCCACCGAATGGCATGGCTGGGCCTGCGGGATGTGGACCTGGGAGAGTCGCGGAATCTGACCAAGCTGCAGGGCGAACTCGCCTTGACGATGGAAGACATCGACCGCGAGGGCATCACCGGTTCGCTGAACCAGCTGAAGACCTGGCTGGAAGAGACCAAGCCGTCGGCGCTCTGGGTGAGCTTCGATGTCGATTCTCTCGACCCGTTCTTCGCCCCCGGCACCGGCACCGCAGTGCGCGGCGGTCTGACCTATCGGGAGGGCCAGCTGATCGCGGAGACCCTGAATCGCTGGCTGCTCGGACCGGATGCCGTCTGTCCTTTGGCCGGGCTGGACGTGGTCGAAGTGAACCCCCTCGCCGACCACAGCAATGAGACGGCGATCATGGCCGCGGAGTGGACGGCCTCGCTCTTCGGCAAGACCATCATGCGCCGACGCGAACTGGAGATGCGGAAGTGATCGAGACCCTCAAGCGCGTTCTGCTGACCGAAGCCGATGCCATCCGCGACCTGGCGGATCGGCTCGACGACACCTTTCTTCAGGCTGTGGAGTGGATCGACAACTGTACCGGCCGCATCATCACCTGCGGGGTGGGCAAGTCGGGGCACATCGCCAAGAAGACCAGCGGCACGCTCAGCTCCACGGGAACCCCGTCCTTCTTTGTTCATGCTGCTGAGGCGGTGCACGGCGACCTCGGCATGATCACCGATCAGGACATCGTGCTGATGCTCACCTACAGCGGTGAAACAGACGAGCTGGTCCGCCTTTTCCCTTCGATCAAGGACATCGGCGCGCGGACCATCCTCATTACCGGACGCCCGAACAGCAGCGCGGGCCGGGAAGCCGATCTGGTTCTCGACTCCCATGTGGATAGGGAAGCCTGCCCAAACAACCTTGCGCCCACAACCAGCACCACCGTGATGATCGCCCTGTGCGATGCGCTTGCGGTGGCCGTGATGGAGCGGCGGGGCTTTTCGTCGGAGGATTTTGCCCGCTTCCACCCATCCGGTTCGCTGGGCAAACGGCTCACCCTGCGGGTTTCGGATGTGATGCGGCAGGGCGACGACCTTCCGGTGGTCGGTCGAACCATGCCGCTGATCGAGGTTCTGCGGGTGGTCACCCAGACCGGCGCAGGAGCGGCGGTGGTGGCGGATGGTTCCGGTGCGCTGGAGGGCTTCATCACCGAAGGCGACGTGCGACGGTATCTAGTCGAACCCAATCCCGACCTTCAGACGCCTGCAGAGTCCCTCATGAACGAGAATCCGGCGACTATTGAGCCGGGACTGCTGGCCTTCGAGGCGTTGGAGGTTTTTCAGAACCATCCGGTGAAGATGGGCGAGATGCCGGTTGTTTCGGAAGGGAAGGTGGCCGGTCTGCTGATGCTGAAGGATCTGCTGCGGTCGGGGATTGTCTGAGTCGGTAGATCGCTTTGCTTGCTAGTTGGCAGTCAGCAGTTGGCAGTCCGCTTCGCTTGCAGTTGAGTTTGTAGTCGGTAGTCCGTAGACCGCTCCGCTGGTAGTCCTGTTACCCGTACTGCGTACGGGGGGTTCTCTATCTCCTCCTCTCCCATGGGGAGAGGGCAGGGTGAGGGGGTTCCTCAGCCTATGCGTGCTCTCTCAACAAGACAGAACTGCCTGCGCGGGCTCCGCCCGCGCCCCCCTTCGACCCTTCGGGCCACTTCCCCCGCAGGCGGGGGCAGATTGCGTGGCTGGGGGCTAGTGGTCTACGAACTACTAACTACCAATTTCAAACGCCTCGTTCCTCGGCGGATACCAAACGGATGCCCTCTCCCTAGCCCTCCCC
>CBFGUV010000010.1:0-77166 GCA_965652385.1 uncultured Fimbriimonadaceae bacterium
CGCTTCCCCCTCATAATGATTATGAGGGGGATAAAGGGGGAGGTTTAGAAGCACCTTGGTCACTCCAGCCAAAGAACAGCGAGTGCCGAAGGCACGGCGACAAGCCCGCCAGTAAGGGAGTGCGCGGCATTCAACCGCGCTTTGGTGCGCCGGGCTTCAGCCCGGCTTATCTCCGGCTTTGCCGGATATCCCCCTTCGACCCTTCGGGCCACTTCCCCCGCAGGCGGGAGCAGATTGAGTGTCTGACAACGAGTGGTCTACGAACTACAAACTACAAGCTACTAACTTTAACGGCCTCGTTCCTCGGCGGATACCAAACGGATGCCCTCTCCCTAACCCTCCCCCACGATGGGGGAGGGGACCGGAAATCCACAACTGCAAGCGACAGAGAACTGCCAACTGCTGACTGCCAACTAAAAAAGCTACTCCGTCTCCGGCGGAGTCAAGGCGACCAGGACTTCGCCTTTTTCCAGCTTCCGCCCCCGGGCGTCTTTGAAAGACAGCATCTTCCCATCCACCGTCCGAACCGCCAGGATCAGCCAGCCTTTCTCTGCCTGGATCTCGCGGGGGAGTTTTCCGGCTTCGTCGGCCTTGATTTCGTAGTCGAAGAGGTCGGCGCCGTAGCCGTGTTCGTACATCTCCTCCATCATCTGGGTGGAGAGGGGGGCGGCGGTGGCGGAGGCGAGCATTCGGCCGCCGCTGACCGAGGGGGCGATGACCGTGTTGGCTCCACTGCGCAGGATCAGCTTGACGTTCTCTTCTTCGCGGGCGGCGGCGCGGATGTTGACGTTCGGCGCGAGTTCGCGGATGGTGAGGCAGATCAGAACGCAGGCCTGGTCGTTGTTCGGAACGACAATCGCCTCGCGCGCCTGCTGGATGTTGGCGTCGCGGAGCATGTCTTCGGTGCCGGCATTGCCCTGCAGGCAGGTGAGGCCCATGCGGGTCGCGCTGTCCACGGCCATCCGGTCGGCATCCATCACGATGATCTCCTCCGGCTTGATGCCGCGCTCCAGCAGCTCCTTGGCCGCCGAGCGTCCCTTGACGCCGAAGCCGCAGATAATGACGTGGTTTTTCAGCCTGCGCTTGAGGTTCTGCATTTCGATCTTCTCGATGGATTTGCGGAAGACGAATTCATAGGCCGTGCCCAGCAGCAGCAGCCAGATGAGAATCCGCACGGGAGTGATGCCGAAGGCGACCATCGCCCGGGCTTCCGGTGAAACCGGAACAATGTCGCCATAGCCCAGCGTGGTCACGGTCACGATGGCGAAGTAGAAGACGTCCATCGCACCGACGGATGTGCCGGAGTTGTCGCGAAGCCCATCCCGCTCGATCCACAGCATGAACCACGCAATGAGGACGAGGACTATGGCCAGCAACACCCGGTTCAGCAGCGCACGCAGGGGCTGCTGGTTGGCCAGGTAAAGGCGGCGGGTGTAGTCCCCGGGCGACACGGCATTGAAGATAGCACAGTGCCGCCCGGGGTCGGGGTCAGTTCTGGACGCCGATGCCGGCGAATCGGAAGCGGTTGCTGGGATCGATCTGCTCTTTGATCGCCCGCAGCCGGTCGTATTCCTCGGCGCTGAAGCAGCCCTGAATGTGCGTGGCGCACACGTTCGCTTCGCCGAGCCAGTTGAGCGGTCCTCGGCTCAGCACCTTGTCGCCCAGGGAGGCGAAGACGCCCTCTGCGTGCTCAGCCATCATCGGCGGAGTCGCCGGACCCATCGGCACGCCGATGAAGTAGAGCAGGTAGTCGGCTCGTCGACGGTCGCTGATGACGCCTTGCCCCGCCTGCTTCATCGCTCCGCCAAGCTGGCGGAACTGGATCATCAGGTTCGGAGACTGCGGCATCGGGCCGATGGCCTTGAGCATCGTCGCGATGGAGTCCGTATCCATATCCCTGAGCAGAACGCCGCGGCCAATTGCCGGGAGCGGATCAACCGGGTCGCGGTAGATGTCGTGGCACTCGGCGTAGCTCATCGGGCGGAAGGAGTCGAACTCCGCGCCCGGCAGCGACCGGATCGGTGCCAGCCACTCAGCGGCCTGCTCCGGCTCGGCCAGCGCGCTGGCGCAGAAGCTGATCATGGAGCGGCCATGCAGGAACTCCGGAATGAAGGGTACCGGCGGGTAAGTCATCATCACCAAGGCTCCGCTGACCTCGTTCGGCACGCTCTTCGACCACGCTTCGAAAGCCGGGAAGACGGTCTCCGCCAGGCTGGCGTCGAACATCACCGATCCGCCGAAGAAGTGCGGCACCGGCTTCAGCTCCATCGTGATCTCGGTGATGATGCCGTAGGCTCCGCCGCCGCCCAGCACCGCCCAGAAGAGATCTTCGTTCTCGGCAGGGCTGACCGTTCGCGTGTTGCCGCAGGGCGTGACGATCTGGAAGGACTGCACGGTGTCGATGGCCAGACCGAACTGCCGCGACAGAATGCCGTAGCCGCCGCCCATCACATAGCCGACCACACCCACATCCGGCGAGGAGCCGGAGACCGGTGCAAGCCCAAGCTGAGCTGCCGGCTGGATGACCTCGCTCCACACCGCACCGCCGCCGATCTTGGCCACCTGAGACTCGGCATCAATGGTCACCGAATTGAGGCCGCGCATGGCGATCAGAAGGCCGCCATCGCATCCGCGCGGCTGGCCGTGGCCTGTGGTCTGCACTCCCACGCTCAGGTTGTACTCGTTGGCAAACTGCATCGCGGCGGCAACATCCTCCGCCGAAGACGCCTCCACGACGACGGCGGGCTGGTGGGCGATGGTCAGATTCCAGCAGGCGTGCGCCTGGTCAAACCCGTTCTCTCCCGGCACCAAAACCCGGCCGATAACCCTCTGGCGCAGCATCTGCAACGCGCCCTCCCCGACAGAAACAGCAGTGTTCTGTGCCGTATTCAATTTTTCCCTCTTACGCTGCGATTTGCGCGCCAATGCGCGCCGCAGGGAAGGAGATATCCCATTTGTTGAAGCGTGTTGCACGGCCTGCCCCATTGACCTATGGGCCGCACGAAGAAAAGGGTCCGATGGTCTTTCCCGCAAATCATTCCGCAGCGTCGCCTGTCGTTTGTAAACTAGGAGGCACATGAGCAGCGAAATTCGGTGGGGGATTTTGGGGCTGGGGAGCATTGCGAACAAGATGGCGGAGGCCATCAATCGCACGGAGGGGGGTGTTGTTCAAGCGGTTGGTTCGCGAAGCTTGGAGAAGGCAGAGGAGTTCGCCGCCAAGCACGACGCCCGCCGAGCGCATGGCTCTTATGAAGCGCTGGCCGCCGACCCAGACCTCGACGTGATCTATGTCGCTACTCCACACCCCCTGCACGCCGAAAACACAATCCTTTGCCTGGATGCGGGGAAGGCGGTGCTGTGTGAAAAGCCTTTCGCCATGAACGCGCAGGAAGCCGCCCGAATGGTGGAGCGGGCGCGGCAGAAGGGACTCTTTCTGATGGAGGCGATGTGGAGCCGGTTTTTGCCCGCGCTGGTGGAAGCGAAGCGGCGCATCGAGGCGGGCGAGATCGGCGAGGTGAAGATGCTGACCGCCGATTTCGGATTCCGCGCCCAGTACGACCCGGAGAGCCGCATTTTCAGCCCCGACCTCGGCGGCGGCGCGCTGCTCGATGTCGGCGTCTATGTGGTTTCGCTCGACTCTTTCATCTTCGGCTCGCCGATTGCTTCGGCCAGCCTCGCTAAGTCCGCGCCCACCGGCGTGGATGAGCAGATGGCGATGATCCTCCAGCATCCCGGCGGCCAGCTTTCTGCGCTCACCTGCGCCACGCGGACAACCACGGCCCACGAAGCCGTGATCTACGGCACCGAGGGCCATATTCGCATCCGTAGCTGGTGGCGCGGCGGGCCGATGACTGTGGTGCGGTCGGGCAAAGATCCGGAAGAGGTGACGGTGCCGACCGACGAGAACGGCTTTGTCTACGAAGTGCAGGAGGTCAACCGCTGCCTGCGCGACGGTCGGACCGAGTCGGACTGGATGCCGCTGGACGAGACCGTTTCGATCATGCGGACTCTGGATGCTCTGCGGGACGGTGGCGCTAAATGATGCTCGGCCTCGGATTCGCGCGAATGATGGCTCGCCTGAGAAAGGAGAGCCGCGATGCTTTGTATGGGCCGCGCAAACCGCACCCGCATGCCAGCCTAAATTTTGAGAAGAAACCGGAGGCCGCGAAGCAGGAGGTGCCGCCTGAAGCCATCGTCTTGGAGATACCGGACCTCTCAGATGCTGTGGCCGAGTACTACCGATGGCCTGAGCTGCGCGAGTACATCAACCACGATAGCCCTCGGTGGCAGCAGGAGCTGATAGACGACCTGTGTGAGCGAATCAAGGCCCACACGCGATCGGCCGGCGAATTCATGACTGAACCTGACCCGGACCGGGCGGGCGAAGTGATCTACCTGCACCGTGACGCGGAGGGCGATCTTCAGTTTGATTACTTCCCCTTAGAGGGAAATGTCCTTGGGGCTGAGCGGCTGGTGGTGACAAACCTTAGTGACCGTGCGATCATCCTTGACGCAAGCTGCGGGCCTGAATATCCTTGGAGTACCAGCGTACGCTCTTTCCACGGAGGGGAATGGCTTGTCTGGATCTACGAGGAATCAGCCCTGCGAGACGGAGGATGATCAATCCATTTTGGATTCCGACGGCGCTTCTCGGCTTCGTCGTCCTTGCGCTCTACTTCCTCAAAAAATCCTTCGACGGCGAACCGCTTCTCCCTTTTTCCTTGGATTGGCTTCGCTGGCCGTCGTCAAAAGAAGAGCCCCCTACCTTGCCCCAGATTAAGAGCGTGCGGAAGTCGGAGGATGAGGTGAGCCTGCCTGACCTGGACAAGATTCCGCCGATGTATCACCGCTGGCCGGAGATGCGGGAGTACATCAACGACGACAGCCCGAAATGGCAGCAGGAGCTGATCGACGACATCTGCGAGAGGATCAAGGCTCATACGCTGGCCACCGGAGAGTTCACCAGCAAGCCCGACGCGGACCGTCCGGGGGAAGTGGTCTATATGCACCGGGATGTCGAGGGCGATCTTCAGTTTGACTATCACCCCCTTGAGGGCAATATCCTGGGTGCAGAGCATCTGGTGGTGACAAATCTTAAAGACCGGGTGGTCATCCTGGACGCCATCTCCGAACCCGGCTATCCCTGGAGCACCAGCGTCCGCGCCTTTGCGGGCGGCGATTGGCTGGTGTGGGTGTACGAGGATGCGGACCTGAAGTCATGATGAGAAAGAGGCACCTATGAAGACCATCGGAATGATCGGCGGCACGAGCTGGCTTTCGTCGGCGGAGTACTACGCACACATCAACAAGGGCGTCAATACCCGGCTGGGCGAACTGAACTTTGCCCGGTGTGTCCTCTACTCCGTGAGCATGTCCGACGTGGGCAGGTACGCCGAGGTCGAGGATTGGGATGGCCTGGGTGACTTTCTGATCGACATCGCCAACCGCGTCATCGGTGCAGGCGGGGAGTGCCTGCTGATCTGCGCCAACACGCCGCACATCGCGGCGGACAAGGTGGAGGCGGCGATCAGCGTTCCGCTGCTCCACATCGCGGATGCCTCAGCGAGGGCGATCACGGCCAAGGGTTTCGACAAGGTGGCCCTGCTCGGCACCAAGTTCACGATGGAGAAGGACTTCTATCGCGACCGTCTCACCGGTCACGGCATCGACTCGATCATCCCGGATGACGACGACCGCGCATACATCCACGAGACGATCTTCTCTGAGCTTTCAAAAGACGAATTCCGCCCCGAAACCAAGCAGCGGTATCTCGACATCATGGAGAAGCTCAAGGCGCAGGGCGCGCAGGGCGTCATCCTCGGCTGCACCGAGATTCCGCTGCTGGTGAAGCAGGAGGACATCGACCTGCCGCTCTTCGATACGGTTGCCCTGCACGCGGAGATGGCGGTCGAATTCGCCCTGAGCGGCTAGTGTCGCCTGGGTAAGGTCATGGCTCCGCATGGAAGCCGCCCTCCCCGTTCTCCGCAAATACTTCGGCTACGGCTCGTTCCGCCCGCCGCAGGACGAGATCATCGACGCGGTGATGGCGGGCCGGGACTGCTTTGTGCTGATGCCGACCGGTGCGGGGAAGTCGATCTGCTACCAGATTCCCGGCATCATGCGGCCCGGCGTGGGCATCGTCGTCTCGCCACTGATCTCCCTGATGAAGGATCAGGTGGACGGCCTGCGCGAAAACGGCGTCTCCGCCGCCTACTACAACTCCACGCTCGGAGACCAGGAGGCTTTCGAGGTTCTGGAGAAGCTGGATCGGGGCGAGCTGGATCTGCTTTTTGTGGCCCCTGAGCGGCTGAAGAGCCAGGGCTTTCAAGACCGGCTGCACCGCGCACAGGTCGCGCTCTTTGCCATTGATGAAGCGCACTGCGTCTCGCAGTGGGGGCACGATTTTCGGCCGGATTATGTGGAGCTTGGGAAGCTGCGGCCGGAGTTTCCGAATGTCCCTTGGATCGCCCTGACCGCCACCGCCGACCAGCAGACCCGCGACGACGTTCTGCATCGGCTGAACCTGAGCGAACCGCAGGTCTTCATCTCCGGCTTCGACCGCCCCAACATCCGCTACACGGTGGTGGACAAGGCGCGTCCGCTGACTCAGGTCGAGAAGTTCATCCTGGAGCGTCCCCAGGAGTCGGGCATCGTCTACTGCCTCAGCCGCAAGCGCGTGGAGCAGGTCGCCGCGCACCTGCAGCGCAATCGGATCTCCGCTGCCGCCTACCACGCCGGGATGCCCGCCGAAGAGCGGACCCGGGTGCAGGAGGCTTTCCAGAAGGATGAGGTGCAGGTGGTGGTGGCGACGGTGGCCTTCGGCATGGGCATCGACAAGCCGGACGTGCGCTTCGTCATCCACTACGACATCCCCAAGAACATCGAGGGCTACTACCAGGAGACGGGCCGCGCCGGACGCGACGGCCTGCCCAGCGAGGCGCTGATGCTGTACGGGCCGGGCGACATCATGACCGTCCGCAAGCTGATCGGCATGAGCGAGAATGCGGCGCAGAAGGAGATCGAGCTGCGCAAGCTCAACTCCATCACCGACTTCGCCGAAGCCCAGACCTGCCGCCGCCGGCTGCTGCTCGGCTACTTCGGCGATGAGGCGACCGAGGACTGCGGCAACTGCGACATCTGCCTCAACCCGCCCGAAAGCTACAACGCCACCGCCGATGTGAAGGCCGCACTGATGGCGGTCTATGAGACCAAGCAGCGGTTCGGCCTGCGGCACATCATCGACGTCCTGCGCGGGTCAGAGGCCGAGCGCATCGGCCAGTTCGGGCACAACCAACTGAAGTCATACGGAGTGGGCAAGCCGCTTTCGGTGGACCAGTGGGGCAGCATCTTCCGCCAGCTCATCCACCTCGGCTACCTCCGGCAGGAGACCGAGAACTACAACATCCTCAAGCTCACCCCGCTCACACGGGGCATTCTGCGCGAGGGCGAAGAGATCACGCTCGCCAAGCCCCGTATGAAGGTGGAGAAGAAAGAGCGCAAGCGCCGAGGCCGCGCGGGGACGCCGGAAGAGTACGACGAGGAGCTGTTCCAGCGGCTCCGCACCTTGCGGCGCGAGATTGCCACCGAAGAGGACATTCCCCCCTACATGGTCTTCGGCGACCAAACCCTCATCCACATGGCCGCCCACAAGCCGAAGTCCGAAGAAGAGCTGCTCCAGATCCCCGGTGTCGGGGAGCGGAAGCTGGAAAAGTACGGCTCAAGATTCCTGCGCACGATCATGGGTCTGATCTAACGGATAACGACGCGACGCTCAAGCCAATTTCGAAATTCGTTGCGCAAAATCTGAGCGCGAGTCGCGATGCTTGATGCATCGTCTACACTTCTCAAGACTGTATTGTATATAACATATGGCTGATCCTTAGGTGAGAAAAATTCAGTGACGTCTTCGTCAACAGTCATGTTCTTCATGTTCTTTCTAACACGAGACCTTTCTTTTTCAAAATGAAGGAGAAATGACCTAACGAGAAATTCTTCATTTTCTGAAACTCCTCGGATAAACCAATAATAGCCTGGTATTGTGCCGGACTGAGAAAGCAGGGGATCTCTGTGGCTAAAAATTTCATGCATTACTCCTAGGGTTGATAGTACGCCATCAACAGCGAAATCAATTCTGTCAGTTTCTGCATCTTCAAAAGCCGTCTTGGCGAAGGCGTCTAAGTTGGTTTTCTTTGTTTGTGTGGGCCTGCCGACAAATTCATTGAGAAGTAACTTTGCGGCTAGGTTGTTATCCTGTCCTCTTGAAGTGTTAAACTTAATACTGCTTGTAAAGAATTTATGGGTTGTGATTAGCCTGACGCTGTCAGAGACTTGACCAGTGAAGGCATTCCGCAATTCTGGGCCGCTGAGTGGCTTGCTACTATTGAGTCGTATGAATTGATTGTTTATCATGCCGACCTCGTCGGTTACAACGGCTATAATAGTTAGGATATAGTCGTCGAAGGCTTCTGCAACCTCGGCATGAGTTTTCACAAGGTCCGGGTAAGTCAGTCCGCCGAGGTCAAGGGACTTATCTCTTCTCCATGTAAAGTCAGCAGATAGAGGGAGATCACCTTCGATGAATTCTATAATTGCTTCGAGTCGTTGTTTGCCGTCAATGACGGCATATGTTTTCTTGTTAGGGTTTAATTCACTGTTGGTGTGGATCGTAAAGTCAGCAAAATACAGTTTAGGTATATCGAATTCGTTTAGGATCGAATCGATAAGGAGTTGCTTTGCAGCTCTATTCCACAGCCCGCCTTTTCTTTGATAAGGGGGCTCCAAATCAATAGCGGGTATTCTATTGTACCACCAACGGATGGTTCTGGGTTCGAAAGTTCTGACATGAAACATTTTAAAAACCGTATATTTCCTTCGCTTCAAGTGCTAGGTAATTAAGGTCTTGCATTACAGCTGACGGAGTTACTCCAAAGAGGGATAGGCTGTTTAGTAGGTATGGGATGAGCTTGGTGTCGAAATCAATTCTTCTAAGTGCTGGAGCAATAAAGCGGGGCTCTGATTCAAATATTTGGTCCATGCTTCTTGGGTCCGAACCGAAAACAGTGAAGACACCCCTCTGAGCAGTTATTCTCATACTATTATGAGCACCATACATGGCAGCGGGGAATTCCCGTGCAATTATGTCTGTATCACTCGCATAACCTCGAGCGTAGGGCGAGCTCGGGTCGAGAATGCCAAACGTGTCAGTAGAGGCCTGGCGATTCCATTGGATCGAGTTTAGAACCCAAATGGATACATACTTCCTGTTTTCGAATGAGTTTGCATTTGGGTCACGTAGTGCAAAGTAGAGCGCGACGAGTGGATTTTCTGACCAGTCAAGCAACCTGGTTGGGAACCCATGATGTTGCATGAAAAATAGCCTTTCCCAATATCCGTCAATGACTTGTGTGTGAAAGGGAATGCCTCTCTGGATAAACCACTGTGTAATCTGCTTTTCTAGCAGTACGAAGTCTTGCTTGACAGGATGCCTGTGCAGGGAGGGTCGGAGGGGATGCGGGTATGCAGCAGATCCCCTGTACCAAAGTGGCTCATTAGGGGCTAGCTCAAGCCACTCTCGAAGGACTTTCAGATATCCATCAATATTCTCACATTGAACCGCTTCAAGTTTTTGGGGTTCATCTTCTGCTGACATTTTGGATAAACCTTACCAGGTCGGCCTCATAGAAGCAAAGGTGTGTCGGTCATGATTACGGGCATGGTCTCGCTGGAAGAGTGCCGATTGATGCCGAAGGTGGAGCTGCATGTTCACTTGGAGGGATCGATCCGGCCGGAGACGGTGCTGCAGCTTTCGCAGCGGAACAACGTTCCGCTCCCGTACGACACGCTGGAGGGGCTGCGGGAGTGGTATCAGTTCCGCGACTTTCCGCACTTCGTCGAAATCTATGTCGGCGTCTCCAAGTGCATCCGCACGCCGCAGGATATTGAGTTCATCGCGCGGCAGTTTTTGGAGGGGCAGCGGGAGCAGAACATTCTGCACAGCGAGGTCACCTACACTGCCTCGACCATCCAGCGCCACTGCGGCATCCCGTGGGATGAGCAGATCGACGCCCTGGAGCGGGCCATCGAGTACGGCAAACGCGACCTGGGCATCAGCATGGGGCTGATCATCGATATCGTGCGCGGCGACACGCCCGAGCAGGGCATGGATGTCGCCCAGATGGCGATCTCCGGCATGGGCCGTGGTGTCATCGCCCTCGGCCTCGCCGGACCAGAGGGGCCGAACCAGGCGCGGCCGTATCAGGAAGCTTTCGACTTGGCCTGGCAGAGCGGGCTGGACGTGATTCCGCACGCGGGCGAGATCCAGGGGCCGGAGAGCATCTGGGAAGCGCTGGAAGTCTGCCGCCCCAAGCGCATCGGCCACGGCGTCCGCTGTCTGGAAGACCCCGAGCTGGTGAAGGTGCTGCGCGAAAAGCAGATCGTGCTCGAGGTCAGCCCGACCTCCAACGTCTGCCTCGGCGTCGTCCCCAGCTTCGAAGAGCACCCGCTACCTCGGCTGGTGGAAGAGGGCCTGGTCGTCACCATCAACTCCGACGATCCGCCGATGTTCAACACGACGCTCTCTGAGGAGTATGCCAAGTGCTCGGCAGCCTTCGGCTGGGATGCGGAGCAGCTGCGCGGCTTCTCTCGGGTGGCGGCAGAGAACAGCCTGCTAGACAAGGAATCAAAGCGCAAAATCATTTCGGCAATCTGATCTTTTGCCGCTAGGATGGAGGAGAAATGGTTTTGCTGACGGTGCTGCTTGCGGCCTCCAGTCAGGTTGCGGTCGGCTGGACACCTGATTCCAGCCCGAAGGTGGCTGAGATCGTGCGGGGCTTGCAGATCCCGGTCACCCGAGTGGGGAATCCGGCAGAAGACTTTGCGACCTGGTCGTGGCATCGGTCGGAGCTGCCTGATTCTGAGGAATTGGAGGTTCTGTCTGTCTTGATCGAGCGCGTCAAAATGCCTCGTGATCAGGCGATAGATCGTTTGCGATCCACCTTGCAGGCGGCCAGCGGAACGGGAAGGAGCGAAGCCAGATTCCCGAGCAATCTTCCCATTGGCTTCGAAGCTTTGCTGCATCTGGGAAACGGCGTGAATCCCCTGGTTAGAGTGGCTGGGCCGAGGAGTTACTTCGAGGTTTACATCACCGCCCACAAGCCGGAAGAATCGGCAGTCACACCGCAAGAACGGGAGGAGTTGCACAAGCTTTCGGAGCGGCTGTCGCGCTGGTGCCTCGCTGAGTACGAAGGCAGCCTGCTCACCGCTACCGGTGCGGGTTGGATCACCGCCGAGGGAGAGCGACATTTCCCCGCGAGGGTGTGGGCGGAATCCAAGGACTTTGCCTGCACAACCGATGCAGATGGCATCTGCCGCATCGCGGCTCCCGGTGGGCGATTGCTGCTCGCGGCGGGCAGCTCGGCGGCCATCTACGCGGGTGACAAAATCGTGTTGCCGAGCATCATCTATGCCCGGGACGGAGAGATTCTCATTCCCGAATCCGTGGCCGCTCGGTTTACTTCTTCTTCCTAGGTTGGTAGATGGTGATCTGGACGGAGACTCCCTCTTCGATCATCTGCTGAAGCAGGTCCGTCCCGATCTGAAACTCGTCGGAGAAATTGCCTTCCTCAAACTCAAACCCGAGATCGAACTCTCGCAGTGAGCACGCCTGCCACAGTCTCCGGCCTTCGTCATCCAGCCGGCGGATGTACTTCAGGAAAAACTTTGCTGCGCGGTCTGGAGTGGGGTTGTACACATGACACGAGATCGCTGCCCTCCACCGGCCATCAGGTCTCAGCACTGAGTCGGAAACGCATGAAAGACCCACCTTCTCGAAAGCTTGAGTAAGCGGAGTCAGGTCGAACGAGGCATACAGATTCAGGTCGGTGGTTAGGTACCGAGCGGCCACTACTCTTCAACTGTATCGTCTCGTAGTTGCATCAATCAATGTTCTTTAATTTCAGAAATAATTGAAAATAGGGAAAATCCTTGCTATCATAGGGCCATGGAACGGCCCGATGAGCGGGGGATCGTTGTCGCGGAGCGGCCTCGGTGGCCGGTGTCTGTTCTTTTGCCGGGTGTGCTCGGGGCGATTCTTGGGGGCATCAGCATTCAGGCGTTCGAATCGTACGGCCTGGCGCTTTTCATTGCGATGCCGATGGTGGTGGGCTATGTCGCCGGAGTCATCAACTGCATCGGCCGGGTCACGCGGACCAGCAGCGGTGTGCTGCATGGCCTCTATGCCGCAGGCCTCTCCTCATTCTTCATGCTATTTGCCGGAATTGAGGGGCTGCTGTGCGTGGTCATGGTGGCTCCCCTTGGAATTGCCTTAGGTGCATTAGGTGGCGCGCTGGGCTACGGAACAACGCGGCTGATGGACGGCCGCGGCTGTACGGGCAGCTTCCCGATCTACGTCATGCTCGCGCTTTTCCCCGCCCTGCTGGGCGTGGATGTCAGCCAGAAGAATCCGCCGCCGATCCGCAAGGTCGTCAGCTCCGTCGAGATTGACGCCCCTATTGAGGAGGTGTGGGAGGCGGTGATCGCCTTTTCGCGCATCGACGAGCCGCCCACCGGAATCCTGGCAACGGGAATCGCATATCCCATCGAAGCCCGGCTGGAGGGGGAGGGAGTCGGCGCGATGCGCTATTGCACGTTCTCAACCGGCAGCTTTGTCGAGCCGATTACCGCCTGGGACGAGCCGCATCTGCTCGCTTTTGACGTGATCGACAACCCGCCCGCCATGCGCGAAACTTCGTTCTACCGAAACCTGGAAACCCCGCACGCCACCGGCCACATGGTGTCGCACAAGGGCCAGTTTCGGCTGTACGAGCAGAACGGGCGCGTTGTGGTGGAGGGCACCACCTGGTACTCGCACGAGATCGCCCCGCAATGGTACTGGGCGCCCATGTCCGACCACATCATCCACGCCATACACGACCGAGTGCTCAGTCATATCAAGCGCGTGGCGGAAGGGAAGGGATAGAAGCCGCTGCGGTGCCCAATACGTTAGGACGGCCGGAGCTTAGTCAAAAACGTCGAACAGCCGCTCGAAAAACCCTTCGCGCCGCTCTTCGGGCGGATTCTGGTTGGTGTTGCCGTACCGGTCGGAATAGCGCGGGTCGCGGGAGCCTTGGTTCTGCTTGTACGAAGAGGGCGGCCGCAGCGGGTCGGAAGAGTACGGATTGGTGGGGTGCTGCTGTGGCTGGGGCGCGGGCCTCTGCTGGGGGTTGGGCTGCTGCTGAGGAGCCGCCTGCGGCTGGGGCGTGGCGGGGTATTGCCCTGAAGTCCGTTCGATGATCTTATCCAGCTCCCCGCGATCCAGCCACACGCCGCGGCACTGGGGGCAGTAGTCGATCTCGATTCCCTGACGCTCAGCCATGTTCAGGGGCACCATGCACTTGGGACAATTCATGCTTCTGTAACTCCGATACGCGCTGCCGCTCAGCGGCGTTTCGGACCTCAGTGTATCAAAAAGCGGCCCGGCAGAACCTCTGCCGGACCGCTTGCAACAAAAGGATCAGCCTTCCATCGCCTGATACTTCTTCAGGCTCTTCTTGAGGGTCTCGCGGAATTCGGGAGTCACGTTCGGCTCAGCTTCGGCGAGCTTGATCGCTTCGTTGACCGACTTGAGGGCTTCTGCCTTGCGCCCCATGTGAAAGCAGATCTCCCCGCGGATCGCGTGGAACATCAGTCCCTTGGGGTGCTGCTGGATCACCTCATCGGCCAGGGACAGGCCGTACTGGTACGCCTCCTTCGAGAAGTCGTCGTACACGGCAAAGATCGAAGTCATCATCTGGTAGGCGCCGGGAGCCTTCTCCGACTCGGCCAGAATCTTCTTGGCGTACTGCTTGCCCTGCTCCAGATCGGCATGGAAGAGGGCGACGAAGCGGTTGTAGGTCAGGCCGTACTCCATCTCCGGCTTCTGCTTGATCGCGCTGTCGATGGCCTTGAGCAGAGCGGGATAGTCGCGGCTGGCGAGGGCGTCGTCGATAGGCCGGGTGATCTTCAGCGCCACCTCGCGCTTCTCCCGGGCGGCCTCCAGATCGTAGGTGCCGTCCAGAATCTGCGCCAGAGATTCCTCCATTCGGGCCGGGTGGCCGATCCAGGCGACCTTGCCGTCTCCATTCACGATGAAGGAGCAGGGAATGCCCTCCTCGCTGGCGGGCTTCATCCAACTGTTGGCGATAAGGTTCTTCGGGCTGTCGGCCGCGACGATGTAGTCCATCTGGTCGCCCTGCGACTGGACAAAGCTCTTCACCTTCTTCAGCGGGTCGGCCTCTTCGGCATCGAGCGATTCCCAGATGCTGATCCCGATGATCGAAGCCTTGCCTTCGTACTTCTTGGCGAGTTCGGTCAGGTGGGGGATGTTGTCCTTGCAGGGGCCGCACCAGGTGGCCCAGAACTCGACGACGTAGACCTCGCCCTTCTGGAAGGCGGGCACGACCTCGCCCTTCAGCCAGGTGGCGGTCTTCAGGCTGGGGGCCGGGTCGCCGATGGTGAGGTATTTGGAGCCGCCTGCCTGGGCAGAGGCAAGCGAGGCGGCCCCGAGGGCTGCGAACAGGAGGGTGGCTTTCATTGGTTCTCTTCCTTTACGCCCCTATAGGCAGACTGCACCGCTTCCGGATTTTCCTGCACATAGCGGGCTCTCTCTTCGGGAGTCATGGCTTCGAGCATTTGGGTCATCTCGGCCTTTTCGGAGTCCTCGGCGGCCAGCGCGGGGCTGTCTTGGGCCTGCGGCTTGCTGCATCCGGCCAAGAGGACGGTCAGCGTCAGGGTTGCGGCAATCAGAATCTTCGCTTTCATATGGCATTCAAAAGAGGTTCCCGCTGCCTTCCGCCCTGAAGGCAGCGGGCGGGGTCATCAGGGCTTGTCGATGCGGTAGTAGTAGTTCTCCCAGGGGTCGCCGTAGGGATGGTTGGGGTGCATGATGTCGCCCACCTGTTTGGCTTCCGCCCACTGCTGGTACTGGGGGTCAGAGTAGTGGGTATCGGGCCGCAGGGAGACCTTCACGGTCTTGGCGTGTCCATCCACCCAGGCCACATTTGCCATTCCGCGGCTGTGGACGCCGTAGGTGCTCGGCTGGTAGGGATTGACTCCCGACATTCCAATGCCCATGGTGAGCTGGCCCCCGGTGCCGAAGCGGATGGCATCGGCCAGCAGAATGGTGTCGGCGACCGACTGGATCTGCGACATGCTGACCGTCGGGCCGCCTGAGGTCCAGACATTTGTGTTGGCGCCGTAGCCGACCGGCACATTGTCGAAGTTGACCAGAGTGAACGGCGGGTTCGGCCAGAGGCCGGAACCCGTCAGGGTCAGCTCAGAAGAGGAGGAGGGGCAGCCGGTGATCGGCTGATTCTTCATGTAGGGGTACATCAGGCCAAGCTCCGGCTTGAAGGTGGCGGTCAGCGTGCTGAAGTCGACGTTGAAGCCGCCGAACCAGTAGCTCTGATCCATCACCGGGCCATTGTTCACCGCAATCACGAGCGGCGGGGCCATGTCGTCGTAATCCGTGTTGTAGATCATCGACGCGACGCCGATCTGCTTGATGTTGGAGAGGCAGGAGATCTTCTTGGCCGCCTCTTTGGCCTGCGCAAAGACAGGGAAGAGGATGGCGGCAAGAATCGCGATGATGGCGATGACAACTAGCAGTTCAATGAGAGTAAAAGCTCGAATGGACTTTTTCATGAGTGGTTTCACCTCGAAAGGGGTTCACCGCTGATTAGGCGAGACTGACCATACAAGGGCCGCGTCAACCAAACATCAACAAGCTAATTTGAAGCCAGCGCAAGCTGAAAAGCTTCGTCCAAATCCATGCCCAGGCCCCGTGCCCACGCCTGTTCGTAGCTTTCGGGTGAAAGCTCGGCGCGGATTTCGGCCAGCGCGCGTTCGGCATCCCGCTGGTCGGCCAGCTTCGCCATGCTTTCCAGGCCCTGACTCGCCGCGATCAGAGTGGCGGCGGGCTCATAGCGGCCCTGGTCGGCCTGGATGAGCGCATGACCCCGGATGACTTCAAGGCAGAGCATCGAGATGCCTGTATCCCTCGCCTTGGCCAGCGCCTCGCGGCTGGTGGCGTCGGCCGCCGGGAAATTCTCTTTGCGCCAATGGTAGCGGGCCACCTGCGCCAGGCTGGCGGAGAGCCCGATGTCGTTGTGCTGCCGACGGCTGATGCGGACGCCTTCGCTGGCCTCCCTCATCCCCAGGTCGAGGCGTCCCTGGTCGATGTGGAGCCCGGCCAGGTGGGTGAAGATCAGCGCATCCGGCTCGCCTCCGCGGAAATCCTGCGAAATCTGCCGCGCCTGGTTGAAGGCTTCCTCGGCCTTGGCGAATTCGTCGCGGCTCCAGTGCGCGCTGCCGATGCTGACGTAGGTCCGCTCCAGCATCACTCCGTTTGACTTGGGGGCGTGCTCCAGCACCTTCCGGCAGAGTTCGATGCACTGGTCCAGCCATCCCAAGTAGCCGGCGCAGAGGGCCATGCCGAAGTAGCAGGAGGCGATCAGATCGTCGCTTTCGGTGCCGAGCGCGACTTCCAGGGCGTCGCTGCACGCCTGGTAGGCGGATTGAAAATCGGACTGCCGCAGGTAGGTGGTGCCCAGCATCCGCAGCAGCTGAACCTGGTCGGCGGGAGGCGTGGCCTTGGTCTCCGGCAGCCGGGCGACCTCGCGGATGTAGTTCTGCTCCACGCTCTTGGTGCCGCGCACATCCCAGGCGGTCGCAATGGTCGCCAGCAGACGCATCAGCGGCTCGATCTGGCGGGTGTCGTACAGGTGCTTCAGCGCGGCCAGGTAGTTGTCGTACTCCTGCTCGATCTGCAGGTGCAGGCGGGCGCGGGCGTCGGGATTTTTGCTGGCGGCATCGTCGAGGTGGGTGGCCAGATAGAAGTCGACATGCCGCCCGCGCAGGGTCTGCCGCTCCTCTTCGGTCAGATGCTCATCGCCGTATTCGCGGAAGGTCTCCAGCATCCGGAACCGCAACTCGGCATCGTCGGGGCTGTTTTCTTCCACCTGCAGCAGCGACCGCTCCTGAAGGTCGAGGATCGAATTGAGGCAGCTCGCGCGGTTCGCGGTGCTCAGCGTGCGGTAGCAGACCTGATGCGCCGCATCCACCGAGAACCCGCCGCGAAAAACGGAGAGCGAGGCGAAGAACCGCTGCAGGTTCGGCGTCAGCGTCTGGAACCCGTAGTCGATGGCCGCGCGCAGGCTGTGGTGGCGGGCGGAGATGTCGCGCCGGCGGCTGGTGAGCACCGCTAGCCGGTTCTCCAATTGCTTGACGATCTGCGCCGGGGTGGAGGTTTTGGAAAGCCCGGCGGCGATCTCGATGGCGAGCGGAACCCCCTCCAGCTTCGCGCAGATCGCAGCGAAGTGGCGGGCGTTGTTCAGGGTGAGCTGCACATCGGGGCGGATCGCCTGGCAGCGGTCCACCAGCATCTGAATGCTGGGGTACTCGGCCAGCCGGGCGATCTGAGCGCGGGTGTCGAACCGGGCGGTCTCGAGGTCCGCCGGAATCGGCAGCGGATGAAGCTGATACTGCCGCTCGCCCTCCAGATTGAGGCTCTGGCGGGAGGTGGCGAGGATTGAGAGCTTCGGGGCGGCCTTCAGCAGATCGGCGATCACCGGGGCGGCCTTCTCGACGATGTGCTCCAGGTTGTCGAGAATGAGCAGCGTGCGCTCCCGATTGAGGGCGTCGCGGATCGCGGCCAGCGGGTTCTTGCGGTCGCGCCGCCGGGGCTGGATGGCGTCGAGCACCCGGTCGAGGATGAGGGATTCATCGCTGATTTCGGCCAGGGGCACAAACCAGGCTTCCCAGCCCTCCTGGTCGGCGAGGGTCCGCCCGGCTTCGATGGAGAGGCGGGTCTTTCCGGTTCCCGCCGGACCGAGGATGGTGAGCAATCGGGCCGCTCCGGTGGTGAATTGGCGGCTCACCGCCTCGATCTCTTCGTCCCGCCCAAAGAGCCGGGTCAGCTGGATGGGCAGCCGCTCTTGGGGAAGGGGCTGCAGTTCGGGTTCGGCGGCTTCCGGTTCGCTTTCCCGTGTCTTGGGCGGCGGATCGACCGGGGTGGCGCGGCCGATCTCGCGCTGGGCGATGCGGGCCAGCTTCTTGGCTTCGTCATCCGGGTCGCGCCGCAGCTCTTGCCGCAGGATTTCGGCCAGCTCCTCGTACTGCTTCAGCGCGCTGTTGGGCCGTTTCGATGCCAGATAGCGGCGCATGAGGGCGGTGTGCCACACCTCGTTCAGAGGCTCTTTAGCCAGGGCCAGGCGCAGATAGTGGATCGCCTCGTCACCCCGGTCGCCATGTTCGCATTCGTCGATGATGCGGCTGAGGGTGGAGAGGTAGAGATCCTCCATGCGGAACCGCTCGTTCATCACCCACAGCTCGTCGAAGCCGGGCAGCAGGTCGCCCCGGTAGAGCGCGAGGGCCTGCTTCAGATAGTCGAACCGGGTCTGGCCGCTCTGCGCCTCCCGCGCCATATCCACCAGCCGCTCCATCTCGCTCACGTCGGTGGTGAGGATTTCAGAGCTGATGCGGATGAGCGACTGTTTGACCTCCAGCACCGATCCGGCGGGCATCGAGGGCGGCTCCAGCGCCTTGCGGAGCGAGTGGAGGGCCTGGCGAAGATTTCGCCGCGCCGCCTCCGGGTCGTCGGCATCGGGCCACAGCAGTTCGGTGATCTCGTCTCGGGAGTGGAATCGGTCGCGGTGGAGCGCAAGAAAGGCGAGCAGCATGGCCACGCGGCGGGTTCTGAACCGGGAAACGGTCAACCCATGCGCCCGGGCCTGCAGCCCCCCGAGCATCTCCACGCGCCAGACAGACGGCATATCTGCCGCTAGTTTACGCGCGGAGAAAGGGAAGCGTCATCGCACGTTGGGAGCGGCCTGCGGGGTGATGGTCGGTCCCGCAACCTTTGGACCCTTGTCCGTCCACTGCAGCCGGTCGATGCGAAGCGTGCGGCCGAGATCGTTGTGGCCATACAGCGGCTCGCCCTGCGCATCCCATGCGTGGTAGGCGATCCACCAGTCGCCATTGGGGACCTGGAAGATCGATTGATGGCCCGGGGAATAGACCTTGTCGGCGACCGTATCGAGGATCGGCTCGCCGGTCTTTTTGTACGGACCCATCAGGGAAGAGGCTGTGGCGTAGCGCACCCGGTAGCAGGCATCGCGCTTCCAAGACTGGAACCAGCCGGAGGAGTAGAACAGCCAGTAGGTGCCGTCGCGCTTGATCAGCGTCGGTGCATCCAGGATGCCCTTGTCGGCCTCGGGGTCGGCCATCAGCAGGTTCTTGGCCGTGCCGACGACCTTGGTGAAATCAGGCGCAAGCTCGACCATCTTGAGCGCGCGGGGCTGCGCTTCTCTGATGTACAGCAGATACGTCTTGCCGCCCTCAAAGTAGAGGGAGGGGTCGATCGCGCCGTCGGGGCTGGTGCCTTCGTTCTCAGAGATTCCGGTGACCAGAACAGCCAAGTCTTTGTATGGCCCCAAGAGGGAATCGCTGACCGAAACCGCCAGGTCGCGCTTGCCGGTCTGCTCGTTCAGGGCCGAGAAGAAGAAGTACCACTTGCCGTCCTTCTGATAGACCTCAGGAGCCCACAGATGATCCTTCGACCAAGAGGGTGTGCTGATCGGCTTCTCCGGCATCCAACTCACCAGATCCTTCGAAGACATCGCCTGAAAACCGCCCGGACCGCTGTGGGTGGCAAAGGCATAAAAGGTGTCTTCGTGCTGAACCACAAACGGGTCGGGGAAGTTCTTGGCGTACACCGGATTGGTGTAGGTCTGGGCAGCGGTGCTGTTCATGGCGGCAAATGCGATAAGGCAGGCAGTCATGGTCATCCCTTGATTCCCGTGAGGGCGATGCCCTGGGTGATTTTTTTCTGAAAGATCAGGAATGCGATGATCGCGGGGATCGAAGTGACGGCCGCCGCGGCCATGGTTATTCCGTACTCAGAAAGGAAGCGTCCCTGGAAGATGCTCAAGCCGACGGGCAGGGTGCGCATCTCGACATCGTTCGTCACGATGAGCGGCCACACGAAGTCGTTCCAAGAAGCGAGAAAGGTGAAGATCGCCAGCGTCGCCAGCGCCGGCTGAGAGAGCGGCACGATGACGCGGGAGTAGATGGTCCAGAGCGAGGCTCCGTCCAGCTCGGCCGCCTCTTCCAACTCGACCGGAATGGTGAGGAAGAATTGGCGGAGCAGAAAAACGCCGAAGGGGCTTGCCAACGCGGGCAGGATCAGGCCCGGGTAGCTGTTGAACATCCCCAGCTTCTGAACGATGAGGAAGACCGGAATCAGGCTCACCTGAGCCGGGATCATCATCGTGGAGATCACGCCGATGAATGCCGCATTCTTGCCCGGAAACTGAAGCCGCGCAAATGAGTAGGCCGCCATGCTGGTGACCAGCAGCGTCAGGATCGTGACGGCGGTGGCGACTCCGAACGAGTTGAGGAACCATCGGCCGATCGGAAACTCGTCGGCCCTTTGCGCGAGGTTGGTGAAGTTCTCGAGAGTCGTTGTTTCGGGAATCCAGCGAGGCTCGGCGCTGAGCACTTCGCTTTCGGGCTTCAGGGCGGTCGAAATCATCCAGACGACCGGGGCGACCATGATGATCGCCGCCCCGGCCATCAGCACCTGGCCGATCAGTCTGGATGCCTTCATGAGGTGAGTTTAGCGACCGTCCGTCGGGCTTCCGGATCTTTCCCCGGGATTGAAGTTCTCCCGCTCGCGGGATTCCTGCTCGCGGATGTTCTTCATATCCTGGGCCGAGACCGGGTTGTCATCGGCCGTCTTGCAGCCGATGACCCCGATCAGGGTGACCAGCGCCAGCAGAGCCATAAAGCTCCGGGCGATGTTGATTCGCTTGCGAGTCATCAGTTCCACGGCGTCTGCGCTGCGTCGCACTGCCCCCAGCTGCCCCAGTAGTTTCCGCCCGTCGTCGGGTCGGCATCCATCGTGGGGTTGTCCTGCGGAGAGATCCATGCGCCGCGGCTATCCATGTAGACCCATTCAAAGAACCCGAAGTCCTTGAACCGGAGCGCTTTGCGCTTGATGAACTTGGCGTGGCCATCAGAGAAGCCGTAGTTGCCGCCCTTGCCGAAGTTGAACCCGGCCCAGGCGATGTCGGCGTCGTTCGCGTGCTTGGCTCCATCGGTGAAGAAGGAGCGGCGCGGCGAAACGATGGCTTCCTTGACGGTGGTGGATCGGTTCTGGAAGATGATGATCCCCGCCGGGCTGTGAATCGCGGTCTGCGAAAGCATGCTGACGCAGCCGTTGAACATATAGCTCGTGCGGCCTGCTCGCGCATTGCCCTGCACCGGAGCCCATTTCGGGTCGGCATCGATGGGCGCCTGAGTGCTGACCATCATGTCCATGCTCTTGATGTAGGGGAAGGTCTCTCGTCCCCAGTTCTGCACCACGGCCGGATCCATGAATCCTAGCGGAGCCTGGTTGGGAGGGGTTCCTCCAGCACCGGCGCCGTACTCATTGCCATAAAAGTTGGTCTGGCCGGTCCAGGGCTGCATCGTGTCCCAGTTGTTGGCAGTGGATGGCACCATGCCTTCACCGTTGCCGACAAAGACGTCGTCATAGTCGGTGAGATAGATCATCGAGGCTGTCGTCAGCTGCTTGATGTTGCTCAAGTCAGCCGTCTTCTTCGCCGCAACTTTCGCCTGGGCAAAAACCGGGAAGAGGATCGCAGCCAAGATCGCGATAATCGCGATCACGACAAGCAGTTCGATAAGCGTAAACGCTCTGTTCCTTATGCTCATTACTCATCCTCGAGTCAGATAATTCATTCGCAGAAATCGGTCTTAAGAGGCTTCGCTGTCCCTCTTGGTTTGAGATTCGGTGGTCACAGATCGGCCGATCTTGCTGCGGTCCTGCTCCTTCGCGTTCATCACGTAATGCAGGCGCAGCACGAGGTCTTGGGCGTAGTTGCCAAAGCCTTTGCCGAATAGGTTGAAGCCGCCCCGATGCTTGGCGTCGTGCTTGACGCCGAGCCGCAGGCGGATCGGTTCGTTGGGCCGAACGCTGGCGTCGGCCAAGGTCACGCCAGACAGGGGATTGCCGTCCAGTGCGGCTCCCTCGCGGTCGATGGACCAGATCTTGAGCGCGCCGTACTGCGTCATGTGGTCGATCCACCAGGGCGGATTGAGCACGCCGCGCTTTGCGCCAAAGTCGCCCGGGCAGGTCCAGGTGCCGACTTCGGTCTCGTTGACCCAGAGCGTGATGTCGCTCGGCCAGTCGTGGTTGTAGTCGGGGGCTTCGGAACACGCCTCGGCGATGAACTCCATGCGGAGGATCTCTACGGAGGCGGGAAGGGTGTTGGGGAACACATATTCGACATGACCGCCCGCCATCCAGAGAATCTCGGCGGTCGCCCGCTCGGGATCAAGGAAAGACTGCGGCACATCGAGGAAGCCGATGATCTTCTCTCGGTTGGCCAATCCGCACTGCGGAGTGACCGTGGCGTAACTGTATAGCCCGACTGGCATGGAAACCTCTTCCACGCGCTCTTCCATCTCTCCCTTGCCCTCAAAGGAGACCAGGAGCTGGCCATAGCGGATGCGGCACCGCTTCTGCATGCCCTGCAGTCCGGGCATGTATTCGCTCTCGACTAAGCCGACCTGCTCCAGCACCTGGATATGCTTGCTCACTGTGGGCTGAGACAGGTTCAACTGCAGGCAGATTTCGTTGATGTTGCGGTCGCCAGCGACCAGCATGGAAAGGATTTCCAAACGAGTTTCGGAGCCCAACGCCTTGAAGACGTCCGCTCCATTTCCGCCCGGGACGGTCAAATAGTGAGAGTCAATTCTCTTGGCCACAATCGCTAAACTCCATTGTCTTCGCCACGCTTTTGCAAAGCCGTCGTGCTATAGTATCACAGTTTGACGATGTAAACGATTTTTTCGTTTTTAACTTGTCGAAGGAGACGAATGAGCGGCACGGTCGCCCCTGATTACGGCTATTCATCGGGAATCAGCTATGCAAACCCGGTTTATGGCGGCTACTTCGCCGATCCGTTCGCATTTCGTGTGGGCAGTGCGTATTACGCGGTCGGCACCGGCAACAAAGACCTTGATCCCGACCGGACCATCGAAGTGCTCCGCTCTCCCAACCTGGTTGACTGGACTTCTCTCGGTCTCGCCCTCATCAAGCCAGAAGGCTTTGAGAACGGCTCCTACTGGGCGCCGGAGGTGGTGCAGAGGGGCGGCGAGTTCTGGATGTACTACTCGGTCGGCTTTGGCGAGAAGGGCCACCACATTCGCGTCGCCCGCTCGGCCAATCCGGAAGGCCCTTATGAAGATCAGGGGCGCTTGACACCCGAAGACATTCCGTTCGCCATTGACGCCCACGTCTATCGCCACACGGACGGCCTGGAATACCTGTACTACGCGATGGATCTGGTGGACAGCGAGCGGCCGGGCACGTGCTTGGTGGTGGACCGCCTGCTCTCGCCCACTCAGCTGGCCGGTGATCCGCACGTCGTCGCCCGCGCCACCTCCGATTGGCAGCGGTACGAGGCGGACCGTGAAATCTACGGCGAAGTGCGCGACTGGCACACTCTAGAAGGAGCCGCGACGCTCTTCCGCGACGGTCGCATCTATGTTTTTTATAGCGGAGGAAACTGGCAGAATGACTCCTACGGAGTCGATTTCGTCGTCGCCGACCATCCGCTCGGCCCCTACACCAATGAGACGGGCGACCGCCCTCGAGTGCTTGGCACCCGACCGGGGAAGGTTCATGGTCCGGGCCACAACTCCATCGTCCTTGCCCCGGATGGCCGCACGCCCATGGCGGTGTATCACGCATGGGATCTCGCCCGGACGGCGCGGCTGATGCGCATCGATCCGATCAAATGGACAGACTCCGGCCCTGTGGTTGATGGCCCCAGCGTCGAATATCGGACAATCTAACGGAAGGAGCACTTATGCGCAGCGCGGCCATCCTGCTCAGCCTCATCGCCCTCTTCTTCTGCGCGGGCGGCTGTGCGGAAGAGAGCGCCGTGACGGATGACGGCGTGGTGGTGCTCGACTTTTGGAATGGCTTCTCCGGCCCTGATGGGGCGCAGATGGAGAAGCTGGTGGACGCCTTCAACAAAGAGTACGAGGGCCGCATCAAAGTCCGGATGCAGATCATTCCCTGGGGCACTTTCTACGACAAGGTCACGCTCGGGCTGGCCTATGGCGGCGCGCCGGAGGTCTTTGTCCTTCACACAAACCGCTTCCCTGAGTACGCGAATCACGGTGTGCTCGACCCGATGGGTGACCTGATCGCTGACTCCGGCTTTCCGACCGAAGACCTCGTGCCCAAAGCCTGGGACGCCGTGCAGTGGGAGGGCGGCCCGCAGGCGCTGCCGCTGGATGTCCACCCGCTCGGGCTCTACTACAATCTCGACCTCTTCGAGCAGGCAGGAATTACCCGGCCTCCGCGGACTTATGAGGAGTTCATGTCTGCCGCCAAGAAGCTGACGGTGGACAAGGATGGCGATGGCCGCCCCGACCAGTGGGGATTCGCCTTCACCTGGCTGCACAGCAACTCATACTGCTTCCTCAATCAGTTTGGCGTGAGCATCTTGAGTGAAGACCTCACCAAATCAGGCCTTGACACGCCGGAAGCCGCCGACGCGATGCGGCGCATGAAGGAGATCATTGACGCCGGAGTCTGCCCAAAGCCGGAAGGCCAGGATGCCTGGCTCGGCTTTCAGACCGGAAAAGTGGCGATGGTGCTGGAGGGGGTCTACATGGTGAAGGGCCTTGAGCAGCAAGAAGGTCTCCGCTTCGCCGCCGCGCCCGTGCCGCAGTTTGGACCGGTGAAGGAGGTGTGGGCAGGCACTCACCTGCTCGCGATGCCTGCTGGCCTAGAGCCGGAAGTGCGGGAGGCGGGGTGGGAGTTCATCCAGTTTCTCAGCGACAACAGCCTGGTTTGGGCGGAGGGCGGTCAGGTGCCGGCGCGCCGCTCGCTGATCCAGACGCCGGAGTTTCAGAAGCTCCGCATCCAGCGCGAGTTCGCCAAGCAGGTCGAGTATGTGCGGTACGAGCCGCGGAGCATCGACTACAACCTCGTCGCCACCTTCGGAGACTCGGCCTTCGAAGCGATTCTCAACGATATCAAATCGATCGAGGATGCCTTTGAACTGGCGTCGCGGCGGATCAACAACCGCCTGCAGGAGCAATGAGAAAGAAGCAGACCCCCGCCGCGCTTCTGTTTCTGTTGCCGTATATGGTGCTCTTTGCGGTCTTTGTGGTCGGGCCTCTGCTTTACGGCTTCTGGATCAGCCTGCACAACTGGCACATCCTGGGCAAAGAGGTGCCGTTTGTCGGCCTGCAGAACTATCAGCAGGCGCTGCAGGATGACCTCTTTCTCCATTCCATCTCCCGCACGGCCTACTTCGTATTGCTCACGGTGCCTCTCGGGAATGCGGTTTCGCTGCTGCTGGCCATCGGCCTGAACCAGAACTACCGCGGCACAACGTTCTACAAGGTCGCCTTCTATATGCCGGTGGTGCTTTCGATTGCGGTGACGGCGGTTCTGTGGAGGTGGATGTATTCCAGCGAGAGCGGCCTGCTGAACCACTACCTGGGCACGCAGATTCAGTGGCTCGGCAGCCCGGTCTGGGCCATGCCGAGCCTCGCGCTGATGAGCATCTGGTGGGGGGCAGGCGGGAACATGCTGATCAATCTCGCCGCCCTGAAATCGGTGCCCACCGAACTGCTGGAGGCCGCTTCACTGGATGGAGCGGGCAGCGTCCGCCGCTTCCGAGCGGTCACTTGGCCGTGGATTCGTCCCGCCTTCACCTTCTGCATTATCATGTCGGTGATCGCTTCTTCGCAGGTCTTTGGCCAGAGCTACATCCTCACCAACGGCGGCCCTGCCGACTCGACGCTCGCGGTGATGCTCTACATGTACCGACAGGGCTTCGGCATGTATCAGCTCGGCTACGCGAGTGCGGTGGCGTACCTCCTGTTCCTGATGGTGCTCCTCCTCTCGGTCGTCCAGATTCGGAGTTTGATGAAGCAGGTTGTGTAAGTAGAATCTCCGCCATGGACGTTCGGGGAGCGCTCAAAGACCAATATCATGTGCGCTCAATACTGTTTGCTAGGTGTGGTCAATAATCTCACTAGCTACTTCAGTTACTGCCTCTCTAAGGGTGAAAAGGCGCTTAACCTTTCGCTGATTCTCTCGAAGGTGAGATAATCCGCTTGAATCCCCAATCCATTCGACGGCTCGGTTGTCTTTGACCAGATAAGATTTTTTCTGCTCGTTATCCATATCAATAACATTAAAATCTATTACATCTAGGATTACATATGACTTAGGGTGCCCAACAACTGATTTGGATACGATTGAATAGATTCGTTCGAGGCTGCCGAACTTGTCTAAGTAACTTTCCAAACGACTGCTTTCGACAGGGACAAGCTTGAACAAATCTCTGGACAATAGTCGGCACTTAGGTCGCGTAGTGTGGGGTCACTTTCTGGTGAGTTGAGCAGATTTATAAAAACGTTCAGAATATTATCATCTAGTGAGGAGATTTCAGATAGTGTTAACACCTCTCCCTTCATTGCTTTGATGGTTGGACTTACCATTCGAGACTCGACTCCAGTAAAACTCTTTCCGAGGCCAGATAGGTCGTTTGAATTTCGGATAGAGTCACGAGCTACTCGCAACAAGCTGGCTGTCATGCCTTCCATCGCGCGTACAGTCTTGTGATAATAGACTGTTTCATAAAGAGCCCGTCGAGCAAGGAGGTACTGCTCGATAACTCTAATTGCCTTCTTTGAGTCAAATCCAGCGACAAGAATACTGTCACGTATTATTCCAATCTTGCAAGTTGATATGAGCCAATCTAAGTCAAAACGACCATAAGAAACGCCTGTCATCAATGTGTCCCTAAGAATATAATCGCAACGGTCAACATCTATATCACTACTTAATAAACGGGGCAAATAACTTAAAAAAGATCGACCGTTTAACATCTGCCATAGGCGAGACGAAAGTCCGGTGTCTTGGGCTTCTAGTAGTTGATGGAGTTCTCCATCCTCCCAAGAAAGAAAGGCAAGGCTTACCATTTCGTGCCACTTAACGCTCTTTAGTTCTTCTTCAGAAAGAGATACTTGTAATCCCTTTGCCCAAGCCCCCCGATCGAAGTCTTCTCCGATAACTTCACGCTCCCAGGCATGGGACATCGGGCCGTGTCCTAAATCGTGACACAAAGCGGCTAAGCCAAAATCTCTTATATCAATATCTGACGGGCGTAGGGTTTCGGTAAGCCATTTTTCAGAATCATTCTGCAAAGCCTTACCGAATCTTATCGCAATGTGCGCTGCGCCTAGGCTATGGCTGAACCGGGAATGTTCAGCACTAGGGAATACCATATGAACAAGCCCTAGTTGCTTTATGCGGCGTAATCGCTGAATTTCCTTTGTTCGCAAAACTTCTACAATATTAGTGTCAACTCCCCCGAATTCCATGAGGCCGTGAACAGTGTCTTGGACCCGTTTAATCATTTTTGAGGGCTCGTTGTTAGGGTCTCCAAAATCTTCAATGCCATTTCCTTTGATGTATTATCAATTTCATCTCTTGTTTTAAGACCTTCAAGTCTGTCTATCAAGCCACGCTTTTTCCGATATGGCATTGTATCGATATTTTCTAAGGGGAGATACTTGGAAATCTGTTCGATCTCTGATTGCGGTGTAAGTCCAATTGCTTGGCCTGAATTCCTCAACAAGCCAGAAAGCTGATCTTCGCACAGCTTTATCAGTTGTAGTGCTGACCACCTTGATGCGGGATCTCGTATGAAGATATGTTGCAAGACTCTCCGTAATGGTTCACTGATTTCTTGAAGCGAAAGGTAATTGTCCCATTCATTATCTATTCTCTCTTTGATTTTAGATTCAAGAAGGTTTCTGGCCTCTATATCACCGGGGGTTGGAAATTCCTTAATGCTGCAAAACGGGTATCTGCCCAGAAGTGTGTTGAATATGGTTGCCCCTATAGCCCAAATATCTGAAGCTTTGGGATGAGTGTAGGTTTCGTTGCCAAATAGCTCAGGGGCTCGAGTTCTTAGAGATCCTGTTGCGGTTGCTTCTGGCGTGAATTCTGTGCTTGGTCTGCATATTCCAAAATCAAGAAGAATGTAGCGTCCGTTTCTCAATCCGATATTGTCTGGCTTAATGTCTCCGTGAATTAAGTCGCCTTCGTGAAGGTGTTGTAGTGCAAGCAAAATATCATAAAGGAGATTGGCTGCTTCCTGAATACCATTTGCGCTCCAAGAATCATCTAACACTTCGGGGAGGAGTTCTTCAATCAAGAAAACTTCATTCTTTTGGTTTGTTAATCTATGCGTTTCAATGATGTTGGCATGCTTTAGTGAGAATGGGTGTGCAAGTAATTCTCGACTGATTATATTCTCTGCTATGTCTTGGTCAAGGATAGCTTTTAAGACTACATCTTGACGACTTACTTTCCAAACGGCCCTAAAGACAATCTTTTGGGCACCCCTTCGCGGCATTGCAGAAACTATTTCTACACCGTCTGGAGGACTGACATCCATACATGCGTTCACAGCTTGAGCATCGTTAGGGTGGTTCCGCATCCAAAGTAGTAAATGGTCAATCGGAGGAGAGGTGAGCGCTTGCGATTTAGAATAGTAATGCTCAAGTAGAGTCGCGCACTGAGTGTCGTTCCATGAGCTCAACTCAGTGATTATCTTGTTAAGATCTTGTCCTTGAACCGTTTTTCCGAGGGTTGGAGTAAAGATTTCTCTTTTCTCCTGGATGAAAGCTTTCGTGAGAGGACCTTTTGCCAAGAGCATATATTCTTGAGGAGACGACTGGGCGTCTGCTTGGTGGTTAGCATCACTCCTCGTCTTATCGGTCATGAAGCCAATGATACCTTTAGCCTGCAGAATCTCTTTCCAAAAAGTTGATTGCGTTATTAAGTGTTGGGAGAAGAGTTAGGCGGGCGCGGTGTGACAAAAAGAAGTGGTGGAGGCAAGGGGACTCGAACCCCTGACCCCCTGCTTGCAAAGCAGGTGCTCTCCCAGCTGAGCTATGCCCCCACAGGTCGGGCGATTATATCCGAACCGGCCACGAGACCCGAGAGTCCACGCTGGGATCGGCAAATCGTCCAAACTTAGACGATGCCTTCTCGACTCGAGTTCGCCACGGAGGCCGCCTGGCAGGCCGGACGGCTTACGCTTGCCCATTTTCAGCGGGTGGTGGCGGAGCTCAAGGCCGACAACACTCCCGTCACCGTCGCCGACCGCGAGGCTGAGGCGTACCTGCGGAAGCTGATCGCCCAGGAATTTCCCGGTGAGGGAATCTTGGGAGAAGAAGAGGGCACGACCGGCGACCAGGAGAACCGGTGGGTGATCGACCCCATCGACGGCACCAAGTCTTTTGTAGCCGGAGTCCCGCTCTATGCGACGCTGCTCTCCTACGAAGAGGGTGGAGAGCCGATTGTCGCCGCCTGCGTCCTCCCCGCGCTGGGCGATACGTTTTATGCGGAAAAGGGCAAGGGCGCCTTTTGGAATGGCCGCCGCATCCAGGTGGATGAAGAGACCCCCATGAGCCGCGCCATCCTCTGCACCGGGAGTCACGGCTCGCTTCACCAGAAAGGCTTGATGGATGGCGTCATCGAACTCACCAAGCGCACGCTGGCGACCCGCACCTGGGGCGATGCCTACGGGCACATGCTGGTCGCTTCCGGCCGCACTCAGGCGATGATTGAGCCGGTGGTGAACCACTGGGATATCAGCTCCGTATCGCTGATCGTGCGCGAGGCGGGCGGCTCCTTCACCGATCTGAACGGAGAAGAGGCGCTCAGCACCAATGCGCTCTCCTGCACCCAGTCGCTGAAGCAGGAGCTGCTGGAGGCGCTTCGGGCTTGAGGGTGCTGGGGGTCGATTTCGGCGGAACCCGCATCGGCCTCGCCGCTGCCGACACCCGCGGATTTGCGCCGCGCGCCAAGCCTGTGCTAAAGGCCAGCGGAACTCTGGCAAAAGATGCGGACGCTCTGGTCCAGATCATGCGTCAGGAAGAGGCGGAGCGCATCATTTTGGGGATTCCCGTCTCGGATCCCCCCAGCCGCATGACCCGCGTCTGCCAGACTTTGGCGGAACGCCTGCGGGAAGCGGGAGCGTTTGTAGAGACGGTTGACGAATCCTTTACCAGCCAAGAGTCGGAAGACGCGCTGAAGAAGCTGGGGGCAAAGGGAAGTCAGGTGAGAAGGCAGGTCGATGGCGAAGCAGCAGTCCGCATCCTCGAAAGGTGGTGGAGTCAGCATGGCGAAGAAGCTGGCTAAGCTCTTCCTCTTCGGCATCATCGCCGGAGTGCTGGGCGGCGGTACCTTTCTCTATTGGATGAAGGGAGCGATCGAGCCGATGCCGGAAGGCGAGACGATCATGCTCCGCTATGAAGAGAGCCTTCCCATCGCCGACGCCTTTGCCGATATGGAGAAGCGCGGCGTCATCCGCAATGCCCAGGCGGCTGCGATCTACGCCCGAGTGGCCCGGCTGCACCGCGAGACGACCTCCGGCACATTCGAAGTCCGCCCCGGCATGAAGGTGCGCGAGGTGGTCCAGGCGCTCCGTTCGCCCATGCAGCAGATGGTCCGCCTGCCCGAAGGCTGGTGGATCGCCCGCACCGCGAAGAAGCTGGAAGAGGCCAACGTCTGCTCCGCCGAGGACTACATCAAGCTCGCCAACGATCCGGCGCAGTTTCAGGAATACGTCGATTTCCCTCTGCCCGAGACCAGCCTGGAGGGGTACCTCTATCCCGACACCTACGATCTGCCTCCTTTGCTCGGCGCAAAGCAGGTGATCCTGCGCCAGCTCCGCGCTTTTCAAGACAAGGTGGAGGTGCCCGAGGCCGATTACGACAAGCTGCACAAGGCGGTCATCAAGGCCTCCATCATCGAACTGGAGGCGGCCGTCGACGAAGAGCGGCCCAAGATCGCAGGCGTGATCGAGAACCGCATCCGCGACAACTGGACCCTCGATATGGACGCCTCGGTGCTTTACGCACTGCAGGAGTGGCGGCAGCTCGGTCCGGGCGAGGTCCGCAAGGTTGAGTCGCCCTACAACACCTATCTCAATAAGGGCCTGCCCCCGGGGCCGATCGGCTCGCCGACCGCCAAGAGCATCGTCGCCGCGCTGAACCCGCAGAGCCACAACCTCTACTTTTACGTCGCCCGGCCCAACCGGACGCACTACTTCTCCACGACCTATGCGGAGCATCGACAGAACATCAACAAAGCCCGCGGGGAGTGGGCGGATCAATGAGGCATCCGGGCTCGGGAGCCTATGATCGCGAACGGATGCCCAAGCGGCTGCGCCGCTTCAGCCCCGCCGAATCGCTCAACTCGATCACCGAGGTCGATCTGCAGGAGCTGCGCCGCGATGGCAAGAACCTGATCCTGCTCGACGTGGACAACACCCTGGTCGCCTGGCGTGGAGAGAAGCCTGCGCCTGACGTAGGGAAGTGGCTGGATCAGGCGAAGGAGATGGGCTTCCGGTTCTGCATCATCAGCAACACGCGGCGTCCCGAGCGGCTGAAGCGGGTGGCCGGAAACATGGGCATCCCGTTTGTCCGCTCCAAATTCAAGCCGAGCACTGAGATGTTCCTCATGGCGCTGGAGATGCACAAAGCCAAGCCGGAAGAGGCGGTGATGATCGGCGATCAGCTGCTCACCGACATCTTCGGTGCAAACCGCTCTGGCATCGATGCGATCTGGGTGAAGAAGATCGGCGATCATGAATTTGTGGGCACGCGCCACTTCTCGCGGAATGTTGAGCGTCTTGTGGCGTGGTTCCTGCACAAGTATTTCGAGCCCGCGCTGGCTCCGGCGGGCAAAGAGGCTCCGCGCGGCCTCTTTCACAGCCAGATCGTGCGGCAGTTCGTCAAGTTCGGGGTGGTCGGCGGCACGTCGTTCATCATCGACTACTGCGTCCGCATGACCTTCATGTACGCAATCACCTTCAACGGCGTGCAGATGAGCACGTCGCTGGGGTCGTGGCTGATGACGAATCTGCCGTCGCTCTTCAGCTGGGCGGAGAATGTCGAAGATGCGGCGGTGCCTTTCGCCGCGATGGCCGGCGCATCGCTGGCGATTGTCAACAGCTTCTACTGGAACCGCCGCTGGACGTTCCGCATCGTCGGCCCGGACGAGCGGGGAAGGCAGTTCCGCCGCTTCGTTTTGATTTCGGTGGTCGGGCTTGGGCTGAACGTTGTATTGACAACCATCTTCAACCACATTCTTCCGCTGGAACATAAGAATGCTCTGCGTGTGGCGACGCTGCTGGCGGTGTTCTTCGTGGCGATCTGGAACTTTGGCGGACAGAAGCTGTACGCCTTCAAGCAGAAAGAGGCATGAGCGTCTTCGAGTGGAGGGATGCCCCGCCGGGCGACTACGCGGTGATCGGCGACCCGGTCGCCCACTCGCTCTCCCCCATCATGCACGCCTCGGCCTACCGCGCCGCCGGCCTCGACCTGACCTATCACGCCATCCGCATTCCGGAAGCCGAGTTCGGCGAGGCGATGCAACGTCTGGTCGAGCTGGGCTACAAGGGGCTGAATGTGACCCTCCCGCACAAGCTACGCGCCTGGGAATGGGCGGAGGGCAGCGACCCAACTCGTCCGGATCTTGCGCCGCGCGCCGGAGCCAATACGCTCAACCTGGAAAGCCGCCTGGCGATCAGTACGGACGAAGCGGGCTTCATGGCCAGCCTGGCGGGCCACGCTTTCCTCCGCAAGCGAGCCCTGGTCTGTGGAGCGGGTGGCACGGCGATGGCCCTCGCCGCGCGCCTGGCTGAGAGCGGATTTGAACTCAGGCTCTGGAATCGAACTCCTGGCAAGTGGGATGTATTTGCATCTGAAACAAACGGGACACAGGTGGTCTCATCCCTTGACCCGACCGGATGCGACCTGATCCTAAACGCCACGGCCGCCACGTTGCAGGGAATCGACCTGCCGGTCGACTGGTCGGCCGCAGAATCCGATGCTCTGGCCTACGATGTGGCGTATGGACTCCCGTCGCCATTCCTTGCGTCTGCAAGCAATAAAAATTTGACCCGCCAGGATGGACTGCGGATGCTGATGGAGCAGGGGGCCCTGTCTTTCGAGTGGTGGCTCGACATTTCCGCTCCCCGAACGGATATGATCACTGTGCTCCATGAGCGCACTGCAGCCAACCTCGGAGACGCTTGACCAAGCCGCGGAGACCATCCGCCGGGGCGGGGTGGTCGTCATTCCCACTGAAACCGTGTATGGCCTCGCGTGCAGCGCGCTGAACCAGGATGCGGTGCGCCGGGTCTACGAGATCAAGGGGCGTCCGGCAGAAAATCCGCTCATCATCCACATCGGCTCCTTCGCCGATCTGGGGCGCGTCGCCGAATCCTGGCCCCCTTTGGCTGAACGGTTGGCCGAAAGATTCTGGCCTGGTCCGCTCACGATGGTGCTTCCCAAGAAGAAGGGCGTGCCGGAGGACGTGACCGGCGGACTGGACACCGTCGCGGTGCGCGTGCCTGATCACCCGGTGGCTTTGGAATTGATCCGCCGCAGCGGCTGCCCGCTGGCAGCACCGAGCGCAAACCTTTTTATGGGCCTGTCTCCCACCCGATCACAGGATGTCGATCCGGCGATCCAGGTGGATGTGGACATGATCCTCGACGGAGGTCCGTGCCGCGTGGGATTGGAGAGCACGGTCATCGACCTCACCGGCGAGCATCCGCGCATCCTGCGGCCCGGCGGCGCACCGCGCGCGCAGATTCAGGCGGTTGTCGGCTCTCCCCTGGGACAGCTGCCGCCGCAGTCCGTCCGCTCCTCACCGGGCATGTATCCCCGGCACTACGCCCCCAAGGCGCGGGTCGAGCTGGTGGATGAAGCTCCGAATGGCGGGGCGGCGCTCGTTTTTGAGAGCGGCAGCTCCAGCCATATCAAGATGCCGATGGAGCCCACAGCCTACGGCGCGCGGCTCTACTCCGCGCTGATGAAGCTGGATGGCGAAGAGCCGGAAGTGATCAGCGTCGTCCGCCCGCCGGATTCGCCGGAATGGGAGGCGGTCAACGACCGCCTGCGAAAGGCGAGCAGTTCGGAAGCCTAGTCAACCTTGCCGCGGACGATCAAGATCGGCCGCTTCACGTTGGACAGCAGGTCGTCGATGTCCTGACTGCTACCCATGGCGTTCCTTCTGGGCTTGGGCGCGGCCAGCACCGTATGGGCGGCATCGAACCGTTCGGCGGCCTCTGCGACCAGCTCAGAGAGGTTTCGCGTCCGCTCCAGCTTCACCTCGCACGCCTTGGCCATAGAGCCGAGCACGCGCTGGGCGGCTTCGGAAGAGTTCTTTGCCTCGACTTCCTGCTCCAGCATCGGGGACTGGATCGGCAGCTCTCGCGGCACCACGATCGGGAGCATGATGATGACCTTGGCGGGGAGCGTGCTCACCAGCTCGCTGGTCACCTTGATGACGTACTCGTCGGAGCTGTCTCCGCGCAGCACGCAGAGGATCTGGCGGTCGTAGGGGCGCGTCTTCTTGGACTCGCTGCCTTCGAGCAGAAGGTCCAGAGAACGGCGCGCGTCCTCCACCGAATCGGCCATCGCCAGCTGCGACCGGACCTCCGGCACCGACCGGAGCACTTCCAGCACCGGCGCCGGGACGGCGGCGACGATGATGCGCGCCCGCTCGTACTCGCTGACGAATTCGATGGCGTCGTGGAAGGTCTCCGCGCCTTCGGGAGTGATCTCCGTGATGCCGCTACAGTCGATCACGACCCCGGTCGGATGCCGCTTCAGAGTCAGCGAAATCGCGGTATGGATGGTCTCCCAAAAATTCTTGCGGAGGGCCCCGGAGAGCACGACGACGTCTTCGTAGCTTTCGACGATCATTAGAGATGATACCTCACGTTTGAGACGACGACATTACGCCGCGAACCCAGCGCCCGCTTCAGATAGAAGGCCACATTGCTGTGCAGGAACTTCTGGAACCAGTTGCGCGGCACGGCCTGCGGCACGATGACGGTGACCATGTGGTTCTCGTCTTCGGCTTCGTTCATCGTCTGGTCTACATATTCGACGAGCGGCTGGACCAGGGAGCGGTAGGGCGACTCCAAAATGACCAGCGGAATGTCCTCGCCGAAGCGCTGCCACTGCTCCTTCACCGATTCGGCGCTCTTGGCGTCGAGGGTGACGTGGACGGCGCGGACGTCCTTCGAGAGCGCCTGCGCGTAGCTGATGGCCTCCAGGATGCCCTTGTGCAGCCTCGGGACGAGCAGCAGAACCGTGGTGGACTTGTGGACGACCACATCCTCTGAATCGATATTCAGGCGGCTGCCCAGCCAGTTGTAGTGCGCCTTGATGCCGTAGAAGATGACCATCGCGACCGAGAGCGCGGCAATGGTGATCCACGCGCCTTCGGCAAAGCGGCTGAGGAAGAGCACCAGCGTGACCGTGCCGCACACGAATGCGCCGAGCAGGCTGACGTACTTCTTCCAAGATGTCCTGCCCTGCCGCTTCCACCAAGCCACCATGCCGGATTGGCTGAGGGTGAAGGAGAGGAAGACGCCGACGGCGTACATCGGGATCAGGGCGTGGGTGTCGGCTCCGGTAAAGAGGATCAGGGCGATAGAGAGCCCGGCCAGCAGGATGACGCCGTTCTGGTAGACCAGCCGGTCGCCCAGAGAGGTGAGCTGGCGGGGCAGGTAGCCATCCTGCGCGACGAACATCGAAAGGCGGGGGAAGTCGGCGTAGCCGGTATTGGCCGCCAGAACCAGGATCGTCGCCGTGGCGATCTGAGTGGCATAGAAGAGGAAGCTGCCCGCGCCGAAGACCTTCTCGGCGATCATCGCGAGGACCGTCTTATAGCTCTCGCCCGATTCGCTGATGGCCGATCCGCCGTGGCCGCCGAATTCCATCGGGACGATGCCGAAGTACTGCGCCGACCAGCTGACGCTGAGGAACAGCAACGAAAGCACGATTCCCATGAGGATGAGCGTGCGGGATGCGTTCTGGGCTTCGGGGGCTTTGAAGGCGAGGACGCCGTCGGCGATCGCCTCGGTTCCGGTGAGCGCGGTGCAGCCGGCGGCAAAGGCGGCGAAGAGGAACATCGCCGTCTGTAGCTGGTTCATGCTCTCAAAGGCCGCATCTGCGGGCCGCAGGGCAGGCTCGATGGGCGGCTGGCCGCTCATCATCTGCCAGACACCGCCAGCGGCGACCACCAGAACCAGCAGGATGAACGAGTACGTTGGCGGCGCAAAGACGCCTCCGCTCTCTTTTGCTCCCCGCAGGTTCATAAATGTGATGAGGAGCACCGCCATTGAGGCCATCCATGGGGCGTACTCCTGCGTCTGGGGGGCCATCGCCACGACCGCGCTTGCGGCCGCCGAGACAGAGACCGCGACGGTCAGCACATAGCCGATCAGAAGCGCGCCCGCTGCCAGCAGGCCATAGAACTGGCCCAGGTTCTCCGAGGAGACCCGGTAGGAGCCGCCGCCCTTGGGATAGGCATGGATCGTTTGGTAATAGCTGAAGACGACAATCCAGAGCAGGCCGATGAGAGCTATGGAAAGCGGGACGAGGTTTGATAGCTGGTCCGAACCGCCCCGTACCAGCTTGAGCATGATCTCTTCGCTGGCATAGGCCGAAGAGGAGAGTGCATCGGATGCAAAAACGGCCAGGGCCGTAAGGATGATCAGCCTCTCGCCGTGAGCATGTTTGGAGGCGATTGGCTTGCCGAAAAGCGTGTGTTTCAGCCGTGAAAATGCGCTCATAGAATGGCGATCCCGAGTCACTCTACCTGGCTTGTTCAGCCGATAGCGGGCGTGCCGAGTCGATGCACCGCACGCAGTTCAAAGTCTTGGCCGAACTCGACCCAAACTTGAGGCTCGCCGTCCATTCCGAGGGCTCGGCGCGGATTGATGCTGCAGAACCGCACGGCGGCTTCCGGCCCGAAGTCGGCGGCCAGATTGCGGAAGGCGTCGAGCAGGGTGATGCACGACCCGGCAAGAGCCTTGCTCTGCTTCAGGCGGATGCCGAATTCGGTCTTCACCACCATCTGGCCCCACATCTCGATCTCGTCGCCCACCTTCATTCCGGTGCCCTTGGTGGAGTCGCTGACGGCGATGATCCGGTCCATCGGCTTGGTCTTCAGCAGCAGGGCTGCCGACTCTCGGCTGACGTGGATCCGGTCATAGATGAGTTCACAGTTGAGCTGATCGTTGCTCATGCAATAACCGGCCATGCCTGCTTCCCGGTGGTGGAAGCCGCGCATTGCGTTGAAGGTGTGCGTCGCGTGGAGCGCTCCGGCCTGGAAGCCGGCTTCTGCCTCGCCATAGGAGGCGTTGGTATGGCCCATGCTGGCCCTGACTCCGCGGTCGGCGAGCCGGGAGATCAGCTCAAGCCCGCCGGGCTTCTCCGGCGCGAGGGTGATGACCCGCAGCCGCTCGTCGTCCAGAACCTCATTCCACTCGCTCTCGCCCTGCGGAAAGTCGGCGATGGCCTCCTTCGGCTGTGCGCCGGGGTAGGCGGGGCTGATGAAGGGGCCTTCCAGGTGGAAGCCCTTGATCATCGGATGGTCGGGCAGGTTCGCCAGGGCCGACTTCACCTCGGCGCAGGAGGCGGTGACGGTGGTGGCAAGAAAGGCTTCGTATCCACAGTCGCTGAGCTGCGATGCCAGGCTCTTCATCTCTGCGGGCGAGGCCGACATGAAGTCGATGCCGAATGCGCCGTGAATATGGATATCCACGAAGCCGGGGCACAGGATGGCGTCCGGTCGCCCCTCGATTGGCTGCAGAGCCACGCGATCCGCCTGGATGTCGGCTTCGTACACTCCCCAGCCATTAGGACCCATCGCATGGACGGCTCGACTCATGGCTTGCGGGCATACCCCGATTCCGACCGCATTATTTTCCCCTCGACTTCTAAAAGGGTCAATTCGGCTAGCGTATCTGCGGGCAACAGGCCAAGATGCTCAGCGATCTTCTCGGCCGAGAGCGGGGCGGCGGAGAGCAGTTGAAGGATCTCGTGGTGCGCTCCTTCGCCATCCTCTTCTGGCTTTGTCGGCGGCTCCAGCCCCATCGCCTCGATGATGTGCTGAGGGTGGGTGACCAAGGTCGCGCCATCGCGGATCAGTCCGTGCGAGCCATTGAAGCCAGGGTTGGTGATGTTTGCGGGGACAACAAAGACGTCGCGGTTCAGGTCGGCGGCTTCGCGGGCGGTGGAGAGGGCTCCAGAACCGTAGGGAGCCTCCACCACCAGCAGCGCATCGCTCAGGGCGGCGATGGTCGAGTTTCGGGTGAGGAAGTTGCTCTTGAAGCTCCCGGTGCCGCAGGGGAATTGGCTGATGAGGCATCCCTTCTGCCGGATCTCCGCATAGAGCTGGCGGTTCGCGCTGGGGTAGGCGATGTCGACTCCGGTCGGCAAAACCGCCACGGTCCGGCCTCCGGCGGCCAGCGCGCCCTTGTGCGCGGCGGTGTCGATGCCGATGGCGCCGCCGCTGACGATCACGGCTCCGCTTGCGGCCAACTCCTCCGCGAACTTCTGCGCCGCCGCCAACCCATACGCCGAGGCTCCCCGCGTGCCCACGATGCCGATAAGTGGAGCATCAAAGACCGAGGTGTCGCCCCAGGCGAAGAGGGCGGGATGCGCGCTCTCGGCGGCCATGTAGGGGTCGCCCAGCTCATGAGGACGAAGAACCCGGACTCCCGAAGCTAGGACCCGCTCAAACGCCTTGAGGTCGAGTCGGCGGAGCTTTTCGTGGTCGGAGGAGTTCAGCGCGCGGTGGCTGAGCAGGGCAGAGAGCGGATCAAGAGAAGAGGCTTCCAACTCTGCGATGAGAGTTGAAAGCCTCTTTCCATGCGGATCGATGGTGTAGAGGTGCTGCCAAAAGTGAGGCGACAGCCCTCTCGCCAATCTTTAGCCTCCCGCGCCGAACGAGCCGCCGAGACGGCCTTCACCGCCGCCGGTGTTGCCCGAATTGGTGGTCGGAGGACCGCCCAGGGCCGGGATGGTGTTGTCGATGGTCAGCGCGAAGGTCGAGGTCATCGTGTTGCCCATCCAGTCGGTGGCCGTGACGACCAGGGTTGCGCGGCCATTGCGGAGCGGCCGATTTGCGCCGCCCGTGGTGACCGTGTACCGCAGGAATCCGTCTCGGTTCAGGTCGATGTTGACCGGCTGATCGTTCACCTTCAGGCCGACCGTTTCCGGGTTGATGCCCGAGCCGAGGTCTTCCAGCAGGAAGACGATCTGAAGGGGAGCCTGGCCGGAGATCTGATCGCCCGCGTTCGGCCAGACCATCTGGGCCGTCGGGGGAGTCAGGTCGACGCCGTTGTTCTTGTCGAAGGAGAGCAGGCTGCCGTCGAGGCAGAGCAGGAAGAGCGAATCGCCCATTGTGACTGCCGGACCGGCGGCCGGGATGTACTTGACTTCGACCTGATTGCCGCCGCCCTGTCCGCCCGTGCCTTCGCCCGGAGTGCCGGAACCGAAGGTGCTTCCGCCGCCTCCGCCGCCCGCGCCAGAAGAGCCGCTGATTCCCGGAGGGCCTCCGCTGGAGCCGGACGAGCCGCCTTCAGAAGAGCCGCCCACGGTGAGCGGCGGAACCACGTAGCTCCAGATGATGTCGCCGGTGAGCGGATCGACCGCGTTGATCGCGCCATTGGCGGTCGGGATGGTGACCAGCTTGCCCGCAAAGTTGGGCGAGGTGATCGGGCCGGACTTGAGGTCGATTCCGTTCTGGAACCGCGGTCGGCCATTCAGGTCGAAAGCGTAGAGTTCGCCGCGCTGAGTGACGACGGAGACGCCCTCCTCAGAAACGGCCGGCGAGAAGTAGGTGAGGTCGCGAACCGTGGCCCGCCATCGCTGCCGTCCAGAGGCGGCGGTGAGGCAGTACACGTAGCTGGAAGTGTTGACGTAGAAGTTGTCGCCATACACCACCGGCCCGCTGCCGGCGTTGATGCGGCCGAAGCGCAGCGTCCAGCGATCCCGCTTGGTGGTGACGTCCATCATCTTCATCTCGCCGTTTCGCAGCGAGAAGATGACGTTGTTCTGCCAGGCGGCCATCTCGCGGTTCAGCCCGTCGGCAAAGCGCATCGGCTCATCCCAGGTGGGGTTGCCGTCGGCGAGGTTCAGCGCGAGCAGGGCGTCGGTGGCCAGCGGCATCACGATCGAGGTCGTGGTGGCGACCGGAGTGCCGACCACGGCATCCGGAGAGGCATACTGCCAGGCCAGTTCGCCCGTCTGTGCGTTGACCGCAAAAATGTTTCGGTCGCTTGCGGCGGCGATGATCAGGTTGCCCGCCTTCACCAGGCCGGTCTGAAAGTTGCCTTCAATCGGCACACCAGCCGGGTAGCGCCATGCCTGGTTTCCGGTCTCGGGCTCAATGCTGTAGATGCGTCCGCCGACGGCCACGTAGACGTGCTGGCCATCGACGACGGGCGACCCATTCGGGGAAGCCGCTGTGGGCTCCGCCCACCGCCAGGCAACAGGAGCCGGTCCGTCAAACTCAGCCAGCGCGGCGCCAGCCGCCAATGCCAGCATCGAGAGCGCCGCGATCCGCTTGGAAAAATTCATCATCCTCATATCCTTAAAACTCGACTGCTCGACCCTAGGGAGTATAGCGGGTCGCCGCTGCGATTTGTCTATGCGTTCATGGCATAGGACGCTTATGAACGCGCGTGGGATACCTGCTGATAGAATTGGCAGGCATTAATCCGCACAACTTATGCTGATCCTCTGCTATCACCAGGTCGGACCGGCCGCCACTGAAGGCCGCCGCCTGAATATCGAGCCCGACTCGCTCCGCCGCCAGATCGCCTGGCTCAAGAGGCGCGGCTATCGGTTTGTGCAGGCGGGAGATTTGGCGGAGAAGTGGCCGGAAAAGGGCGTCTGCCTCACCTTTGACGACGCCTACGCTTCGACCCTTCAGCACGGAGTGGAGGCGATGAAGGCGGAAGGCGTTGCCGGGTCGATCTACGCGGTGGCCTCGCTGGTCGGGAAGACCTCTGAGTGGGACGAGGGGCACGAGGCAAAGCTGGCCGACTGGCCGGACCTGCTGGCCGCGCAGGCGGCGGGGTTCGAGATCGGCAACCACTCGCTGTCGCACCCCAACTTTATCGGTTTGAGCCGGGCCGAGCAGGCGGAGCAGATCGGTCAAGCGCAGCAGATTCTCGCCGAGCGGGGCATTGAGCCGCGCTCCTTCTGCCTGCCGTACGGCGGATTGAACGCAGAGACCTCCGCCGCCATCGAGCAGGCCGGGCATCGTGTGGGGCTGGCATTGGGGGGGCGGCAGGCGGCGCCTTCGGATGATCGGCGGCTGCTCCCTCGGGTGGTCATCGCCTATGGCGACCGCATTCCCGGCCTCATCTACCGCGCCTTCATTCGGCCCAAGCTCCCGTAAACTGCGAGTGTGGAACTGGGAGAGCACGAATACTACGTTGGTCCGATTCAGGACCGGGATCAGGGAGAGATCCTTCCGCTTGGCCTGGAGGAGGTTCACGAGACGCTGGAGGGGTGCATGGGCTACTACGCCATCCATTCCGACTCACCGACCGTTGAATATCTGAAGATCGATGGTTCTGTCGTGCGAGACTTTCTGCAGCAGGACTGGGATCGAGTGATGTCTGATCTGCCCGCCCGAGGATTTCTGTACGCGTACAAGTCGCCCACCTACGCGACGGGAAGACTTCTCGAAGAGATGATCGCTCAGCTCCTCTTGCCGCACTGGAAGCGTGCCCGCAAGAATCCGGATCAGGTCTTGCTCTCGGAAGAGGCAAGAGAGCAGGGCTTTTTTGCCGGGCTGCAGGGAATGCGTTCGGATGATGTTGTCCTGCACTACGGAGAGGAAGTGGTGGTGGTGGAGTGCAAGGCGAGCTTTGCGGGCTCCCGGTACCTGCGGCGCTGCGTCCCGAAGGCAGTCAATCAACTCGCCGCAACGGTGGCTCTTTCCGACAAGTGTTACGCCGGCGGGCTCTGCTTTGCGGATATCAAGCGGCATCAGGTGTGGCTGGCTTCGTACGATGAGGCGGACTTGGCCACTCGCCCGGCTTTCTGCGTGGCCGATTTCAGAGGGAGGATGAGCGCGACTCTGAAGAAACGCCCAGCCGGGACCTAGAATTGGCCTGGCGGGTTTGCGGATGGTGTATCATTTCCCTCCGTTTGGGCCTATAGCTCAGTTGGTTAGAGCGCACCCCTGATAAGGGTGAGGTCACTGGTTCGAATCCAGTTAGGCCCACCAATCTCTCTCCCCTATCTTTCAAAAAGATAAATCCTTATTCCTCGCGGCATACGCCTGTGGCATCATGCAGCGCATGAACACAATTGAGGAATTCCTGGCTTGGCGAGAGTCTCACAGCCGCCCCTCGATTCACTTCAAACACAAGAAGCTCTCGCTAGGCAAGAAGTCAGCGTTCAACAAGCTTGGCGGGCTGCCGCACATGCCGGAGGAGCTTGCTTGGCCGAGCTGGAATGATCAGCCGCTTCTCTTCCTGGCTCAGGTCGATTTCGCGACCCTTCCTCGCATTGAAGGGGTGGAGTACCCCGCGAGCGGACAGTTGTACTTCTTTTATTCCAGCGAACAGCCGGGCGGGCTTGAACAGGAAGACGCGGGCGGCTGGTCTGTCCTTTTTGCCGAGGGAATGGAGGGCTGTGTGGCGCGGTCGCGGCCTCCCGAGCTTGACAAGGAGTCGGTGTTCAAAGAGATCTTTCTTTCGGTCTCCGAAGCCAAGTCGTATCCCGCAACAGATGAAGCGGAGGACCTCGATCTGCCCGATGATGACTGGGACAAGCTGGATAAGTTCCTGAAGGCGCCAGCGGCGCAGATGTTCGGCTGGGAGGTTCCCTTGCAGAGCCCCGACATGGACGTCGAAGCGGAGATGATCGCCAGCGGCGAGGAATATTCCAAGGAGCCGACCGCAGAAGAGGCAGAGCGGGCCAAAGATTGGGTTCTTCTCTTCCAGCTCGACTCAGTGGATATCGATGGCATGTGCTGGGGTGATCTTGGACGGCTCTATTTCTGGATCAGGAAGCAGGATTTGGCTGCGAAGCGGTTTGATCGGGTGTGGTGCTTCCTTCAGTGAGTGCGGTCTGGGTTAAGCCTCTGTGTTGAGCCTCTCGGCCTGATACTCCTCGAAGTTGGGCTGATCACTGTTCAGCACATGGCGCAGCCACGCCTCCCGCTCGAACCCCTGCAGCGCCAGCTCCCACACGCAGACCGAGTTATGGTCTTTCGGCGGCAGCGAGAAGGTCAGCGGGTCTGACTCCGGCGAAACCAGGATCTGGTGCATCAGCTCATTTTCATTGATCCACCGGTCAATGATGACCTGGTTCTCCCCCTTGCCCTCGTGGACGCAGGCGAAGCCGACCCCGTAGTGCTCGTGTCGGGTGGGATGAGTGTCGAGGAACTGGATGATTTCCTGCTTGGCCTGGGTGAGCAGGGCCGGGTTGATCTCCTTTCCGGGCCGGGTGATCGTATACAGCTTCATCCGCCACTCGCCGATGGTCAGCAGTTCGATGAATCGGATCGGGCGCGAGAATCGACTGCTCACCTACGTTAGACTATAAGACCTAAATGTCAGAGATGGGATTCTCAGCTAAGTAGGCATCAGGATTTGACTTAGACTTCGACACCACGTGCCTTAGCCAGGACTCTCTTTCAAAGGAGAGTAGCTCTATATTCCAAATACATGTGTGGGATATAGAGTCTAAGGATTCAAAGCAAAGCTCTTCCGCCTCCTCTGCCAAGAAATTACTCAGTGCTAAAGAATAGCGGCTTGTCCATAGCCCTAAACTTAGTGAGTGAGAGTCAACTCCTTCCTGCAATGAAGCAAAACCTAGGCCCAGGCTTGTGTGATGAATTTGTAAGCTTGAGAGAAAATCAGTCAGATGCATTTTAGCAAATGCAAGACTCTTTTCGGCGGTTGGTCTTCCCGTCGGAGATATGGAGTACAGTTTAACGCGCCAATCCCCCTCTGACACGATACCATGGCACCGGATTCTCTTCATCTCGCTAGGTAAAGAGTATCCATACAAGGGCCTGATAGAGATAGCCCCGTGGTGCTCAACTCTCATGTCAATTCGGTGCTTCAGGAAGAAGGCTCGGCCAGCCAGATTAGTTCCAACCACGACTTCAGGCGATTTCGGCAAGGGGGTAAAGTACTGCACATAGGCTTCCCGACTCTCGTCGCCGACAACCACCACTATTCGGTGAACTCTAGTCGACACCTTACGGCTATCAGCCAAAGTCACCTCTTGATCGTAGGATTGACGTCGCTGAAAGGCTATCCGCTTAGCAAGATCAGAATTGACCATGAGATCGCCAGAGAAGCCTGTGTCAAACTCAAAACAGGTTATTTCCCGATCGATTGTTAGTTCATGAGGGTTATCAATAGGCAACGCTAGCCGGATTACGGGAGATAGATGTCTATCGAAGTTGCCTTCCCAGATCATGCTGGGGATATTACCATAACAATCTTTATCGCAATCTCAACCTAGACGCTACAAAGATAAAGTACTGAGTCTGGGTGATCGTCAATGATTTTATCAGCAAGCGCAGGTGCTTCCATTTGACTGGTTGGCCAGTATTTTGCAGAAATGATGTCAAAAAGTGCATGACTAAATGACTTGTCAATGATCTGCTTCAATAAAGCCACTTCGTGATAAGCTTCTCCCCACTTACAAACCAACGTGCTTGGCAGTTCAAATAGATTGAGACTTGTAGAAGGAGTGAAGTGTTGTTTGTAGTCGGAAAGGTGTGCCTTTTTTAACTTTACAGTGCCTGTGGTGAATTTGCCGTCTGGCCTTAGATGCCGAAATTTCCCGGGATACAAAGGATCAAATCCTTGTGGCGGTAAGATGAAGGAGTCTTCTGATTCTCCCGACTCCATCTCTCGTTTGATGCGGTAACTTATCTTGAGATTACTACCGTTGGCAGACAATGTCCCTGACCCTTCCCACGACTTGGCTGGATTAGCTAGTTGGACAGTGGAGTTTTTAGATATCGAAGCTAAGCGACGACCATAAACATCAATATTAATCTTGCCATCAACAGGCTCTTTGTCAGGTGCTAGAAAAACCCAACCTTTCCGACCAATTTCGCTGTCTGAGAACGGAATGGACTTGGCTTCAGTCTCGCATAAGTACCAATATAGACCGCCAATACATATGCGGTCCAGCGGTGTTAGAGACCCACTTTCAACGAGGATGTCCTGTAGCCTGGTATCAATCGATTCGGAATATGTAAGCCACTCTTCTCGAAACTCAATCGCATCTGGTACTGCTGTATCACCGCTCAAGTTGTGCATATTACATCCTCTTCCGATTGATTTTCCATGCATTTGCTTCTAGGTAGCTGGCAGTATTAGTAGTAGCCATAGGTCTATATATGAGGATTATTCAAAGGATGCAGAGCCCCGAAAACCAAATTTCTACGCCTAGATGTGCTTTCTTTACCGTTTCAATGTGTTGATGGTAAGAAATGCATTCGAGTGGTTTAGTTTCACGGATTTATGCGCTCAACTTTCTACGGCATCCCGAACTGCAGCCGAATCTTGCGGATGAAGGTGCGGTGCTTGACGGGTGCGCTTTCTTCCCAGGCGTCTAGGTATTCGTCGAACGAGGCGGCGTTGCCGGTCTTTTTGGCGTTCAGGTAGCCGACGGCGGGCCAGTGTTCCGGGGCGGCTTCGAACATGGGGAGGAGGACATTGGCCACCACCGACTGCATCTGTCTGGCGTCCGCTCCGCCGCCCGCGCGCAGCTTTTCTTCGTTCTGCTGATACCACTTGGCGAGGTTCACGCCCGGCTCAAGCTGATGCTGCGGACGCTTGATCACCTCATCTGCATAGCTGGCCAGGCTCTTGCCGTAGTCCTTCCAATTGGGATAGGGCGGCGCGGTCTGCCAGTCTTTGGCCATCTGCCGCATGGTGAACAGCGAACCCATCATGCAGAGCGACTCTTCGAACCACATATTCGGAGCCGAGTTCGGCGCGACCTGCTCGTAGCCGCACAGAACATGGGTCATCTCGTGCGAGAACTGGTAGGCGAACTGAGACCAGTGCAGGCCGGTCGAAGTCACCCGTATCTGAATCTCACCGTTCGGACCGGGCTGATAAAGGACGATGGGATTGTCCTTGCTGTGCTCCACCGTGATCGGCTTGAGCTTGCGGCCGGGGAAGTGCTTAAGCAGACTCCGAGCAGTGGAATCGAAGACCGCCTTGATATCCCGGCTCGACCCCGCCGTCCAAACCTCACCCTCAACCACCCGGATTTCGGGGATTTCGACAGACGAAGCTGCTCCATCAGTGAGAAGGGCCGAAAGCAGAAGCGTCGCAATCATCGGGCTCTAAAAAGTCTATCTGATGAAACCTCGTCCTGCGCCTTCAGATGGTGGCTTTTTGAGGAGGCATTAGTTTTCATCCGAATAGTCTGACAATCCTTCTCCCAGCCCAGGTTTTCCAAGCACCTCCAAAAACCATTCCAGTTTGCGGCCGGGATATTCGGTGTTGTTGATTCGGTCTAAAACGAGCGGTAGTCGCTGAGTGAGGGCCGGAGGCGTGGTCAGTTGCTGAGCTTCCTCAAGCCTCTCAGATAGGAAGCGCAGGTTTAGATTGGCCCTCATGTGAGCCAGGTTTGGTGGATCAAGGTATCCGCTATCGGACATCTCTGCTTCGCTCGTGGTGAGGCAAATGCTCCCGCCCCAATGATCCGGTGCTTGAGGTTCGAGAGTTGGGATCTCGCCCAAGGGATAAGCCAGGCCCGTCGCAAGGACAAACCAAAACTGCGCTCGGCCAGGAGTGCTGACCTGAGCGAGGTGTTCCCAAAGCACTGGGATGAGAGGGATGGATTGCCCAATCGCGTTGAAGTTGCTAAGAATGAAGTGCGAATGGCCAAGCTCACCAGACCACGAGTCCACCATCTCGATGAAGGCCTCCGCCATCCAGTCAAAAACTGCACGCCGACGGTAGTGGTCCATCATTCGAAAGAAGGTTTCTCCCGTAAAAACCGTTTTATAGAAAGTGCTTCCCATGTACGGGCCACCCAGCTGGGTAGTGAGGCCCTCTCTCCAAAGGAGAAGGCAAGCCGGGAACAAATAATCGAAGAGGGCTTGCTGAGTCGGCAGGTAGGCCAGGTTGTGATAGTAGTAGCTGTAGTGGGTGTCTGTGAACTCATGCCAAGGGACTTGACTTGCCTCCTCTAGCTGAGATTGAAGGCCGTCAATCTGCTGTTCCGTAACCCGCTCGGGCGGCTTGGGGTGGCCGAAGATCGCGTTGATCTCCTTCACAAACTGACGGTCGTACCAGCCTTCGGACACTCCTGAATTCTGACACCGGCAGTACCCTCGCAAACCCCGTCACGCTCGCGGTACCCTTCGCCGGTCATGCCGAGCCTGGAAGTCCGGGACATTGTGATGGAGTTTCCCGCGGTGCGGGCGTTGGATGGGGTTTCGCTGAGCTTTGCGCCCGGCGAGGTCCACGGGATCATTGGCGAGAACGGGGCGGGGAAGTCCACTCTCATGAAGATCCTCAGCGGCGTTCAGTCGCCCACGCAGGGCGAAGTGCTGCTGGATGGCCAGCCTGTCCACTTCAAGAATGTCCGCGAAGCGCTGAACCACGGCATCGCCATGATCCACCAAGAGCTGGACGTCATCGACGACTTGACGGTGGCCGAGAATGTTTTTCTGGGTGGAGAGAAGGCGAAGTTCGGCTGGCTCAAGCAAGCCGAGATGAATGCCAAGACGGAGCAGCTGCTCAAGCGCGTGGGAGCAGATTTCCCGCCGAACAAGCCGGTCGAGGAACTCAGCATCGCGGGCAAGCAGCTGGTGGAGATCGCCAAGGCGCTCTCGCACGAGGCTTCGATCCTCATCATGGATGAGCCGACGGCGGTGCTGACCGACCGCGAAACCGAATCCCTCTTCGCACTCATCCGCGCCCTCTGCCAGCAGGGAACCACCATCCTCTATATTTCGCACCGCCTCGTCGAGATCGAGGAGATCTGCGACCGGGTGACGGTCCTTCGTGACGGACAGTTTGTGGAGACGGTAGGACGCGGCGAATTCGACCAGGCCCAACTCGCCCGGCTGATGGTGGGCCGCGAGCTGGGCGACTTCTATCCGGACAAGCCGGCGCGGGCGCAGGGGGAGATGGTTCTCGAAGTCTCCGACCTCGCGAGCCCGGGGCACGTCAAGGGAGCCAGCCTTCAGATCAGAACCGGAGAAATTGTCGGCATCGCGGGCCTGATCGGAGCGGGACGCACAGAATTTGCAGAAGCAATCATCGGCGCACGACCGATAACGAGCGGCGAGATCAAGGTGAGCGGGCAGACCGTCAAGATCAAGAACGTCCGCCAGGCCAACAAGCACGGAATTGCCTATGTGTCAGAGGACCGCAAAGGATGCGGTCTGGTGCTGGATATGGATGTGGTTGAGAACACAACTATCTCCAACCTCCGCGAATACTGCACGCCGCTCCTCTCGCCTAAAGCAGAGGTCGAGAAGACGGAGGCTTGGAAGAAGGAACTGGATATCCGGGCGGGCAATCTGCGCTCAGAGATCGTGTATCTCAGCGGCGGCAACCAGCAGAAGGTGGCCATCGCCAAGTGGCTGGAGATCAGCCCGAAAGTCTTGATTCTGGATGAGCCGACCCGCGGCGTGGACGTGGGGGCCAAGCGCGAGATCTACCGTTTGATTCATGATCTCGCTGACCGCGGCACCGCCTGCATTGTGATCTCGTCAGAGCTGCCTGAGATCATCGGGGTGTGCAGCCGCGTGCTGGTGATGCGCGATGGGCGCGTAGCCGGCGAACTCATTGGAGAGGAAATGAACGAAGAAAGCATCATGCTTTTGGCAGCGGGTGTGGGTGCAGCGTGAAGAGCCTCACCCAATTCATCAAGAATTACGGCGTTCTCTTCGCCCTGATCGTTCTGATCATCATCAACATCGCGACCCGCGGAGCCGATTTCCTGCAGCCCGAGAACCTGCGGAATCTGATCGCGCAGAACGCCTATGTCGGCATCGTGGCGATCGGTATGACTCTGGTCATCATGACCGCGGGGATCGACCTTTCGGTCGGCAGCATGGTGGCTCTGTGCGGAGCGGTCTGCATGCTCGCCCTCAACAAGGGAGCCGAAGGCGCGCCCACGGCGGCGATGCTCATGGCGCTGGCCGCTTCAATCGGCGCAGGCACCTTGTGCGGCCTGTTCAATGGCGCGGTGATCGCCTACGCTCGGGTCGCCCCCTTCATTGTCACTCTTGCCGGTCTGGCGGGCTTTCGGTCGCTGGCGCTGGTTCTGGGGGATGGCGGCGAGATCCGGTCTCAGGTGCCGCAGTTTGGCGATTTTGGATTTGAAGGGGTGATCATCCCCGGCGTGGCGACTCGCTCCGGCGGCTCGCTTACGTTCTACTGGAGCGCGCTGATCTTCCTTCTGCTGGGCGTCATCATCAGCTTCTTGGTGGCCCGCACCAAGTTTGGAAGGTATCTGGTCGCGGTCGGCGCGAATGAGCGGGCGGCCAAGTATTCAGCGATCAATACGCAGACGGTGAAGCTCTGGGCTTACACGATTCTCGGCGCGTTGACCGGCTTGGCGGCGTTTCTGAATGCCGCGCGCATGAACTCGGTTGGAACCGGTTCGGTGGGAATGTTCTACGAACTGGACGCAATCGCGGCCGTCGTGATCGGCGGGACAAGCCTGCGGGGCGGCAGAGGTAGACTCGGCGGCACCGTTCTGGGCGTAATCCTGCTGACCCTCATCGCAAACATGATGACGGCCTATAGGATTGATCCTGATTGGCAGGGTCTTGTTCGGGGAGCGGTGATTCTGGTCGCGGTTCTGATTCAACGGGGAAGCCGGGCCAACGACTAGCGCGGAAGGCTAAACATGATGCTAAAGAAGGCGTTTTTCGCCGGCGCAGTGCTTGCGCTGGGAGTCGTTTTTGCGGGGTGCCAGACCGGGTCCGATACAGCGGGTGCCGGTGGAGGCGCAAAGCCCGCTGATGGAGAGAAGTTCAAGGTAGGCATCTCAATTCCGGCGGCAGACCACGGCTGGACGGCCGGAGTCCGCTATTGGGCTGACGAAGCGGTGAAGCTCTACCCCAATATCGAGTGGCAGATCGAAGATGCCGCAGGGCCGGACGAACAGATTTCAGACCTGCAGAACCTGCAGCAGCAGGGGGTCCATGCCCTCGTCATTCTTGCGACGGAGAGCGCTCCGCTGACTCCGATTGCCAAGCAGCTTAAGGAAGCGGGCATCTTCATCGTGAACGTGGACCGCGGCTTCACCGAGCCCGGCATCGCCGACGTGTTCATCGAGGGCGACAACGAAGCCTTCGGCCGCAAGTCGGCGGAGTTCATCGTGGAGAAGCTGGGCTCTGCGGGCGGCAATGTGGTCATCCTTGAGGGCATCCCCAGCACCGTCAACACGGCGCGCGTCAATGCGGCGATGGATGTCTTCAAGCAGCATCCCAACGTCAAGATCGTGGCCCAGCAGTCCGGTCAGTGGAACCGCGAGACTTCGGAAGAAGTCATGACAAATATCCTCGTCAACACACCCAACATCGATGCGATCTGGGCCTCCGACGACGATATGGCTCTGGGTGCAGAAAATGCGCTCAAGGCGGCAGGACGCGTCGATGATGTGTGGATGCTCGGCGGCGCCGGCATGAAGGACATCGTGAAGCGCGTGATGGATGGCGACAAGCTCTATCCGGCAGACATCACCTATCCGCCCTCGATGATCGCCGTGGGAATTCACAATGCGGTCTCGATTCTGCGCACGGGCCGCGATGACGTGATGAAGTTCATGCCCAGCCACATCAAGCTGGACGTCGAGCTGATCACGCCGGAGAACGCAGAAAGATTCTATTTCCCGGACAGCAAATACTAATGGCAAGAAAAGCGGGCTTCACCCTCATCGAACTGCTGGTCGTCATTGCGATCATCGCGATCCTCGCGGCGATCCTCTTCCCGGTCTTTGCCCAGGCAAAGTCGGCGGCTCAGGCGATCAAGTGCATGAGCAATGTGCGGAATCTTGGATTGGCGCACAAGCTCTACCTCTCCGACTACGACGACCGGGTGATGCCCGCCGCCTATGCCACCGATACGGGTGTGGTGATCTGGCACGATGTTCTTGATCCTTACATCAAGAACAAGGAGATCTGGCTGTGCCCCACCAGCGGCCTGGCGACAACCGACGCCAGCGGTGTGGCGACCAGCCACTTCGGCTACAACGCGTACTACCTGACCGGCCTAATGACCGACTTCAGCAACGTGTTCGCGCCGAATCCGGTCTCGGATACCAGCGTCGAGCAGCCCTCCGACACGATCATGTTTGCGGATTCGCGAACGAGCGTCGAGGGAAGCTGGTGCGGAGATGAGGGCAAGTACATGCTTCCCCCGTCGATGGCCGATGCCGACTGTTGGGGAAGGCCGAACGCCATCCACAACGAAGGCTTCAATGTCACCTGGATGGACCTGCACGCTTCCAAGAAGCGTCCGGGCCAGGTCTACACCAACCAGGACCCCGCCGACAAATACTTCGATCTTCAGTAGTTGAAGATCTAAGAGGCAGACAGCCGGCCGCCGCGAGGCAGCCGGCTGTTTTTTCATTAATTCCGCCGCAATCCCGGCATGGTTTGAAATGCCTCTTCCCCCTGTGGGAGAATGAACGTTGGCATGATTGCTGCTGCGGTATTCACTGCTTACCTGGCTGTCGCTTCGCCGGCGGCCTTTGAACGTCCTCGCGACATTTGGGTGTTTCGCTCGGTTTTAGACAAGCGCGCCCGAATGGTTACGGTTGCCCTCAACGAAGAGATGTGGGCGGCCTACGATGCCACCAACTGCGGTCCCTACAAGGTCTGGAAAGGCGGAGTCAAGTTTGACGGTGCGGTCTACACGACTCAACATGGCCCCCAGCCCACCAGTCAGGGCACGCCGTATGACCAGTACGAATTGGACAAGCCGGTGTGGTTCATCCGGAGAATCGGTTCCGACCAGATGGTCGAGCCGCGCTTCCGGGGCTACCGGTTTATGCCCAACGGCCAGGTTCGGTTCCAGTACGAAATCGAACTCGAAAATGGCCGCACGATCCAGATTTTTGAAACTCCCGAATACTATGCGGACGGTGACGACGTTGTCTTTTCCCGCAGCTTCGAGACACGCAACGTCCCCTCTGGCCTGAGAGTCGGCCTGTTCCTGGAGCACATCTCCACGCAGGATCGCGCTTCGGCCACCGGCATGGAACTCAGCTCCTACGGCCTGCGCGACCGGCGCATCAGCCGCGCCGAGCTGAAGGCCAACGGCACCAGTGAATGGCGGGTCACCTACCCGGCGCAGAACTTTGATGACAGCGAGGCCATCGAAGCGAACGTCAACCCGGAACCCGCCCCGACTCCCGCGCCGGTCGCGCAAGACGCGCAGGTTCGCGAGCCGGGCCTGGCGATGCGCATCTACTGGTTCAACAAGGACATCAGCCGCCTCCCGCTCCTCGTCGAGGGCCAGACGGCGAACATCAACAAGGTTGTGCCGAACGTGAACTTCCGCTCCGACGCGGATTTCGGCGTGACCGAGTTTGAGGACCACTATCTGGCGCACATCACCGGCTATCTGAACATCACCCAGGCGGGCGAATACAGATTCCGGCTGGACTCCGACGACGGCAGCCGCTTCTCGATCCGCGACGAGATCATCGTGGACAACGACGGCCTGCACGGCCGCGGTTCACCGATCGAAGGCGCATTCAACCTGGCCACCGGAGAGCATCCGATCCTGGTCGAGTTCTTCGACAATGCCGTGGACGGCTACCTCACCCTTGAGTGGATGAAGCCGGGCTCGAGCAGCTGGGAAGTCATCCCCGCATCCGCCTTCACCACCATCAGCGAAGTCCATGTGACTGCGCCGGGCGAAAAGGCGATCCTCGACCCCGACGCTCTGCAGCGCCCCGGCGACAAGCGCCCGCTGCAGGATGTGCACCCCTCCTATGACCTGGTCACGGTTCGACCGGAGAACTTCAAGCCCCGCGTGGGCGGCATCGACTTCCTGCCGGGCGGCCAGATGGTCATCTGCAACTGGGAGCCGGATGGCGGCGTTTATGTGATCGACGGAGTTCTGGGCCAGGCCCGAAACCCCAAGGTCACCCGCATCGCCGCCGGACTCGCCGAGCCTCTGGGAATCCGGGTGGTGGATGGAGACATCTACGTTCTGCAGAAGCAGGAGCTGACCAAGCTGGTCGACCACAACCGAGACGGAGTGATCGACGAGTACTACGCCGTGGCCAATGGCTGGGGCGTGACCGACAACTTCCACGAGTTCGCCTTCGGCCTGGTCTACAAGGACGGCTACTTCTACGCGACGCTCGCCACGGCGATCGATCCGGGCGGAAGCAGCACCAAGGTGCAGAACCAGGATCGCGGCAAGGTCGTGAAGATCGACCGCAACGGCAACTTCACCCTCCCCGCCAGCGGCCTGCGGACTCCCAACGGCATCGGCATCGGCGTGGACGGCGAAATCTTCATCGCGGACAACCAGGGAGACTGGCTGCCCTCTTCGAAGATCCTCCACTACACCGAAGGCGCGTTCTTCGGCTCCCGCTCGGTCGACTTCCAGGGTACGGCGAATCTCAAGGAGAAGCCGCCGGTGGTCTGGCTGCCGCAGGGCGAAATCGGCAACTCGCCGAGCCAGCCCGGCGTGATCATGGACGGCCCCTACAAGGGCCAGATGATCCACAGCGAAGTCACCCACGGCGGCGTGAAGCGCGTGTTCGTGGAGAAGGTGAACGGCGAGTATCAGGGCTGCGTCTTCCGGTTCACTCAGGGCATGGAAGCGGGCATCAACCGCATCTGCTGGGGACCGGATGGAGCGCTCTACGTCGGCGGCATCGGCTCGACGGGCAACTGGGGTCAGGAAGGCAAGGAGCGATTCGGCCTTCAGAAGATCACCTACAACGGAAAGCCGACCTTCGAAATGCTCGCCATCCGCGCGATGCGAAACGGCATGGAGATCGAGCTGACCGAGCCCCTCGCCGCCAGCCACGGCAACACGCCGAGCGACTATGAGGTGCGGCATTGGCAGTACGTTCCGACGGCTCAGTACGGCGGACCGAAGGTCAACCCGAAGAAGCTCGACATCAAGTCGGTGACCGTCTCTTCCGACCGGAAGAAGGTCTTCCTCGAAGTCGATGAGCTGACTCCCGGCTACGTGGTCTATGTCCACATGAGCCCCGATCTGCGCAACGTTGACGGCGATGCGCTTTGGGCCACTGAAGGCTGGTATACGCTCAACAGCATCCCGAATCGCCGGGGTCAGGTGAACCCCGCTCCGACCACCCAGGTCAACACCCTCACCGCTGAAGAGCAGCGGCAGGGCTTCGAGCTTCTCTTCGACGGCAGCTCGATGGCCAAGTGGGAGAAGTGGGACGGCGGCGCTCCGGGCGCGGGCTGGAAGGTGCAGGACGGCATGATCGTCGGCGCCGGAGGCCAGGGCGGAGACCTCTCCACCAAGGAGAACTACGCCGACTTCGAGCTGAAGCTCGAATGGAAGGCCGAGCCGGGCGCGAACAGCGGAATCATCTACCGCGCCAAGACCGGCGGAACCTCGTGGCACACCGGACCTGAGTATCAGATCCTCGACGTGCCGCCGCTGACCCAGAACAAGCCTCGACCGGTGAACACGTCGGCATCGTTCTACGATGTCTACCCGCCGACGAAGGATGTTCTGCGGCCCGCAGGAGAGTGGAACGAGGCCCGCATCGTGGCGCGGGGCAAGAAGATCGAGCACTGGCTGAACGGCTTCAAGGTCGTTGAGATCGAGGTCGATTCGCCCGACTACATGGAGAAGATCGCCAAGTCGAAGTTCGCCGAGATGGCGGGCTTTGCCCGAGAGGCGACCGGCCGCATCGTCCTGCAGGATCACGGCAACATCGTGAGCTTCCGGAACATCAAGGTCCGGCGTCTGTAGGCAAGCGCCGACACAAAAAGAGAAGGGCCGCTCAATCGATTGAGCGGCCCTTCTGCTTTTGGATTTTGGTTGGGACTTAGGCGTTCTTCTTGCGGCGTCGGCGAACCATCAGCGCTCCGCCTGCGGCGAGCGCGAGAAGGGTGGCCGGCTCCGGAACCGGGTTTGCGCCAACGTAGTCCTGGTAGTACCAGTTCTTGTAGGCCGTGTAGTCGGCCTTCTGTCCGTTGAGCTCGTTCATGTAGTACTCCGCCCAGTAGAGCCCCTGGCTGCCGAGAGAGTTGTTGGCGGACTTCACCTTGAAGTCGCCCTTGTACAGGTCGCTGGCGTTGCCCGCACCATCGTAGACCACTTCCCAGACGGCGAGCTGAAGGCCCGCTGCCTTGGCGGCGTCGAAGTTCGGGTCAGCCGTCAGGTTGGCGAATTCCTGCGCCAGCCATCCGACGTGGCCATTCTTTTCGTAGGCGTAGTAGGTCTTGCGCTGCCCGGCGCTTGCGACGTGCTGAGTGATCTCGGTGCACAGCAGGTAGCCGTTCATGTCGGTCGAGCCGAACTCGAACTTCATGGCTCCGGCATTGACGCTTTTCTTGCTTCCGTCAAGGTAGACGTCGTACTTGCCGTAAGGCGCAATTCCCTTATAGATGAGTGATTCGGTATTTGCGAAAGAGGCCGCCGCCAGTCCAAGCAGCATCACCCCAGTCAAGATTCTTTTCATTACTGGTTACCAGTCCCCGGACGCATACGCGCCCGCTCAAGTCGTTGGCATGGACCGTGCCAAAGAGGGGCATGGCGGCACGAACTGGTAAAAATTGTGGGGTGAAGGAGGCGTCTGGAGCCTCCGACGAGAATTGAACTCGTGACCTTTCCCTTACCAAGGGAATGCTCTACCTCTGAGCTACGGAGGCCCTGGTGGGGAGTGCAGGATTCGAACCTGCGAAGGCATTCGCCGACAGATTTACAGTCTGTTCCCATTGGCCACTCGGGCAACTCCCCAATGAGACAAGGATTTATACCTCAGGCGTCAGGAATGCGAGGGTCCGGCTGCCTAAGAAGAAAGTTTGCAGTTTGCAGTTGGCAGATCGTCCGGCTGGCCGGACTCGCAGTTTGGGATGCAGTCTGTTGCTTGCCGCTGTTCCGGCCAATCCTTTCCTTGGGAGAGCAAATGAGCACACTGGATTTAACGCGGCCCATTCTAGAGGCCGTAGGAAGCACGATCAAATGGGCATGGCCCTTTCTGCTTGTTGTTGTCGCCATCAAATTGATTCCTATCCTGCTGAAGCGGCTTCACGAAGACCGACTGAGAAAGAAGCTTCGAACCCTCGACATGCCCGAGATAGATTGTTTGACGGGGAAGGATTTTGAGTGGCTGTTGCGGGAGGTGTATAGCAGCCGCGGAGCAAAGTGCCTTCTCACTCCCTACTGCGGAGATTGGGGAGCAGATCTGGTCTTAGAGCAGAACGGAGTAAAGACCGTTGTCCAAGCCAAACGATATAAAAAGGCCGTCGGCATCCGTGCAGTGCAGGAGGCTGTTGCGGCCAAGGCAAAGTACGGCGCATCAGAAGCGGTTGTGGTCACGAACTCCACCTTCACGAAGTCAGCGGTCGAACTGGCGCGGGTCAACCGGGTCCGGCTGCGAGGACGAACCGAGTTGGAGAAGATGATCTCTGAGATGAAGGGCGGAGAAAGGAAGGCCGCTTGAGACTGCGAGCCGCTGAAAGCGGCCAACTGCAAACTGCCGACTGCCAACTCCGCGAAGCGGACCATGCAACACCGGGCCGCCCAGAAAGTAGAATGAATTGTCTGGCATGGCTAAAACGTTGTTTGAGAAAGTGTGGGAGCAGCACAAGGTCGCCGATCTTCCGGGCGGCGGTGCGCTCCTCTACATTGATCGCCACCTGGTTCACGAAGTCACGTCGCCGCAGGCATTCGACGGTCTGCGGGAGAAGGGGCGGAAGGTGCGGCGGCCCGACCTCACCTTTGCGACGGTGGACCACAACGTGCCGACCGATGGACGGCCCATCGACCCCAGCACCCTGAGCGGCCAGCAGCTGTCGGCGCTGGATGAGAACTGCCGCGAGTTCGGCGTGCCGCTTTTTGGCTACGACGATCCGCGCCAGGGCATTGTCCACATCATCGGTCCCCAGCTTGGCTTGACCCTGCCGGGCCTGACCATCGTCTGCGGAGACAGCCACACCAGCACCCACGGCGCGTTCGGGGCGCTCGCCTTCGGCATCGGCACCACGGAAGTCGAGCATGTCCTGGCCACGCAGACTTTGCGGGCGGCGGGCAAGCCGAAGACCCTGGCGGTCGAAGCGGATGGCCAGCTTCAGCCGGGCGTCACCGCCAAGGACATCATCCTCGCCATCATCCGCCGCCTCGGCGCGGGCGGAGGCGCGGGGCAGGTGGTCGAATACCGCGGCACCGCCATCCGGTCCCTGCCGATGAGCGGACGCATGACGATCTGCAACATGTCCATTGAGATGGGCGCGCGGGCGGGAATGATCGCTCCAGACGACATCACTTTTGAATACATCCAGGCCGAGGACCGGCCGTTTGCGCCCAAGGGCGCGGCCTTCGACGAGATGGTGGCCCACGCGCGGACCCTTCCGACCGATGAGGGAGCCGCCTTCGACCGGACTGAACGGCTCGACGTGAACTCGCTCAAGCCGCAGGTCAGCTGGGGAACGACGCCCGCCATGACGGTCGATATCGACCAGGCAATCCCCGAGCCGCATGACAAGAGCGAAGAGCGGGCGCAGATGTACATGGGGCTCAAGCCGGGCATCCCGGTCAAAGAGCTGGATATCAATACCGTCTTCATCGGCAGCTGCACCAACGCCCGTCTGGAAGACCTGCGCGAAGCCGCGGGCATCATCCGGGGCCGAAAGGTGGCCAGCGGCGTCCGCGCGATGGTCGTGCCGGGCAGCGCTTCAGTGCGCGAGCAGGCCGAGCGGGAGAAGCTGGATGAAATATTCAAGGCCGCCGGATTCGAGTGGCACCGGGCGGGATGCTCGATGTGCCTGGGCATGAATGGCGACATCCTGCGTCCGGGCCAGCGATCCGCCTCCACCTCCAACCGGCCTTACGAAGGGCGGCAGGGGCCGGGGTCGCGGACTCACCTGGTCAGCCCGCTTACTGCGGCAGCGACCGCTTTGACGGGAAGGCTCACCGACCCTCGTGATGTGGCCTAATAGCCCCAGCGGGCTCAGGTAGCATTACGCCTCTTATCTCACCTTAGGTGTTGACGGACTATGAAGCGTACGTTTCAGCCAAATAACCGAAAGCGACGAAAGACGCATGGCTTTCGGATTCGAATGCGATCCAAGGACGGCCGCAACGTCCTCAAGCGGCGGCGAGAGCGAGGCCGCCACAGGCTGGCCGTCTGAACGGACCCTCCAAGGCGCGATTTGAGACGATCTATCAGGAGGGCAGACGGGTCTCGGGCCGCTGTCTGCGGTTTATCTCCCTCCCCGGAAACGGGCTGGTGGGAATCGCCGTTGCCAAGGCTCTGGGCAGTCACGCCCGGCGCGGGCGTCAGGTTCGGAGAGTCCGTGAGGCGCTCCGGCAGAACCCGCTGGAGAACCTCAAGAACTTCGATCTTGTCGTCACCGTCAGGCCTGGTTCGGCCGAGACGAGCTTTCAGGACCTGGCCGGTGAGGCCGGAGAACTGATGGAGAAGACGGCGAGGCTATGGGCAGAAAATTCGGGGTGTTTATGATCCGCGTTTACCAGCGATCGACACGCTGGATGCCCCCTTCGTGCCGCTATACACCGTCCTGCTCCAACTACACCCTTGAGGCCATCGAGAAGTACGGCCTGCTCAAGGGCTCCTGGCTCGGAATCAAAAGAATCAGCCGCTGCCATCCATTTCGTCCCGGTGGACACGATCCTGTCCCGTAATACGCATTGACCTATGAGCAAGCCAGCTGCGCAACAGCCTCCGCGAAACAATTTCATCTCGATCCTTCTATGGGCCGCGATGATCTACACGGGCTATATGCTGTTCTTCAACCCGAACCGCAATAACGCCACCAAAGATCTCACGCTGGCCGAAGTCAAGCAGCAGCTTGTCAAGCAGAACGAAGACCTCCTGGGCAGCACCGCCCTCACCACGCTCAACACCTACAAGCAGAAGGTGAACGAGACGGCCAAGAAGGAGAACTGGACGGCGGACCAGAAGAAGGAGGCCGAGCTTGAAGGCATCATCCTGGCGGTAGACGCGCAGTACAAGAACGGGCTGTACCAGGATCAATTCCGAAAGAAAGAGGTTCCGGCCAAGCCCGACGGCTACAACCAGATGAACCAGGCCTACATGGCCTTCCAGCCAACTTTCGAGGCCCTCCACCAGACGGACGTTTGGAAGAAGCCATTCAAGGTGGTGCCCGCCGAAGACATCGGCCGTCCCGCCGCAGAGATTTCCGCGGAGCAGCTTTACTCCGATCTGGTCGCCGACCTTCAGGTCAAGACCAAGCACCAGACCGTCGTCGGCATCCCGGGCTACAAGCTCGTCGATTTTCTGGTCAACCTCACCGGCGCAAAGTCGGGCTTCAGCTACTGGTTTGCGGCTCTGCTGCTGGCCCTCGTGGTGCGCGCGGTCATCTGGCCGCTGGCGCAGAAACAGTACATCTGGGGCCGGCGCATGGCTCAGCTCGCGCCGTTGAGCAAAGAGATCCAGGCCAAGTACAAAGACAAGAAGACGGGCAAGGTCACCGATCCGCAGGGAATGCAGATGGAGACGATGAAGATGTACAAAGAGTACGGCTTCAATCCTCTGCAGGGCTGTCTGCCGATGCTGGTTCAGTTGCCGCTGTTCCTCATCGTCTACCGGTGCATGCTGCTCTACCGATTCCAGTTCCAGGAAGGCACGTTCCTCTGGATCAACCCGAATTCGACCAGCCTGTTCGGCATTCCGATGGCGCCGAACCTGGGCGAACGGGACTATCTGATCATCTTCCTGTACGGCGTCTCGATGGTGACGACCACGCTGCTCACCCCGGTGAGCGATCCCAGCAACATGAAGCAGCAGAGGCTCATGGGCATCGGCATGTCGGTGTTCTTCTCAATTGCCATGTTTTTCTGGCCGATTCCCTCGGCATTTGTGGTCTACTGGATTTTTATGAACATCTTGGCCACCAGCCAGGCGCTGCTGGCCTATCGTGTGCCGCTTCCTCCGCTTGAGAAGCAGATGACGGTGAAGGGTGGAGCCCTCGCGGTCGATCCTCAGGGAACGATCGACCCAGGGTTTTTCAGCGGGCGCGGCACGCCCAAAAAGAACAAGAAGAAGAAGCGCTAAAGGCGGTTTGTGATGGAGTCAAGAGAGATAACGGCATCAAGTGTGGATGAGGCGATCGCCCAGGCGGCAGCCGATTGGGGAGTCGAGGGTTCTGCTGTTTCGGCAGAGGTTCTGGAAGAGACCAAGGGACTTTTCGGCAAGCCCGGCAAGGTTCGCGTCAAGGTGAGCCTGAACGCGGATGGCGACGCGCCCAAGGAAGAGAAGGCGGAGAAGAAGCCCGCCCGATCGCGCAAGCCCAAGGCCGAGCCCGTCGAAGAGCCCGAGGCGGAAGCCGCCCCGGCTGAAGAGGAAGAGGCTGTTGAAGAGCCGAAGCCCAAGAAGCGCGCAGCCGCCAAGAAGAAGGACAAGGAAGAAGAGCCCGCCGCCAACGGCGACGACGAAGAGTCGAGCGAACCCGTGGTCGCCTCTCAGGAGGACGGCGAAGCCCTTGTCGATTATCTGAACGATATCCTCGCCGAATCCGACCTGCGCGCCGAAGCGACGCTGGCCAGCGTGAACGACCGCTACGTCAACATCGAACTGGATGGCCGCGATGTGGCCTACCTCATCGGCCGACGCGGCGAAGTTCTGAACGCGCTGCAGTATCTGATGAACGTCATCTCCGCCCGCCAGTTGGGCAACGGGGTGCGCGTGACGGTGGACGGCAGCGGCTACCGCGACGACCGCCAGACCAAGCTTGAAAAGCATGCGAAGGAGATCGCCGAGCAGGTGCGCGAGCGCGAAGAGGAAGCCGTTCTGGAAGCCCTTCCCGCCTTTGAGCGCCGCCTGATCCACAAGGTGCTGGTCGACTTCGAAGGCGTCATCACCTACAGTGAGGGCGAAGAGCCCAACCGTCGAGTCGTCATCGCGCCGAAGGACTGATGCGCAGGCCGCCGGCGCTCCGGCCGGGAGATCGAGTTCGAGTCGTCTCCCCGGCCAGCCCGCTCGGGCCTGATCAGATCGAAGAGGGCGTCCGCATGCTGGAAAGCGAGGAATACGAGGTGATCCTCGGCGATTCCGTTTTCGAGCGGGCGGGCTATCTTGCCGGGTCGGATGAGCAGCGCGCCGCCGACATCACCGCCGCCTTTCAAGACCCCGACTGCCGCGCCGTCATCTGCTCCCGAGGTGGCTACGGCTGCGCTCGCCTTCTTGAGCACCTCGATCTCGACATGATGGCCGCCTCGGGCAAGATGCTCTGCGGCTTCAGCGATGTCACCACGCTTCACCTGGCCCTCAATCGCCGAGGGCTGGTCACCTGCCACACGCCGATGCTCATCACGCTCTCGGTTCAGCGCGAGCCGTGGGTGATCGAATCCTTCACCAACCTGCTCAAGGGGCAGGACCCGTTCCCGATGGCGGCGACGCCGGCCGAGACGGTGGTGGGCGGCACGGCGGAAGGCGTCCTGACGGGAGGGTGCATGTGCCTGCTTTCCGACAGCCTGACGACCGCCGATCCCCTGGATGCCGACGGAAAGATTCTGCTGATCGAAGATGTCGATGAGAATCCGCACCGCATCGACGCGATGTTCACGCACTTCCGCAATGCGGGAATCCTGCAGCGGGCGGCGGGGCTGGTGATCGGAGAGATGACCGGAACCGACGATCGGGTGGATGAAAAGATCGGCGCGATGCCGTGGCGCGAAATCGTGCTGGATCGCCTGCGCGGCATCGATGTGCCGACCGTCATCAATTTCCCCTTCGGCCACATGCGGACCATGCTCAGCATCCCCCTGGGCGTTCGGGCTCGGCTGGACGCCGAACGGGGTAGGCTTCAGCTATTGGAAAGCCCATGCGCCGATTGATTCTGCTGACCCTGCTGCTTCCGGCAATTGCTGCTCCCCAGGCCCGCTCGTGGCAAAAGCTGGCCGCTCCTGGCCTCGTCTACCGCATGGAGTACGACATGAGCCGCCCGTGGCTGATCCACGCGCTGCGATGGTCGCCCAAAGCCGGGACCGCCATCTGCCGCCCCGAACTGGCCGGAGGCACCGTGATGAGCGCACAGGAAGGCGGATTGGGCCGCGAAACCCTGCCGGATATGGTGAAGCGCACCAGCGCCGTGGCGGGAATCAACGGAGACTTTTTTGCATCGAACGGCGACCCCGTTGGCGCGATGATCACGGGCGGAGAGCTGATCAGCACCCCCTGGCCCAATCGCTCCGCCTTTGCATGGGGGCCGGACTACGCGGGAATCGGTCAGCTTGAATTCAACGGCAAGGTGGTCGGGGCGGGCAAGACCCTCTTTCTCAAGGGCGTCAACCAGGCCTGCCAGCCAGACGAAGTGGTTCTGAATACAGCCGTGGCGGGCCGCTCGACGGCGGCGCAGGCCGCGACGGTTCATCTGGTGCTCGAGATGAGCGGACGGATTGAGCCGAATGGAACGGTGCGCGGCAAGGTGCGGCGCATCGTGGAGAACACCCGCTCGGTGCCCATCCAATCCGGCGAGGCCGTCATCGCGGCCAGCGGCAAGTGGATTGCGGCAGCCAAGGCGATTCCGCTTTCGACCGAGGTTGAAATCCGCACCCAGCTCAAGGGCATCGATTTTGATCTAGACAAGGCCGAGAACCTGGTGGGCGGCGGTCCGGTGCTGGTCCGGCAGGGCCGCGTGACCGACCGGGCGAAAGCCGAAGGATTTGACAACGCGCTCAACGTGCAGCGGCACCCCCGCTCGGCGCTGGGCGTGACCGCCGATGGAGAAGTGTGGATGGTGGTCATCGACGGCCGCCAGGCCGGGCTGACCGGAGGCGCGACCCTGCAGCAGATGGCGGAAGTTTTGGTGAACCTGGGCTGCGTGGAGGGCCTCAACCTGGATGGCGGCGGCAGCTCGACCCTCGTGCTGAATGGCGTCGTGCTCAATCGCCCCAGCGACCTCGCGCCGCGACCCGTGTCGAACGGCATGCTGCTCTTCTACACGCCCAACAGCACCGCTCCGGTGGAAGACCCCGGGCAGATGGTCATCGTGGGCAGGCCGTATGTTCAGATGGGCCTCTTCAGCGCGTACAGCGTGATCGACAAGGAGGGACGTCCTATCCCGAACCGCGAAGTGATCTGGACGGCATCGGGAGACGCCTGGGTGGATCAGGGCGGCTATGTGCGCCCCCTGAAGCCCGGTCGGGCGAAGCTGAAGGCCGCCGTGCGGGGAGAGCTGTTGGAGGTCGATCTGCGGGTCGAAGCGCCGCAGCAGACCCCTCCGCCTAGCCCCTTCAGCCTGAAATAAGGGTTCTTCGGAACCCGGCCCCCGACTGGGGGCGTAAGCGAATTTTGGCTTCTATGCGGCACTGGTGCCGCAGGAGTGGATTCTATGACTGGATTGACAACTGCAATGCTAATGTCGACCGTCCCCGGCCTCTTTGCCGCGGACGTTCGCTTGATGCGCTATCCCCACATTCATGGTGATGAGGTGATCTTTACGTACGCCTCTGACCTCTGGGTGAGCAAGGTGGACGGTGATCAGCCCGCTCGAAGGCTGACCAGCCACCCGGGCCTGGAGTACCGAGCCCGATTCTCGCCCGATGGAAAGTGGGTCGCCTTTTCTGGCCAGTACGACGGGGGCACCGACGTCTATGTGATGCCCGCAGAGGGCGGCGAGCCCAAGCGGCTCACCTTCATGAACAACTCGGCGCTCGTCCTCGATTGGACGCCCGACGGAAAGATCGCCTTCAGCTCCAACTACGGCTCCTTCACCAACCGCATCAACCGGCTTTGGCTGGCCGATCCGGATGGCGGAATGCCGATCCAGACGGACCTGATGGAGGTTTCCGACGTCTCGTTCTCGCCGGACGGCAACACCGTCGCGATGAACCAGCACCCCAGCCACCAGTACAACTGGCGGCGCTATCGGGGCGGCACGCAGGGCCGCATCGGCTTCTTCGAGTTCAGCACCAACCGCTACTGGGAGATCCCCGGCCAGCGCGAGCAGAGCTACTTCCCGATGTGGGTGGGCGAAGACGTCTACTTCATCAGCGACCGCTCGCTGCAGAACATCAATCTCTACAAGTACAACACCGGCAGCAAGCGCATCGAGCAGATGACCCGCTTCACCGATGGCGACATCAAGTGGCCCAGCACCGACGGCGAGAGCATCGTGTGGGAGCGCAATGGCCGCGTGAATGTGTACGACATCGCCACCAAGCAGGTGAACGAGTTCACTCCGACGGTCATCAGCGACAATCTGGCGCTGCGGCCGCAGCACCGCAACTTCGGCCAGGCCATCGGCGGCCTCACCATCTCCCCCTCGGCAAAGCGAGTGGCGGTCGAGGCTCGCGGAGACATCTACTCCGTCCCGGCCAGCAACGGCATCACCCGCAACCTGACCGAGTCGCAGGGCGTGCGCGAATCGAGCCCGGCCTGGTCTCCCGACGGCCAGATGGTCGCCTTCCTGAGCGACGCCAGCGGCGAGGTGAAGATCCACCAGATGCCCCAGATGGGCGGCGATCAGGTTCCGGTCATCACGCCGGGAGATCATGTGATCTCTGGCTTCGACTATTCGCCGAAGGGCAATTACATCACCTATGTGACCGTGGACAACACCCTTGCGGTGACCAACCTCGGCACGGGCCGAACCAGCGAGATCTACACCGATATTGCCGGTTCGCCCAACTACGACTGGTCGCAGGATGAGAAGTGGATCGTCTACACCGAGACGACCCCCAACCTCTTCAACCGCGTGATGCTCTACAACGTCGAGACCCAGAAATCGACTGAGATCATCAACGACTTCTACAACACCGTCTCCGTCAGCTTCGACCTGAACGGCAAGTACCTCTATGTCGCTTCGGCGCGGGCCTACAACCCGTCTCAGAACGCCTTTGAGGGCGCGACGCTCTACCAGAGCGGAGTCACCCAGATCTATGCGTATCTGCTGAAAAAGGACATGACCAACCCGCTGATTCCGGCGGACGATGAGGAGCCGGTCAAGGGCGGCGACGGCGATCCGGAGCCGACTCCGGCGCCGCAGGCGGAGACTTCGATCGACATCGACGGCCTCTCCCGCCGATTCGTCACGCTGCCGTGGGGACCGGGCAGCTATCCGTTCGTGGTCGGCGTGAACAACGGCGTGCTCACCTGGAGCAACGGCTCCCTGGTGAAGTACGACTTCAACAGCCGCTCCGCGCAGACGATCATCTCCGGCGCGTTCTCCTTTGCCTTCACCCCGAACCGCAGCAAGATGGTCTATCAGGGCCCCGGCGTCATCGGCATCGCGAATGTCGCTCCCGGCGGTCAGATGGGCCAGGGTCGAGTGGACACGTCCGACGTGACGATGTACTGGGACCCGCGCAAAGAGTACGAGCAGATGTTTTGGGAAGTCTGGCGGTATGAGCGGGATCAGTTCTACGATCCCAACATGCTCGGCCTGGACTGGAAGGCCATCGGCGACAAGTACGCGGCGATGCTCCCCTATGTGGGCGACCGCACCGACCTGAACTACCTGTTCGGCCTGATGATCGGCGAGCTTGGCACCGGCCATGCCTACGTCAGCGGCGGCGAAGTGCTGGGCGCAGGCCCGGGCGGCCCGTCGGTCGGAATGCTCGGCGTCGATTACGAAGTCGAAGGGAACAACGTCAAGATCGCCAAGATCTACGAAGGCTTCCCCGAGATTCCCGGCGCGAGCGGCCCCCTGGGCGCTCCCGGCGTGAACATCAACGAGGGCGAGTACCTCCTGGCCATCAATGGCAATCGCGTCACCTCTGAGACCAACGTGCATAGCCTGATGGTCGGACGAGTCGGCGACAAGGTGACCCTCACCGTGGGCTCGAGAGCCAGCATGGTCGGCTCCCGTGAAGTGGATGTCGTGCCGATCGGCAGCGAAACCACCCTCCGCTACGAAACCTGGGTCGCCGAACGGCGCGCCCTGGTCGATGAGTGGTCCGACGGCAAGATCGGCTACATGCATGTGCCCGATACCAGCGTCGGCGGCATCCTCGGCTTCATCCGCGGCTTCTATTCGCAGAGCGGAAAGCAGGCCTGGGTGATCGACGAGCGCTACAACGGAGGCGGATCGATTCCGACCTTCTTCATCGAGTACCTGCAGCGCACCATGGATACGGCCCTGCGGCAACGCCACGGCGTCGATATCGGATTCCCGACTCAGACGCTGGACGGACCGAAGGTGATGCTCATCAACGAGCACGCCGGGTCGGGCGGTGACATGCTGCCGTGGCTCTTCAAGAACTCCGAGCTTGGTCCCCTGATCGGCACCCGAACCTGGGGCGGTCTGGTCGGCATCAGCGGCTCGGTGGGCCTGGTGGATGGCGGCGGGGTCACGGCTCCGGCGTTCGGCATCTACGACACCCAGCGCGGCCAGTGGATCGCCGAGAACACCGGAGTCGATCCGGACATCGAGATCGACAACGACCCCTCGGTTCTCGCCAAGGGTGAGGATGCCCAGCTCCGGCGCGGCGTCGATTACCTGCTCGGCGAGCTGCGAAAGGGCAACGGCCGCAAGCCGTTCAACCGCCCTGACTTTCCGGTCGTCAAGCCCGATAATTAAGGGTTAGAGATCGAAAGGCAGAAGGGCCCCGGCGATCCGCCGGGGCCTTTTTGCTTCTCTAGAACCTGGCAATTCTCTCTGCCCGCAGCATTGCAGGCACATGGAATAGCTGGGTGGGGACCGTCTGGCTGACGGAACCCAGGGCGATTGGCAATATGGGGCACAACGGCGACAAGGAACGTCCGAGTTTCAATCCGGATTGGCGGGATCAGCACGAGGCGCAGGAGAGCGCTCCGGCGGCTGAACCTGCTGAAGATGGCAGCAAGGTGAAGCGGCTGCAGGATCGGCTGTTGGGCGGCCCGAATGGGGGCCTCTCCAGCGGGCAGATTCTGGGCAACCTGCCTCCGGTGAACGTTGATCAGATTCCCGAAGTCTTTCGGCGCAGCCTTTGGGAGCCGGATAAGGCGCCCGAGTCTCAGCCCTCCGCTCCCCATTCCGCTCCGGGCCAATCCCTGCACCGTTCGCCGGTTCAAGAGCCGGAGGAGTCGGTGCAGGAGGAAGCTGTCGCAGAAGTCGTCGAGCCGCCTGTAGAGGAGCCGGAGCCCCCGATCATCGAGCCGGTCGCCGAAGATGAGGTGCTCCCGGTTGAGGATGAACCCGAAGTTTTAGTGCTTCAGGTAGAGGAAGAGCCTGAGCCTGAGGCCGAAGAGATTGCTGTGGAAGTTTCCGCTCCCCCGGTTGAGGACGAGCCGGAAGCAGAGGCCGAAGAGGTCGCGGCTGAAATTTTCGTCTCGCCGAGCGAGCCCGAGCCAGAGCCTGAAGTTGAGGTCGAGCCGGAGGCAGAGGCAGAGGCAGAGGCCAAAGAGGTCGTTGCTGAAATTTTTGTTTCGCCGACTGAGTTCGAATCTGAGCCCGAAGTTGAGGTCGAACCGGAAGCCGAGGTTGAAGAGGTTGCTGCTTCATCGGTTGAACCAGAGTCTGTGGAAGAGCCGGCAGCAAGCTTCGAAGAAGAGGAGGTCTGGGTGCCCCCGACTGTAGAGCGCCCGGCGGCTCCCGCGCCTCCCCCGGTGATCGCATGGACCGACTTTGATGACGAACCGGAGCCGGCGGCTGAGCCGGAAGCCGAGCATCACGCGCTCAACATGGCACCTGCGGCTCATGTAGACGAAGAGGTTTCTGAAGAGCCCGTTCCGCAGTTTGATGTGAAGGTGCTCTTCTCCAGCGATCCGATGGATGAGCTGGATGACGAAGAAGATGCCCAGAGCGCGCCGACGCCTGAGGACCTCAAGGCCAATGGCTGGGGCAGCGTTCCTTCGGTCTTTCTGAAGAGCCCGCTGGCTCCTGAAGCCTTCCGCGCGCCGGAAGTCGAACCCGAGCCCGAATCGGTCGCCGCTTTCGAAGAGCCGGAGGTGCTGATTTCCGGTGATCCCGCGCCAGCGGAAGAGATTCCTGCGCCGATCATCGACGAGGAGCCGGAGGCCGCAGAGGCAGTTGCTGAACCCGAAGTCGAGGAAGTCGCCGCCGAAGTTTCCGCTCCGCCGATAGAGGTTGAGGAGGCGGTGGCCGAAGTCGTGGCTGAACCTGAACCTGAAACAGAACCTGAGCCGGAAGAGGAGGAGATTCTCGTTCCGCCAGTGATGGAGGAGCCCGTGGCGGAAGTCGAAGAGCCGGTCATGGTCGAGGAGACCCTCGAGGAACCGGAACCTGAGCAGCCAGCCGCCGCACAGGAAGAGGAGCCGGAGGTTCCCGAAGTCTTCCGCTCTGCCCACCTTCAAATGGAAGAGCCGACTCCGCCCCCGGCGGAGCCCGCAATCCTTTTTGCCGCGCCGGATGAAGACGAGGAGCCGATCCACGACATCAATCCCGAAATCGTGGCGAAGACGCCGGATGAGAAGGCCAGCCACATCGGCGCGCCAAAGCTGGCGAAAACCTATCGCTGGCGTCGGCTGGGACAGCTTCTGCAGGAGTTGGGGCTGGTCACAGAGGCGCAGATTCAGGAAGCGCTGGATGAGCAGAAGGTCAGCCGGAAGCCGTTTGGCCAGATTCTGGTCGAGTTGGGCACGATCAGCGAGAAGACGCTGCTTCAGGCCCTCGCCTCCCAGATCGATGTCGAAGTCTGGTACATGGATGAACAGGAGGCCGACCGGTCCGTCGTGCATCAACTTGATGAAGCCTTCTGCCGCAAGCATCAGGTGATCGCGCTGATGAAGGACGGCAACGAGATCGTCCTCGGCATGAAGAATCCGGCCGATCTGGATGCCATCGAAATGGTCCGGCGGCGCACCAACAGCCGCGTGCGGCCCGTGCTCGTCGACGAAGGCAAGCTGAGCAATGCGCTGGACGAGTACTTCTCGCCGATTGAAAAGCTGAAGGCGCAGGCCGCCCCAGACGAAGACGGAGACCGGGACGAAGAAGCCGAAGCCATGCGGCGCGCGGCTGCTGAGCTGGAAGAGGAAGAATCCTATCCGATCGTCGAGACCGTGGATGCCGTGATTCTTGATGCCATCAAGATGAAGGCGTCGGACATCCACTTCGAGCCCCGCGAGAGCATGCTCGAAGTCCGGTATCGGCTTGACGGCCAGCTTCTGCGGGTCCGCGAGTTTCCGCGCGATATCCTGCCGATGATCATCGCGCGCATCAAGATCATGGCCGAGGTGGACCTGGTCGAGTGGCGCATCCCGCAGGACGGCCGCATCAGCGTCGATCTGGACACCCGCACCGTCGACATGCGCGTGAGCATCCTGCCCAGCCTTTACGGCCAGCGCATCGTCATGCGTGTTCTGGATAAGAGCGCCGCAATGCTGGGGCTTGATCAGCTCGGATTCTCCAAGCACAACCTCACGCTGTTCCGGCGCTTGATCCGCCGACCGTACGGCCTCTTCCTGGTTACCGGTCCGACGGGCTCCGGTAAGACAACTACGCTGTATGCCGCCCTCAACGAGGTCCGCAGCTCCAGCAACAACGTCATGACCTGCGAAGACCCGGTCGAGTACGACATCGACGGCATCAACCAGTCGCAGGTGAACGAGAAGGTCGGCCTGACCTTTGCCCAACAGCTGCGCGCGATTCTGCGTCAGGACCCGGACATCGTGCTGGTCGGCGAAATCCGCGACCATGAGACGGCAGAGACCGCCATCAAGGCCTCGATGACCGGGCACATGGTCTTCAGCACGCTCCACTGCAACGACGCGCCTGGCGCGCTTCCGCGACTGTACGATATGAACCTGGACGCCTCAAACCTCAGCACCTCGCTGATCGGCGTCATGGGCCAGCGGCTTCTGCGAAAGCTGTGCACCCACTGCAAAGAGGAGTACACGCCGGATGAAGAAGAGCAGGAGCTGCTGCGAAACAGCTTCGGCTCGACCAAGGTGAAGAAGCTGCATCGCGCCAAAGGCTGCTCTCGGTGCCACGGCACGGGCTACAAGGGCCGAATGGCGGTGCACGAAATCCTGCCCGTGACCCACGAGATCGCCGCGCTGATTCAGGAGCGGCGTCCGGTCGAAGAGATCCGCACGACGGCGCGGTACTACGGCTATCGCACCATGCAGGAAGACACCCTGGACCGCCTTCTGGCGGGGCAGACATCGCTCAAGGAAGCCCAGCGTCTCCTCGCCTTCGACGACATCCCCCGCCTCGACGACCCGGAGAAGTACTACCGCGATCTGCAGAAGCAGGCGAGCTAGTTCTGCTCGAGACGGCGAAGGAACTGAGAGAGGGCATCTGTGATGCCCTCTCTTTTGCATCTGGCCTCAAGCAGTTTTAGGTCGAGATCGTCGGGAGCGGCTTTCGCGATGGCAAGGGCGGTGAGGAAGGCTTGACGATCGTTCCAACTGCCAAAGCAGAGCAGCCGGTCCATGATGATGTCTGAGGGGTTGAGGACGTTGAGCGTGAGTCCGTCTCGGACCTCCGTTCTCCATTCCGTGATCTCTTCGTCGCCTATGAGAATCGTATGGCCAACGAAGTCAACGGTGATGGGTGTGGCTTGCGACGCCCACATGCGGCCGGAGATTTGGCGAAAGCCAAGGGCTTTCATAACTGGAGTCAACTTTTCATCGCTGCCGTGGAAAGAGATGCAGAAGTCGGCATCGGTGGACATGTAGTCGGATGGGGCATAAAAGGAGGCTGCCGAACCTCCAACAAGGACGGCGTTGATGCCAACTTCCATTAGCGCCGAGCAGATTTTGAAGCTGATATCGATCAGCGAATCGGTGGATTCAACCTTCATCGCTGTAGTTCAGCTCCTTGCCCTTGCGGCGCGGCCTGCGGCGGATGGCTGCGGCCCGCTTTTCAATTTCTGGATTGAGCTGGGCAAGCTTTTCGAGCAGTTCTGACAGAGCCTTATCAAAGCGGAGTCGGGGGCTGAACTCTACGACTCGGTTACGGCCGTCAAGCCGGGTTGTCACCAGATCGGCTCGCTCCCACCGATCAACCACCCGCATGGCAACGGATCGGCTGGACCCGGCTACACGCGCCAAATCGCTGATTGATCCGCTCCTCAGCATGCCCAGGGCAATCAAGAGATTGGCCGAGGTCTGATTGCCAAAGAGAGCTTCTTCCGGCTTTGTGATCTCTTTGCGTGCCATGTTGCTATTATGGCAACAAGTGTTGCTATATTGACAACATATGTTGCCATTTACGCAACGATATGCTAGTCCGCACTGCAAACTGAAAGTGGAGTCGGCCTGTAAGCCGGATTCTGTCTTTGTGCGACGATTTGTCTGATGCGGCCAACCCGGAGGGTCGCCGGGCCGGGTCAACCCCTCCCTATTTGGCCTTGCTTCGAACGGGGTTTGCCCAGCCGATCCGGTTGCCCGGATCGCTGGTGGGCTCTTGCCCCACCGTTTCACCCTTGCCGCCCCTTGCGGGGGTAGGCGGTCTGTCTCTGTGGCACTTTCCGTCGGGTCGCCCCGCCCTGGCTTGCGCCAGGCGTCCTGCCCTATGAAGTCCGGACTTTCCTCCCCAGCAAGCTGAGGCCGCCGCCCGGCCGACTCCAGAGCGATAGTACACGAGCGGGGCTCTGCGGCGGCAGGTATGTTTTGGTTGATGGCGATTTCGGCTCTGATCCTGGCGGCGATGCAGGGGCAGAGTGCGCCTGCGCTCAACCCTCAGTCGGAGCAGGCCATCGATGCCCTATTCGCGCCGTGGAATCGGACTGACACGCCCGGAATGGTGGTCGGCGTGGCGCGCGGGGGCGAGTTTGTCTACCGCAAAGCGTTCGGCATGGCCCGTCTGGAGCCTGCCGTAAAGCTCAGCGCGGACGACGCGCTCTCAACGGGTTCGCTGGCCAAGCAGTTCACGGCGGCGATGATCCTGCTGCTGGAGCAGGAAGGGAAGCTGAGCCTGGACGACCCGATCCAGAAGCACATCCGGCAGTTTCCCGATTCCCCCGAGTCTCCCCGCATCCGGCACCTGCTCAGCCATACGGACGGCATCCGCGACTTCCACTGGCTGCTCCTCATGCGCGGGCTGGATATCGGGGACGCCTATTCCGACTCGGACGTGCTTCGGGTGATCTGCCGCCAGCGGAGCCTGAACTTCAGGCCCGGTTCGGAGTTCAGCTACGGAAACAGCGGCTACTTTCTGCTGGCAGAGATCATCGAGCGGGCGAGCGGGCAGGGCCTGAACGAGTTTGCTCAAGAGCATCTGTTTGGTCCCCTTGGGATGCGGGACACCGTGCTTGCCGAAGGCGCGGGCTCTGCGGTGGGCTATTCCGGTTCGGAGGGTGGAGGCTTCACGCCCGTGCCGAACCAGGATTTGACGCTCGGTTCGAAGGGGCTGGTGATCACTCTCGAAAACTTTCTCCGGTGGCATCAGCACCTGATGAGCGGCGAGGAGTGGGTGCAGAAGCTGATCAACCCCGTCACCCCCAATCGCTACGCGATGGGCATCTACAACTCGACCTGGCGCGGAGAGCGCGTGCTGGACCATGCCGGAGAGTACGCGGGGCATCGGGCGCGGGCGATGCTTTTTCCGGACCAGGGGGTGTCGGTCTTTGTCTTTTCGAATCACGCGCAGGCGGGAGTGGAGGCGCTGGCCGAGCAGGTCGCAGAGATCGTGCTGGCCAAGCCAAGGCCCGCCACGCTCATCCGCCCAGCCGCCGCCCCCGTGACCACGCCGAAGCCGGAAGTTTCCCACGATCAATTGGAGAAATGGACCGGCGATTACTACAGCGATGAGGTCGAGGCGGAGCATCGCGTGCGGCTGGAAGGAGGCCGCTTAACGCTGGCGGTGGGCCGCCGGAAGTACGATCTCGTGCCCAATGCCGCCGGAGAGTTTGTCTGTCCTCTGGGGCGCATCACGTTCGACCGCGAAGGCTATGTGATTCACGGCTCGCGAGTGCGCGCGATTTGCTTTCGGCGTCGGTAGAATCCGGCGGTGCAGCTCACGCAGGACCAGATCGACTTCTTTCACCGCGAAGGCTATCTCAGCCTGCCCGCCCTCGCCAGCCCGGATGAAGTGGCAAGGCTGAGGACGCACTATGATCGCATCTTCGCGGAGCGGGCAGGGCGCGACAGCGGTGACCAGTTCGATCTGGCCGGCACCGATGAGGAGGGGAAGGAGGCCGCGCTGCCCCAGATCCTCAATCCCGCCAAGTACGCGCCGGAGCTGGGCGAGGGCGAATACATCCAGAACGCCCGGGCCATCGTGAAGCAGCTTTGGGGGCCGGAAGCCGAGTGCGGCCTGGCCCACGCGATCCTGAAGCCGCCGGGCAACGCCGCTCCGACCCCCTGGCACCAGGATGAGGCGTACTGGGAGCCGGATCTCGATTACCGGAGCCTCAGCATCTGGGTTCCGCTGCAGGATACGGATATCGCCATGGGCTGCATGCAGTTCATCCCGGGCAGCCACAAGGGCGAGGTCCAGCCGCACCAATCCATCGGCGGCGACCCACGGGTGCATGGGCTGGAGTGCCTGGGCGTAAATGAATCGCAGGCGGTGGCGTGCGAGCTTCTGGCGGGCGGATGCACCATCCACGACGGCCGCACCCTCCACTACACCGGCGCAAACCAAGGCACCGAACCCCGCCGTGCTCTGATTCTCATGGGCGGTCTCCCGGCCACTCCGCGATCCACCGAGCGCCGATTTCCATGGAACGAAATCAAGCAGACCGCTCGGGCGGAGCGGGAGCGAGAGCGGAGTCAAGCTTGACGCCAACTTTTGAGTATCTGAAAGCAATCTATGCGCAGCCGCGCAAAGGAATTCTTCGTTTCTGGCCCGAGCATTGGGCAGGTGGGTTTGGTTTTGCCGTGCTTCTGTTGCAGGTGCTGAAGCTGCAGGGTGTTGAGGTGCCGCTCAACCTGGGCACCGCACTCGCTGGGGGTGTTACTTTTGTGCTTGCGTTCAGCCTGCTTTACCTTGGCTATGTAAAGCTCATATTGAAGAGCTACAGCCCGCCAGAAGGAGTCGTGGTGTCTCTGTCACCGATGGGGCTTGGACGCCCGCTTCGGACCGTCGTTTGGGTCGGGTGGGGTCTTGCTGGCACCTTTATGTTCAGCGTGCTTGTCAACTATTCACGTGATTGGCAAGAGCACGTCTCAGTTCTGACTCTTGTTTTCTTCGTGCTGGTGCTCTTCGCAATCCCTGCAATGGATTTCATGAGTCAGGTGATGACGAGAATCCCTGAAGAAGATCTCGTGGCCGCCCTCAGAGGAGAGCGCGGAGCCCTTAGATTCCTTAACGCTTCGAATCAGAGAGCCATGGCTGAGCTGTGGGCTTTGTACAAACCTGCGTGCTTATTGGAGAGGCTGTGACACCCACAATTAGCCAGAGCTGCTGCTGACAAGCTGGTTGACCTTGTAAATCAACCCAATAGCGACAATCGCCCCGAGAATTATCTTTGAACTTCTGTGTAACGTGTATCTTATTGGCACTGCCTTGCGATCATTGAGGTCTTCAAGTACTTCGCTTAGCCTGCCACCCCGAGGCAATGATATGGTTTGACCATCGTGCAGAACCAGAAAGTAAAAAGACGGTGCACCGCCCCCGCCTCCGGAGATCAGGTCTTTGCCTATGTATTCAATCTCACCGAACTGGATTTCCTGAGTGTTCCCCAATCGTGTGACCGCGATACGATCTTCAAAGAATACGGCCTTTACCTTGGCCCGCAGATAATATATGCCCGTTAGAAAGATGGTGATTCCCACCAGGCTTACGAGTGCCCCCGTGGCGAAGATCTCCCACGGCTCCTGCGGCTCAAGTCCCTGGAAGCAAATAAACAACCCGAGGCAGAGAAAACAGAGCCCCGCAAGCATCCCCACCACCAAATCTCTTGTCTTGACACTGATTTCGTAAACTTTGCGGTCCATGTATCAAGCAGTACTCAATTAGGCAGGATTGCAGATAGTCGCGCACTTTTCCTCGCCTGTTGATGGAGTCCATTATGTGCGCTTCTGCATCGGCCCAGCCCGAGCCCCCCGTCGACCAGTAAAATTGAATCTATGAGCCGACCGTTCAGGCTGTACGACACGATGAGCCATGAAGTCAAAGCGCTCCAGCTTCTGGAGCCCGGACATCTGCGCTTCTATTCGTGTGGCCCTACGGTCTACTCCTATGCCCACATCGGCAACTTCCGCACCTTCCTCACCGCCGACCTCGTGGTCCGCACCGCGGAGATGCTGGGGTGGAAGGTCAGCTATGTCAGCAACATCACCGACGTCGGCCACCTGACCGCTGACGATGTGGCCGATGCCGAGGGCGAGGACAAGATGGCGAAGGCGCTCCACTCGAAGGAGGGCGAGCAGTTTGCCAACGTGTGGGATCTCGCCGAGCATTACGCAGAAGCCTTCAAAGAAGACTGGCGGCGCATGAATATGCGCGAGCCGCAGGTCCGCCCCAAGGCGACTCAGCACATGCAGGAGCAGATCCGCATGATCGAAGAGCTGATCGAGAAGGGCCACGCCTACGAGACGCCGACCGGCGTGTACTTCAGCGTCGAGAGCTTTGACGACTACGGAAAGCTGAGCGGCAATCGCGACCAGGATCGCCTTCAGCGCGCCGTCCGCGAAGTGGTGCAGGATGACAACAAGCGCCACCCCGCCGACTTCGCGCTCTGGAAAAAGGACGACAAGCACCTGATGCAGTGGTATTCGCCGTGGGGCTGGGGCTTCCCGGGCTGGCATCTTGAGTGCTCCGCGATGGCGCAGGCTTATCTGGGCGATACCATCGACCTGCACGCGGGCGGGGAAGACCTCGTGTTTCCGCATCACGAGTGCGAAATCGCGCAGAGCGAATCAATCACGGGCAAGCCGTTCTCGAACCACTGGATGCACACCCGGTTCCTACAGGCGGATGGCGAGAAGATGGCGAAGAGCACGGGCAACTTCTACACGGTCCGCGATCTGGTGGACGGCAAGGAGATCAACCCGCTCGCCCTGCGCTACGCGCTGATCGCCGTGCCCTACGGCAAGCCGCTCAACTTCACGCTGCAGGGTCTGAAGGATGCCTCCGGCAACATCGAGCGCATCCGCGAAGCTGAAGCGCGGATTGACGAGGTTTTGGGCGAGGGCGGTCATCTGGAAGAGGGCGCGCCGAACGAAGAGATGCAGCGGCTCGCCGACGAGATGCTCGACGCGATGTGCAGCGATCTGAACACCTCAGTCGCCATCGCCAAAGCGCTGGAAGGCGTGAAGCAGATCCGGATGCGAGAGCAGTTCGGCGAAGCGGAAGCGAAGGCCGGAGCCTGGTTCCTCCACCAAGTGAATGACCTCCTCGGCATCGTCCGCGCCGAAACGGCAGAAGCTCAATTCCTTCCTGACCATTTGGATGAACCGGTGGTCAATGGAAAGACAATCACCGAATGGATAGCCGCCCGCCAGGAAGCCCGCGCTGCGAAGGATTTTGCGCGGTCCGATGCAATTCGGGATGAACTGGCGGCTGCGGGAGTGGAGCTTCGGGATTCTCCGGAAGGGACGACTTGGAAGAAGATTAGCTCGATTTAGTTAGCAGTCAGCAGTTGGCAGTTAGCAGTTCGCTTCGCTTGCAGTGAATGTGCTGTCCCTCCTCTCCCGTTGGGGAGAGGGCAGGGTGAGGGGGTTCGATTGAAGAAAGCTCTCTCCACAAGAAAGAAGTGAATACGCGAGCAGTCGCTCGCGGGGGATGCCTCGTCCCTCGGCATGTTCTTAACGGAACCCCCTCACCCCAACCCTCTCCCCATGGGAGAGGGGGAGGTCCGGCTCTGCCGGACCACCAACCCCCGGATGTTTAGCCTCCATAGAGTCGCTTCGCTCCGTTCTATGGAGGCATATTCGATTTTCTCCTCTCCCTTGAGGGAGAGGGAGACGTCCGGCTTCTCCGGACTTCAAAGCGTTCGGCTCCGCCGCCCGCCCCCCTTCGGCCCTCCGGGCCACTTCCCCCGCAGGCGGGGGCAGATGATGCAGGTTCTTTCCTCTCCTATTCGGGAGAGGGCAGGGTGAGGGGGTTCGATGGAAGAAAACTCTCTCCACAAAACAGAACTTCCTGCGGGGGCTTTGCCCGCGACTTATGCCTCGTTCCTCGGCAGGTCTTTAAACGGAAGTTCTCCCCCTGAATCCCCCTCATTTGTCGCTCCGCGAAAAACGAGG
>CBFGUV010000011.1:0-64271 GCA_965652385.1 uncultured Fimbriimonadaceae bacterium
TGCGGGGGAAGTGGCCCGAAGGGCCGAAGGGGGGATCGGGCTAAAGCCCGATCTATTAGGACGCGGCGGCACGTCGCGCACAGAGCCCGCACAGATACTTCTTTTTTGTGGAGAGAACACGCAAAGTCCAAGGAACCCCCTCACCCCTGCCCTCTCCCTATGGGAGAGGAGAAGACCAAAGAGAACTACAAGCGGAGCGATCTACAAACTACTAACTACCAACTCCCAAACCCAACTACAAGCGAAGCGAACTGCCAACTGCTGACTGCCAACTACCAAGCCAACCGAGCTGCAGACTAATGCACCTGCACCCGGAAGCCGGGGCGGCGTTCTGGGTGGTCTAGGGGTTTGCCGATGAGCCAGCCTTGGCCCATTTCGGCCCCGATCTCCTGGGAAAGACGCAGCTGTTCGATGGTCTCAATGCCTTCGATCACCACCTCGATCCCGGCCTCGTGGGCGTACTCGACGATTCCCTCCAGCAGCATCCGCGACGCCTTGGCGTTCTGCAGATTGAGCAGCGAGCGGTCGAGCTTCACGATGTTCGGCTGGATGTGGTCGATGTAGGCCAGCGCGGAGTGGCCGGAACCCAGATCGTCGATGGCGACCTTGGCCCCCTCCTCCTTCAGCCCGCGGGCGATGCGCTGCAGGGAGGCGAGGTCGGGATGACTCTCCGACTCGACGAATTCAAAGACGATGTTTTTGAGCGGCACATCGGCCAGCAGAGCGGTATCCAGGCAGTCCGCCAGCGCCGCCTCGGGGTCCTGCTCGGCATCCGGCATGTAGTTGACAAAGAGCAGCTCGTGCGCCAGCAATTGCGGGAATCCGTCGAACAGGGCGGCTTCGCGGGCGCGGATGTCGAAGAGGGCGACCTGCTCGTAGGCACGGGCGGCGCGGATCACATCGAATGCGCTCTTAACTCCCTCCTCGTGGCGGTAGCGGACCAGCGACTCGAAGCCGATGACCCGTTCGGTCTTCAGATCGAGCACCGGCTGAAGATAGGAAGTCAGCGAACGGGATTCGAGGGCGGCGGGGAGCCAGGCGCTCTCCAGCATCTGCAGAAGGGAATTCAGCGGGTGAGTACGCTGGAAGGGCCGCGGCTGGCCGGAGTCGCACGGGACCACATGACAGCGGCGGCGCTCCGATTCGGTGAGGCGGCGGCTCCAGGAGAGAATCTCATCCTTCCACTCGTCGCCCTTGAAGATGACGCAGGCGCTGCTGCCCGCCCAGAGGGAATAGCCTTCGACGCGAGCCTCTCCGGGCTGGTCGATATAGACGGCTGTTCCATCAGCCTTCAGAAGCTGGTCCATCGATCTGTCCTCCGTGACGTCTCATGCCGGGCCTCTTGCTCTGGCGCGCCTATTTTAACCCAGGCACCCGCATTTTTGCTGTTAAGAGTTCGGGACCACCCTCAGAATCTTGTCGTCGCCCTGCTGCGGACGCCCGCGCCCATCCTTGTTTGAAGTGCCCACATAGAGGTATCCGTCCGGCCCCATCGTGATGGCGCGCATGCGTCCGTAGTTCTTCAGGATGTGCTCCTGCCCGGTCACATTCCGGCCGTTCAGCTCGACCCGGATGACGCCCTGGCCGCGCAGACAGGTGAAGAAGAAATCGTTCTCCCAGCCCGCGATCTTGTCTCCGGTATAGAAGGCCGCGCCTGCCGGAGCCACCGCAGGCGTATAGACCAGGATTCCCTTCTCCATTCCGGTTCGAGTCTCCTCGTGAGAAATCTGCGGCCAGCCGTAGTTCTTGCCCTTCTCCACGATGTTCACCTCATCGCCGCCGCCCGGTCCGTCGGCTCCGCTCGGGCCGTGTTCGGCCTGAAACTGAAGTCCGCTGCCCGGCTGCCAGGCGATGCCCTGCGCGTTGCGGTGGCCGTATGACCATATCTGCGGGAGCGCGCCCTCCTGGTTCACGAAGGGGTTGTCGGCGGGCACCGAACCGTCGTCGTTGACCCGGAGCGTTTTGCCGTTCAGGCTGTCCATCTGCTGCGCCAGTTCGCGGCGATAGCGTTCTCCGGTGGTGATGTAGAGCTTTCCGTCCGGCCCGAAAGCGAGGGCGCAGCCGTCGTGGTTGGTGCCGCCCTCGATGCCGCCGAGAATCAGCGTCGGCTCTTCCAGGCTCGATTCTCCGACCCGGTACCGCATCACCTTCACCTCGTACTGGCCATTGCTGCCGGCGGTGTAGGAGAGATAGATCCAGCGATTCTCTTCAAAGTTCGGGTGCAGCGCCAGCCCCATCAGACCGCCTTCGCCGCCCGTCTCGGTCGAATCGGGCACGGTCGCGATCATCTGCTTGGCCTTCGTTCCGGCCGGCACCCGGTTCAGGGTGCCGATGCGCTCGGTGAAGTACAGGTCTCCGTTGGGGGCAAATTCCATTTCCCAGGGCGTATCGAGGTCGGTGATGACCTCTTCGACCTTCCATCCCGCGGCCTGGACCGAGTTGGTGGTCGAGGCTTCGAGGGCTTGGCTGTCGCTCGATTGAGGCGGCTGGCAGGCCATTAGGCTGAAGGCGGCGATGACGGCGAGGCTCATGGTCGGGGTTCTCCTTGGTTCGAGGGGCTTCACTTTTTTGGGCATCCGGTTCAGTCGAGCGATACAATGGGCGATGGGCTTGGCGAGGGGGCTTTTGCGCGCGTTGGGAGGCGCGGCCGGTTCGGCCGTCCTACTCGTCCTGGCCCTGCCGCCCGGCGACTGGCATGTGCTCGGCTGGTTCTGCATGCTGCCCCTTTTCCTCTTAGTACGCAATACGCACCCGCGATTTGGATTCTACGGGGGTTTTGCCTGCCTTCTCTTCGCCGCGTTCCTCGCGCAGTCCGGAATCTTCTACCCGGAAAAATGGCCGCAGGGCGAAACGGGGTGGATATGGACCGGGATGCTGATCTTCGCCTTCGCCCCAGCCATCGCGGCGACCTTCTGGGCGGGCCTGAAGGAGACCAAGCCCTGGACGCCCTGGTTTCTGGCGGCGGTCGCCGTTGCGGTCGAGGGGGCGCTGATGATCTACCTGCCAGGCAACATCGCCCTGACCCAGCACCGCGCCTGGCCGATGCTCTTTCTCGCCAGCCTTGCCGGAATCTGGGGCGTGTCGTTTCTGGTGTGGTTCGTCAACTTCGCGCTGGCACAGGCCATCGCCGAGAAGCGGTGGCTGAATGTCGGATTGGTTTCGGCGGGTGCGCTGCTGCTTTCCGGACTGGCCTTTGTGCCACGGCAGGCCGAATCGGGCGATTTCATCGTGGCGGCGATTCAGACCGAATCGGGCTTCCCTGCCGACCTGGCCGCGCTCAACGCCGAGGCGGGTTCGCAGGGCGCGCAGATCGCGGTCTGGCCGGAACTCAGCGCGATCAGCATGGCCTCCGACGGCAAGACGGAATCCCTGATCGAACTGGCGAAGGAGCCCGGGCAGCCGCCATTTGTCACCTCTTTCCAGCATCCCGAAGGCGGCAAGAAGTACAACGCCGCCGCGCTCTTTTCCGCTGATGGAGAGAGCGAACGATACTTCAAGCGCAAGCCCTTCGGGCCGGAGCGGAAGGAGCACACACCCGGAGCCGACCCGGTGGTGGTGCAGGCCGCCGGCCACCGCTTCGGACTGGCGATCTGCTTCGACACCTGCTTCCCGCACATCCTGCGCGACCTCGAACGGGCCGACCGCTTCGACGCCATCCTCGTGCCGACCCTCGACCCCGCCGCCAAGCACGGCTTCGTTCAGTCGATCCATGCCGCTTGGGGTCCGTTCCGGGCCGCCGAACTGGGCGTGCCGATCATCCAGGCGGACATCACGGCGAAGTCGCAGATTCTGGATGGCCAGGGACTGCGTATTGCAGAAGCCGGTTTCGGCGAACAGATCATCACGGCGGGCATCAATCCCGACCGAAAGCCGACCCTGGCCAGCCGCGTGGGCGATCTGGTTTTGTGGCTCTGCGCCGCCGGAACCGCCATCGGCATCATCAGCCTGATTGCCACGCGCGAGCCGTGGAGTCAGATAAGCTAAAGGCATGACAAAGGCGATTCTCGGCGTCGATCCCGGCGGAAAATATGAGCCCGCAGCCCGGTTGCTCAGCCGGATGAACTTTCCTGAACTCGAAGTGTTCGGGATCAGCGTCGTCGAGCCGGTGGTGCCGGATATGAGCCTCTCCGGCTTCAGCATCGACCACCCCGCCGCCGTCATCATGCAGGAACGCGAGGAGTGCTCCAAGAAAGCGCTGGAGCGCGCGGGCAAGCTGTTCGCCAACGCTTCCTATCACGGCGAAGTCACCTTCGGGGGCTCAGCGGTTTCGCTGATGCACCATGCCCGAGAGGTGGAGGCCGATCTGCTGGCCGTGGGCTCGGAGCGGAAGGGACGCTTTGGCAGCCTTTTCATGGGCAGCACAACGAAGGGGCTGACCATCGAAGCCCAGCGATCCATCCTCATCGGCAAATCTGATGTCCACGAAGACGGCGGGCTGCATGCGGTCATCGCCACCGATCTCTCGAAGTACATGGATCAGTGTCTGGAGAAGCTGATTCAGCTCGCTCCTGCCGGGTTCACCAAAATGACCCTGGTCAACGCCTTTGAAGTCGACGACCACGCCCGCCACTTTCTTGAGCCTGACGATCCGGAGCTCGGCCACCTGTCGCCCGAGCGGATGCGGCGCGAACAGGAGAACCTATGCGGCATCGAAGGCGAGCGTCTGCTCGACCTGGGATGCGAAGTCGAGATCGCCGTTCATGAGGGACACCCCAACGAGGTGATCAATCATGTGATGGCCGACACCAAAGCCGACCTGCTCATCATCGGAGCGCAGGGCAAGGGCTTTATGGAGCGGCTCGTCCTCGGCAGCACCGCGATGCACTTCGTGATCAGCGAAGGCCACAACCTTCTGATTCTGCGGGTCTAGCCAGAGACCCGCAGCCAGGCGCACTTGAGATAGAGGCTTTCCGGGAACTGGGTCAGCACTGGGTGATCAATGTCCTGATGCGTCACCTGCTCCAGATACAGCCGGACTCCCCGGTCTGAAGCCGCCAGTCGGCAGGCTTCCAGCAGCCGGGCCTGGTCGAGCTGATAAGAGCAGGAGCAGGCGATGATGCGTCCGCCCGGCTTGAGCAGCGGGATGGAGCCGTACATCAGCTTCCACAGCGCCCACTTGAGGCTGTCGCGCTTCTTCTGCGTCTTGGCGATCGCGGGCGGGTCGAGGATGATCCAGTCGAACTTCTGCCCGTCGGCCCCCGCCTCGATATAGTCGAAGGCGTTGGCCTGCACAAACCGCGCGGAAACCTTGTTCATCTGAGCGTGGCGCTTGGCCGCTTCCAGCCCCTCAGCCGAAAGATCGACTCCGGTCACCTCGGCTCCCTCCCGAGCGGCCATCATTGAGAAGGCTCCGCTGTAGCAGAAGGTATCCAGCACCGTCTGCCCAGGCTGGACGACCTCGCCGAACCGCCGTCGGGTCTCGCGCTGGTCCAGATAGAAGCCGGTCTTCAGTCCGTCCTGAATCAGGGCTTCGTAGTGAAGGCCGAATTCGTGAAGCGGCGCGCGCTCCGGCGGGCTGCCATGCAGAACCTGCGCGATGGGCTCCAGCCCCTCTTCGCTCCGGCCCGCCATCTCGCTCCTCTCGTAGACCGATTCAAATCCGAACGCCTCCACCAGCGCGGGCAGCCAAAGGTGGCGCAGAAGCTCCATGCCCATGCTTCGCACCTGGACCACGGCGTGGGGTCCGTAGCGGTCCACGATCAGCCCCGGAACCTCGTCCGCCTCGCTGAAGACGGCGCGCCAGGCATTCGTGCTCTCGGCCAGCGGCTCGCGCACGGCGGCGCAGGCGGCAAAACGGCGGGCGAAGAACTCCTGGTTGATCGGCTCATCCTTGCGGCTGAGCACCCGGAAAGGAAACCGGGAGGTCGGGTTGAAGGTGCCGGTGGCGAGAAACTCGCCGTCCTCATCGAACAGCCGCGCCATGCCCGGCTCGCCGGGGCCATCCACGCGCTTGATCTCCTCGCTCTGCACCCAGGGGTAGAAGCCGCGAATCTTCTTCTCCCGGCCGCGCTTGATCTTGATGAGGGAGGAGGGTTCCATGAGAGATGGACCTTACCCGTGCCTTAACCTGCCCAGGACGGACGGACTGGGTAACTTAGAGGCCATGTGGAGCGGGAGGCTCGTCAAGGCGGCAGGAATTGCCTTCTTCTGCCTGGCAACAGCCGGATCTCAGGTTCAAATGGCCAAGGGTGTCGTCTTCGACGATGCCAACGGCAACGGGCGGCGCGACCGGGGCGAACAAGGCATCGCCAACGTGCGCGTGAGCAACCAGTACAACATCGCCGTCACCGATGAGGACGGCCGCTGGACGCTGCCCTACGACGAAGACACCATCTTCTATGTGGTCAAGCCGCGCGGCTGGATGACTCCGGTCAACGACCAGATGCTCCCGCAGTTCTATTACATCCACAAGCCCGGCGGTTCTCCCGACGTGCGCTTTGGCGGCGTCGATCCCACGGGCGACCTGCCCGATTCCATCGACTTTCCGCTGCGCCGCCAGAAGGAGCCGGACCAGTTCAGCGCCCTCTTTTTCGGCGACACCCAGGTGAGAAACGCGACCGAAGTGGACTACCTGATGCGCGACATCATCGAGCCGCTGGTCGGCACCAAGGAGGCATCCTTCGGCGTCACCCTGGGCGACCTGGTCTTTGATGATCTCAGCGTCTTCGAGCCGTACAACGGCGCGATCGCCATGATCGGCCTGCCCTGGTACAACGTGCTGGGCAACCACGACATCAACTACGACGTCCGCACCGACAAGTTTTCCGACGAAACCTTCGAGCGCATCTACGGCCCGGCCTACTACTCCTTCGACTACGGCCCGACCCACTTTGTGGTGCTGGATGACGTCTACTGGCACATCAACTCGGAGAACGGACGCGGCCGCTACACCGGAGCCTTTGGCGAGCAGCAACTGGAATGGCTGCGCCGCGACCTGGAGATGGTGCCGAAGGATCAGCTGGTCGTGCTGACGATGCACATTCCGCTCTACAGCTGCAGCGACAAGGACGAGGTTCTGCGCCTGCTGGAAGGCCGGCCCAGCCTCTCCGTCTCGGCGCACACGCACTACCAAGAGCACCGCTTTATGAATGCCGAGGGCAGCACCGCCGAGCCCCACCACCATGTGATCAACGTGACCACCTGCGGCAGCTGGTGGCAGGGACGGCCCGACGAACGCGGCGTGCCCCACACCACGATGCGGGATGGCGCGCCCAACGGCTATTCGCTCTTCACCTTCGACGGCAACACCTACTCCATCGAATTCCGCGCCGCCGGTTCCGACCCCAGCCACCAGATGAACCTGTACCTGCCGGACACCATCCAGCAGGGCGAATCGACCGACCTCGTGGTGAACGTCTTCGGCGGCACCGACAAGTCCACGGTCGAGTACCGGGTGGGCGACGAAGGGCCGTGGCAGAAGATGCCGCGAGTGGACGAGCCGGACCCCGAGTACGCAAAGATCGTCGAGCGGGATGCCGGGCTGACCGCCCCCTTCCGTCCGTTGCCCGCCGCGATCAACTCGCCGCATCTATGGAAGATCAAGCTTCCCGCGTTCGCAGAGCCCGGTGTCGTTCCGGTCCACGTCCGCACCCGGGATATGTTCGGCCAGGAGTACATGGCGACCCGCGGCGTTCGGGTTCTCAAGCCGTAGCCGCCATAATAGGCGCATGGCAGATCTTCTGTCGCGGAGCATTGTGGAGTGGGGGCAGATTGCGGTTCTGCTCTTCTTCGCCATCGCCATGATCCAATCGGGCCTGGACAAGGTGACCGATTGGGACGGCAACCTGGAGTGGCTCAAGGGTCACTTCGGCTCAAGCCCGCTCAAGGGCATGGTTCCGCTGCTGGTTGGCACGCTCACCTTTTTCGAGTGCCTGGCGGGCGGGGCCGCGCTGATCGGCGCGGTGCTGATCTTCACCGGGGCCGGGCTCTTTATGGGGCAGCTCGCGCTGTTGATCACGCTGTTGACCCTGTTGATGCTTTTCTTCGGTCAGCGTGTGGCGAAGGACTACGCGGGCGCGGCGGTCATCGCCGCCTACTTTGTGGTCGCGCTGGCGGGAGTGCTCCTTCTCGCCCAGCCTGCCTCGTGATCGTCGGCTTGCTGGAGGCCAACCTTCACCTGCCCGGAAGCCGGTCGCTGAAGGACAAGCGGCAGGTGATGCGCAGCCTGAAGGATCGTCTGAAGAACCTCGGCTTCTCCGTTGCGGAGACCGGGGATCATGAACTCTGGGGCAACCTGATGATCGGCGCCTCGATCACCGCCGCGATCCGCTCCGAAGCCGAGGCGCGGCTCGACCGCGCCGTCGAGATGCTTGAGACTCACCCAGAAGCGACGGTCGTCTCGCTGACGACCGATGCGATCAGCTTTTAGGCTCGGTGTTCAGATTCTTGCAGCAGGTGGTGAAGGCGCGCAGATCGACCCGGCTGGGAAATTTCGCCGCAAAGAGATGCACCATGCACTCCTGCAGCACCGGCCACGCCGATTCGCGCATCTTTTGTCCGGCAGGGGTCAGCACGGCGTAGGCGCCGCGGCGATCCTTGTCGCAGGCCTCCCGCTTCACCCAGCCCTTCGCCTCCAGCCGGTCCACCAGACGGGTGAGCCCCGACTTGGAGAGCAGAACCCGCTCGGCCAAATCAGACATGCGCAGCCGCCCGTCGGGTTCGTATTCCAGAGTCACCAGAACGTCGTACTGCTCAAGCGAGAGGGGCGATTTCTTCTGCATCTCGCGGGCGATGATGCCGGTGATGCGCTTGTGCGCCCCTAAAAAGGACTGGAACGCCTGCTTCTCTTCTTCAGTGAGAGATCGTGCGGTACTTTCCATCGCAATAGTTGCCACTTAATTTAGTTAGACGGCAATGCGGGCTGATTTGTCGCGGCGTCTCGGGTCAGGGGCAAAGGGAAAAATGGACCTAAATCCTACAGCCCAGGTTCACGAGCAGACGTAATATGGATTTGTGGCCAGCGTCGGCTGGACCTAATGAGTCGCATAAGAATTTTCCGGCGCATTTCTGAAAACCTGACTTCAGCCAATCCGCTCAAGATCCTGGTTTTCGGATACATCTTCTACATCTTCATCGGCTGGGCCGCTCTTTCCCTCCCCTTCTGCCAGATCGGCGCTGGCGTCCCGGCCATCGACAACCTCTTCTCCGCCGCTTCTGCGGTCAGCACTACGGGACTCGCCACTGTGAGCACTCCTGGCTCCTACACCTTTTGGGGACAGCTGGTTCTGCTGCTGCTTTTCCAGTTGGGTGGCCTGGGATACATGACATTCGGCTCTTTTGTTCTGATGGGGCATCACCGTCCGTCCCGCCTTCAGAAGAATGTCGCCTCTGCCTCCTTTGCCCTGCCGAACAATTCCCGCATCGGCATCTTTCTCCGGCGCGTCGTGGTCTTCTCGGCCATTGTCGAACTGAATGGCATTGCCATTCTCACTCCACTCTTTGCAGCCGAGAGAGTTGAAAACCCCGTTTGGGCGGCCGTCTTCCATTCGGTTTCCGCCTTCTGCACCGCCGGGTTCAGCACTTTCCCGTCCAGCCTGGAGCCGTTCCGCGACAACTGGGCGATCAATCTGGTGATCAGCGTTCTCAGCATTCTCGGAGCCGTCGGCTTCCTCGTGATGTCCGATCTATGGAAGTCGCTCAAAAAGCTGCGCGCGCTTAGCCTCACCAGTCGGGTGATCCTTAGGGCCACTTTCTGGGGCCTGATCCTGGGCACACTCATGATCTTTCTCATTGACCCCAGCATCGGTGCACTGCCCCTATCAGAGCGGCTTGCCGCATCCTGGTTTCAAAGCGTCACGGCGTTGACCACCGTCGGCTACAACACGCACCCCATAGGTCAGATCGGCCCGGCCGCGATGCTCATCATGGTGATTCTGATGATCGTGGGAGCATCGCCTTCGGGCACCGGCGGCGGCGTCAAATCGACCACCGTCGCGACGGCCTTGGCCGTACTTTGGAGCAGCCTGAAAGGCAGAAGCTGCCCTGCGCTCCTCGGAAAAGCCCTGCCCCAAGCCCGCATCCTCAGCGCCTTCTCTGCCCTTTCCTTCTATCTTCTCTTCTTTCTCGCAGGGACCACGGCACTCCTGCTCGTCGAGAGCCACGCCTTTCAAGACTTGGTCTTTGAATCGGCCTCTGCCCTCGGTACGGTCGGGCTCTCTCGGGGGATTACGGGCGACCTCACAGACGCCGGAAAGCTGATCATCTCATTCCTCATGTTCATCGGCCGACTCGGCCCTCTCACCTTCGGTCTCGCCCTCATGCAGAGGCCCTGCGCGGATCAAGCCGAGATGCAGGAAGGCGATATAGCCCTATAGCCCCAAATATATTGTTTGTATATGCAACTATATAGCCAAAGCGACGTAGTAAGAAGCGTCACCAAGGAAACACTATGGATAACCGAGAGAAAGTCAACGATCTGGTTCAGAAGGTTCTGAACGGCCAGGCGATGGAAGCCTTCGAAGAGTATTACGCCGAGAACGTGACCATGCAGGAAAACAGCGACCCGGTCACCGTCGGCAAAGACGCGAACCGCAAGCGGGAAGAGGAGTTCTTCGGCAGCATCGAAGAGTTCCACAGCGGGTCCGCCGAAGCCGTGCTGGTCGACGGCGACAAGGCCGCAATCCACTGGCTGATGGAAGTCACCGTCACAGGCGGCAAGCGAGTCACCTACAACCAAATCGCCCTCCAAACCTGGAAAGACGGCCAGATCGTCGACGAGAAGTTCTTCTACAACAAGGGCTGATTTCAGGCCGGACGCCTGCCGCGACCTCCGCTTCAAAGAGTTGGCAGTTTGCTTCGCTCGCAGTGCCGGAATCTGAAAGACTCTGCCTCCCGTGCCCGCATTGGTGGGAATCCAAGCAGTTCCCCCTCCTGCCTGCAGGAGGGGATTAGGGGCGGTGCCGGGGTGAGGGGCAGTCCATGCTCCCCCTCGTTTTTCGCGGAGCGGCAAATGAGGGGGATTCAGGGGGAGAAATTCCGTCTGGTATCCCCTCCGGCTCTGCCGGAGCAAGAACCCCCATCGGCCCTGACGGGCCACTTCCCCCGCAGGGCGGGAGAAGGGTTTGGTTCACCGCCTTGCAAACCCCTCTCCCAGGTGAGGGAGAGGGAAGGGTGAGGGACGGGGGTGTAATTGACTCCAGCTTTCAACGAAGCCGGAAAGAAGCCGGGCCGAAGCCGCGCACTCCCAAAAGGGGAAGATTTGCGAAAGGCTGGTCGCCGTGCCCTTTGGGCACTCGCTGTTTGGGTGGGTTGCCAGGGTTTGGGTGCTTCTAAACCTCCCCCTTGATCCCCCTCATAATCATTATGAGGGGGAAGCGTTTTTAGCCTCCACAGAGTCGCCTTCGGCTCCGTTCTGTGGAGGCATACCACTCAACTGTTCCCTCCCCCATCGTGGGGGAGGGTTAGGGAGAGGGCAACCGTTTGGTATCCGCCGAGGAACGAGGCATTGAAGGGGGGAAGTTAGTAGTCGGTAGTTCGTAGACCGCTCAGGCAACGGCCCCACAATCTGCCCCCGCCTGCGGGGGAAGGGGCCCGACAGGGCCGAAGGGGGGCTCCGGCTCAGCCGAAGAAGAGCCGAAGGAATTCGGCTCAATCAGAGCGCGCCTGAAGCCGCGCACTCCCAAAGGCGTTTTTAGCCTCCACAGAGTCGCTTCGCTCCGTTCTGCGGAGGCATACATTCCACGCCCAAAGACATCGACTTGACTGCGTGAGGAACCCAGCCATGGTTGCGCTAGCGCAGAAAAGCCCGAAGGGAGCCGGGAGAAGCTACCGGAAGCGCCAGATGATGTTGGTGCCGAAGCCGTTGATCGCCTTGGCCGGATAGGTGCGGACGTGGCCGTCTACGAAGACCACCGGAGTCACGCCATCATCTGCGCCCGTGCGCTGATAGAAGCATTCGATCGGCTGAAGATCAGATGAAGCAAGCGCATCGCCAAGCTCTTTGACCAGATCTCGGTCGCTCGTGAGCGGTGGGCTCAAAGAGGGGTCGGCGGGATGCTCGGGTCCGTTGTACGGGCTGAAGGTGTAGCCGCGATACTTCTCTTCTTCCGGACCGTAGGCGGTCGTGGCGAAGAGTGCGATGCGCGACGCGTTGCCGGCCTGGCTGAAGCTGGCGGGAGTCTTAAAGCCCTCGCAGCCCGTCGTCACCGGCTGGCCCTGCACGCAGCCTTCTTCTCTCAAATCGACGGCGGTCGCGCCGTTGTAGCCGATGCTCATCCAGCTGCGGTCTTCCCAGGTGTCCGCATAGCGGCCGCTGGTGCCGGGGGCGATGAAGAGTTCTTTGTCCTTCACATAGGGAAAGACCATCGCGGTCCAGATGCTGGGGGTGCTGCGGTCGGCGGGATAGATGGTGGCCGGGACGAAGTAATCGTCGTAATCTACGGCGTACATCAGAACGGCTGCGCCCAATTGGCGCGTCTGCATTACGGCTGTGGTCTTCTTAGCGGCCTCTTTGGCCATGCGGAACGCAGGGAAAAGAATCGCCGCGAGCACAGCAATGATCGCGACAACCACCAGAATCTCCACTAAAGTAAAAGCACGCCGCATAATGCGTCATGTAATCATACGCTTATCCCGAGCGTTGATTACGACCATCTCCCATTGTATCCAGCAACCTGCGTTGCGGCGCAATGAATCTGCCGTCAACAGTGCAAAACTGGCATGTTTTGGCTAGGCGAGGGGCGCTGCCGCCGCGCTTGGAGCCAATTCGGCACTCCAAAATGACGACAGATCATCAAATCGTCCACTGACGCGCGCCGCGCCCACCAGAAACTCAATCTGGTCCAGCAGCCACATCGGCATCAGGCTCCATGTGCCGGCGGTGATCGCCTCTTTCCGGTGCTGAAGCAGAGCCGTCAGGTCATCTTTCAGCAACAGACCCGAGCGATCATCCAGCACCCGCATCGCCTGAATCCACCACGCGCTCAGGCGAGCCGCTTCGGGCGTCTTCTCCACGCTCAGCGCCGCGGCGATGTGCATGTTCATCAGGTTCTCCACCGTGTTCGACACCGCCGTCCGCCGGGAGATGTGCAGCGCCTCCATCTTGACCGCGCAGAGGTAGAGCCAGGCATCGAGCCGCGCCGCTTCCTCGCCCAATACGGACTGAGCGACAGCCGCCTTCGCCACCGCCTGAAACTGCTCGGCCGAAAGCTGTCCAAACAGCCCATGGTCTTTGAGGAGGGACGCGGCCAGGCCAATCTGCCGGGGATCGGCGGGCTGCTCCGGCATCAGCGAGGCGATGGCCAGCAGCGGCGCGTAGGGCTGGATCATATCGGTCACGCCTGAATCCGGCAGATACAGCGGCTGATTCAGTGGATCGATCTCCGCCCACGGACGGTCTGCGAGGATCGCCTCCGCCATTTCAAACTCATCCGCCGCCCAGCCGCGAAAATACTCCCGCCCCGGAAAGGTCACGCCGCGAAAGGCGTTCAGCACATCCCGCAAGGCTTCGGCGCGAAGCCCTGCCGCGGTGGTTCGGCTCGCCTCTCCCCCCGCCAATTCAGCGGCTTCCAAGTAGGTCGGCGACGGAGACAGCCATTGCCGCGAATCGTCCTGGCCTTCGACGGCCGCCACCATCTGCACAAAGCTGCCGGGCGGAACCTGGCGATCTGAGAGGGCCTCCCGCACCGTGCGGCAGAGCGCCGCCGCCGACCCTCCCTCAGCGATCAGGCAGAACTCGGCATCAGTGTCTTCCTGCCGCACCTGAACCTCTGCAATACGCCGCAGCGACTCCTCGGCAAGCCCGATCAACGAGTCGGATTCAGGCAGACGAGGCACGATCAGCCGGATGGAGGTCATCGGCTCTCCCCGGCCCTTCAACGCCCTGAACAACGCTTTAAGCAGGTTCACTGGACCCATTATTGCCCTTCCCCAGCATTTATCCCGTCGCTGAAAGCAGGAAGCCCTGCCGAAGATGCGAATATGGACGCCGCACCGCGGGTCGAGCCGCCGATTGGTCAGGTGCTGGAGGCGCTGAGCCGCGCCCTCGACATCACCGAAGGCCAGCTTCAGGGCCACAGCTTCCGCTCCATGCTCATTTCGGTGCGCTTGGGGCAAGAGATCGGCCTTGAAGAGCAGGATCTCGTCCGGCTGTACTACGCCGCGCTGCTCAAGGATTCCGGCTGCAGCAGCAACTCCGCCCGAGTGCACCAAGTCTTCGGTGCAGACGAGGTGGTGATCAAGCGCAACGTCAAGTACACAGACTGGAGCCGGACGCTCGATTCGGTGCGGTATGCGCTGCGGAGCATGGCCCCCGACGATACGATTGCCGAGCGGATCAAGCGGATCATCGGCATGGCAGGTCCGCCCAACAAGATCATGGATGAGGTGACCAAGGCCCGCTGCACCCGCGGCGCCGAGATCGCCGCCAGCCTGGGCTTCGACCGCGAGGTCTCGGAAGCCGTGCGTGCCCTGGATGAACACTGGGACGGCAAGGGTTCGCCCAGCCACTTGAAGGGCGAGCAGATTCCCCTGCTCGCGCGCATCCTGTGTCTAGCGCAGACCTTCGAGGTCTTCGCCTCCGCCTACGGCCTGCCCGCCGCCTACACGATGCTGAGCGAACGCAAAGGCCGCTGGTTCGACCCGGAGTTGGTGAATGCAACTTACGGCTTCGCTGAAGACCGCATCTTTTGGGAGACGTGGGCGAAGCACCTGCGCGGTGAAGAGATTGCCAGTCCGTTGCCCGCCGACGCGGTGAAGTGGGATACGACCGGAGTCGACCAGATCTGCGACTCCTTCGCCCAGATCGTGGACGCTAAATCGAACTTCACCGGGGAGCACTCCGCGCGCGTCACGACCTACGCAGTGCAGTTGGGGCGCTACTTCGGATTCGAAGCGGATCGGCTGCAGACGCTGAAGCGGGCGGCGCTTCTGCACGATGTCGGCAAGCTGGGCGTTCCCAACTCCATTCTCGACAAGCCCGGCAAGCTCACCGAGAGCGAATTCGCCCGCGTTCGGGAGCATCCGCGCTACACCTTCAACATCCTTTCGGCCATCACCGGATTCGAGCGGATCACCGCCATCGCCGACGCCCACCACGAAAAGCTGAACGGCCAGGGCTACTGGCGCGGTCTGAATGGCGACCAGTTGGATCTGGACATGCGGATTCTGGCGGTCGCGGACATCTTCGACGCCCTCTCGGCGAAGCGGCCCTACCGTGATGCCATGCCGCTGGAGAAGGTCTTCTCGATCATGCGGTCGGAAGCAGGAGAGCTGATCGACGCCTCATGCGTAGAAGCCCTCGCCGAAATCTACGGCCACGGGTGCGGGTCTGATGAGGTTCCGGCGGCGGCTTAGCGTCGCATGACCGAGATTTTGGTGCCTTCAGGCGGCGGATTCTTGGCGAAGTAATCCTTGAGCCAGCCGGTCACACCGGATTCGGTCACTCCCATCAGCCAGATCGAATAGGTGCCTCCGCCGATCTCATTGCCATCCACTTCGCCAAGAGATTCGGGCAGTTCATCGCGGAGCTGATTCTGCAAAGCCAAGCACTTATCCCACTCCTCGCGAACCCCAATCTGACCTGATAGAGGGAGGGCAATCAGCACCGGATGCTTGGCACGAGGCCCCTTTCGCCGGGGTCGACTTGCCTGCTGTTTGCCGAGTTCCGTCAGCCAGTCAACCAGCTCTTGCTGGTCCGGTGGAACCTCAACCGGCTTGCGGCTGAATAGCTTTCTGAAGATGCTCATCGGGCTGCAAGGGGAATCCGCTCGCCTTCGTCTCCAGGCCGATCAAGATCGCCCGTGAACCTAGGCAGTCCGTGATACGCCAGAGCGTGCGCTCCAACGACTAAGTACTCGACCTCCCGGGCATTCAGCAACGACAAGAACTCTTTCCAGTCTTCCGGGATGACCATGATATCGGGCATACAGCACAGCCATGATGTCGAGCCGCTGCTGAGGGGACAGGGCAGCGTAGTCGGCTCTGTCCGCCGCCTCCGCCGCTTCAAAATCCTTGCACAGCCTAACGGTCTTGTCCATCGGTGACTATATTTTACGGCAAAGTCGAAGGTGAGGCGTCGGCTTAACCGATCAAGGGAATCCGCTCGCCTTCGTCCTCTTCGTCTTCATTTTCCGGATCACGGTAGACCTGGAAGTAGCTTTTTTCGGGCAGGTTCGCCTCGGCGACTTGCTCTCTGATCCAGGGAACCAGCTTGTCGGCGGAGGGAGCAAAGAAGAAGTAGGTGTATTCACCCATGCCGATATCGTTGCCATCCAGAAGGCCGAGCGACTCTGGGAGGCTCTCGGTCATCGCCTCCTCAAGTTCCATAAGAGCCTGAATCTCGTCGGGCGTTCCCCAGTCGCCGGTGATGGGAACGTGAAGCTCAACCGCCTGCTCTTCGGCTGCATTTTCCATGGCCGGATTATGGACCGTTTTCAACTACGAAATGCGGTCGTGATTCATCGAAGTAGAACAGCCGCCAGGCCTCACCCTCACGCTGGTCATTGCAGACGCAAATAGCTGCCCCGTCAGAAAGATTGAGGTGGAACGAGCCGTCATCTGCCGCCTCCACGCTCTCGACCAATAGACGGCCTTTATTCACTTCATCTAGAAAGTCGCCGTCTCTGCGAAGATGCTCCTCTGATAGCAGAATCGACCCATCCCGCTCCACCCGCCAATCGCAGGAGACATGCAGGATGAACTCATGCACCGTGACCGCCTCTCCCTTCCGGTTCGTCGCCGGGTGGGCCGAGCCGAACTCAAAGCTCTGGCACGCCGGCCGCCACATATATCTGAGCGGCTGGCCAACCAGCTGCACCAGCACGGCCTGAATCTCGGTCTTGGGCGGGATCATGGTCGGAACTCTCAGCCCTCCTCTTCCGCCCGACGCTTCAAATACGTCCCCCGATCCCGCAGAAACCGGGTCATGTGAGCCCGCAGGAAGAGGCGTTCGGCGAGCCAGCCGAGGGGGCCGAGCGGGGCGGCGAGATCCATCACGTCGATCATGCGGCAGCCGCCTTCGCCGTCCTCCACAAAGTGATGTTCGTGGCGCAGGGATTTGAAGGGGCCGCGCGTCATCTCGCTGACAAAGAGGCGCGGGCGGTCGAACTCGGAGATGCGGGAAGAGAGGGTGAAGCTGATGCCGAAGTGCCGACCGCGAAAGCTGACATCATCGCCCAGTTCCAGCAAGCCGGATTTCTTTGCGCTCACAATCTCTTCCCCGGTCTGAGCGGCGCTCGCGGCATGCTCGCCGATGTCTCGGGTCAGGTCGAAGCAGACTTCCGGCGAAGCTGCGATTTCGGTTTCCAGATTAATAGTGATCACAACGACTCCTCAGACAGTAAATTAGGCACATGGACGACGAAAAAGACTGCCATCTACTTCTGACCAATATAGGAAACATCGTTTCGTGGCTTATGGAAGAACCTCGATCCAAGGAGCAAGTAAACGAGGCTCTTGAACTTATCGAAAGCATTTGCAGACATAAATCACCACTCTGGACCGAAGTAGACGCTGAAAAATATGGCCTGACACTATAAGTAGCCGGTAATTATTTGGAATTGTCGGGCAAGTTCCCAATTCTTGCCCTCGGACCCATAGTTTAGATAGTCAGCATCATGACAATCCTCTACAAGAAATTGTCTGTGCCAATCAGATTCAGATGAGACAATAACCGGATCGGTGATATCCAAGAACTGGTCGGCTGTGATATCAACTATGAATTCACCAATTCTTAGCCACCCATGAGACTGTCCGTTATGCCAACCATACTCATACTGAACTGACTCAAAGCCCTTCGTCTTCAGATAGCCACCCAGCAAAATCGAAGCATCTCCACATGCTCCGGTCGGAAAGTCCTCAAAAGGAATACCAAGCGGCTCTACCCTCGCAGCCTCAATTGCCTTCCGGAAATCTGAGGCCAGGTCAAAAAGCCTCTTCTCACCAGCAAATTTCCCATCCAATCTTCAATCACCTCAAAGCTCTCCAGCCACGGCAGGCGGCTGGACTCTACTACGAAAGGACTGCCGTGTCTTGCGCCCTGCGGCACGCGGATTTCGGCGCTTCGGTCGGTCCACGTCTTGAGATCAGGCGAGCTGACCATGCCCCATCGGTTTTCCCGGTAGCGGTCGAAGTACACGCGCCACTCGTCCCCGAAGCACAGCAGAGTCGGCCCCTCGCACCACACTCCCTCGGGCGTGAACGCTGCGTCGGCATCGGTGTAGGGTCCGTTGAACAGACTGCTGAAGGCGAGGCGCAGGTTCTTCTGCGGCTTGGGGCGCAGGGATTCATCCTTCATCACCATCACCCACCCGCCTTCGTGCTGCGCGGAGGAGATCATCCCGTCGATCACATTGAACCCGCCATCATAGAAGAGCCGGGTCGGTGTGTAGTGGACGAAGTCGGTTGTTGCCACCGCAAACATCCGGTGGTTCAGACCCTTGTTGTCCGGCCCGTTCTCGCTCGATTCGGCGGTCCGCTCGAACATGCCGCGCACCGTCGAGGACCAGATGATGAGGTACTGCTCGCGCTCCGGGTCCCAATGGATTTCCGGCGCCCAGCAGTTGAGCGTGCTCGGGAATTCCTGCATCACCGGCACGGCCTGCGGCTCGGTCCAGGTCAACAGATCGTCGGAGTGCGCCAGCCCGATCTGCCCGCGCTGCCACCATCCGGTGGTCCAGACCGCATGAAACCGCCCATCCGGCCCCTCGATGATGGAAGGATCACGCACCAGCCCATCGCCCAGGCTCGACCTGAACACTGGCCGCCCCTCATTCACCTGCAAAAACGCCAACCCATCCCGACTCACCGCCAGCCGCATCCCATCCTGGCCGTTGTCGGTGAAGTACGGTAGAAGAATCAAAACAATCACGGTCCGCTATACAGAGCCACTTGGCATAGTTAGAGACAATGCAACCACTGTGGCATTGTCGCCAAGCAACAAGTTAAGAAAGCCTTCATGAATTTGTGGCCCCATTAATACGCCACCCTCGCCTACATGATTTCTGACAGATATAGCTCCGAGTATGTTTAGCTCCTGTAGTTTCCCAGCGGAACGCAGTGCATTATATCCTTGCAAATAAGATACATTTTCAAAATCATTAGAACTAATTCTTTTAATTTTATAGTTACAGTATGCAGTTGCATGCGTCCGATAACATTGCCAAATGAAGTCACCATCATCTTTCAGACAAGGCTTCCCCTTCTGGCAATTCTCGGCAATCACAATTACTTCAACAGTGATATCTTTATGAGGAACATGCCTCCTGTAAAACTTCCGGAGAAGATTCAATACGGTCGGCGCAGCATTGCCAATCTTTCCCGTATCTACCACCAATACCTTCGACTTATCCGGCAATCCGATAAGCCAATTCAAGAATCTCGCCTTTGGCCTGTATTTGTAAATATTCCAATTCAAGCCTGCAAAGACATGAATTGTATCGTCAGCTATTTCGAAACCATCTCTCTCCAGCTTCCGACATATGTACTGCATAGGAACGATACCACCCAGAGCAAAAGTGCAAATATAATCGTATTGACCAGCGATCGAACACACTTCGTCCAGACAGGTTCGTAGCTCAAGAATTGAAGAACAAGCTATTGGGCGTTGCACAACACCTTGCACAAATACTCCCTGTCGCGTGTAAGTAAACAGGTTTCGTATACATTCGATTCGCGCCGGGTTCGCGAAATGGTAATTGATTTTTGCCGTTGAATGCCTCCTACCCCACCGAGTGCTCAAGACTGACGCCGAGCAACTTCTGCGCCTCAACTGCAAACTCCATCGGAAGCTCCCGGAACACATCCTTGCAGAAGCCGCTGACGATCATGTTCACGGCATCCTCTTCACTGATCCCGCGCTGAGCCAGATAGAAGAGCTGGTCCTCGCCGATCTTTGAGGTGGTGGCCTCGTGCTCCATGGTGGCGGTGCTGTTCTTGACTTCGATATAGGGGAAGGTGTGGGCGCCGCAGCGGTCGCCCATCAGCATGGAGTCGCACACGGAGTAGTTGCGGGCGTTGTCGGCTCCCTTGTTGATCTTGACCAGGCCGCGGTACGTGTTCTGGCCGTTCATCGCGCTGATGCCCTTGCTCACGATGGTGGAGCGGGTGTTCTTGCCGATGTGGATCATCTTGGTGCCGGTGTCGGCCTGCTGCTTCTTGCTGGTCAGCGCGACGCTGTAGAACTCGCCGACTGAATTGTCGCCCTTCAGGATGACCGAGGGATACTTCCAGGTGATGCTGCTGCCGGTCTCCACCTGAGTCCAGGTGATCTTGGAATTCCTGCCTTCGCACTTGCCGCGCTTGGTGACGAAGTTGAAGATGCCGCCCCGGCCCTCGTTGTCGCCCGGATACCAGTTCTGCACCGTGCTGTACTTGATGGTGGCGTCGGCTTCGGCGTGAAGCTCGACCACGGCGGCGTGAAGCTGGTTCTCGTCGCGCATCGGCGCGGTGCAGCCTTCCAGGTAGCTCACATAAGCGCCTTCGTCGCAGACAATGAGGGTCCGCTCGAACTGGCCGGTGTTCATCGCGTTGATCCGGAAGTAGGTGCTCAGCTCCATCGGGCAGCGGGTGCCCTTGGGGACGTACACAAAGCTGCCGTCGCTGAAGACCGCCGAGTTGAGGGTGGCGTAGTAGTTGTCGCTGTAGGGGACAACGGAGCCCAGATACTTCTGCACCAGCTCCGGATGCTCGCGGATCGCTTCGCTGATGCTGCAGAAAATGACGCCGGCCTCGGCCAGCTTCTCCTTGAAGGTCGTCACGACGGAAACAGAGTCAAAAACGGCGTCGACGGCCACGCCCGCGAGCATCTTCTGCTCGTCCAGCGGGATGCCCAGCTTGTCGTAGGTGGCCTTGATTTCAGGGTCCAGCTCGTCCAGCGAGCTGAGCTGCGGCTTCTTTTTGGGAGCGGAATAGTAGCTGATGGCCTGCAGATCGACCGGCTTGTAGCTCACGTTCGGCCAGGTCGGCTCGGTCAGGGTGAGCAGATGGCGGTACGCCTTCAGGCGGAACTCAAGCATCCACTCCGGCTCGCCCTTGATCGCCGAGAGTGCCTTGATCACATCTTCGTTCAGGCCGGGCTCAAAGGTCTCCGACTCGATGTCTGTGACAAATCCCCACTTGTAGTCGCTCCCGGCGACCTCTTCAAGAAGGGCATCGTCCTCAGACTTGACCTCAAGCTCCATCTTTTCTGCTTCAAGCATGGTTCGTCAACAACAGCTCCACGGTGAGTCTACGCCCTCATTCGCTGATCATTGACGCTTTAGTACAGATTGGCGACCATCGGCCCAGGCAGCAAAAAGGGCCCTGAGGCAACCACCCCAGGGCCCTTTTGGGCGATTTTAGTGTCGCACCCGCACGCGGCCCAGCTCGATCCACATGGTCGGATCGGCTCCGGCCGGGCTGGTCAGCTTCTCCGCACGAATGCGGAACTTCAGCTTGCCGCTCACCGGATCCACATACTTTGAGTAGTAGAAGCCGGTGATGTTGTACTCCAACTCGTGGAAGGAGTCATCGGCCTGCAGCGTGTACTTCAGCGAGTACGAGTTGGTCGTCCAGTCCCAGATGTCCAGCTTCACCAGCATGTCGGGCCGGTTGATGCGGTACTTCAGGTCGAAGTAGGAGCCGAACCGGACCGGAGTCGGGTTGTCGTACTCGAACTCGACCAGCGCCTGCTGTCCGCCGTCCGTCATCTTGAAGACGAACTGGTCCGCATCGTCATAGCGCATCGAAGCCAGGTTTCCGCCCAGCTGCGTCGCGTTGGCGAAGCTCACCGCCGAAGGCGCGACATTCCACAGACCCAGCACATAGCATGCGCCGTACTTGATCGAGGTTCCGTTGGTGCCCTTGATCACGGCCACTCGCCGAGGCCCTTCTTCGGTGCTCATGGTGAAGTTCGCGCTCAGCATCCCCTCGGGCACGGTGACCGTGCTGGGGATCGTCAGGCCGGGGACGGTCGTGCTGAGATTCACCACGAATCCGCCGGAAGGCGCGGGGGCCGTCAGGTTGACCGTGCCGGTGTTGGCTTCGCCGGAATAGATGTGGGTCGGGTTGAACTTGATCGTGTCCAGCTTCGGCGTGCCGTACACGGTCAGGTCAGCCTGGCTGGTCGAGCCATTCACGGTCGCGGAGATCGTCGCGGTGACGGAGAGTTCTCCGTTGGTCGTGATCGTGAAGTTCGCCGACATTTCGCCTGCCGGAACAGCAACCGTTGCGGGCACAACTGCCTGCGGCGTGCTGCTGCTCAAGTTCACGGTGAGACCGGATGCCGGAGCGGGCATGTCGATGGTGACCGTGCCGGTCGACTCCTCGCCGATGAAGATCGGGTTGGGGTTGACCGCCAGGTTCGTCAGCTTGGCCGCCGGGAACTGCAGCCGCCAGATGCCGCGGCCGAAGGTTCCGGCTGTGAGGTAGCGATCCATGGTGACCGGGTCGGTCATGAACTCCATGTCGCTCACTTCGACGTTCGGCAGACCCTTCGAGCGGGTGATGTCGGTCCAGGTGGACCCGGCGTCGTCGGTGTAGAAGACGCCGACATCGGTCGCCGCATACCAGCAGGTGTCCGGCATATCCGGATGCCGCACCACGTCGCTGAGGGTCAGGTTGGGCAGGCCGGTCATTCCGGCGCCGCTCACGTTCACCCAGGTCGGATTCGGCGAGGTGACATCGAAGCATCGCCACAGGTGGCCCGTGCCCGTGCCGGAGACGCCGACCAGAACATCGTTTTTATTGTTCGGATTGGCGCTGATCGCCATGATCGTCCGGTTCGGCAGTCCACCGCCCTGGCCCACGCGGTCGATGCGGGTCCAGTTCGCGCCAAAGTTGCTGCTCATCCACACCTGCGCGTTGTTCGAGCCGGTGTACAGCCGGGTGCTGTCGCCGACTGCCACTTCCATAGCGTTCACCCGGTCGCCCAGAACCTGGTTGCCCAGGCGCAGGCTCCAGCTGTCGGTGTTCTCGTCCCAGCGGTTCAGATACTGGGTGTTGGCGTAGAGGTAGCGGCCGTTGTTCGGGTCCAGCAAAAGCTTTCCGATGAACGGCACCGAGTGGCCGGACCAGTTCGGCGTGATGGTCTGGTTGTTCGACTGGAAGCCAGTGGTTGTGCGCGCAATCGAATTGTTCTGCCAGGAGTGGTACTGAATGTTCGGGTTGAACGGATTGATCGCACAGCCCGCCCCGTCGCCCGCTCCCGGGTTCTCCCAGTTGGCGATGTCGCCAAAGGAGTGCGGCGAGGCATTGTCCTGCGTTCCGCCCAGAACGTAGTCGGGATCGCTCGGGTGGGTGGTGATGCGATAGAACTGGCTGATGCCGAGGAACTTGTTGAGGGTCGTCGAATAGGTCGCGGCTCCCGTCGTCGGGTTGACCGTACAGAGGTAGATGCCGCCATCGTTGCCGACAAGCACTTCATTCGGGTTGTTCGGGTTCACCGCGAAGCTGTGCTGGTCGTTGTGGGTGATGGCATCGCCGGAATAGGTGGGCTGGAAGCCCGCGCCGCCGAAGCTGCGCCAGCTCGCACCGCCATCCCAGGATTGAACGATGTCGATGAGGCCGACATAGACCACGTCCTCGCGTCCGCCGCCATTGGCGCGGGAGGAGGTGTCGATGTGATAGTCGTACCAGCTCTGGCTCCAGTTGTAGCCGCCGGGGAACCCGCCGGTCACATCGGTCCAGGTCGCGCCGCCGTCGGTGCTCTTGGCGATCTGCTGGCTGCCGCCGAGCAGAACGTACACCGTATCGGGGTTGACCTTGGAGGCAGCGACATCAATCGTATTGTTGGTTCCCGCCGCGACGGAAATGTTGAGCTGAGCCCAGCTGATGCCGTGGTTGGTCGAGCGCCAGATCTGCGTCGAACCGGCCGCGCCGGATCGAACCGCATAGAGGTTGCGGCCCGCACCGCCGCTGGCGATGGAGCCCTGTGCGCCGAGGGAGAGTCCGCCCCAGTCGCTGCCCGACTGGACCGTAGTCCAGTTCGCGCCGGAGTCGAATGAGAAGTAGAGTCCGCCGCCCGCCGTCTTTCCGCAGGATGCGACCACGCGGTTCGGGTTGGCCGGGTCGACTTCGATGTCGCTGATGGCCGCCGAGCCGAACTGGTCGGTGCCGAGGCGGGTCCAGGTGAGTCCGCCGTCGTGGGAGCGCATGATGCCGATTCCGCCGACATCGAAACCGTTGAAGTCGCCGGTGCCGACATAGATGATGTTGCTGTTGGTGGGATCGACCTCGATGGCGCTGATGCCGAGCCGGGGCCAGTCATCCGAGAGCGGCGTCCAGGTCTGCCCGCGGTTGGTCGTCTTCCACAGTCCGCCCTGCGCCGCGCCCAGGTACATCACGCTGTCGATGAAGGGGTCGTAGGCGATGGCGTTGACGCGGCCATTGATGGCGCGCTGACCGTAATAGATCTGGTAGGGGATGTTCAGGTTGGTCGGGCCGATGAATTCCCAGTTGCGGGGAGTTCCGCCATTGACCTGCTGAGGCGCAGTGCTCGGCGCGAGAGAGCTGAGTCCGCTCTGCATCTGGCTCCAGCGCTGTTCGACGATCTGGTTGTAGGGGGTCAGGTCGATCTCGTCGTTGGGATAAGCGCGAAGCTCGACCCATTCGAGATACGCCTCCAAGAAGTCGAGGCCGGGAATCTCGTCGGCTTCAAGCTCGCCGCTCTCTTCCCCTTCGTCCTCCTCCTCCTCTTCGCCCGCCATCTCGCGATAGTCGAGGTAGGCGCGCTTGTACTCGTTGACCACGGAGCGCATCTTGGAGATCGATCCCAGCTTGCGGATCGAATCGGGAATCTGCGGCGCGACCGGGTCGGCCTCGGCGACGCTGGGGCGTGCCCGCAGGCGTTCGAGGACCTCATCCCAATCCGCGTCGGGGTTCAGTTCAAGAATGAAGTGCGTCCCGCGGAACGATGCCACGCGGCCGACTCCCAGAGCCAGCTGCGTCGCCACTTCCATCGACTGTCGGTGCGGCTTCATCTCGACTTCGATGCGTCGAGTGACCGCTGAGTTGGGAGATGCCGAGAGCAGATTGACCGCCCCCAAAAGCACACAAAGACCAAACCAACGAATAAATCGCATAGATGACACAGCTGTCCTCCAACCCCTCCAACGAAGGGCTTTCTGACCGCATTATCCCCGGTCTCCCCGGCAGCAGACAACATATCTTGCGCTGACGGGCAGACAAAGGGCCGCGTATGGTACACCTGTTCAGGCCAAAATCCCGAGGAGCTTTATGGCAGCGGCACCGCAGGCAGACTTTATTACAATCACGATCAACGATCAGGAGGTTCAGGTCCCCAAGGGCGAACTGATCGTGGAATCCGTCAAGCGGATCGGACTGGAGATTCCCATCTTCTGCTACCACCCGCGCATGAAGCCGGTCGGCATGTGCCGCATGTGCCTCGTCGAGGTTGGGTTCACCCAGCAGGATGGCAGCGTCCGAAAGATGCCGAAGCCGCAGGCGGCCTGCACCCTGCCGGCCAGCGAAGGCATGGTCGTCTATACCGACACCGAAGCGGTGCACAAGGATCGCCGCGGCGTGCTTGAATTCCTGCTGATCAACCACCCGCTCGACTGCCCCATCTGCGACCGAGGCGGCGAGTGCCCGCTGCAGAACAACACGCTCGCCTACGGCCCCAGCACCTCGCGCTTCACCGAGATGAAGCGGCACCTGCCCAAGGCGTATCCGCTGAGCAAGTACGTGACGCTCGACCTGGAGCGCTGCATCCAGTGCGGTCGGTGCGTGCGGTTCACCGAAGAAATTTCCGGCGACCATCAGCTCGCCTTCCGGTTCCGGGGCGCGGAGATGCAGCCCTCGACCTTCCAGCTCACCGACTTTGAATCGAAGTTCAGCGGCAACGTCATCGAGATCTGCCCGGTCGGCGCGCTGACCTCGACCCGCTACCGCTTCCGCGCGCGCCCCTGGGATCTGGAGACGCGGCCCGCGCTCTGCACCGTCACCCCCTGCGGCACCAACATCTGGTTCGACTATCGCGGCACCAAGTTCGTCCGCATCAATGGCCGCACCAACGAGGCCGTGAACGAGGAGTGGACCTGCGACAAGACCAAGTTCGGCCACGACTTCTACAACGATCCGAACCGCCTGACGTCGCCGTATGTCCGCAAAGGCGACGACTTCGCCGCCACCGGCTGGTCCGAAGCCTACACCACCATTCTTCAGAATTTCGAGGGCAAGGGCGAGGAGTGCGCGGCTCTGGTGAAGCCGAACGTCTCGAACGAAGACCTCTATATGCTGCAGAAGCTGTTCCGCAAGGGATTCGGCTCAAACAGCATCGACCACCGCATGCGCTCCACCCTTCAGCCGCACGGCGAACGGATGGAGAACAAGCACGGCATCAACCCGGTCCAGGCCAAGATCGCCGAACTGGAAGACCAGGATTCGGTGCTCATCTTCGGCACGAGCCTCGCGGATGAGGAGCCGATGACCTACCTTCGGGTCCGCAAGGGCTGGTTCAACCACGGCACGAAGGTCGTGGTCGCCCACCATGAGCCGACCGATGCCGACAGCTTTGCCCACACGGTTCTTCGCTATAGGGAAGGCACCGCCGAAACCCTCGCCGCCGGACTGCGCGCCCTGATGGGTGGAGACGGTCCCTCGGCGGAAGATGTCGAATCAAAGACCGGTGTCAGCGCGGCAAGCCTGAAGGAAGCCGCCGAAGTCCTGAAGGGCCGCACGGCCATCATCACCACCCGAGGACTGCTGGAGCAGCCGGGCGGACCGGCCGCAGCTGAGCACCTGGCGCAGTCAGCCAAGCAGAGCGGCGCGAAGTTCAACCTGATGGCGCTTGAGTGCAACGAGCAGGGCGCGCTGGAACTCGGCGTACTGCCGGACACTCTGCCGGGCGGCGGACTCGCCGACACCAAGGGCCGCAACACCAAGGAGATTCTGGAAGCCGCCGCGAACGGGCAGATCAAGGCCCTGTGGCTGGTCAACTGCGACCCGCTGACCGACTACCCCGACCGGGCGCTGGCCGAGCGGGCGCTCGAGAATGTCGAATTCCTGGTTGTGCAGCACTTTCGCCAGACCGAAGCCTGCGAGTTTGCCAGCGTGATTCTGCCGATGGCGCTTCCCGCCGAGCAGGACGGCAGCTACACCAGCACCGAGCGGCGCGTGCAGCGCATGGCGCAGGTCATTCCGGCTCCGGGTGATGCCAAGCCGGGCTGGCGCATCTTCACTGAGTGCCTCGTGCGCATGACGCCCATGACTCCCGCGTTCAACCCCCGCGAGATCATGGAGGAGATCAGCCGAGAGGTCCCGCATTATCACCCCGCAGGCTACGAAAGGATCAGCGTGGAAGGCGTTCTGATCATCCCCGAAAAGTTCGGGATTGAGGCTGTGGGTCATTAGACGAGGCATCGGTTGCCTCACAGACTGAAAAGGTAAAGTTGGCGCGTTGGTTAACGAGTGGCTGCAGCAGTTAAATGACGGTTCTACGCGGGGGATTTTGATCCTCGGCTTGATCCGTTGTCTCCTCGTGGTGGGCGCGATTCTCACCCTCGTACCGGGCATGATCTGGTGGGAGCGTCGGCTGCTCAGCTGGATGCAGGATCGCATCGGACCCAACCTCTCGGGCACGTTCCACCTGCCCAACGGAAAGCGCATCCGCCTGTTCGGACTCGCCCAGACCCTCTTCGACGGCATCAAGCTGTTCCTGAAGGAAGACATCACGCCGAAGCAGGTCGACAAGCTCATCTACTTCACCGCTCCGGCGCTGGCGCTCTTCCCCGCTTTTGCCCTCGCGGGCACCCTGCCTTGGGGACCGGACTACGGCACATACGGGCTGCTCACGCCCATCGCGGATGTCGAGATCGGCATTCTGTACGTTCTGGCCGTCTCTTCCCTCGGCGCGTACGGCGTCGTTCTGGCTGGCTACGCATCCAACAACAAGTATTCGCTCATGGGCGGCCTGCGCGCTTCGGCGCAGCTCATCAGCTACGAACTGGCGATGGGCGTTTCGCTTGCCGCGATCGTGCTGGCCACCGGCTCGCTCAAGATGACCGAGATGGTCAAGGCTCAGGAAGCCGCTCTCTACGGCGTGATCCCCTGGGCGCAGAACTGGTTTATCTTCACTCCGTTCGGCTTTGTGGCCGCGATCATCTTTATGATCGCCCTGGTCGCCGAGACCAACCGCGCTCCCTTCGACCTTCCGGAAGCGGAAAACGAGCTGATCGCGGGCTACCACACGGAGTATTCGAGCATGAAGTTCGCGGTCTTCTTTATGGGAGAGTACGCGGCCATGTTCGTGCTGAGCGGAGTCTTCGCCGCCGTCTTCTGGGGCGGCTACAACATGCTGCCGTTCAATTGGGATGAGCTTTCGGCTTCGATGCCGGCTGCGGCCGGGTTCTTCGAGCTGATGAAGGGCGTCAACTACTGGATGGCCCCGCTCACCTTCCTGGCCAAGTGCACCTTTGGCCTCTCGTTCTTCATCTGGCTGCGCGCCACGCTTCCGCGGCTGCGCTACGACCAGTTGATGAACCTGGGATGGAAGTCGCTGCTGCCGCTGGCGGTCGCCAATTTCATCGTGGTCGGACTCTGGATCATCTGCACCGCCATGTACGGCGCGGTTGGTGGATGGATCGCTGCGGGGGCGGCGATCGTTCTGCTGGTGGTCCTTTATCTCAACCTTTCCGCCGCCTCGAAGAAGGCGAAGGATCCCAACTACCACCGCACCGTCACGATGGTCGATCCATCCAGCCGGTCGGTGACGATGGTCGATCCGAACAAGGCATAGATTTGACAATTTGGGGAGCGGTTTAGGCCGCTCCAATCGGTTTCTGGAGCAATGCGAATGGAGACTCTCAATCGGGGAGCGAAGGCTTGAACGCAGGTCAGATCATCTTTTTTGTTCTGGCCGCGTTTGCGGCTGTGAGCGCGGTCATGGTGGTGGGATTCGGAAAGGATCCCGTCCGGTCCGCCGTCAGCCTCGTCCTGAACTTCCTGACTTTGGCGCTGATCTACTTCATGCTCGGGGCGCAGTTCCTCGGCATCACGCAGATCCTGGTCTACGCGGGCGCGATCATGGTCCTCTTCCTCTTTGTGATCATGATCCTCAAGCTCGGCAAGGATGAACCGCAGACGAAGCGGCGCGAACCGGTGCCGCCGCTCATCGGCTTCCTGCTCGGCGCGGGAATCTTCGCCTTCGTGTTCAGCCAGATCGTCTTCCCGCTCTCCCAGATGGGCCCGAAAGAGCTTCCGGCCAACTATGGCGGACCGCAGGAGATCGGCAAATTCCTGTTCTCCCAGTATGTGTGGCCCTTTGAAATCGCCAGCATCCTGCTGCTCGTCGGCATCATCGGCTCGATTCTTCTGGCCAAGAGGAGGATATAGATGGTCACCCTGATCGCCCAAGCCAACGACTTCGTCCATCAGGTGCCTCTCGGCTACCTTCTCGCGCTCAGCCTCTTCATGTTCTGCACGGGAGCGGCCGGGGTCGCCATTCGGCGGAACCCCGTGGTCGTCTTCATGTGCATCGAATTGATGCTGAACGCGGTCAATCTCAGCTTTCTCGCTTTCGCGCGGTATGCGCCCTTCACTTCGGGCGACATCTCGACTATGGAATCCGCTCTGACCGGCCAGATGATGGTCATCTTTGTCATGGCGGTCGCCGCATCTGAAGTTGCGGTCGGGCTCGGCATCATCATGGCCGTGCTCCGCAACCGGGATGAGGTCGACATCGACGAGATGAGCACGATGAGGAACTAGGAATGAAGTCCGCCGCTTTGATCTCTTGGGTCCTCTACCTGCCGCTGATCGGCAGCATTCTGAACGCCCTTTTCGGCAAGGCCATCATCGACCGCTTCGGCAAAGCGGGCAAGTCGCTCGTCGGCCTGGTCTCCTCCGCCGTGGTGCTCACCGCCTTCGGCTTTGGACTGATGATCGCCGCCCAGATGTGGCAGGCCGATCCGGACGCGCGCACCACGATCATTCAGCTTTTCCCCTGGATCGAACTGGCGAGCATTTCGATACCCTTTGAACTGAGGGTCGATGCGCTCTCCATGACGATGGTGCTGGTCATCACCGGCATCGGCGGGTTGATCCATGTATACGCCTCGCGGTACATGTTCGACGACCCCGACTACCCCCGCTTCTTCACCTATTTGAACCTATTTGTGGTGATGATGCTGACGCTGGTGCTGGGCAACAACCTGGCCCTGCTCTTCATCGGCTGGGAAGGCGTGGGCGTCTGCTCCTACCTGCTCATCGGCTTTTGGTACAAGGATGTCGCCAACTCGAAGGCGGCCAACAAGGCGTTCATCGTCAACCGCATCGGCGACGTCGGCCTCACCCTCGGCATGTTCTGGCTGGTCTACCTGCTGGCTGGAACCCACACCGAACTGATGGGCGGCGAGACCCGCTGGCTCAGCTACGACGTCATCCTGCCTGCGGCCAACGAAATCTTTGCCCGCTTCCCGACGGAGACCACCTGGATCTGCATCCTGCTCTTCATCGGCGCGATGGGCAAATCCGCGCAGTTCCCGCTGTATGTCTGGCTGCCGGACGCGATGGCCGGTCCGACTCCCGTCTCCGCGCTCATCCACGCGGCGACAATGGTCACCTCCGGCGTCGTCCTGCTCAACCGCATGAGCCCGCTGTTCCTGCTCTCCCACACGGCCATGACCGTGGTGGTCATAACAGGCGCGCTCACCGCCCTCATCGGCGCGACGGTCGCCTTTGGGCAGACGGACATCAAGAAGGTGCTCGCCTATTCGACGGTTTCTCAGCTCGGCTACATGTTCATCGCCTGCGGCGTGGGCATGTTCTATGCGGGCATGTTCCACGTCATCACGCATGCCTTCTTCAAGGCCCTGCTCTTCCTCGGCTCCGGTTCGGTCATCTACGCGATGGCCCACAACCAGGACATGCGGAACTACGGCAACCTGAAGAAGTACATGCCGGTCACCTTCGCGGTGATGGCCGTCGGCTACCTGGCGCTTGCGGGCGTGCCCTTCGCCTTCGCCGGCTTCTGGAGCAAGGAAGCTATCCTCGGCCCCGCGGTCAACGATGAGCACACCACGCTCATGGCCTTCGGCGGACTCACCTGGGGCGCGATTGCGGGCTGGGTCGGCTTCCTGGTCGCGGGCATGACGGCGTTCTATATGACGCGCCTCTTCTTCCTGACCTTCATGAACAAGGAAGAGCGGTGGCGCTCGCTGGAGCCCGTGCATGGCCACGACCATCACCACGGCCACGATCACGCGCATGACCATGCGCACGGCCACCACGGTGAAGACGAGAACGACTTCTTCTACTCGGATGAAGAGTACGCCGCCATCGCGGCGCGCACGCCGGAAGAGCATCACCACGACCTGGACAGCCACCACGAGCCGAAGGAGACTCCGGTCCTCATGTGGGCACCGCTCACCCTGCTTGCCCTGGGCAGCACGGGTCTGCTGGGCTGGTTCCTCAACGAGAACCTCCAGGCCTGGCTCTATCCGCACGACCACTCGGAACACCACGGCGCCATCGGCCACACGACCCTGATCATCATCTCGACGGTCATGGTCGTCCTGGGCATCGGCCTGGGAATGATGCGATACGCCAAGAAGCTCCCGGCCAGCGAAGGCTGGGACATGAAGAAGTGGAACCCAGTCCAGCGGCTGGCGGGCGACCAGTGGAAGTACGACTGGCTGGTCAGCAACTTCCTGGCCCTGCGGGTCGGCAAGGTGATCGGCGATGCCTGCGCCGCCTTTGACCGCACCGTGATCGACGGCATCGTCAACGGCTTCGGCTGGCTCAGCGCGGCCATCGGCAACACCGTGCGAAGAATTCAAACAGGATATGTCCGCACTTATGCGGCAGTCACAGGGCTGGGCGTGATCGCCCTGCTCGGGTACTTGGTCTACTACATCATGCAGCGCGGAGGAGTGAACTGATGACTGGAGGCGCCGGAATCCTTTCCACGCTCCTTGCGATACCGGTCATCGGGGCCATTCTCCTGATGCTGGTGCCGGAAACCTACGGCAAGGCCATCAAGGCGGGCGCGGTGCTCTTTACGGGCGTCGCCTTCATCGCCTCAATCGGCATGCTGCTGCAGTTCATGAACGGCACCTTCCACTTCCAGTTCGTCGAGGACTACCCGTGGTTCGCCCAGTTCGGCATCCACTACCGGGTCGGACTGGATGGAATAAGCATCTGGATGGTCATGCTGACGACCCTGCTCACCTTCCTGAGCACGATCTTCAGCTTCTATGTGACCAAGCGGGTGAAGACGTACTTCATCATGATGCTGCTGCTCGAGACCGCCATGATCGGCGTCTTCTCGGCGCTCGACCTGGTGCTCTTCTACACATTCTTCGAGTTCTCCCTGATCCCCATGGCGCTGATGATCGCGGTCTGGGGCGGCGAGAACCGCAAGTACGCGGCCATCAAGTTCTTCCTGTACACATTCGCCGCTTCGATCTTCATGCTCGTCGGCATCATCGCCGTGGCCTTCCTGAACCGGGATGCCACTGGAGAGCTGACGTTCAACCTGCTGGCGATTCAGGAGACGGCCGCCAATGGCGCGCTGTGGGCGAATGCGCTCACGCTGCAGCCGATCCTCTTCTGGGCCTTCGCGCTTGGCTTCATGGTCAAGTGTCCGATGTTCCCGTTCCACACGTGGCTGCCCGACGCGCACACCGAGGCCCCGACGGCCGGTTCGGTCATCCTGGCCGGCGTCCTGCTCAAGATGGGCACCTACGGCTTCCTGCGGTTCCTGTTCCCGCTGTTCCCCGAAGTGATGTCCGGACAGGTTCCGGTCCTCTTCGGCATGACGGCTCCGCTGGTTCTGACCACGCTTGCGGTCATCGGCATCATCTATGGCGCGATCGTCGCGGCGATGCAGAAGGACATCAAGCGGCTGGTCGCCTACTCTTCAGTCGCGCACATGGGCTTCGTGGTCATCGGCCTGTTCTCGATGAACCACACCGGCATCATGGGCGGCGCGTACCAGCAGCTCAACCACGGAATCAGCACCGGCGCGCTCTTCCTGCTCATCGGCCTTCTGTACGAGCGCATCCACACGCGCCTCTTCAAGGATATGGGCGGCCTGAAGGCGCAGATGCCGATCTTTGCCGCGCTCTTCCTCATCGTGATGCTCTCCAGCGTCGGCCTGCCGCCGCTCAACGGCTTCATCGGTGAGTTCCTGGCGCTCATGGGCTCGTTCCAGTCGGGAATGGCCAATGCGTATGGTCTGAACATCGCCCTGCCGATCCTGGCCGCCACAGGCGTCATCTTTGCCGCCGTGTACCTGCTCTGGATGTTCCAGAAGACGTTCTACGGCAAGATCACCAACCCCAACCTCACCCGGCTCAAGGACCTCAAGGTCTGGGAGATCGGGCTAGTCGGCGTGTTCATCCTCTTCATCTTCTGGGGCGGCCTGGTGCCGACCACGTTCTTCCGCCCGATGGAGCGATCGGTCGAGGCGCTCACGATGATGAGCACCAACCCCGCCGGACATCGGCCCATCTGGAACGACCCCTACATGGAGATCGACGGCCAGGGCCAACTCGTCCGCATGAGCGAACCCCTGCTGGGCGAAGAGGGCGGCGGACGCGTGGCGGAAGTCATCGCAGGCCCTGCCTACCACGCCCACGTCACCCTGCCCCCGATGCCGGCGGGCGACGATCATGGCGATGACCACGGCGACGATCACTCGGAAGATGACCACTCCGAGGATCACCAGGAGGAGGAAGCGCATTGACGCCCCGTGAGCGACTGACCGCAGCCGCTCGCGGCGGTGACGTGGACCGCAAGCCGGTCATCACTCGACAGGCCAGCCCGGAGGCGGATGCCGTGGTGGTGCAGATGGACAGCGTTGCGGAACGGGGCGATCAAGTCCAACTCGTCAGCATCGACCTGCCCCTCGCCCGCGCCCTGCGCGAAGGCGTCGCCCTCAGCCAGATTCTTCACGACACGCCCGCCGAGGGCGAGGCGATCCTCAAGCGGCTGGAAGAAGAGTGCCGCGCCGAGATGTCCCGGGCGCTCGAAACCGGAGCCGACGGCATCTGCGCCGAAATGAAGGGCGCAGAGCCCAGCCAGAGCAGCCCGATGGAGTACGGCGGCCACTACCTGGAGGTCGACCGCAGGCTTCTGCACGAGGTCGCGCCGGCCCGGTTCAACATCCTGTACGTCCACGGGGCCGAACCCTATCTCGACTTTGTGAGCGACCTGCCCGCCCATGCCATCGCCTGGGATATGAAGGCAAACGATGCCGACCTGGCCGAGATCCGCGACATGAAGGCGGGGCCGGTGGCCGGGAATCAGCCCGGTGCGGACATCTACTTTGTAGACAACTTTGAAGAGGCGAGGGACTGGATCGGTCGCGCCGAGGCTATCAACTGATGAGAGAAATCAACGAGTTTGTGCTCAAGCCGCCAGCCATCGACTGGATGATGCTGGCGCCGATAGTGCTGGTGCTGACCACAGGCATACTCGCCCTCATCGTCGAGATGCTGCGGCCCAAGCAGAACAACAACATGATCGTGGGCGTCAGCCTTGTCGGCCTTCTGGTCGCGGGCATCTCCACCGCCATGCAGTTCGGCATGCCGACCGGAGAGACGCTGGGCGGCATGTTCCGGCGCGACGAGACCGGCCTCATCCTCCAGCTTCTGCTCATCGTCATCACCGGCCTCACCTTCTTCTTCAGCGAGGGATACCTTAGGCAGAAGAAGATCGCCTACGGCGAGTTCTATCCGCTGGCGCTCTTCAGCGCGGCGGGCGGCATGATGATGGGCACCACGCAGAATCTGCTGATGCTCTTCATGGGCATCGAGGTCCTCAGCATTGCGCTCTACTGCATGGCGGGCCTGAGCCGCGAGGAGACGCGTTCGGAAGAAGCCGCGCTCAAGTACTTCCTGCTCGGCGCATTCGCCAGCGCGTTTCTGCTGTACGGCATCGCCTTCTACTACGGCTCCACAGGCTCGGTCCACCTGGGCATGACCAACGTGGCCCTCGCGATGGGCGACCCGCTTCAGCGCAACACCATGGTCATCGGCGTCTTTTTGATGCTGGTCGGCCTCGGCTTCAAGATCGCCGCCTTCCCCTTCCACCAGTGGACTCCCGACGTCTACCAGGGAGCCCCCACCAACGTCACCGCCTTTATGGCGACCGCCTCAAAGGCAGCCGCCGTCATCGCCGCTTTCCGCGTTCTGGAAGGCACACTCCTGCTGGCCGAATACTGGGAGGCGATCCTCTTCTGGATGGCGATCCTCACCATGACGGTGGGCAACGTGAGCGCGCTGGTTCAGCGCGACGTGAAGCGCGCCCTCGCCTACTCGTCGGTTGCCCATGCCGGATACCTGCTGGTGGCCCTGGCAGCGCACTTCAAGATGCCGTATGAAATCGGCACGACGACCGTGATGTTCTATCTGGTCAGCTACGCGCTGATGAACCTCGGCGTCTTCGCCATCATCTCGCTCACCGCGAAGAACGGCAAGGAAGGCACGCGCCTGGAAGACCTGCGCGGCCTGTGGAATCGCTCGCCTTTCGCAGCGGGCTGTCTCGTGGTCTTTGTGGCGTCCCTGGTCGGCATCCCGCCGACGGCCGGATTCTTCGGCAAGTGGATGATCTTCTACGAAGCGATGCGGTCGGGCCTGCCCACCCTCGCCATCGTGCTCGCCGTGAACAGCGCGCTGAGCGCCTTCTACTACCTCCAGATCGCCAAGGCCGCCTTCGTCGAAGACGAGGGTGCGGTCAGCAAGAGCTTCGGCCCGGCGGGCGGCGGACTTCGGTCCACGCTCGTGGTCTGCGCCGCAGGCACGATCCTCCTTGGCGTCTTGGGCGGCCCGTTCCTCAAGGTGGTTGATGTTCCGCCGACCGAACTGCCCGACAAGGGCATTCGGCTCCCGATGGACGGCACTCCGCCGCAGCCCGCCGAGACCTCGGCTGGCGTCTCCCTCTAAGGAAAGAATATGAAGCTCGGCGTCAGCATGTACAGCTACGTCCGGACCGTTCAGGCCGGACAGATGGATATTCCCGGCTTCATCCGCGAAGCCAAGCGGATCGGCGCCGAAGGCGTCGAACTCCTCGACTTCTTCTACAAGGATGTCGAGAGCGACCGCCAGGCCGCAATGGACGCGCTGGAAGAGACCGGCCTGGTCTGCGGCGTCTTCTCCGTGGCCCAGAACTTCGCAAAGCCGGACGCCGACGAGCGGGCTCAGCAGCTGCAGAAGATCCTCTTCGGCATCGAAGAGGCGGGCAAGTTTGGCGCAAAAACGGTGCGCGTCTTTGCGGGCGACACCGCCGAGGACATCGACTTCAACACGGCTCTCGGCTGGATCATCGACGGCCTCGCCGCCGCCGCTGACGCCGCCAAGAGCGCCGGTGTGCGGCTCGCCCTGGAGAACCACGGCAAGCTGGCCGGGCGCGGCGATCAGGTCCGGAAGATCATCGATTCCGTGCAGCAGCGGTGCGGCCACAATGCCCTTGGCGCAAACCCTGACACCGGCAACTTCCTGCTGGTCGGCCAGGAGAGCCACGAAGCCATGGCCCAGGTCGCCCACCTCGCGGCAATGGTCCACTTCAAAGACTTTGAGAAGGCTCCCGAGGACTACGACGGCTTCGTCTACCGCGCCCTGGATGGATCCGGCTTCCGCGGCACGGTCATCGGCGAAGGCCAAGTCGACCTCGCCAAGTGCCTCAGCATCCTCGTGGACGCAGGCTTCGACGGCTGGGTGAACCTTGAGTACGAAGGCGAAGGCGACCCGATCGCCGAGGTCGAACAGTCCTTCAAGAACTCCCGAAAATTCGTCGACGCCGCTCTGGCTGGCTAGCCTTAATTGGCAGTAAGCAGTCGGCAGTTCGCTTCGCTTGCAGTGGTGGAACCATAACCATCCCTGCCTCCTGGGCAATTCTTATTCCCCCCTCCTGACTGCAGGAGGGGGCTAGGAGGAGGTGCCGTGGTCCGGCAAAGCCGGACGTCCCCTCTCCCGAACGGTGGTCCGGCGAAGCCGGACGTCTCCCTCTCCCATGGGGAGAGGGGTTTGGGGTGAGGGGGTTCCGTTAATATCATGCCGAGGGACGAGGCATCACCCGCGAGCGACTGCTCGCGTATTCACTTCTCTCTTGTGGCAGAAGCTTCCCTTCAACGGAACCCCTTCACCCTGCCCTCTCCCTCAAGGGAGAGGAAAAAGAACCTGCATCACCTGCCCCCGCCTGCGGGGGAAGTGGCCCGAAGGGTCGAAGGGGGCGGGCGGCGGAGCCGAACGATCTTCTCCCGAAGAGGAAGTTACAGACTACAAGCGGAGCGATCTACAAACTACTCACTGCCGACTTACAAAACCGGCTTCGCCGTTGCGTAAAGATAGTCTTCACAAGCACTGTCCACCGGACACCCCCTCTTGATCGCATCGCCAAGGTGATGCAGAGTGAAGTCTTCGCCCTGGAACCCGTAGCCGAAAGCGCCCTGCCGAATGACGGGCTGCACGGTGGAGACGTGGCTGTCCACCCAGACGATCACTGCCCGCCGCGTATGGCGGCCGTGCAGGCTGGGAAAGTCCATTGAGGGCGGATCGAGGTAGGCGTTCCCTTCCAGCGTCGGCGCGGCGAAATCCCAGTTGTTGAGGCGGGCGGAGGTGGCGAAGGCGATGGTTTCGCTGACCATCTCTACCTGGCTCTCATTCACCGCAATCGCGGCCTCTTCCCAGGTCGGCGGCAGGTATTCGGAAGGGCTGAGGAATGAGTAGTTGTATCCGAAACCAGTCAGCCCCAGAGCGGTCCGCATAGAGCGGGGAAATATCGGGTCGGCTGCGATGCCTTCGTTGCGGGTGTACGGGTAGAGCAGGCCCTCCGAAGGCCGCAGAGTCGTGCCGTCGAAGCTGCCCCACCAGTAGAACGTGCGGTCCGCTCCGGCCGTCTGGGTCCGCATCAGTGTGCCGTCCCAGTCGTTGCTGTAGAGCGTCCAAGCCAGGCCGATCTGGCGGATGTTGGAGAGGGCTTCGGTCTTCTTAGCCGCCGCCTTCGCCTGCGCGAAAACCGGGAAAAGGATGGCGGCGAGGATCGCAATTATTGCGATGACAACAAGGAGTTCAATCAGCGTAAACGCTTGTCTTTTCTTATTCATTTCAGCGGCCTCGATGGCCGCCTGCGTGAGCTGGCAGAAGGGCGGATCCTCCCGACACCTGTGCTCGCAGGCGTGTGCTGGTTCCCTCAAGCGAAGCAGGCATTCGGACTTTGACCGTTGCGGCACAGCGCCGGAATTCCACCGGACTTCCCCCGTTCTCAGCTCCGCCACGACAGCGGAGCCTTCACCTCAATAGAACTGCGTTCTGAGGCTACCTAGCCCCCGGCGCGCCGCTGAGCCCTCTCCTCAAGCCGCCGCCGAATGAAGAAGTTGGCGGCCAGGCCCACGATGATCAAAAGATTCAAAGGCATGGCGAACCAGCCAAGCACCCGCGCAAAGGCCGGGAGGGCATCGTGATGACTTGACTGCAGCAGGAGATAGATGACGTAGGCCGCGTAATATGCGAGAAAAACCCAGCCTTCCCACCGAAAAATGCGATAGCCCGCATAGAGCAGCGGCATGCAGGTGGCCAGGGTCAGCACCATCACCGGGAAGTCGAAGACCAATGCGGCGGTAGGCACAGTGAGCGGATGCGGCGAGACCAGCACCGTCGCACCCAGCACCACAAAGATATTGAAGATGTTGCTGCCGATGACGTTGCCCACCGCCAGATCGCCCTCGTTGCGGCGTACCGCCATGACGGTGGTCGCCAACTCCGGTGCGGAGGTCCCGATGGCCACCACCGTCAGGCCGATGACCAGCTCGCTCACGCCGAAGGCCAATGCGATGTCGCTCGCCCCCTGCACCAGCCACTTTGAGCCGAGCATGAGCATCCCGATGCCGACGGCGATCAGCGCGCCGTTCTTCCAGGCCGGACGCTCGACCAGCTGCTCCTCCTCCGCCTCAACCGGCGGCGCCTTCCCTTTCTTGCTCAGGCGGAACAGAACCCAGGTGTACAGCAGCGCAAAGGCAAAGAGGACTCCCCCTTCCCACCGGGCAAGCACTCCGTCCCGCGCAAAGAGGTAGGCCAGTGCGGCGGCGGCGATCATGATCGGCACGTCCAGACGCACCAGCTGCCGCTGCACCGCCAGCGAGGTCATCGCCGCGGCTGCGCCCAGGATGAGCAGAACGTTGGCGATGTTGCTGCCGACCACATTGCCGATGGCCAGCTCGCCTTTGCCGCCGAAAGAGGAGGCGACGCTGATGGCCAGCTCCGGCGCGCTCGTGCCGAACGAGACGATGGTCAGGCCGATGATGAGCGGGGTGATGCCCCAGCCCCGCGCCAGGCTCGAGGCTCCGCGCACGAGAATCTCCGCGCCCCAGAGCAGCAGGGCCAGCCCGACAAGAAAGATGAGCGCAGAGAGGATCATGAGCCGGCAGCCGCCGCACGCGGCTGGGTGCGCCGCGCCCGGACGGCAGAGGCGAGCTTCTCGAAAATCGAAGTCGCTTCTTCCAGCGAAATGCAGGCGTCGGTGACGCTCACGCCGTACTTCAGCTCGCTGCGCGGAGCCATATCCTGCCGCCCTTCGTGCAGGTGGCTCTCGATCATCACGCCGAAGATGCCGTCAGAACCGGATTCAATCTGCGCCGCCACGTCTTCGGCCACCACCTTCTGGCGGCGGTGATCCTTGCTGGAGTTGCCGTGGCTGAAGTCGACCATCAGCCGGGCGGGGAGCCCATGATGGCCCAGGTCGCGGGTGACCTCGCGGACCGTGTGCTGGTCAAAATTCGGTCCGGTCTCGCTGCCGCCCCGCAGGATCACATGGCAGGAGTCGTTGCCCGCGGTCTGCAGGATCGCGCTGACGCCCTGCTTGGTCACCGAGGGGAACCAGTGGCTCACCGAGGCGGCGCGCACCGCATCGATGCAGCTGCGCGTCATGCCGCTGGTGGCATTCTTGAAGCCGACCGGCATCGAACAGCCGGAGGCGAATTCCCGGTGGATCTGGCTTTCGGTCGTCCGCGCTCCCACCGCCGCCCAGGCGATGAAGTCGGCGATGTACTGCGGCAGGATGTTGTCCAGAAACTCCGCCCCGCTCGGCATGCCGCTTTCGGCTAGATCGTGCAGAAGCTGACGCGCCATCCGCAGACCCTTGTTGATCTTGTAAGTCTCGTCCAGGTCGGGGTCGTTCATCAGCCCCTTCCAGCCGGTGACGGTGCGCGGCTTCTCAAAGTAGGTGCGCATGATGACGATCAGGTCATCCGCATAGCCCGCCGCGACATCGCGCAGCTTCTGGCCGAACTCAAGTGCTGCGGCCGGGTCGTGGATCGAACAGGGACCGACCACACACACCAGCCGGTCGTCCAGTCCATGCAGAGAATCCGCGATCTCTCGGCGGACCCGCGAGACCATCTCCTGCACCGTATCGGAGACGGGAATCTCCTCGATCAGGATGGCGGGGGGAATGAGCGGCCGCACATCCTTGATGCGAAGGTCATCGGTCAGCATGTTTTTGGGCATGAGCGGCGCGGTCCTAACCTATAAGAGTGCCACAAGCCGGGCAAGCGTTTGAGCCTGTTGCTCCAACGGGACCCGATCTGCGGGCGGAATGTGCAGAAAACCCGCCTGCTTTTGGGGATATCGGTGCAGCATCGAGTAGAAGATGTAGTTGCACAGGTAGTCGCCGGCATCGGTGCTCAACGCCCACTCATCCTCTTCGTGCAGGCAACATTCGGGCCACAGGGTGGCGGCGAGCTGCGGCGGCCCGTACGGCAGAATCGGCCCTTGGGCAGCGATTCCGCGCACATCGGGGTTCTTTCCGTAATGGTTGCGGGCCGACAGCTCCAGGTGCGGACGCTCGCCCTTGCCGTTCACCCCGATCATCAGCACCTTGTCGTAGTCGTCCAGCTCGCCGGACTCCAGCCACTCGTCCACCGCATGGGTGCTCACCTCGAGAATGCGATGCGGCAGGCCGCATCCTTCGGCCAGCGTCTGACTGGGGTTCGCGTCGAACTTGCCAAACGCTCCGAAACCGGTGACAAAGAGGCGGCTCATCTTCTGCCTGATTCTACGTTGTAGAATCCGCCCGGTGAACCTGCAGACAGCGCGCCTGACCCTAAGGCCCTGGACAATGGAGGATGGGGAGGCCTTTTTCCGGCTTTTCGGCGACCCGCTCATCCGCCATTGGCTGGTTCTGGAGGACGAAGCCGACCGCGCAGCCACCGACGAATTGCTCGCCGCGACCCTGGACAGCCATGCGGGCTATCCCGCTCCCTGCGGCTGCTGGGCGGTCGTTCCCCCGGGTGACGAGATCTGCGGCATCGCCCTTCTGCGGCCGCTGAAGCAGGATCACGCCCGGATGGAGATCGGCTGGGCGATTGAGAGCCGCCACTGGGGCAACGGCTATGCCACCGAGGCGATGGCCCGTGTCCGCGACCTAGCGCTGGAGCATTTCCCGTCGGTGCATGCGGTGATTCGGCCTGAGAACTTCCGCTCTCTTCGGGTGGCGGAGAAGCTGGGCCTCAGCCCGATTGAGCACGAATTCGACTTTGAGGGCGGCGCGCTCCTTCTGCGCCGAGAGCGCACATCATGAGACTCGAAACCGAACGCCTGATCCTCTCCCCCTGGACGATGGAGGATGTCGAGGCCATCTACCACCTCTACCGCGACCCGCAAGTGCGCGAGTGGCTGCTGATGGAGGGCGAGACCTCGCTGGAAGAGCAGCGGACAAACCTGGCGGCGGCGCTGGAGCGGTACGCAGGCTATCCAGAAGGATGCGGATTCTGGGGTGTGCGGGTGAAGGAGACCGGCGAAGCCATCGGCTCCCTCATCGTCAAACCCCTCCGCCAAGACCCCAGCCGCATCGAAATCGGCTGGCACTTCCACAGCAGCTCCTGGGGCAAGGGCTATGCAACCGAGGCGGCTCTGGTGGCGCAGGACTATGCGTTTGGGTTCTTCGAGGTTCTGTACGCGATTGTTCGGCCGGTCAACAAACGGTCGGCGCGGGTGGTCGAGAAGCTCGGGATGGAGCCGATCGGGATAGAGGTCCATTCCGGGTGCGATCATATGGTGTATCAGATTGAAACAAGCCGCAATTCGTAAGCTATCAAACCTGCTTTCTCCGGCTCTCCTTCTCTAGGGCGGCCAGAAGTCGAAATTTCAGTTTGTCTGCAAAGTCTTCGAGGTCGTTCTCATCCCAGAAAAGAATGTTCTGACTTTGAATATCAAATGGAATCTTTTCTTGCCCACCGGATTTACGCTTTGTCCATACTATGGGCTTATTCAAGGCCAAGGCATAGCCTGCTTCAAATGCAACATTGAAGTTCTCTTCCGTCAAGTCAACGATAGTAACCGTTGCCTTATTTAATTCATGGACGATACGATCATCAATTCTATCAACGTGATGAACGTCTTTTACTCGATATATGGGACAGTTTACATCTTGATGCAGGCCAACCTTACTATACACCTGTTCGTAAACCTTCTCCATCTCATCATTGAACCGACATACAAGGAACGCAGTAGGAGCTTCACTGTCAAGATCAGGCACCCTCAGGTGCACTTGCTCATAACCCTCCGGAGTTAAATGCACCCTCACCCATTGCTCGGGCATCTCCTGTCCGTCTCCGACTCGGGCTCCGACTTTGGAGTTTTCTGATATGACGAGCCAACCCCGTTTTAGCAGCAGTGCGAAGACCATCATGGCTTCAGAATGAGTGCAACCATACGCAGGCCCGTATAATGAGTTACACTCAGAGGTCGGCGGCAGTATCTTTCCAGGATACGGCTTCAGCTGGACACCTAAATACAAACCAAAACCTGGTTCACCCTCGAGAAAGCTTAGGTTTGAAAGTGTTCTACGAATCTTTTCTTCGGGTGTTAGACGTCGAACCTCAAAGAGTAACTCACTCAATGTCCATACTCTAAACCCTTGATACTGATCTCCTTCCAAAGCATTCTTGCTTCGCAGCGCATTTCTTGAACCATCTGTCATAAAGACAGGCCTTTGACCAAAGCCCATCTTTGCCTCCCACGCTACTGTCGCCGCCATCGCAATGACTGATTTTGTTTGCGTGCGAGTGAACGTTTTATCATCGACGCGAAGCTCACCTTCCAAAAAGAAGCCATTACCTAAGAGATAATCATGAATATCCCACCTTCCGATTGCTTCTTCTTCCCAGTATCTGTATGAACCACTCGAGCTATTGGATCCCGGAAAGCCGGTTAGAGGAGATGGATGCCCAAACATGGCTGGTAGCTTAAGTATAGTCTGGACACCGCGACAATCTGGTGCCCAGGGCGGGGCTCGAACCCGCACGGCCGAAGCCAACGGATTTTAAGTCCGCTGCGTCTACCAATTCCGCCACCCGGGCAACTGGGCGGATTGTACCGGCGAAAAGACCCCGTTCAGCCTGGGTCTGCTTGCACTGCGCCAGAATGAGCGGCCATAATACGCCTCTGCCAGCGTACGTTGGACTAATCACGCAGGGGCGAATCCGCAATGGCCAAAAAGAAAGGCGAAAAGAGAGAAATCATCCGGCTCGTGTGCACGGAAGACAACAAGCACTACGTTGTCACCACCAAGAACAAGCAGAACACCCCGGACAAGCTTGAGCTGAACAAGTACAACCCGAGTCTGCGAAAGACCACCCTGCACCGGGAAAAGAAGTAAGGAGAATTCAATGGCCCATCCTAAGAGAAAGCATTCCCACCAGCGCACGGCCAAGGGCCGCACGCACTACAAGGCCAAGATGGTCGAGATCACCGAGACCAAGAACGTGAGCGGCGAGCCGTTCCACCTGCGCCACAGCGCATCCCCGGACGGCTACTACAAGGGCCGCCGCCTCCCCGGCTACAAGGACTGATCCTTCCGGCCTGGATTCACTGAAAAGCCCGTCTGCTGTTGAGCAGACGGGCTTTTCTAGTTTGTAGTCTGAAGTTCGTAGTGTGTAGACCGCAACTCGCTACAAGCGAAGCGATCTACAAACTGCAGACTACAGACAGCCTGATCTATCGCCGCGCCCGCACGTAGACGGTGTAGCTGTAGCGCAGGGTGACGGTTTTGCCGGATTCGACTTCTGGCCGCCAGGTCATGATCGAGGTGGCGTTGATCTGGTTGATGCCGGTGGGCAGCTTGATCGTCTCCGCCTGCGGAGTGGTGGAGGCCACTTCGCCTTCGATCTGCTTGGTCAGCTTGAGCTGGACCTTCTCCGCCTTCATGTTGCGGATTTCGATTTCGCCGCGGACGGTGACCAGATCGTAGAGGTTGTTGCCGTTGCGATCCTTGATAGCGCCGTCTTCACGGGAGACCTCCTCGGCCTTGCCATCCACCTGGATGTCGAGCGCCTTGGTGATCTTCAGGTGCGCGTCGGCGCCCGGCGAGGTGTAGTCGAGCATGTCCTGCCCGATGATCTCCTCGCTCTTGATGGTGGTCGCTGCCGCCGTGGTCAGAGGCATCTTCGACGTGTTCTTAAACTTCAGCTCATGCCACACATCGGGCTGGTTGCCGTTCATCGTATTGATGATCCGCTCGGCGGAGTCGCCCGGCAGATCGACCGTGTAGATGTGCTCGTAGTCGGATTCAGCGGTGAAGAGGACGTAGTACCCGCGCTCGCCCTTCATCAGGTTCACGTTCGGCTGGCGGTAGAAGAAGAGATCTTCGGCCTGGAAGCCTTCAAGCTGGCTGGGGTCCATCGGCTGGAAGTTCAGCTCCCGGTCGCCGCGCGCATCGTACATGCGGGCCGCGTTCTGGGTCAGCGCTGAACCGGGAGCCATTCCACCGCCGCCGAATCCCATCAGTTGGTCGGCAAACTGCTTCATCGTCTCCGGGCTGACAAAGGGGTCGTAAGTGCCCAGGAAGCGGATGTGCGGGAAGCCGGTGATTAGCCGCGCCTCGACATCGTTCAGGTCGACCAGGTCGTTGATGATGGTCGCCTTGCCGGTGATCTTCAGCTTGTCCGGGTTGGTGATGTCCACCGCATAGGCCGGAGCCCAGCTCATGCCCTGCTCCAGCGACAGCGTGAAGATGCTGCCGGAACCGGTCACATTGAGCCGGATGACGCGCTGCTCGGTCTTGGTGGGGACCTTGTAGATCAGCTCGCCGGAAACCGATTCGATCATGATGACGCTGCCCTTGTTGAAGGCGCGCACCTTGCCGTCGGCCATCTTGATGACGACCGCATTGCCGGTGGAGGAGAGCATTTCGCCCTGAACCTGCTCCGGCCCTTCGCGGCCTGCCAGGTGGACGGTCAGCGTGACCTTTTTGCCCTGGTTGGCCGAGATGATTTCGGCCAGGTCGCCCGCATGGCGCTCATCGGTCTTTTCGATCGAAGTCGCGACGGCGGACTTCAGCTGCGCTCCGCCGTCGCTGAGAATCCAGAAGGTTCCCAGGGTGCTGGGAGAGGCGGTGGGGATGTGAAATTGGGTCGTTCCTGCCGGAATCTTTGCTTCCCGCAGAATGACGGCATAGCCGTTCTTGAACATCGAAGCCCTCACGACCTTCGGCTCCACCATCGGGAGCGAGGCCTGCGCGGATAGAACTGTCGCCGCGGCAACTAAACTCAGCATTTTGTGGTTCTCCAAACGGTCAAACGGGTGAATCGCTAAAGCGTAACGATTAACAGGGTCAAGTGCCCGTCGCGGCGGACAAAAGCTCTCGCGCATTGGCCCGCGCCGACTCGCCGACCTCTTCTCCGGCCAGCATCCGGGCGATCTCGTCCACCCGGGCATCGCCATCCAAAAGGTTGATCCCCGTCACCGTCCGTCCGCTCTGTTCGGTCTTGTCGATGCGGAAGTGGTGGTCGGCACGCCCCGCCATCTGCGGCAGGTGGCTGATGACCAGCACCTGCCGATGCTGCGCCAACTCGGCCAGCTTATTGGCCGTCACCGCCGCCGCGCGGCCGCTTAAACCGGTGTCGGCTTCGTCGAGGATCAGCGTCGGAACACCCGCCCGCCCCGCGCCAGCCACCTTGATCGCCAGCATCACGCGGGACAACTCGCCGCCAGAAGCGACCTTGTTCAGCGGCTTGGCGTCCTCGCCCGGGTTCGCGCTGAAGATGAAGCACGCCTCGTCCGCCCCGGTCTCATCTGCCTCCTTGGGCAGAAGCTGTACATCAAAGACCGCCTTCGGCATCGCCAGGTCGCGGATATGCCCGCCGACCTCCTTAGCAAACTTGGGCGACTCCTTTTTGCGGAGCGCGGTCAGCTTTTCGCAGGCAACGGTGAGGGCCGCTTCGGCCTGCTCAAGCTCCTTCTCCAAGGCCTCCGCCGAGAGTGAGCGATTCTCCAGGCTGTCCAGCTCTTCCTTGGCATCAGCTAAGTAGCGCAGAATCTCCTCTTCGCTCTCGCCGTACTTGCGCAGCAGCCGCTTCAGGTCGTCCAGCCGCTCGGCGGTCTCCTGCACCGCCTGGGGGTCGAGGTTCAATTCTTCGGCATAGAGCCGCAGCGACCGCAGCCCCTCTTCCAACTGGAAAAGCGACTGGCGCAGCGGGTCGATGGATTCGCTCAAGGTCGGGTCGAAGCGGGTGAGGCCCTCGATTTCGCCGACGCTCTGCGAGAGCCGCTCCATCGCCGAACCCTCGGTCTCCTGCAGCCCCTCGAAGGCGCGGGCGCAGGCTTCGGCCAGCCGTTCGGCATTCTGGAGCCGGGCAAGCTGGGCCTCCAGCTCTTCCAGCTCTCGGGGGCGGGGGGCAAAGGCTTCGATCTCTTCGATCTGGTAGCGCAGCAGGTCGATGCGCTGCTCCCGCTCGCGCTGTGAGGAGCGGGCTCGGGCAAGCTGCCGCTTCGCCGACTCCATCGCCCGGAACCGCTCGGCGACCTCTTCCCTGGCCTGGGTCGCAGAGTCGCCGATCCAGTCATCGAGAAAGTAGAGCTGCCGCACGGGATCCATCAAGCCGTGGTGGTCGTGCTGCCCGTGCAGGTCCACCAGCACTCTTCCGATCTCGCGCAGAGTGCTCACCGGCACGAGCCGTCCATTCACGCGGGCGGAAGAGCGGCCCTCGGAAACATCGCGCTGGATCGTCAGTTCGCCATTCTCGATGGGCAGGTCAGAGGCTTCGCAGAGCGCTTGGGCGGCGGGGTTGTCGGTCACATCCACAACCAGGCTCACCGATGCTCGATTGGCCCCCGTGCGGACCAGAGTGGTGTCGGCGCGGTCGCCCAGGGCGAGGCCGATGGAGTCGATCAGAAGCGACTTGCCCGCGCCGGTCTCGCCGGTCAGCGCCGTGAGGCCCGAGTCCAGGCTGAGGCTGGCCTCGTGAATCACGGCGACGTTCTGAACCGACAGCTCTTTGAGCATTCCCCTATCAAGACGATCCTACGCCCAACTCCGCACCCGACCAGGACCCCAGTTGCGCGGCATAATGGCCTTATGGCTACCGTCGGTATGGAGGCCCGCGCATCTGGCGTGCGCTGGGACCTCAGCGCGCTCTACTCATCGCCCCAAGATCCGAAGATCGAAGAGAACTGGAAGCGGCTTGGCGAAGAGGCTGAGGCCTTCGCCGAAAAGTGGAAGGGCCGCGTGGAGACCGGCGAGCTTTCGCCCGGCGATCTGGCCGGCGCGATCTTCCAGCTTGAGAAGATCGCCAACGAAGCCAACAAGGCTCCCACCTACGCCCACCTGCTCTTTGAGGCCGACACCAGCGACCCGGCCCTCGGCGCATTCATGCAGGCCCAGATGGAGAAGGCGAGCGCCCTGCGCGTGCGGCTGATGTTCTTCGAATTGGAGCTGCAGGCCGCCCCCGGCGAATGGCTGCAGCAGTGCATCGATTCCGACGAGCTGGCCAGCTACCGCCACTACCTGGTCAACGAGCGCAAGTACGCGCCCTACCGGCTGAGCGAAAAGGAAGAGGTTCTGCTGGAAGAGACCGCCAATGTCGGCTCCCGCGCGTGGGTCCGCCTGCACACCGAACTGACCAGCAACCAGCGATTCCCCTACGTCGATCCCGAATCCGGCGAAGTAGAGATGCTCTCGCTGGAAGAGACGACCACCAAGCTCCGCCACGAGAACCGCGACGTGCGGCAGGCCGCCGCCGACGCGATGACCGCAGGCCTGGCCGAGCTGCAGCGCACCATTGTCTTCACCTACAACACCCTGCTCGCCGACAAGAGCCTGGAAGACCGGCTCCGCAGCTTCGAGCATCCCGAGCGGTCTCGCCACCTGAACAACGAACTCGACAAAGAGACGGTCGACCTGGTGATGGACCTGTGCCGCGAAAACAGCGGCATGGTGGCCGACTACTACCGCGTCAAGCAGAGCATCCTCGGCCTGGACGAACTGACCCACGTCGACCGCTACGCTCCGCTCTTTGAAGACAAGGGCACGGTGCCCTGGGAGCTGGGCCAGAAGATCGTGGTCGACTCCTTCGGACAGTTCAGTTCAGTCCTGGCCGAGCGGGCCAAGGAGTTCTTCGACGAGAACTGGATCGACGCCGAGCCGCGCGACGGAAAATCGGGCGGCGCCTTCTGCAGCTACAACACGCCGGACACCCACCCGGTGGTGATGATGAGCTACATGGGCCAGGCCGACGACGTGATGACCCTGGCGCACGAACTAGGCCACGGCGCGCACGCCTCGCTCAGCCGCGAGCAGAGCCTCTTCAACTTCCACGGCACCCTGCCGCTGGCCGAGCTGGCTTCGATCTTTGGCGAAATGCTGGTCTTTGAGCGGCTGGTGAAGGAGGCGACTCTCAAGGAGAAGCTCGCCCTCTACGCCGAGAAGATCGAAGGAATCTTCGCCAGCGTCCACCGCCAGTCGGCCATGTTCCGGTTCGAGCAGCGCTGCCACCAGATTCGCCGCGAATCGGGCGAGCTGACTCCCGAGCAGTTCGGCGAAATCTGGCAGGACGAGATGCAGTCGATGTTTGAAGACGCGGTCAAGCTGGGCGACCAGCATCGGCTGTGGTGGCTGTATGTGGGCCACTTCTTCTTCGCTCCATTCTATGTGTACGCCTACTCCTTCGGCGAGCTGCTGACCCTCTCGCTGTACGAGCGGGCCAAGGAGGAGGGGCCGGAGTTTGCCGAGAAGTACATTCAGGTGCTGCGGCTGGGCGGCTCCAAGACCCCGCATGAGCTGATGGAGATCGTCGGCGTCGATCTGCGGGACAAGGCATTCTGGGAGGGCGGCTTCGCAGTGATCAACCGAATGGTGGACACCTTTGGCAGCCTCTGGAAAGAGTATTCGTAGAGCTGAGAACCATGCGGCGCACCAAGATAGTCTGCACCCTCGGCCCGGCGGTCGATTCTGAGAGCCAGATCAAGGCGCTCATCGAAGCCGGGATGAATGTCGCGCGGCTCAACTGCAGCCACGGAGATTGGGAATCGAAGCAGAGGCTCATCGACTGGGTGCGGAAGCACAGCCCCGAAGTCGGCCGCATCGGCCTGCTGGCCGATCTTCAGGGACCCAAGTTCCGCATCGGCAGCCTGCCGGATGAGGGGCTGGAGATCGAGGCGGGCCAGACGATCACCCTCGGCCCCTCTCCCGCCGCCCAGGTCCCCATCGGACACGGCGCGATCTGGGAGGCGATGGGCAAGGGCGACACGATCCTGCTGGGCGACGGCGAGATCGCCCTGCGCATCCTCGACAAGAGCGATGAGATCTGCCAGGCCAAGGTGCAGAGCGGCGGCACGGTGCGCGCCAAGCGCGGCATCACGCTGGTCGGCAAGTCGTTCGATGTGCCCTGCATCACCAAGAAGGACCGCGCCGACCTCGAAGCCGCCGCCAAGGCGGGAGTGGATTTCATCGCCCTGAGCTACGTCCGCAGCGCAGCCGATATGCATGAACTGCGGGAACTGGTGAACCAGTTCGACAAGACGATCAAGCTCGTGGCGAAGGTCGAGACCAAGGAAGCGCTGAAAGACATTGATGAGATCATCGAGGCGAGCGACGTCATCATGGTCGCCCGCGGCGATCTGGGCCTCCAGATGAGTCTGGACGATGTGCCGATCGCGCAGAAGCGGATCATCGCCAAGTGCGGCCAAAGCGGAACCCCGGTCATCACCGCCACCCAGATGCTGGAGAGCATGATGGTGAACGCCCGCCCCACCCGCGCCGAGGCGAGCGACGTGGCCAATGCCATCCTCGACGGCACGGATGCGGTGATGCTGAGCGGCGAGACCGCCGCCGGCCACTATCCCATCGAATGCGTCGCCACCATGGCCCGCATTGCCGAGAAGGCCGAGAGCCTCTTTGAGTACGAGCACCGCCTGATGCGCCGCGAAAACCGCAGCGACGAGACCGATTCGGTCGCCCATGCGGCGGTCCACCTGGCCGCTTCCATGAAGGTGAAGGCCATCGTCACGATCTCGATGAGCGGCCACACCCCGCGCATGGTCAGCAAGTACCGCCCGCGCAACCCGATCTACTGCGCCTGCTGGGAAAAGAGCACGCAGGGCTTCCTGTCGGTCGTGTGGGGCGTCAACGCCGCCCTCACCCCGTCCCCCGCTGGAAGCGCGGAGATGGGAATGATGGACGCGGTGGAAGCCTTTGTCCGCAAGAAGATGCTGAAGGAAGGCGAAAAGGTCGTCATCACCTGCGGCGTCCCGCCCGGAGTTCCGGGCAACACCAACCTGATCCTGGTGCAGAGCGTCTAGCGGCGAAAGTGCACCAGACAGGGCAGCATGTCCGGGTCATCCGGATTGCGGCAAAAGTGGTCGGGAACCGCGATCAGCCAGCGGCGGCGCGGCCAGTCCAAATAGTAGCTGTCGGGCCAGGCAGTCAGACCGTTCAGAGCGGTCCGAGCGTCCAAGAGCGCGCCGCCCGAGCCGGGAGTATCGCTCCAGGCGATCACCTGCTGAGTGGTGAGAAGCGCGCTGACCACCGGCGAATCTTCATCCATCTCCACCTCCAGGTCCCAGGGGAGGTAGTTCCACCAATTGTCTTTGGCTGGACCTGTAGCGGCAAGGCGATACGGCGGAAGCCGAAAGCCGTTTCTCACCAACGCTCTCCGCACCCAGTTTCGGTGTCGGCGCAGTTCTTGAGCATCCAGCCAATGCCCCGGCCAACGGATGGGTGGCGGCGTCGATGGGCAGGGTCCAGGCGAGCTTTTGACCGTCACGCCCGCAGGCAGCAACCACGGCCCGCAACCTTCATGATCGGTAGCGAGAATCGGGCCGTCGTCTTCTGCGGTGAAGAGATACGCGTCGATCTGCGGGATGGGCGAAAGGGAGTTGGCTACGCGGAGCGTGGTGACCGGAAACTCAAAACTCTCGGGCAACACCTGCCATTCAGGATGCGCCAGGAAAACCGAATTCCAGGCATCTTCAGTGCATTTCAGTTCTGGGGGAAAGTAATTCCATAAGGAATTCACGCATTTGCCGTGAGGCATCGGCGTAGCCGGCAAACCCTTCACTCTCGCGGCCAACACCCGGCGCAGCTTTCGCTGCATTCTTAAATTGTGCGGCCCCTTCGATTCGGTTGTTTGTCCGCCAAAAAACCGCCCAATCATGCCCGCAAGAATACTAGACGCCCCTCAGAGACCGTATAATGGAAATTCTAGTCCACGGAGGGACGAGATGAAGATAACTGGATGGATTCTGATGGGAGTCGTCTTCGGGCTCCTTTTAAGCTACCGACCCTGGGTTGAATTGCGCCAGGCCAAGGCCGAGATGGCCGAACAGCGAACCGAGCTTCGCGACGTGCAGAAGAAGCGCGTCCACTGGATTCGCGAAAACGCCCGCACCAGCAGCCGCCAAGGCATGCGCGAGGTCCTGCGCGAGAATGGGTACTACGCTGAGGGAGAGGTCCCTCTGCGCGAAGTACTGGATAAGTGAACTCGCGCCTCTTCGAACCGTTTTCCCTCGGGCAGCTGACGCTGCCCAACCGCACGGTGGTCGCTCCCATGACCACCTACTCCTCCCAGCCCGACGGCTGGATCAGCGACGACGAAATCCCGTACCTCCGACTGCGGGCCGAAGGCGGCTTTGGCCTGGTGATGACCGCCGCCTGCTATGTCCATCCCTCCGGCCACGCCTTTGATGGCCAGTGGTCGTGCGCCGAAGACCGCGTGATTCCCTCCCTCCGCGCAGCGGCCGATGCCATCCGAGAGGGCGGCAGCTATTCCACGCTCCAGATTCACCACGGCGGCCGCGCCTGCCCCGGTCGACTCTGCGGCGGACAGCCCGTTTCCGCCTCCGCGATTCCGGCAGATCGCCCGAACGCCGAGACGCCGCGCGAACTCACCGATGACGAGATCGAGGAGATCATCGCCTCCTTCGGCCAGGCCGCCCGCCGCGCCCGTGAAGCCGGATTCGACTCCATCGAGATCCACGGCGCGAACACCTACCTGCTTCAGCAGTTCGTCTCCCCGCACTCCAACCGCCGCACCGACAAGTGGGGCAATGACCGCCTGCTCTTCTCGCAGCGCGTCATCGATGAAGTGCTGGCGAATGCCGGGGACCTGCCGGTCGGCTACCGCTTCTCGCCGGAAGAGCTGGAGACCCCCGGCATCCGCTGGGAGAACACCGCCGACCTGATCGATCTGCTCTGCGCCAAGGGGCTCGCTTTTGTCCACGCCTCGCTGTGGGATTTCCGGATGAAGGGCCTCAACGGCGACTGGCCGAAGCCCACGCTGGAGCGCGTGGCCGAGAAGGTCGATGGCCGCAAGCCGCTCATCGGAGTCGGCCAAATCTGGACCCTCGCCGATGCCGAGGAGGCGATGGATATGGGCGCTGACCTGGTCGCCGTCGGCCGAGCCGCCCTCACCCACCCCGACTGGCCCCGCCACATCGCCGGCGGCGGCGAGCCCAGAAAGACAATCCCCGCCACCGGCGCAAAAGACCTCTTCACCTGGCCCGCCGGTCTGGAAGACGTCGCCTACAACCGCGCGAAGTGGTTCGAGATCGAAGAGTAGGTTTCTGGCGGGCTGGTCGCCGTGCCTTTGGGCACTCGCTGTTCCTTGGTCGGAGAGTGAACATGGTGCTTCTAAACCTCCCCCTTTATCCCTTGAGTCACTTGCAGCGCGCACCATCCCCTCCCCCGTCGTGGGGGAGGGTTAGGGAGAGGGCATCCGTTTGGCTTCGCCAGTAAGCAGTTGGCAGTCAGCAGTCCGCTTCGCTTGCAGTGTCGGAATTGAAATGACTCCGCGTCCTGTATCCGCAGGGGTGGAATTCAACCAGATCCCCCTCCTGCCCCGGAGGAGGGGGCTAGGGGGAGGTGCCCGCCGGAGCCGTCAAGGCGAAGGCGGGCTTAACCATGCTCCCCCTCACTTTTCCTGAAAGGACAAGTGAGGGGGATTCAGGGGGAGAACTTCCGTTTGGTATCAGCCGAGGAATGAGGCCTTTTAAGTCGGGAAGTCAGTAGTTTGTAGTTCGTAGACCGCCAGCCCCGGGCCACGCAATCTGCCCCCGCCTGCGGGGGAAGTGGCCCGAAGGGTCGAAGGGGGATCTCCGGCTTTGCCGGAGATGAGCCGAGGAACGAGGCCTTTAAGTCGCGGGCAAAGCCCGCGCAGACACTTCTATATTGTGGAGAAAACTCGCAGCTAAGGAACCCCCTCACCCTACCCTCTCCCCGTGGGAGAGGAGGAGATTGACAATCGCTGCAAATGACAGCGAATTACCAACTTCTGACTCGCCACTTCCTACAAGCGAAGCGATCTACAAACTATGGACTACGAGCTACAAACTCCAAACCAACTGCAAGCGACTGCGAACTGCCAACTCCTTAAATCGAATGCTCCCAGGGATCGCGGATTTTGTCGCGGAGTTCGTCGTAGTTGGCGGTGGTGTTCCGCAGACGGTACGCGAGCAGACGAGCAAGGTTGGCTAGCATCACAAAACCGATCTCGCGGTTCTTCGCCATGAAACCGCGCAGCTCTTTGGCCGGGAAGCGGGCGATGGCGGTGAGGCCGGGGCAGACGACGTTGGCCGAGCGGGGCTGGTCATCCACCAGCGCGATCTCGCCGAAAACCGAACCCGGTCCGGCCTTGCCCAGCAGATCGCCGTCGCCGGTGGTGATGGTCACGTCGCCATCCAGCACCACAAAGAGGTCGCCGCTCTGCGATCCTTTCTGGACCAGAACCGAACCCGCCGTCTCCACCCGATAATCGGCCAGGTCGGCCAACTGGTGAATCGCCTCTTCGGGCAGGCCAATCACCAGATAGTTCTTCTTAAAGACTTCGAAATACTTTTCGTTTAGGGCGTTGGCGGGCTTCGTGTCCATCTCTCTGGCCTCAGTTACCAGCATTGACCGCCGAGGGTTCTCAAGTCAAGCCTTTTGATTGTCCAATCTTTAACGATCAGGCACAATCAGTCTTGTGCAGGGAGTGATCATTCGCCCCATTGAGCCGCGAGACTCATTTGCGGAGCTGACCCAGGTGGTCCGCTCCGCTTATCAGCAGCTGGCCGACATGGGCTTTCGCTACTGGGGCACCTACCAGAACGAAGACGACACCCGGGAGCGATGCGGCAGCGGGCACTGCCTGGTCGCCGAGCTTGACGGAAAGCTGGTCGGCACCATCACCTGCAAGAGCGAAGACATCGGCGACAACACTCCTGACTGGTACCGGCGTCCCGAAGTCTGGATCGTCACCCAATTCGCGGTCCTCCCTGAGTTCAAGAGTCGCGGCATCGGCCACATGCTGATGAATGCCGCCGAGAGCCACGTCCTGGCCCAGGGCGGACGCGAGGTCGCGCTGGACACGGCAGAAGGCGCAAAGCACCTCATCCGCATGTACCGCCGACGCGGATACCGGATGGTGGGCAAGGTCGACTGGGGCGCCACCAACTACGTCAGCGTGCTGATGAGCAAGCGGCTGCGTGTGGATATCAAGACCAAGCGGCTGACCCTGCGCGACATCCGGCCCGAGGACAAGGGCGTCTTCGGCTCCTGGTGGGATCATCCCGAATACCACCGCGCCTACCCGCCCGATTCGATGACGCCCAAAAAGGCCGAGGAGCTGGTGGACCACTTTCTGGAGGAGCAGCGATGCACTCCGCGCAAGAACTACTCGCTGGGAGTCGAGCTGGATGGGCAGCTCATCGGCATCGCCTGCATCCGCTTTGAGTTCGGCAGAGGCTCCGCCAATATTGGATACGAGATCGCCCCCCAGCATTGGCGCGCAGGCTATGCGACCGAAGCCGTCGCCGAGCTGCTGCGCTTGGGCTTTGAAGAAGTCGAGATTCCGCGCATCGAGGCGTGGGTGTACGGCGCGAATGAGCCTTCGCAGAAGTTTCTGGAGCGCATCGGGTTCACCCGAGAGGGCTGTCTGCGCCAGAAGGTGCCCTGGGGCGAGGGCCGCATGGACGACCTGATCTATTCCCTGCTGATCGACGAATACCGCCAGCTGCCCATCAGCGGCGGCGAGGCCGTGAAGGCGGTTCCGTAGCCAGCCCGAAGTGCGCGAGCGCCTTCCACGCCCCCGGAACCAGAATCACCGCCGCCACCGCCTTGAAGACATCGCCCAGCAGAAACGGCGCGACGCCCGTGTAGAACGCCTCCGGGTAGCCGATGAAGAAGCTGAGCCACAGGCTCCCTAGCCCAAGGATGATCGCATAAGCGCCGATCAATGCCGGAGCCAGGGTGATCGCCTTGCGGTCCCATCCCCGGTCGGCCACCCAGCCCAGCCAGGCCGCAGCCAGGATGAAGGCAAGCAGGTAGCCGCCCGTCGGGCCAACCAGCACCCCGAAGCCGCTGCGTCCGCCTGCGAAGATCGGGAGACCCGCCGCGCCAAGTCCGACATATAGCGCCATCGCCCGGGCGGCATCCTTGAAGCCGAGAGTGAGTCCGCACAGGACCACCGCGAGGGTCTGCAGTGAAAAGGGCACCGGCTGCCAGGGAATCGATATCTGCGCGCCGATCGCCGTCACCGCCGCCCCCGCCAGCGCAAGCACCAGAGCCCGCAGGCGGACATCGGGACGGACAAGGATATGCGAAAGCGAACCGGCAACCATGACGCCTAATCTACCGGCACGAAAAAGCCCCGGAGCGGGACGCTCCGAGGCTCTTTTGAGTCAGCTCTGCGATCAGCCCTTGCGGAACTTTTCGAGGCGGGCTTCCATCTCGGCCAGGATCTCAGCCGGAACCTCCGGCGAGCCTTCCGGCGGGTTCTTGGCGAGCTTGACGGCCTTCTCCTGCTTGGTCACCGCATCGGCCTTCTTGTCATTCAGCCAGAGGGCCAGCGCGAGGGTGTCCAGCATGAAGGCGTCGTTCTCCTTGGTCAGCTCGACGGCGCGCGTGGCCATCTTGAGGGCCAGGGCGTTGTCTCGCTTCATCAGTTCGCCTTCCGGATCGATCAGCGCCCAGGCGAGATCGTTGAGGACGTTCGCATTGTCCTTGAAGTCCTTCTCAAGCGCCTTGCGGGCGACTTCGATGGCTTCATCCGGAGCAGAGGTGGAGAGGATCTGGAACTTGAGGGGGATGAGCTGCGGCGCGAGCAGCGGCTGCGCGGCCACCATCTCGTCGATCGCCTTCACCGCAGTATCGGTGTCGCCGGTCTCCATCGCCGTATTCAGCTTCTCGGCGGCGGCCATCAGCTTGGCTTCTTGAGCCTGCTTCTCTTCAGCCATCCGCTTCGCTTCCGCAGCGTCGAATTCTCCCTTGACGACCTTCTCGAGCACGGCATCCAGGTCCATCGGATGGCCGATCCAGAGGATGGTGCCCTTGTCCACGATGAATGCGGCCGGGATTCCGTTCTGACCGGCAGCCTCCATCCAAGTGGTGGCCATGGTGCCTTCGGCGTTGTCGACGGCCACGTTGTAGTCCATCTTCGCGCCCATGTCCTTCACAAAGTCGGAAACGGTGGCCTGCCAGCCTTCGGTCTCAACGTCTTCCCACACGCTGACGCCGGTGAAGGAGACCTTGCCCTTGTGCTTTTTGGCCAGCTCGGTGATGTGGGGGATGCTCTCCAGACACGGACCGCACCAGGTCGCCCAAAACTCGACGACGTGGGTTCCCTTCTTGATGTCCTTGACCGGAGTGCCCTTGAGCCACTTGTCGACCTTGAGGGCCGGGGCCGGGCTGCCGACTCCGAGCGGCGGCTTGGCCATCGGCGATGCCGCTTCTTGGGCGACCGCCGCGGCGGCGGCCATGACCATCATCGGCATGATGGCGGCGATGAGCTTTCGATTCATAAATTCTTCCTAGCCTGTTTTGACGCAGGATGCTTACTCATAGGATACGAGCGAATGAAACCAGCGGGTCCCGTAAGCGGTCATTTCCCAGCCTTTTGACTGTCACGCCTTGTTGGTCAGTTGCAGGACCGTTCCGTTCTTCAACTGAAACACGGGGCGGGCCAGGGTCTCGAAGTTATCTTGCATCACGGCCAGCGCCTGCGAGCCATTGATGTTCAGCGCATACGACCAGACGTATCTCGCTCCCCCCAGCTTGGTGCGGGAGGCGAGGTTGGAAAAGGGGGCCACCGTGATCTCCTGCGGGCTGCCTTCCCGCCGACCCAGCCAGCCGAGCACCTTGCCGTCGCCCGAGCACCACGGCTGGGTCAGAGACTGGCCATTGGGGGCATCGGCCTTCAAGATCACCTTTGCTCCGGTGCCATCCGCCTTCACCGACCAAAGATCGAAGAGGTATTCCGGCTCGCCGCTGCCGTTGGTTACCTTGGCCGCATCCTTCACGCTGCTGAAGATGATCTCATCGGTCCCGGGCTTCCAGGTGGGTTCCTGCGCCACACGGTGATCGCTGCCCTTGGCGATCTCCCGTTCGCCTGAGCCATCCACTCCGACCACAAAGACGCCGATGGACGCGGGCTGCGATCCGGCAAAGGCGATCCTCATGCCGTTGCTCTCCCAAGTGGGGTCCATGTCCCAGTTGTCGTTGTTGGTCAGCCGACGGGGACTGGATCCGTCCGCGTTCATCACATAGATTTCGGTGTCCGATTCGCCTTCGGGGATGGCCGCGTAGGCGATCCTTTTCCCATCGGGGCTGAAGCAGGGGAATCGACCCTCTTCCAGCGCCTTGGGGTCGCTGCCATCCAGACCCAGAGTCCACACCACCTGACGGCCGTTGTACTGCAGGCAGCTCACCGCCATCCGATTTCCATCCGGGCTGAAGCTGGGCCGCTCAAAGCTGGCTTCCGGGTGCATCACGGCGGGAGGGTCCTGCAAGACGGCGGCGAGAGCGATGGCTGAGATCATACAGAAGATGATGACGCATCAGGCTGCGGCGGGCTTCGGTCAGAATGAGTCCGCCATGAGCTACAGCCCGCAGCTTGCCGAAATCCATGTCGCCGGATACGCCCATTTCGCCGAGGCGGCGGCGCGGCATGTGCTGGCCGAGTGGTCGGGCGAGCCGGGCTTCGCCTTCGACCTGGGGTGCGGCGGCGGCGACACTTCGCTGACTCTGGCAAACGCGGGCTGGAGGGTGGGTGGAGTCGATCTCTCCCCCGAGATGGCGGCGATGGCGCAGCGGCGGATTCCGTCAGGTTCGTTTTCTGTGGGTTCGGTGTACGACTGCGATCTACCTGAGAGCGATGTGATCACGGCCATCGGCGAGGTGCTCTGCTACGACTTCGAGGGCGGGCATACGCTGGCGCGGGTGGCAGCGCTGCTCCCCCGGATCTATGCCTCCCTGCGGCCGGGCGGGCTCTTCCTCTTCGACCTGATGCTCGCCTCAGATGAGCTGGACCGATCCAAATCGGCCTTTCAGGATGGCGACGAGTGGTGCGTCGGCAACAACGTGGTGGAAGACAAGGAGCGCGGCATCCTGGAACGGCACGTCACCAGCTTCCGCCGCAGCGGGAAAGTCTGGACCAAAGTGCAGGAGACGCACCGGTTGATCCTGTTCACTCAGGCAGAAATCGAGGCGGAGCTAAAGCGGGCCGGCTTCGCCGTGATCACCAGCGAAGCCTACAACGACTTCGCCCCCGGCGGTGGAAGAATGATCTTCACTTGCCGCAGGTAATCTTGAACTCATGATCTCCCAGGCGAGGGCGGCGACGCTTTCCGGCATCGATGCCCTGCCCATTACGGTTGAGGTCGATATCCAGGGCGGCACGCCTGCCTTCATCATGGTCGGGCTGCCGGATAAGGCGGTTCAGGAGAGCGAAGAGCGGGTTCGCACGGCGCTGCGCAACTCCGGCCTCGCCTTCCCGATGACCAAGATTGTCTGCAATCTCGCGCCGGGAGATATCCGCAAAGAGGGGCCGTCCCTCGATCTCCCCATTGCCGTGGCGTTGCTGGAAGCCAGCGGCCAGGTCGCGCAGGGCTCGCTGGCCGACACCATGTTCCTGGGCGAGTTGGGGCTGGACGGGAAGCTCCGCAGCATCGACGGGGCGGTCAACATCGCCCTGCTCTGCCACAGCCTCGGCATCAAGCGGCTCGTAGTGCCGGAGCCGAATGCAGCGGAGGCCGCCGTCGCCCCGGGCGTCGAGGTGTACGGCATGACTTCCCTGCTGGAGGTGGCCGAACTGCTGAACGGCTCGATGCTGGCTCAGCCTTACGCCCACGCCGCTTCCGCCCGCCGGGCCGAACCGAACTACGAAATCGACTACAGCGACATCAAGGGGCAGAAGCACGCGATCCGCGCTTTAGAGATCGCCGCCGCCGGCGGTCACAACGTGCTGATGACCGGCCCGCCGGGCTCGGGCAAGACGATGCTCGCCCGCCGTCTGCCGACCATCCTTCCGCCGCTCTCGCTCGAAGAGAGCATCGAGGTCACGCGCATCTACTCGGCCAGCGGCCAGAAGCAGGGCCGAGAGGGGCTGATCTGGGAGCGCCCCTTCCGCGCGCCGCATCACACCGCCAGCTATGCCGCCATCGTCGGCGGTGGAAAGGTGCCCAAGCCCGGCGAGGTCTCCCTCGGCCACTACGGTTGCCTCTTTCTGGACGAGATGCCCGAGTACTCGCGGGAGGTGCTGGAGGCGCTGCGGCAGCCTCTGGAAGACGGAATCGTCACCGTCGCCCGCGTGCAGTCCACGATGACCTTCCCGGCCGAGGCGATCCTGATCGGCGCGATGAATCCGTGTCCGTGCGGGTTCAAGGGATACCCCGAAGCCAAGTGCGTCGGAGCGGCCGCCTGCGACCGGTACGCCGGACGCATTTCCGGCCCCCTGCTCGACCGCATCGATCTTCAGATCAGCGTTCCGCGTCTGAAGCCGGATGAGCTTCTGCACCAGTCGCCCGGCGAGCCATCGGCCTCCATCCGGGAACGCGTTGTCGCCGCGCGGCAGATACAGCACAGCCGCTACGGCAAGGACAAAGTCAACGCCAAGATGAGCCCGCGCGAAATTCGCGACCTCATCCAGATGGATGACGAATGCCAAGAGTTCATGCGGCTGGTCGCCGCCCGCATGAACCTCTCAGCGAGAGTCTTCGACCGCCTCCTCAAAGTCGCCCGCACCATCGCCGACCTGGACGCCAGCGAACCAGTCACCAAGCGGCATCTGAGCGAAGCGGTTCAATACCGCGGCCAAGCTTAGTTTTGCCTTTCTACCACGGAAACACTAGAATGAGTTTTTCAGTTGATGATCTTGAAAGCCATCAGTTCCTCGCGGAAGTACGAAAGCACGCTATCAAGCACCTAGAAACCAATGAAAATACCTATAATGCAAATTTGCGCCTGCCAAGAAACAAGAGGAAGAATGTGTTCAAGATGCCCTATGAGCATCATTCGATAAATACATTCAGAGGCATGATTGCAATTATTAGTACGTTTGAAAGAATAAGCCATACACTTTATTACATAACAGATTTTCGATCATCGAAGAAAAGGATGAGCGCCAAGATTAACCATCACACTTGGATGGAATACCACCTCAGCCACTACCTCTCCTCAGTTGCCTCAATTCCGGATTTGTGCCTCATCTTGATTAACTACGTTTACGCTCTTGGGACACCTTTTCAACAATGCAAGGAGCCAGTCATTATTGGGAACGGAAACGTATCGATAAATGTTAAAGATTCCTATAAAGCACTATGCAAGACACTTAAAGACTCCAGAGACCTTCGGAACCGTGATCTACACCGCGCAGAAAGACCTGACATTGGGGAACTTTTAAAGGATCCGACATATGAAATAGCTGAGCTTCAGCTCATTCTTGGCGACACTGCCGAAATCCTAGATGAAGAGCTTCTTTCATATTACTTAAGAGACAGCAACAAGTCACTCAAGACACTTTTGAGAATAGAATCGCAATCTATCCTTGAAGCAGTGCAGGCACTCTGGACCGAATTACATATAGACTACACCCACAAAAACGACTTCCTTCGAGAGCTATCAGTTAAGATGCTAAAAGATGAAATCGAAAGGCGTAAAAAAATGAAGGAAGCTCTTCGATAGGCGATGCAACCCGTCTCAAACAATAGAAAATAATCGATTGAATAAGCAAATACTAGCATTTATACAAAGCATTTACCCATGGACCGACGCGCTTCAGATTTCAGGAAGGCCAGAACGGCATTGCAGAGCTGGCATTGTCCAGATTCGATACGGCGACAACCCAAAATACGTCGTTAGAATGGATCGCCACTTAGACCTAATGTCTCATTTTATTCACTCCTCTGCCAGGCCGGACTTTCTGCCCTATCCTCCAAATTAATGGAGGACTAGAGAGCATTTGGATAACCGCGTCAAGCGTAGCTACTTGTCCCGATACCCCTGGTGCGGTGGGTGAATTTCTGGGGCATCGGGTTCGGGCGGAGTGACTTCTGGCTGTTCGTTCGGCACTTCCACCTGAGGACGCTGGGGCTGTTCTGTTTCGGGGTCTTCCTCCGGAAGCGGAACCTCGGGACGCTGGCCGGGCTGCTCGACGTCGGCGCCGCCCTCTCCGGGCTGGCGGACTTCGGGCCGCTTGGCGACGCCTTCGGTCGGATCGGGCACCGCGCCGCGCTCGTATTCGGGCTGGTCGGTCTGGCGCTCTTCTTTCGGATCGGGAATCTGTTCGTTCATGCCTCTATCCTATGCCCCTGCGCAGCAAGGGGACGCAGCGGCCCGCGGCGGCGGTGTAGAGATTCCGTAGGGAGATGGAAGGACTGCGGCCTTAATCTCGGCGAAAATCTCTTTTTGAGTCATCAAAAATCCTCCATACTGGACGCATATGTCCACCGGCTCCACCCACGACCTGCTCCATGCCCGGCTTTCCGACCCGGCCATTGATGGGCTAGAAGAGGCCATCGCCCACCGCCGTTCCCTCGGCGTGGCGCGGCTCCATCCCGACCCGGTCGATCCCGAAGTCATCCAGCGATGCCTGGAAGCCGCCAACTGGGGCCCAAGCCACGGCGACACCGAGCCCTGGCGATTCACCGTTTTTGCGGGTGAAGGGCGAGACGTGCTGGCAGACCTCTTTGCTAAAACCTATCGGCGCTATGCCGCCGAGACCGGCACCTATCGCGAGGAGACATACCAGGCGCAGATCGACCGCGTAATGAGCGCGCCGGTGTGGATCTCCATCGGCATGGAGCCGGGCCGCACCGAGCATGGCGAAATGCTGATGCGGGAAGAAGAGGAAGTGATGGCCGTGGCCTGCGCCGCCCAAAATCTGCACCTGATGGCCGCCGCCCAAGGACTGGCAGGCATGTGGCACTCGAAGGGGCTTTCCGTGAGTCCGGATGTGGCAGAGTATCTCGGATTAAGGCCGCCGGCACGCCTGCTCGGCTTCTTCTTTTTCGGCTGGCCGAAGGTGGACTGGCCCGAAGGGGAACGGAAGCCGCTCAGTGAGAAGGTGAAGTGGGTGACTACTTCTTGAGCGCAGCCTTCATAACGCTGTAGCCCAGATAAAGGCCGCCTGCGAACATCATTCCGATGACGACGACTGCCGTTTGACGGTAGCTAGACATATCGTTTTGTGGCGGCTTCTGCGCCGCGTTCCTCTGACTACGCTGACCCGCATTGCTGCGGCTCCCTGATTGTGTAGAGAGTGCGTGTAGAAATGCGGGGTCAGGCCGACTTTAGAGCCTTTTCATACGCCCGCACCGCGCGGCGCGTCCACTGCCCCTTCCACGCCCGATTCGCCTGAATCAGAGCCTGAACCAGGTTCCAAATGAACAGGATGCTGAAGAGGGTGACCGAGAAGACGACGCGCCAGGCCACTTCCTGCCACGAGAACTCCTTGAAATCGGTCTGGAAGTGGTGCACCAGGCGGACGATGCTCCAGGCCAGGCCGCCGATCATGGTGAGCAGCAGAAGCGCCTTCCATACGATGCCGTCGATCACCTCCTGCAAAGCATGAGCCGCCACAAACTCCGACTTGGGCCGGGCGATGAAGTAGGCGACGATGGGCAGCCAGAGCGGCGCAAAGATTCCGGCCACATGAATGGCAGTCGCAACCTGGCGCTCTCGATCGTTGGGGCTCGGCAGCATGGCTGTTAGTCTCTTCCTAAAATCGCCCTCGCGGGTTGCGGCGCTGGGCTAATCGGGAAACTTGTAATCGCCCGGAACGACCCACAGGTGACGGGCCACTTCCTTGCCCACCGTGATCTCCTTTCCGTCCACCTCCAGGTGAATCAGGCTGTCGATCTTGGTGCTGCTGATCGCCTTGAACTTCTTGCGCGGAACCAGGCCCAGCTCTTCCAGGTGCTCAAGAAACTCCACGCGCTCGTCGGTGATGCGGTAGACCATCAGCTCGCCGGGCTCGGCATCCTGCAGGCGGAAAGAGGGATCGGGCAGGTCCGGGTCGATGGGGCTGCCTTGGGGGCAGAACATCGGCCGGCCCATCTTTTCGTGCATCCGGTCGATGATGTCTTCGCCGATGTAATGCTCCAGCTTGCAGGCCAGTTCATGGGTGTCGCTCCACGGCAGGCCAAGCTCATCCACCAGATACCGCTTGAGCACCCGGTGGGCGCGGGTGAGCTGCTTGGCGACCTTCATGCCATAGTCGGTCAGCCGGATGCCCTGGTACGGCACATGGTGAACCAGCCCAAGCTCCGCCATCTTCTTGACCATCGTGGTGGCCGAGCCGGGAGAGACAAACATATAGGTGGCGATTTCGCCCGTGCTGACGCTTTCGTACTCGTACTGCAGGCGGTAGATGCCGTCGATGTACTCCTCAACGCTCTCGCTGAAAAGCCGCTTGGTGCGGTCCTGCTCGCCCGGTCGGCACGAAGCCGGAACGCGAAGGGTCAGATCGGACTTGCGGGACATAGGCGGCAATTATACTTCCGGCGGTCTGATTGAGGAATTGGGGAGCACCCTGGTCCGGCGAAGCCGGACGTCCCCTCTCCCATGGGGAGAGGGTTGGGGTGAGGGGGTTCCGCTTAAAACATGCCGAGGGACGAGGCATTACTCGCGAGCGACTGCTCGCGGAGAATCTTCTTTCTTGTGGCGGAACCTGCCTTTCAATCGAACCCCCTCACCCTGCCCTCTCCCTCTAGGGAGAGGAGTGGATTGGGTATGCCTCCATAGAACGGAGCGGAGCGACTCTATGGAGGCTAAACATCCGGTGGCTGATGGTCCGGCAGAGCCGGACATCTCCCTCTCCCACGGGGAGAGGGTTGGGGTGAGGGGGTTCCGTTAAGATCATGCCGAGGGACGAGGCA
>CBFGUV010000012.1:0-53874 GCA_965652385.1 uncultured Fimbriimonadaceae bacterium
TGGGGGAGGGTTAGGGAGAGGGCATCCGTTTGGTATCCGCCGAGGAACGAGGCCGCTAAGATTGGGAAGTTGGTAGTTTGTAGTTCGTAGATCGCCACTCCCCAACCACACAATCTGCCCCCGCCTGCGGGGGAAGTGGCCCGAAGGGTCGAAGGGGGGATCGGGCTAAAGCCCGATCTACTAAAGCGCGGCTGAAGCCGCGCACTCCCAAACTGATCGCATGCTTCAGTCGCGGGCCGAGCCCGCGCAGGCACTTCTGTCTTGTGGAGAGAACTCGCAAAGGCTAAGGAATCCCCTCACCCTGCCCTCTCCCCAAGGAAGAGGAGGAGATTGACATTCACTGCTAGCGAAGCGATCTACCAACTCCTAACCCAACTGCAAGCGAAGCGAACTGCCAACTGACAAAAACAAACCAGCCCGCTTCCAGATGGAAGCGGGCTGGCTGGTTGGAAAAGGAATCGCTGGAATCAGCGCTTGACGAACTGGAAGCCGCGGCGGGCTTTCTTGCGTCCGTACTTTTTGCGCTCTTTCACGCGGGCGTCTCGGGTGAGGAAGCCTTCGGCCTTCAGTTCGGGCCGCATGGTTTCGTCGTAGTCGAGAAGCGCTCGGGCGATGCCCAGCTTGACGGCGCCGGCCTGGCCGGTCTTGCCGCCGCCGGTCACCTTGGCGCGGACGTTGAACTTGCCTTCGCCGTTGATGATCGGGAAGGGGCTCTTGACCATGATCTCCAGCACGGGCCGGCCAAAGTAGTCCTTGAAATCCTGTCCGTTGACGGTGATCAGGCCCTCGCCGCTCTCAAGCCAGACGCGCGCAATCGCGCACTTCCGTCGTCCGGTTCCGTATCCAATCGCGTTCTTTGACATCAGCTCTTCGTAACCTTCATGGGCTGGGGATTCTGGGCCTCGTGCTTGTGCTCGGGGCCGGAGTAAACCTTGAGTCGGCGCAGCATGTGGCGGCCGAGCTTGTTCTTGGGGAGCATGCCCCACACGGAGCGCTCGATGGCTCCTTCGGGGTTCTTCTCCAGCAGGTCTTCGCGGGAGATGCTCTTGAGGCCGCCGGGGAAGCCGGAGTGGTGGTAGAGCAGTTCCTTGCCCTTGGTGCCGGTCCACACGGCCTTGGCGGCGTTGATCACGACGACAAAGTCGCCGCCATCGACGCTGTAGCTGAACGTCGGCTTATGCTTGCCGCGCAGCACCTGGGCCACGCGCGAAGCAAGGCGACCGATCGGCACGTTGGTGGCGTCCACCACATGCCAATTGCGCTCGACTTCTTCCGGCTTGGCCGTATAAGTTCTATTCATCTGATTCCTTCTCCAGTTCGTTTTGGCCATTGATGAGGTCAACGCGCCAGTCTCTCGGATGTCTTCCGTACGAAATCTTCATGAGGGTAAGCCCGCAGGCTGGCAGCACGGTCGGCCATGTCTCTTTCTTCATGGCGACCGGGTCGAGCAGGCGCTGCACGCTGTTTATGGCGCGCACCCCGCGACCGACTTCCCACAGCGACCCGCTGATCCGCCGCATCATTCCCCGCACGAATGCGGTTCCTGTAATGTCGATTCGAATCTCATCTGCCACCTGGTTGACGCTGGCCTTTTTGATCAGCCGCACCGGGTTGGCGCCTCTTGGCAGCTCTTGACTGAAGGCGAGAAAGTTGTGCTCTCCCCGCAGGAAGACAACCGCCTCCTGCATCGCTTCAATATCCAGCTCCCGACCGTAGTGAAATGCCTGTCTAGCCCTGAACGGATCCTTGGGTCCAACCAGGATCCGATACCGATACCAGCGATGCAGCGCGCAGAAGCGGCTGTTGAAATCCTCATCCACCTCCTCCGCCGAGACGACGCTGATGTCGTTCGGCAGGATCTTGTTCAGGATGAGCGGCCACTTTTCGACCGGGATGGGTGCAGTCACATCGAAGTGACACACCTGTCCGCGGGCGCTTGCTCCGCTGTCGGTTCGGCTTGCCCCGAAGATCTCGCTGTCTTCGCCCGAGATCTGGCGAACTGCCTCTGTCAATGTGCCGTGGACAGTCTTCTGTCCTTTTTGAGAAGCCCAGCCCTTGTAGCCGCCGCCATCATAGGCGACGACGAGCTTGATGCGCCTCTTAGTCGACAAATTCGAGAACGGCCGTTGGCGCGGCATCGCCCTTGCGCATGCCGGTCCGCGTCAGCCGCGTGTAGCCGCCGTTGCGCTTCTTGAATCGCGGGGCGACGTGGTTGAACAGGTGCGCGACCAGGTCTTCACCATTGATCAGGCTCCGCTCAGTCAGAATCTGCAGCTTTTCGACATCCGTCTTGCCAGCCAGCACCTTTTCAGGCCGTGAGCTGCTGCCAGAGTGGCCGACGAGGATCTTGCGAGCCTCCCGTCGAGCCTGAACGGAATCCTGCTGCTTGCCGAGCGTCACCAGCCGCTCGACGATGCGGCGCACTTCCTTGGCGCGGCCAAGGGTGGTGTGGACATATCCATGGCGAACCATCTGGCGGGCCAGATTGTTCAAAAGGGCCCGGCGCTGATCGCTCGGGAGTCCCAGCTTTCTTCGATCGACTTTATGCCGCATTCAACTTCTCCTTAGTCTTCCAGGCTATCCGGGCCCAGATAGCTCTTGGCCGGCTTCAGCTCCAGGTCGTGCTCTTCGAGCTTTTCGCGCACTTCGCTCAGGCTCTTCTTGCCAAAGCCGCGGATGGCGACGAGGTCGGCCTCGGTCACCTTTGCCAGCGCGCGCAGGTCCAGGATTCCGGCTCGCCGCAGGCAGTTGAAGGTGCGCTGCGAGAAGTCCAGCTCCTCAATCTTCATGTCCGGGATCGACTCATCGACCACGGTCTCTTCCTCGTCTTCGGCCACCAGCGCATCGAGCCCGGCCTTGCCGAGATCGAAGAACAGCTTGAGATGGCGGTCGAGGATGTGGGCCGCCTGGGTCAGCGCGTCGTTCGGAGGAACGGCGCCGTTGGTCCAGATGTCCAAGGTCAGGCGGTCGTAGTCGGTGCGGGTGCCGACGCGGGTCTGCTCAACGGTGTAGTTCACCTTGCGGACAGGAGTGAACTGAGAGCCGGTGGCGATGATGCCGATCATGCCCTTGTACTTCTCCTGCTTTTCCGGCAGAACGTAGCCGCTGCCCCACTCGACGTAGAACTCGGCCGCCAGGCGCTCCTTGCCGCTGATGGTGGCCAGGTAGCACTCGGGGTTGACGATCTCGACGCCTTCGGGGCAGATGACGTCCGCGCCGGTGACGCGGCCGGGGCCCTTCACGTCGATCGCCAGAATGATCTCCTCGGGCGGCTTCTCATCGAATTCGACCCGGATGGCGAGATCCTTCAGGTTGAGCAGGAATTCAGTGGTGTCTTCCTTCACGCCGGGAATCTCGGCGAACTCGTGGAAGACCTTTTCGATCCGGACGGCGGTGACCGCTGCGCCCTGGATCGAGCTGAGCAGGACGCGCCGAAGCGAGTTGCCCAGAGTCTGGCCGTAGCCCCGCTCCAGGGGCTCCAGCACATACTTTGCGTATTCGTCTGTCAGTTCAAACTGCTGCAGGTGTGGCATCGTTGATTGGTTGGGGTTGGCTTCCTAGACCCTTCGCTTCTTCGGCGGTCGGCAGCCGTTGTGCGGGACCGGAGTCACGTCGCGGATCGACTTCACTTCAAGCCCATTGGCGTAGAGCGAGCGGATGGCCGTCTCGCGTCCCGCGCCCGGACCGGTTACATAGACGTCGACCGACTGCAGGCCGTGATCGGCCGCCTTCTTTGCGCAGCTCTCTGCAGAAAGCTGAGCCGCGAACGGCGTGCCCTTTCGAGAGCCCTTGAAACCGACGTTGCCGGCGCTGGACCAGCAGAGCGTATCGCCCTTGGCATCGGTGATGGTGACGATGGTGTTGTTGAAGGACGAGTGGATGTAGGCGCGGCCGTGTGCGACCTGCCTCTTATCCTTTGCCTTCCCTTTGACGTTCTTTCTTGCCATTTATGCCTACTCGTCTCTCCGATTACTTGGCCTTCTTCTTGCCGGCGACCGTCTTCTTCTTGCCCTTTCGGGTGCGGGCGTTGGCCCGGGTGTTCTGGCCGCGCGTCGGCAGGCCGCGGCGATGGCGCAGGCCGCGATAGCAGTTGATTTCGTACAGGCGTCGAATATTCGAGAAGACTTCGCGGCGGAGGTCGCCCTCAACCACATAATCGCTTCCGATGATGTTGCGGAGATTCGCAACGTCGTCTTCGCTCAAATCGCGAACCTTGGTCCGGGGGTCGATGCCGGCCTTCTCCACGATCTCTGTGGAGAACTTCGGTCCGATGCCGTAGATGCTCCGCAGGCCGTAAAGAACAGCCTTATCCCGCGGAAGATCAACGCCTGAAATACGCGCCATGATTCTTTCTTATCTCCTAGCCTTGCCTCTGCTTATGCTTCGGATTCTCGCAAATGACCCGAACAACGCCTTTGCGCTTGATGATTTTGCACTTGTCACAAATTTTCTTAACACTGGCTCGAACTTTCATTCTTAAACTGCCTCCAGTGAAGCGTCTGGTCCGCATATCGCGTCCTGAAACTTGAGGTACAGGACACACTTCAAACGACACCGAGCATAGCATCGGGCGCAAGAAGGCATTATACCGATAGGCGGGGTGGCCCAGGGCCCTTAGGAGCAGGCTTTTTTTCGCCTGCTCAAATCAGTTCAAAAAACCTTCGGATTTGAAGGCTAATTGTTGTAGCGATAGATGATGCGCGCGCGCTCCAGATCGTAGGGAGAGAACTCCACCTTGACCCGGTCGCCAGTCAGGATCTTGATCCAGTGCTTTCGCATCTTGCCGCTGACGTGCGCCAGCACAATGTTGTCCGTGTCATCCAGCTGAACGCGGAATAGGGCGTTCGGGAGGTTCTCCACCACCCGGCCCTCGAGCTGGATGCCCTCTTCTTTGTTGCTGGTGTCCTTGCCGCCGTGGCTTCGATTCCTTCGCGGCTTGGGCGGTTTTCTTCTTCCTTTTGGTCTCGCCATAAATCTCTCTGTTGAGCGCCTATTCTGCCGTAAGAATCTCGGGACCATCCCGAGTCACGGCCACGGTGTGCTCAAAGTGTGCCGCTAGTTTACCGTCTGCGGTGGCGACGGTCCAGTCATCTTCCAGCGTGCAGACGCGATGGGTGCCTTCGTTGACCATCGGCTCGATGCAGATCGTCATGCCTTCCTTCAGCACCGGACCCTTGCCGGGCTTGCCGAAATTCGGCACATTCGGCGGCTCGTGCAGGGAGCGGCCGATGCCGTGCCCCACCAGTTCGCGCACCACGGAATACTTGTTCGCCTCGACGTACTTCTGTACGGCGGCGGAGATGTCGCCGACCCGCGCGCCGACCTTGGCCTTGGCGATTCCCTGGAAGAGCGATTCCCGCGTGACGTTCATCAGCCGCCGCGCCTCGTCGCTGATCTTGCCCACCCCGAAGGTCCAGGCGCTGTCGGCGTGCCAGTCATCCAGAATGACGCCGAAGTCGAGACTCACGATGTCGCCCTCCTGCAGCACCCGGGGGCCGGGAATGCCGTGGACGACCTCGTCGTTGGTCGAAATGCAGGCCGATGCCGGGAAGCCCCGGTAGCCCTTGAAGCTGGGGATGCCGCCCTTTTCACGGATCAGCCGCTCGGCCAGCTCATCCAGCTCCAGCGGAGTGGACTTGCCGGGGACGATCGCCTCTGAAACGAGCCGCATGGTCCGCGCGACGACCGCACCAGCGGCCTTCATCTTGGCAATTTCGGACTCTTTCTTAAGGATGATCACAGTTCTGCGTATTCGCTCCCCAGAGCGTCGGTGATTTCGCGGAAGACCGCATCGACGGCCTGGTTGGCATTCACTTCGCGGAGCAGGCCCTTGGTTCGGTAGTAGGAGACCACCGGTTCGGTCTCTTCATAAAAGACGAGCATGCGCCGCTTCACGGTGTCTTCGTCGTCGTCGTTCCGGCCGCGTCCGGCAAGCCGGGCGACCACGACCTCTTCGGGAGCCTTCAGGCTGACCACGCCGGTGATCGACTGGTCCATGCTCTTGAGGTCTTCGTCGAGGGCTTCGGCCTGGCGGACGGTGCGGGGGTAGCCGTCAAGGATGAAGCCTTGGTGCCTCACCTCTTCCTTCCGCAGCCGCTTGGCCATCATCTGGATGGTGACGCCGTTCGGAACGAGCCGGCCCTCATCCATGTATCGCTTGGCGAGCAGGCCCAGATCGGTCTCTGCCTGCATCTCCTGGCGAAAGATCTCGCCGGAGGAGAGGTGCACCAGGCCGAGCCGATCTCTCATCAGCTCGGCCTGGGTTCCCTTGCCGACCCCGGGGGGTCCGATCAGAATGACGCGGTGAGGCAAGTCTGCCTCAGCCTCCGTACTGCTTCGTGATCAGGTGGGCTTCGATCTGCCGCATCGTTTCAAGCGCAACGCTGACCATGATGAGCACCGAGGTGCCGCCCAGAAGGCCGAGCGCCGGGATCGTGGCTCCGCTGGCCAGGATCGGGAAGATGAACTGCGTCAGGGCGACGAACGCCAGGAACACAGCTCCCACAAACGTGACTCGGCTGATCACTTGGTTCAGAAAGTCGATCGTCTGCTTGCCGGGGCGAACGCCGGGGATGTACGAACCGCCTCGCTTGAGGTTGTTCGCGATGTCCTCAACGTTGTACATCATCGCGTTCCACAGGTAAGTGAAGCCGAAGATCATCAGGGCGTAGATCAGCGCGCCGAGGATGCCCTGCCACCGGGTGAAGTCCGGATTGAAGAACATCGCGATCTGCGTGAGGATCTGGTGCGCCTGAGTCTGCTGCGGGAACATCGCCGCGAGCTGGGACGGCATGTAGATGAGCGCGATGGCGAAGATGACCGGAATGACGCCCGCCATGTTCACCGAGATCGGCAGATAGCTGGTCTGCCCGCCCATCGTCTTTGTGCCGAACTGCCGCCGCATGTGCTGGATCGGGATTCGCCGCTGAGCCACCGTGAAGTACACGATTGCCCAGGTGGTGGCGAGGAAGACCAGAAGGATCAGGCCGACCTGCCAGTAGGCGATGTTCGTCGGGACGTTGCTCATCACCTGCGCCACAACGCCGGGGAATGAGATGACGATGCCCGCGAAGATCAGCAGTGAAACGCCGTTGCCGATGCCCTTTTCGCTGATCTGTTCGCCGAGCCAGAGCAGGATCATGGCGCCGGCGGTCCAGAAGAGCGCGATCATGAGCTGTCCGCCCACGGAGCTGCCCGACGGGCCGAGGGCCACGGGGCCGATCATCCGCAAAAGCGTGAAGCTCTGGAAGAAGCAGAGGAAAAGGGTGAGGACTCGCGTCCGCTTGTTCTGCTGCTTTCGCGCATACTCGCCGCCTTCCTGCAGTTCGGCCTTCCACTTGGGATTGCCCTGCGACATCACCTGCATGATAATGCTGGCGGTGATGTAGGGGCCGAGGCCGAGCGCGAGGATGGAGAGTCGCTTGAATGCGCCGCCGCCCATCATGTTGAGCAGCGCGAAGAAGCTGTTGTCGCCGAGCAGCGAGATCATCTCTTCGGGCGCGCGTCCGGGAACCGGCACCGGAATGTGGATGCCTGCCGCATAGATGACGAACACCATCAGGACGAACATCATCCTGCGGCGCAGGTCTTCATCAGCCCAGGCATCCCGGAATGTGCCGATGAGGCTCATTCCGGGTCCGCCCTTCCGTGTCGGTCCTCCGCCGCCCCCTAGGGCGACTGCGCTCACAGCTCGTTGACCTCGCCGCCGGCGGCTTTGATCGCCTCGGCTGCGGAGCGGCTGAACTTGTTCGCCGAAACCTTAAGCTTCTTGGTCAGCTCACCAAAGCCCAGAATCTTGATTCCGTCCTTGGCTTCGTGGACAATGCCGGTCTTCTGCAGCGCTTCGGGAGTCACGTCGTCGCCGGCCTTGAACAGGCGGTCGAGATCGTCGAGATTGACGATGGCGTACTCCTTGGCGTTGATGCTGCGGAAGCCCTTCTTGATGGGCAGGCGTCGATGGATCGGCGTCTGTCCGCCCTCGAAGTTCGGGTGGATGTTCGTTCGCGTCTTCTGGCCCTTGGTTCCCTTGCCGCAGGTCTTGCCCTTGCCGGTGCCGATTCCTCGGCCGACACGGGTTCGGCGGCTGGACGAGCCTTCTGACGGAGTCAGATCATTCAGATTCACGATGCGTCACCTTCTTCGGTCTTTTTCTTGGCCGCCGGCTTTTTGGCGGCTGTCTTGGGCTTGGCTTCGCCCTTTTCGGTCGAAGCGGCCTTCTTTGCGGCCGGCTTTTTGGCTGCGGGCTTCTTGGCTTCGGTCTTCTCCTCTGCCTTTTCTGCCTTCGCCTCAGCCTTGGCTTCGGTCTTGGCCCCTGCCTTGGGGGCGGCCTTCTTTTCCGCCTTGGGAGCGGCGCCGTTCTTGGCGGCGGCCTTCTTGCCCCGGGCCTTCGGCTTGTAGTCGCCCTCTTCGACGACCTCAAACGTGACGAGGTGCTTGACATGATGGATCATGCCGCGCACGGCTTCATTGTCGGGAAGCAGGCGGGTGCGTCCCCGCTTGTTGAGTCCGAGTGCGGCGACCGTCTTGCGGTTGCGCGGCTCGGCTCCGATCACGCTCTTGACGAGGGTGACCTTAAGCATTCTCTGCCTCCTCCTTGCGTGCCTTGGCGAGCCAGGGCACCAATTCGTTGACGTCCTTTCCGCGGCGCTCGGCCAGCTGCTCCGGCGACTGCAGGGCCTTGAAGGCCTCCACGGTCGCGTGGGCCAGGTTGACCGGGTTGCGGCTGCCGAGGCACTTGGCCAGGCAGTTGTGCACGCCGGCGGCTTCCAGGAACTGGCGCACGGAGGAACCGGCCTTGACGCCCGTACCCGGGCTGGCCGGGCGAAGGACGACGGTCGAGGTTCCAAAGGTCGCGGTGACCGGATGCGGAATTGTGTCGCCGATCATCTCGACGCTGAACATGTTCTTCCGCGCGGCCTCTTCGGCCTTGCGGATGGCGTCGGGGATGCCCCGCGCCTTACCCATACCGACTCCGACCTTGCCCTTGTTGTCGCCGACGACGACCATGATGCTCCAGGACATCGTCTTGCCGCCCTTGTGGGTTTTGGAGACCTTGTTGGAGCTTACGACGCGAACGTCGAGCTGCGGGCCATCCTGCGGCTGGTTATGGCGGCTGCTTGAGCGCCGCCCTCTGATTCGTGGTCCACCTCTGCCCATTTTAGAACTCCAATCCTCCTTCGCGGGCTGCATCTGCCAGGCTGGCCACTCGGCCCGCATAGCGGCTGCCGCCGCGGTCGAAGACGACTTCCTTGATGCCGGCCTTCTTGGCGCGCTCGGCCAGGGCCTTGCCCACCAGCTTTGCGCCCTCCACGCTGCCGGCGGCCTTGAGATCTTTCTCCAGGCTGCTGGCGGCGGCGAGGGTCCGGCCCTCGGTGTCGTCGATGATCTGCGCCGAGATGTGGCGCAGGCTCTTGTAGACGGCCAGGCGCGGCTTCTCCACCGTACCGGCAATCTTCTTTCGGATCCGCTTGTGGCGGACCACTCGCATCACGTTTCTGCTCTTTCGTGCCATGATCCGCGCTCCTTAAGCGGCCCTCTTGCCCTGCCGCAGCTGCACGCGCTCGCCCTGATAGCGGACGCCCTTGCCCTTGTACGGGTCAGGCTTGCGGACCTTTCTGACGTCGGCGGCCACTTGGCCGACCAGAGCCTTATCGATGCCTCGAACGGTGATGGTCGTGGTTCGACCCCGCTCTTCGGACTTCACTTCGAATTCGATTCCCTCGGGAGCCGTGATCTCGACCGGGTGGGAGTAGCCCACGTTCAGCGTGAGCGTCTTGCCCGTCGATGCGGCGCGATAGCCGACGCCGTGGATCTCCAGAACCTTTTCGTGGCCCTTGGTGACGCCCTCGACCATGTTGCTGATCAGGCTGCGCGCCAGGCCGTGCTGGGCTCGGTTGCGCCGCTGGTTGTTCGGGCGCTCCACGTTCAGGACTCCTTCTTCCTGCTTGACGCTCAGCTCTCGGGCGATCGGCTGGACCAGCTCACCCTTGGGACCCTTCACGGTGACGACCGCATTCTCAGCGGTCACGGTCACGCCGCTCGGGATTTCAATCGGTTTGATGCCAATTCGTGACATTTGCCTTTACCAGACCTCGCAGAGGACTTCCCCGCCGATTCGGCGTCGTCGCGCTTCGCGGTCGGTCATCACGCCTTCGCTGGTGGTGATGACGACGGTCGCCAGGCCGCTGCGGCGCGGGCGAAGCTCGGTGGACTGTCGGTAGACCCGCAGGCCCGGCTTGCTCACGCGCTTGATGCTGTGAATGACCGGCTTTCGCTTCGAGTCGTACTTCAGGTGGATGCGGATCGCCGGGAACTTGCCCTCGGTGACCACCTCGTGGGAAGAGACAAAGCCCTCCGCCTCGAGAATCTTCAAAATTTCAACCTTGATCTTGCTGTGCGGGCTATCCACATAGTCCTTGCGGGCCATCAGCCCGTTGCGGATGCGCGTCAGCAGATCAGCGATGGGATCGCTGTGCATTTCTCTTTTCCTCTCCCTACCAGCTCGACTTCACCACACCGGGCAGCATGCCCTTGTGCGACATTTCTCGGAAGCAGATGCGGCAGATGCCGAAATAGCGCATGTAGCCGCGCGATCGGCCGCAGAGGCTGCAGCGATTGTAAGACCGAACTTTGAACTTCGGCTTCTTCTTTTGTTTCTCTATTAGAGCTTGTTTGGCCATAGATTTCCCGCCGTTCCCGGGCCGGTTTATCCTGGCGGCCGTGCGCTGAGAGTGCCTATGAAGCTTTTCGGTCCAGATGCAAAATCAACGCCAGCCAGGACACTTCGCCCGTGGCATTCAATGGGGCCTGATCCCAAACGGGTTCAAGCAACCGGGAATCATACCTTCGAACCGGGTTCATTTAGGGCCATTGACTTCAGGCTGTTCAAAGCAGATCCACACCTGCAGCAATCCAGAAAGCCGCTCCACGCCCTCAAGCTGCCCCTGCAGGGTGTTCGCGACTTCGATTTCAATGATGTTTGCGCCCTCCCGCAACAGCTCTTCGGGAACGTGCCACAGACACCGGCCGAAGGGCAGCGGACCCAGGTCAGTTCCGTTCACCCAGAGCCGGCCGGTTTCGCACAGAAAGGCCCAAAGCACGAACCATCCCGAGTTCGCCTCAAGCTCCAACTCGGCGGAATACTTTGCTCGACCCGAATAGAGAGGCCGCCCCATCTCCGACCAGTTGACCAGCCTGCCCTCCCAAGCGGGCTCGGACTCACCCTCAAAGTGAACCGTCCAGCCGTCTTCCATCTTCAGATGTGGATAACCGCACGGAGGAATGTCGTCTGGGAGACGCTTCTCGCCAAAGCTGAAGAATGAGCTGCCGTGGAACAGGGTGTTTGTGTTGGAAATCGGGCTCGTTGTGAACTCCAGCTCGGTTCCGCCTAAGTCACGCCTTGCAAATACCTCATGGGTCGTAGTGGTCCGGACCGGGCGCTTCGGATCACGGGCCGTCGGACTCCGCCTCTGCTGATAGTTGATACTCGGCCCTCCCGGCCGCAGTGCCCCGGTCAAAGCCAGCGGGGCATTCGGAAGACGCTCAAATCCGCCCTCAATCCCTTCATCACCGCCCACGACATGCGGGTCGCAGTCGAAGAGGATCACCCGGCCGCCCAGCGCGGCGAACTCCGAGATCACCTCCGCCGCCTCCGGCGCAAGCACCTCCGCGAAGGGGACGACCAGCGTCTTCGTCTCCACGTCTCCGATCAGCAGCTTGGCGGGCTCGCCGGGGATGATTTCGGCTCCGGCAAGGAAGGTCCAATCCACCAGATCGAAGGTGAATCCGTTCTCTTCCAGGTTCAAAACCAGGCGGGTGTACTCGTGGTCCAGCTTGGTGGCCGGGTGGCCCTGGCTGGGGAGCTGCCAGGTCTCGGTCGGCCCGGCTTCCGCCGCCGGAGGCCACTCGGGCGTGATCTTCTAATAGCAGGTCTCCAGCGGATAGTAGAGCAGGAAATCGTTGACGGGCTTCCCCTGGGAGAGCGCCCAGCTCTCCTCGCGCACCGCATCGGCAAGCGGCTTGAAATGCGGCCACCAGGGGTTCTGGAAGAACTCGCTGGGCGGACACTCATCCTTGCGGAAGCCTTCGATCGAGTAGTAGAAGGCGTGCGGACAGAGCATATTCACGCCCCGCGCCGCCTGGTGATGCCAAATCTGGTGCATATAGGGCGGGGCCAGCTTCCAGCCGATGAGCGCATAGGTTTCGCTCATGCACCGCTGGCGGCCCGCCAGATGCGCGATGCTGCTGCCCAGCCGCTCGGTGATCTTCTCGTACGCCTCGTCGATGCGGTCAACCCCGGGAATGTGCAGGTGCCGAAGCTGGCGGAACGGGTTGCCCGCATACCGCGCCATCGTAACCATAAACTCCTCGAGCATCAGGTGCCCGGTCAGCTCTACGCCGTTGTGCTCGCACCAGTCGGCGAGGGGCCGCATGAAGCGGTCTTCCATCAGTTCGCCTACGAAATCGTAGAAGTCGAACCGCACCTGTTCTGACCATTTGGTGGCCTCATAGAGCGCGTAGAGTCGGCGGCGGATATCGTATCCCTTCGCCTCGCGGAAGGCGTCGGCAAAGTCCTCTGTCCAAGCCACCGAACCCGGGTTGCGATCCCAGAAGTTGCTGTAGAGCCCCGGCTCATCCACAAAGAATCCGCGCAGGGTGTCGCCGAAGTATTCGCTGAAGCGCTTTCGGTACTCCTCGTGCGTGGTGCGGAGGAAGAGATCGGCGGTCTCGGGACGCAGGACGTCGACGTACCACTCGCTGGTGTAGGCCGGGAACCACTCGGTGGTTCGGCGGCGGTGGATGGTCACCAGCCAGCGTCCACCTGGGTTGCGCCAGAAGGGCTCGATTTCGGCCTGTTTCTGGTTCAAAGCGTGCAGCAGGTCGCGGCGTTCGCGGGTTCGTTCGGGGTCGTCTTTCGCCTCCAGCCACTCGACCACTTCGCAGTGCGATTTGAGGCACGCCCATAACTCCCCAAAAGAGCCCTCCCATGCGCCGAAGGCACGGTACTCCTCGCGCATCCGGTCGTACAGCTCCTCGCGGTCTTCGGTGCGGCCAGAGAACTGATCGGCGAAGGCTCGCACCTGCTCATAAGGGGCGTCTGAGGAAGGTGGTGTGGGCTTTTCCGTAAGCGGTTCCACGACTCCCCGATCTAGAGGCGCACGGCCCGCATACGGCTCGATCCATCGCTCCTCGTCGCCGAACTCCACCCGGCAGAAGTCGCGGTCATTCCACGCCGGATTAAACTCCTTGCCCAGCGCATGCCAGGCCAGCGGTGAATCCACCATTTGGATGGACTCCCGCACATCGATGGAGTTGATCGCCACGACTTCGCCTCGTCCCTTGGGGTCGTTGTGCGGAGCCGGGGCGACCCAAAGATCCTCGCCCTCATCGAGCCACACCCGCTCGAATTCCAAGCACTGCGCGGTCAGGTTGGGGTTCTTCTGCAGCACCCGACCACCGGCGTAACCGCTCGGCCAGTTGTCCTCATCGTAGATCCAGACCAGCATTCCGTGCCGCTTCGCCTCTTCCAGCACGAGCGCGACGCGGTCGAACCACTCTTCGCTGAGGTAGGGGATTTCCAGCCCCTTGCGGGCGTGGATGACGAAGGCCATGACGCCCTGCTCCCGCATCAGCGCCATCTGCCGGATCAGCTCATCGGGGTCCAGGTCGCCGTTCCAGAACCAGAACGGCGTCATCGAATACTCCGGCCCCGCCGCCTTCATCTGACGGCGAAATTCCCTGGCCGCATCCATTTCGCCGCTCACATGAAAAGTCTACACCCGCGGCCGAACGCAGTGATGCGCTTGCAATTGCAGAATCCGCGTCGGCTTTACTGCGTTATCGTTTATGATTGAATAGGGAGAATCATGTCAGGAAGAAATACATTTGCCAGGGAAAGATCTGGCCGCACACTTGTTTTAGCTAAGTCCTTTCTTTTTGTTGGGGTTGGACTCTTGGCCGCCACATGTGGGTTTTCTTCGAGTGACAAGAAACTTCCAGCGCAGAAGGGAGAAAGCGATATTGCAGGCCCGTCGGAAGTTCTGAAATACGCAGGAGGAGAAGCAGCCCAGAATGAATCTGGGCACGTCCCGATCTCCGACTATCCCCGTGTCTCCCGCCCAACCACTGATAATGGGTTCGGTGCGGTGATGGAGGAGTACTTTGCCGCCGAGAAGCTGCTTGCGCAGGGACGGATAGCTGATGCTCGTAAAGCTGCCGACGAGCTCACAGCAGACTATCCCGACCACCTGGGATTCCGAGTATTCAAGTCAGACGTTCTTTACTGGTCAGGAAACCTGGAAGAAGCTCGTGAGCTTTTGGCTCCGATTGTCAAGGGCTCAGGCCATGCACGTCTGTTCGCTCGCATGGTGCTCTTGGAGGTTGATGAACACAGCAGAGTCACATCTTCTGAGATGGCAAGTGTTGCGTACGCTTATCTTGATGGCCGCCATGAAATCTATGAACAAGATATTAAAGCGCTCATTCATGCCCCTGATTCCAAAGCCAAATGGGCCGCCATCATTGGTTTGATTGAGGAAAAGAATAGCCGGGAGGAATGCGCTGGTCGCTTTCTTGAGTACGCGGAGAACTCTGGGCTGGAAAATGGAATGGTGAGCTTTGCTCGACAGCGAATGATGCTGCGGCAAGGACTGTACGAAGACACAATTCGCCAATGCGAGCGGACAGTGCGCATTGCCAAGACGCCGAAACTGAAGCTCGCAGCGCAGGACGACAAGATGATCGCAAAGACGAAACTTGAAGAAGTGCGCGACGCCGCGGGCAACATCCAGCCTTAGGCGCGTCCACTTAGCCGCTCACATGAAAAGCCTGCACCTGCGGCCCGTCGAATAGAATAACGCCATGTCGCTCCTCTCTACGATGCTCCTGAGCCTGGCTCTGGGCGGCCAAGCGCCTCTGGAAGGCCAGCTTGAATCCGCCCTCGCCGAAAACCAGGCCGCCAGCCTCGCCCCTTTCTTTGCCAGCGGAAAGATCGACGACTACCTGGGGAACATGGCGAGCCGGCGTGGTGGGTTCAAGAACCTGGAGGTGGACGTGATGCCGGCCCCTCCCGGCTGGGGAGCCGAGGGCGAAGAGTGGGCGGTCTTCCACGCCTTTCAAGATCTGGAGCAGGATCACGATGTCGTCATGCGCATCAAGGGCGGCAAGCTGACCGAAGAGGTGCCCGAGCATGAACGCGGCGGCTGGCGCATCGACAAGATCACAGTCAACGCCTCGCTGCATCCGGAACAGAAGTCGATTTCTGCCACCACCGTGGCCGACCTGAGCGTCGAGGGCAGCGGCAAGGCGATGGTCGCCCGGCTCAACGCGCCGTACAAGATCGAGCGCGTGATGGTCGACGGCCAGCGGCGGTCTGTCTTCAACCTGAAGGACGGTTCTCTGCCCCGCGCCAGCCTCTCGGGGGCCGCCATCCGCTGCGGCAGCCTGCTGGTGATCTGGGACACCAAGCCGATCAAGGAGCTGACGGTCACCTACAGCGGCGAACTCAACACCTCCGACCACGACAAGATCAGCGACAAGGTCGCCTACGTCACCGCCTGGTGGGTGCCCAGCATCGCCCGCCTGCCGCACCCGACCGACGTCACCATCACGGGGCCGGATGACTGGGTTCTGCGGAGCGAGGGCATCAGCGCCGTGCCAAAGACCGCCACCAGCGAAGCCGGGACGAAGACGGAGCGGTACATCTGCCAGCTGCCGATCTCCTTCCCCAAGATCATCGCTGGACGCTACACGCTGGCCGCGCAGAAGCAATCGAATGGCAAGACCTTCCGCGCCTACCACCTCGACCCGGTGGAGCCGGAGCGGGCGCAGCGTGACGTGGAGCTGATGGCCGACGCCGAAAAGTTCTTCTCCGACAACCTGGTGCCGTACCCCTTCCCCAGCTACGAGTGCTTCGATGCCGACACCTACTACGGCATCGAGAGCTACAGCTACACCCTGCTGCGGCGCAGCATCACCACCCGGTTTGTCACGCATGAACTGATGCACACCTGGTTTGGCGGCATCACCAATTCCGCCTACTCGCGGGACACCTGGAACGAGGGCATGACGCAGTATGTGGACAGCGTCCTTTTTGCCAACAACCGCGACCGCACATTGGAGACCGGGTTCCGCACCGCCGGCATCCGCGCGCCGCTCACCGAGATGAACATCGCGTGGGAGAACGGCAGCGCCACCTACTTCCGCGGAGCCTATGTGATGCACATGCTGCGCGCCCGTATCGGGCCGGAAGACTTCTGGTCCGGCCTGCAGGCGATGCTGAAGGACCGCGTGGGCAAGGACACCGTGTGGCCCGACCTGCGCCCCTACTTTGAAGAGGCCAGCGGCGAGAAGCTCGACTGGTTCTGGGCGCAGTGGATCGAGAACGGCGTCTTCCCTTCCATCAAAATCCAGGCGGCCGCTGACCCGACACGCGGAAGCGACTACTGGATCGTGCGCGTCACCCAGAGCGGCACGCCCAAGCCGTTCCGAATGCAGATCGGCCTCCGCCCCGAAGACGGGACGGAAGCCGATGTGGTGGTGAAGGAGATCAACCAGGAGACCCAGACGTTCACCCTCACCATGAAGGGCAAGCCGGAGCTGGTGCTCTTCCCCTACACGCTCGCCAGAGAAGCGAACTGAAGGCGGATGCCGCTCGGATCGACGGCCTCGGAGCCCAGGGCTTCGAGGTCGCTCTCCGAAACCGCAAACCGCACCGAGAGCAGCCGCGCGAAGTCTTCCGAGGCCGGACCGCGGCCCCGGCTGTGCCAGGTGTTCAGCCCCACATGGTGGTGGTAGCCGCCCGATGAGAGGAAGACCGCGTTGAACATCCGCTGCATCACGTCCAGGCCCAGCCGCTCGGCGTAGAACTCGCGGCTCTGCTCCAGATCGCTCACCTGCAGATGGACGTGGCCCAGAGTGGTGCCTTCCGGCATCCGCCCGGCGTCGCCCTCGAACTCCGCCATCAGCGAGTCGAAGTCCAGCGGCTCGGTCACCATCTTGAGTTCGCCGTTCTGCATCGGCCACTCCTCGCGGGGGCGATCCCAGTAGATCTCGATGCCGTGGCCATCGGGATCGCTCAGGTAGATCGCCTCGCTCACGCCGTGGTCGGCGGAGCCCGCCAGACGCCAGCCGCCGCGATTGATGCGCTCAACCGCCTCGGCCAGGTGCCGCCTCTCGGGCACTCGGATGGCGAGATGGTAAAGGCCGGAAGCGCTGCGATCGACCGGCTCTGCGCCGATCTGCTCCACCAGCCGGACAATGCCGAAGTCGCCGCGCCTGCTTTCATCCAGGCCGATGACATCGCCATAAAAGACCCGCGACCGTCCGCGATCTGCGACGGCCAGTTCGACCGAATCGACCTTGAAGTTGTTCATACAACTTTTATACGTTCAGTTTCTGATAATGCAACTACTGGACCTATTCGCGAAGGGCCTGAACGTCCTCTTGAACCTGATCAAGGGGCTGATCTTCTTCCACCCGCTCGACATGGACCCGCACATCGGGCGGCCCCTGGTGGTCTTTGCTCCAGGTGGGGCGGTACTCCACGCGGCCTCCGCCCGAGAAGGAGATCATCAGCTCCCCCTCGGCGGTCCATTGCGCTTCAACACGCGGAAGCCGATCTCCGGCGAGGTCTTCCAGGCAGAAGATTTCGTCGTCGGGAATCTTTCCGTCCAGGTCGGTGAGGCCGACCTTGACGCAGCCCCGGTCCTCGCCGCTCTTGGTGGGCAGCAGCGCCTGCCAGGTCACGACCTGCCAGCGGCGGTTGGGAGAGATGACGGAGCCGATCCGATTGATCTTCTCGCGCCGGTTCATCCGCCAGACCCATAGGGCGACGAGCGCGGCCAGCACGAAGGGGCAGGTGAACAGCCCCAGAATGATCCCTCGGAAAAACTCCCCGTCCATCTTAACTGTAGGCCTTGACCACCTTGAGCACGTCGCGGAAGTCGGGATGATCGGCGCTCTTCATCCACTCGTAGACGATGGATTCCGAGTGGGCTGCCTGCACGCCGACATCCCGAAGCCGGGCCACGCCGATGTCGTGCATCTCCTGGCTGCGGGAAGAGCAGGCGTCCACCGCGAGAAAGATGTCGAAGTCGTCATCCAGCAGGTCCTGCGCGGTCTGGTTGACGCAGATGTGGGTCTCTACTCCGCACAGCACCACATGGTCTTTGGCCAGGCCGGTGATGGCGGAGACGAACTCTTCGCTGCCGCTGCAGGAGAACGCTTTCTTGCCGAAGCCATCCTTTCCGATGAGCCGCTTCAACTCGTCTTCAGTGCCGCCCATCCGTTCGGCGTACTGCTCGGTGTAGAGCATGGGCACCTCCAGCAGCCGCGCGCACTCGGCCAGGAATTTGACCCGGTGCAGCACCTCGTCCCTCCGATGAATCGGCTCGAGAAAGGTCGGCTGCATATCGACGATGACGAGCACAGATTCTTCAAGCTGAGCCAGCATTGCGTCATTCTACGCACGGAACCGGGCCTCCGCAACGAGGGTTGTCGGCGGGTTCGTATTTCGGATAGGCAGAAATTCGGTGGCGAAGTACGGAGCGAGCAGAAGAGAAAAGTCGGACGGGTATTTCCTGATAGTCTCGCTGCTGCTCATAGGCTGCTGCTTTTCGGTTTGTGTGTGCAAGACGATGCCGGGTGGCTGGCCTACATCCTCACAATCGGCCTTACGCTCGGTGCGGTGCTGCTGAGCATCCTCTATCTAAAGAGCCGATCAGGGCTTCTGCTCACAATTGACAACCGAGGGCTTGAGTTCAAGGAAGGCAGAAATGTGAGCCGCTATCTCTGGAGCGAGATGCGCGCTGTGCGCCTCTGCATCACAAAAGCGGATCACAGGCTCACGCTGGAAATGCGCGGCAAGACCGTCACCCATTCCCTCCAGCCCTACGAAAAGAGATCGGAGTTGATCGAAGAGATCATCCGTCATGCCGAACCCCTCGGGCTATGGGATCTGCCCCGGGATGGCACGCGCTTTGGCCTAGTCAATTACAAAGGACCTGCAATTGCCGTAAGCGCTTTCTTGGGAGTGCCGGGCATAGCCTTGCTCATTGCGAGCTTCAGCTCAGGAGATCCCTTCGGGCCCATATTGGTCTTTGCCGTGCTCCTCCTTGCCGCTGCGGTCGGCGTTTGCCTCCCGATAAACCTGACGTATCACCTGCGGGGCAATGAACTCATTGTCACCAATCTCGGCCGAGAGAAGCGCATCTTTCTCGACCGCCCGATCACCTACTACTATGAAGGAGCGCTGTACACGCTCAAGCAGGGAGGAACCAAACTGTCTATTAACCCCACCTTCGAGGGTTGCTATAACCTGCTCTGGGTGATCGAGAAGGAGAGCAAAGCCAGCCGCACGGCGGCACTTTTGCCGGAAGTTCCGAAATTTCGCCGCTTTAGGGTTCGGCAGTTGATCCTCTGCTCGGTTCTGATTCTCATTTTCAGCGGCTACTTTGGATTGGGCCTCTACGCAATCCACCGAGTGCTGGAGCCGCTGCGCTTTACTGCCCAAGGGCCGGCAACTACCGAGGGATGGGTGACGGGCAAAAAAGGCGACAACCAGACCATCTTTGCCTACCGAGCAAACGGTCGGGCATACGAGTTGTGGGACTTTGTGAGCGAGCAACCGGAAGTAGGCGATCAAGTGATGGTCGCCTATTCCCGCACTCATCCGAACATAGCCCACACCTTCCAGACCGCTCGGGGGGAAAAGGCGATCTCGTTTACCGTCACCTGCGGCTTTTCTGCGGCTGGCGCTGTCCTCTTTGGGATCAGCGCCTTTCTACTGGTGAGAAGAAAGCGCTTGCCCAGAGACAGCCGCGACTTTCTTGACATAGGAGGCAGAGCGAGATAGCCAGTTACAGAGCAAACTCTTACCAACAGCAAGCCTTAGTCGGGGGTGCCTTGGGCGGCCTTTTGCTGTTGTCCTTCACTCTCCATAGCGCAGTCACATATGGCTTCAGTTGGCTTGCTGTGCTGTTCCTTCTCGTCTGCGGCTCAGTGATCGCGATGCCGATCTTTGAGCTTCTGCGATTGAGCCGTTCACGCATTGTCGTGGATGATCAGGCCATCGAGATTGTTGAAGGGCAGCGACGCAGGCGGTTTTTGTGGGACGCGGTTGAAGCAGTTCGGCTCACCGGACAGATAAAGCAACTCACCTTGCAGATGAACGGTGAAGTAAAGCGAGTTCTTCTCACCCATTACGCTAATAGGGGAAAGATGCTTGATGAGATAATCGAAAATGCTGAGCCCAGAGGTTTGCTGGACCTCCCTAGGAATGGCACCAAGTTCAGCAGCAAGACCGCTGAGTATTTCGTGGCTGCCGGTGCTGCTGCCGCATTCAGCATCTTGCTTCTCGCGCCGGCCCTTCTACCCCTTTCCAAGCCTGACTGGCCATTGGCCACAATCTCCCTCTTACTCCTGGGTGGAGCGTATCTCTTCCTACAGGTCCGCAAGGACAACTTTAGTTTGAGAGGAAACCAGCTCTTCGTTGAAAACCTGGGAAGGGAGAAGCGGATTTTTCTTGATCAGCCGTACACCTACTACACCGAAGGGGACGCCTGCGTCCTTCGGCAAGGGCGGACAAAAGCCGTGATTCGCAAGAGCATCGATGGCTACTACAACCTGGTGAGAGTCCTTCAGAAGGAGGGCGACTCTGGCCGTCTAGCGCCGCCACGGCCAAACATAAAATGGTATCGACGCGATAGATACATGGTAGGAGTGATATTCGCTGTTTCGTGTGGTTTTTTGGGGTGGATGGTGATTGGCGGATTTGTCAAAAGCTATCGCGTTCTTGAGCCGATGCGTCTTGCACGCAAAGACCCTGTCCACACAACTGGTTTAGTGATCCACACGAGTCCAGGCAAGATCCGCTACGAATATACAGCCAACGGGCAGCCGTACGAGTATCTAGACGAGGTAGAGGAAGCGCCACAGGTAGGTGAAAGAGTTCAGGTCACCTACTGGCGCGAGGACCCGCAGATGTCGCACACCAGCCTCTCAACCCGGGAGACGCGAGTGAGGGCGTTTATGCCCTTCCTTTGGATAATGACCGCAGTGATGGTTGGTATAGGAGCGCTCGTTATCTTCCAACGGAAAACACTCTTTGAAAAGAAAGAGAATGTGCCCCTAGGGAGAGGCTTCTGACAGCAGATAGCAATTCTCATGGCGACCTACAAAGTAAACAGCAAAGACCGGCGGGCGATCATCTTCACGGCGCTTGGCTGCGCTGCGATTCCCATCTTCTTCTGGTCGATGACTCTCTTCGGCGGAGAGCCAACGCCGACCGGCAACTTTATTCTCTTCGCGCTAATCACCGCTTTGTTCGGCTCAGGCGCGCTTTACTGCGGCTGGTACTGGCTGCACCTCAGAGACGGGTCGCTCACCATTGATGACCGCGGCCTCGACTTCTACGAGGGTGGCCAGCACCACCGCTATCTCTGGAACGAACTGACCGCCATCCGGCTGAACGACCGACGCTCCTCAACCCTCTCCCTGCATCGCGGGGAGAAGCGGGACATCAAGTCCATCTCGATTTACGAGCCCTACCATGAGGTGCTGGCGAAGATTCTTGAACAGGCAGAGCCACGCGGGCTGCTCGCCTTGCCCGATGGAGCGACCCTTCGCATCTGGCTCAACCGCAAAGCCGCTTTTTGGGGTGTCGCGCTATGCTGCGTACTCACCCTAGCAAGCTTGGCCCTCGTCTTTGCGCCATTCGAATTCGAGAAGATCGCGGGGGGATTATTGGCCCTGTGTTTCGCACTAGTCACAGTGATTTCTGCGCAAACCTACATCACCGAATACAAAGTCCACCGCCAAAGCATCTCGATGAAGTCGATGGGCAAAGAGAAGGTCATCCGCTTTGATCGGCCTGTCACCTACTCCGAAGCAGGAGGAAACAGCGCGCACGTCACGATCAGGCTCCACCAGGACGACGTCAAGATCGACATCCCTTCTAACATCGATGGCTTTCATAACCTCATTCTTTGGGTAAGAAAGCAGGTGGAGGAACAGCAGATCAGCCAGCCAGAACCCGACAAGGCCACTTACAAGAAGGAAATGGAACGAGGGGTTGCTATTGTCTTGTTGGTATGGATGATCGCCGTCCTCACCGGCTTCGGCTTCTATGCGGGTCACAAGGTGACAGAGCCGGTCCGGCTGGCCAACCAAGACCCAGTGCAGATTCAAGGCCAGGTCGTTTATGCGGCGGAAGACCTCATCCGCTACGAGTACACCGCCGCCGCACTGCCCTATCAGCAGAAGGATTTCGTCGACGAGGGCGTCGAGGTGGGCGACCCGGTGGAGGTCACCTATTGGCGCGTCAATCCGCACATGTCCTATACGGACAAGAGCATCCGCAGGGAGAAAGGGCGCAGATTGGTCTTGAGCAATCTGGTGTCGCTCGGAGCAGGCGCAATCCTCATCGCTCTGATGTTCGGGCGGCGAAAGAAGCGGGCTGAGCAGCCGAAGGAGCCCGGGATATTGGAGTCCAAAACCTAAGCGGCCAATAATAGAAGTGAGATGAAGCGGATCGCGGGCAATCTGCGCCTGCAAGTCATAACTGCAATTGTTGCCTTGGTCGGCCTCGCGGCCGCGCTGATGCCGCTGCTTGAATACCGCTCCTACATGGCCACCGTCTCTGACAGCGAGCTGGCGGTCGGCACCATCACTCAGGCGAAGGGGCTTCATGTCGAATATGGGTACACCGTGGACGACAAGGAGTACACCGGCAGCGACGATTTGAACCCGGAAAGTCCGCCCGAAGTGTCCGTCGGCGCGGAGATTCAGGTCCTCTATGACCGCCAGGAGCCGGCCCGCTCCTACACGCCTCATTCCACCAAGAAGACCGACTGGCAGGTGCCCTTCGGCATCGGCCTGGTGGTGATGGCGGTCGGCATCGCGGGATTCATCGCCTCCCGGCACCGCCCCGCACCAGCCGCCGATCCTGAGCCGGAAGAGAAAGAGTAGGGGTACTCTTTTGGTTCTGGCTTAAACGGGAAGCCTCCGGGCCTGCGGAAAGAACCGAGTTCACCCTGAATCAAGAAACCTGATCGCAAGATCCTTTATGCCGTCTGGCTGCAGGCCCCACGACGCAACGCATGGAGGATTCAAGTGAACAAAACTCTTCCCGAAAAACCGAATCTAGACCAGCTTCGCCGCCAGGCCAAAGAGCTGGAAAAAGCCTTCACCGACCGCGACCCGCAGGCCATCGACCGCGTCCGCGCCTTCATTCCCAAAGCCGACGCCCTTCCCCACCACTACGCGCTCTTTGTGCTCGCCCGCGAGCACGGATTTGCCAGCTGGCCGCGCCTGAAGGCGCGGGTGGATGAACTGAGCCGCAGCTCCCTCTCAATGGACGAACTGGCCAAGCTCTTTGTCGAAGCCGCCACCGACCGCCGAGTAGCCGAGGCCGTGGCGATCCGTCAAACACGGCCCGAGATCGCCGACTACGACCTGGCCTGCGCCGCCCTCTGCGGCAATCAGGCCCTCATCGCCGACCGCCTCTCGCGCAAGCCGGAGCTGCTCAACCAAAAGGTGGGGTTCAAGCAGTGGGAGCCGCTGCTCTACGCCTGCTATTCCGCGCTGCTCCACTGGAATTCCCCCTTCCGCGAAGAAGTGAAGCAGACCGCGCTCTGGCTGCTGGAGCAGGGCGCCGACCCGAACGCTCACTGGCACGACCACGGCTGGAAGTGCGACGAGTACTGCCTGTACGGCGCGACCGGAGTCAACAACTGCCCCGAGCTGGCCGAAGCGCTCCTGCAGGCCGGAGCGGATGTGAACGACAACGAGTCGCTCTACCACTCCACTGAACTGTCCGATCCGGCCTGCCTTGAAGTCCTCATCCGCCACGGAGTCCGCACCGACCGCACCAACGGCCTGGGCCGCGCGATGGATGGCCACCGCACCGACTATGTACGGATGCTGCTGGAGTATGGGGCGGACCCGAACGAGGGCGTGAACCAAACCACCCCGCTGCTGCACCACGCGCTGGTGCGCGGCGCGCCGACTGGAATCTTCGCGGTGATGATCGAGCACGGCGCGAAGGACTGGACCGCCCATGGCAAGGGCACCGCCTACGCCATGGCCCACTGGCTGAACCGCCAGGACGTGATCGACTTGATGGCGCAAAACGGCATGGCGAGCGACCTGACCCCGGGGGACCGATTCCTCTACGCCGCCGCCAGCGGCAACCGAGCCGCACGCGCCGAGATCGAAGCGGAGCATCCCGGCATTCGGCAGCACCTTCCGGCCGACAGCGGCGCCGCCATCCGCCGCGCCGCTGAGCTGGGCTATCTGGAAGTGCTGCGGAACCTGATCGACGCCGGGCTGGATGTCAATGCGACTGGCGGCAGCGGCGATACCGGACTGCATTGGGCCTGCTGGTACGGCCGGGTGGATGTGGTGAAGCTGCTCCTCGCCCACGGAGCCGATGTCCACGCCCGCGAATCCACTCATGGGGGGATCCCACTCGGCTGGGCCGTCTACGGCAGCCAGCACTGCCGCCTCGTGGATGGCAGCTACTCGAATCCGACGGCGGACTATCCCACAGCGGTCCGGCTCCTGCTGGAGGCCGGTTCGGCTCTCACACCGGAAGACTTCGGGGATGCCAGCGACGATGTCGCGGCGGTGCTCGCCGAGTTCCTCGCCTAAGGAGGATCGCCCGGCTTCGGCTGGATGGAGCGCAGGTGCGCTTGCATGTCATCCGCCGAGGCCGGGCCGAATGAAGGCCACTGGTCCAGCTCGCCGCCCGCGAGTACCGTCTCGCCCCGTCGGACTTCCCACCCTCGCGACTTGATCAGCCCCCATTGGGTGCCGGGAGGCTGCGTGTTCCGCAAGCCTGAAAACCCGTCCGCATCAGGAGTAAACCCGTCACTCCAGCAGAGCTCGTGGAAGCTGACCAAGAACGGAGCAAATTCGGAACTGGAAAGCGTCGCGGCATAGGTGCCGCGCGGCCAGGTGGCTGGGTCGCGGCTCAGGTCGGTTCCCTCGCCCTCCTGCGGATAGAGGATGAACTCGGTGGTGGGAATCTGAATCTGAGTGGGAGGCGCCAGGCCGGTCTGGTCGTACTGGCGGAACCAGGCGTAAGCCTGAGCGTTTTCCGCAATCATCGCTATATCCACGTCGAGCCACGGCCACTCGATGCTGGTGAAGGCGACCAACCCCCGCCAGGCGCTCATCACGTGCCGATTGGCCAACACCCGGCGGCCATGCTGGCGAAAGAGATCCAGCCAGCGGATCGCCTTGTATCCATCCGGCGGCAGCATGGTCTGGGTGACCTGGTGCAGGTCTTCCGCGCCCAGCGTCCGCTTCAGCTGATCCTCGGGAAAGTTGGGTCGCAGGCCGCGCCAGCCATTGCTCTGCTCCATGTGCCAGCCGTCGGCCGAAGCATTTGCAGCCCCCTGGAAAGCGGCCAAATTGAGTTGATCGCCATCACTGATCGCCGCCATCGCATCCAGATAGAACCGATCCGGCAGCCAGGCGACGAAGGCCTCTGCATCGCCCCTCAGGCCGTCATAGATCGGACCGCTGTATGCGGGAGAAAAGGGCTGAGAGTAGGCCTCCCACAAACCGCGATGAATCTGCTGAAGCTGGGTTTTGCGATTCAGCTGCAGGACGGCCAGCCCGAGCTGCGGGTCGATCTCGACGGCTCCAGAGGTCTCGATGGGCGGATGCGGCGGGTCGAGCTGAGCGGCCTCCTCGGTCAGGTGAAACTTGGAGTAGAAGCACATCCGCCCAGCCGCGTCGTAAGCGCGAATCCAAATCTCTCGCCTTCCGATGTTATGCCTGGAGGAGATGAAGCCGGTTTCTGCCTCCATCGAAGGAGGTTCGGTGAAGCGGCTGAAGTAGGCGTGCAGGGTGTCGCTCTGAATCTTGGCGAGCCCGCCCGCTTCGCCCCTTTCCTTGACATCGGCCAGCAGCCGCCCCATCGCATTGCGCGATTCTCCGAGGCGGGCCAGAGCCTCCTGCATCTGCGGGCTTCTCAGCGCCTGGCGGGAGAGGGTCATCGTCCGGATTTCGCCCGTCGGGGGCACCTGAGCCGCCCACTCCGGCGGAACCAGGTTCAGCGTCGGATTCTGGTAGGAGAAGAACGCCTTGCGAAGCTTGTCCTCCTCCTCGTAGAAGGGAATCATCTCTGTGCCGCGAGCGATGAGCTGATACATCCGCCCGGTGATCACGTCGAACTCTTCGCTGGTCGGAGGCTCGACGGGCTGCTCAAGCTGCTTGCGGAGAGCCTCCAACCGGGCGGCAGCAGACCGCCCGGAGACTTCCTTCCAATAGGCGTCGTCGCGGCGGAGGGTCAGCTTCTTGGCGTCCTCATCCACCTCCAGCCGGGTTCCGGTGGCCCACTGGGCGGCGGGCAGAACTTCGCCTTCGCCCCGAACCACCAGCGGGATTTCGAGCAGCGGCCTCTCCCCCTCCAGCCGCCACTCCGCCGCCGGATAGCTCCCGCGGATCACGTCCTCCAAAGTGTCGAATCGGTACTCGGGTGTCTGAAGCGTCGCGACGACAAGGGCGAAGGTCAGCATGACGAATTCCCAGCCTGAGGGCTATGGTTGCTACAGCCGGATGCGGGTGTAAGTTTCAGAAACTAACTGATTGATCTTTGCCAACAAAACCGGCATGAGGGGCTGGAGATCCTCCAAACGATTCGAGCGACAATCCAGAACTGCGACACAGATATCAGTGCCTGACAAGGATGTCTGAAACTCCATGTTCTTATCTGCGGTGACCAACAAGTCGAACTGCTCCCCTGCTTTCGCCACAAGCTCTCCATTAAGAAGTGATGACCATCCGAGGTCTCGGACGTGTCTTACATGGTGACCGGAAAGATGCAACGCGAGCTTGGGAGGCACATTGTTGTCAAGCAGTACTTTCACGCCGATTTAGGCTCGCTGACATCCTCAAAGATAAGGCCGGGGCAGGCCTCCAGAACCGCTTCGACCTGCTCCTGGGTAGGCCCGGGATAGTCGTTCATAAAGTCAGCGACGGGCTGGCCGGCTTTGAGGTAGTCAAAGAGGACGCTGATCGGCAGCCGCGTGCCGCGAAAGCAGACCGCGCCGCTCACCCGCTCCGGGTGCTGCCAAACCGCCTCTTTGAGAGTCATGGTTCTAGTTTATCACCAGGCCATTCTCGACCAGCCAAAATGGAGGCACCATGAAAGTCGGCACCACCCGCCTCCCCGGACTCCTCACGCACGAGCATGTCTTCAAGGTTCCGCTGGACCATAGCCAGCCGAACGGCGAGACCATCGAGGTCTTTGTCCGCGAGGTGGTGGACCCGGCGAAGGAGGATGCCAACCAGCCGTACCTGCTGTTCCTGCAGGGCGGACCGGGCGGAGCTTCGCCGCGGCCGACGCATCGATCGGGCTGGATCAGCCGGGCGATCAAGGATTACCGGGTGCTCCTGCTCGACCAGCGCGGCGTCGCCAGCAGCACGCCGATCTTCGCGCAGACCCTGGAAAAGTTTCCGACCGACGAGGCGAAGGCCGAGTACCTGAGCCATTTCCGCGCGGACAGCATCGTGGCCGACTGCGAGCTGATCCGGCAGGAGTTTGGGGCGGACAAGTGGAGCCTGCTGGGGCAGAGCTATGGCGGCTGGTGCATCACGCGCTACCTCTCCGCCGCGCCGGAGAGCATCAAGGAGGCGTTCTACTTTGGCGGACTGCCTTCGGTGACGGGCGATGCCGAGACCGTCTACCGCCACACCTACCCCCGCGTCGCCGAGCGCAATCGCCGCTACTACAAGCGCTTCCCCCAGGACGTCGAGCGCATCCGCGCGGTGGCGGATTGGCTGAATGATAACGATGTCCGCCTCCCCCAAGGCGACCCGCTGACCGTGCGCAAGATGCAGCAGGTCGGCATCGGATTCGGCATGACAGAAGGGCTGGCGAACACGCACTATCTCTTCGAGAATGCCTTTGTGGAGGGCGCCAGTGGCACGGAGATCAGCGATGCCTTCCTGCAGTCCTTCGACCGGTCGCTGGGCTACAACATGGGGCCGATCTTCTCGATCCTGCACGAGGCGATCTACTGTCAGGGCAGCGCCTCAAACTGGGCGGCGCACCGGGTGCGGGAGGACTTCCCCGAGTTCGACAGCGACTCCGGCCCGGTCTATTTCACCGGCGAGATGATCTATCCGTGGATGTTCGACGAGTACAGCCGTCTGCAGCCCCTGAAGGGCGCGGCGGAGATTCTTGCGGCCAAGTCCGACTGGCCCGCGCTGTACGACCTTGATCGACTCAAGCAAAACGAAGTGCCCTGCGCGGCGGCGGTCTACTACGATGATATGTATGTGGACTGCGAGCTTTCCATGCAGACAGCCCGAACCATCCCCGGCATCCGCTGCTGGGTCACCAACGAATACGAACACAACGGCCTCCGCGCCGATGGCGAACGGATTCTGGATCGCCTTATCCAAATGGTGAACAACGACGTCGATTACTTCGACGGGACGGAATAAGGCTGTCCTGACTTTCAGCGGCCGACTGCCGTACACTCAAGCGAAACAAGATGGAGGTCTTCATTGGGGAGGAGCGGGTGCGATGGGGGGCCGAGGGGAGCGCGGTCTGCATCGGCACGTTTGACGGCGTCCATCTGGGGCATCGGGAACTGATCCGGCGGACCATCGAGTCGGCGCATGTTCTCGAACAGCCTTCGGTGCTGGTCACCTTCGACCGCCATCCGTTCTCCATCGTCGCCCCGGACCGCGTGCCTCCCGCGCTCAGCTCGGTGGAGCAGAGCCTCAAGATCTTCGAATCGCTCGGCCTGAGCGCCTGCCTGATCCTCCGCTTCAACGAGGAGACCGCCCAGACCGAGGCCGAAGAGTTCTACCAGCGCATCCTGAAGGACAAGCTGCGGGCGCAGAAGATGATCGTCGGCAGCGATTTCGCCTTCGGCCACCAGCGCACGGGAACCCCGGAGTGGCTCTCGGAGCGGATCGAAACCGAAGTCGTGGAGCCAGTTCTGGCCGAGGACGGCGAACGGATCAGCAGCAGCCGCATCCGCACCCTCATCCGCGAGGGGCGGGTGAGCGACGCTGCGCAGCTGCTGGACCGACCCTACGCCCTACCCGGCGTGGTGGTGCACGGAGAGAAGATGGGGCGGCAGCTCGGCTTCCCCACCGCCAACCTGGAGCCGCTGGAGGGCATGACCGTCCCCGGCGATGGCGTCTACGCCTGCTGGGCCGAGGTGAAGGGCACGCTCTATCAGGCCGCCGCCAGCATCGGCATGCGTCCCGCCGTGAAGGGGACCAGCCGCACGGTGGAAGCCTATCTGATCGACTATCAGGGCGACGAAATCTACGGCGACGCGATGGAGCTGCGCTTTGTGGACTGGATGCGCGGGGAAGAGGACTTCCCCACGCTGAAAGATCTGGTGGACCAGATGCATCGCGACGTCAGCAAGGCGCGCGGCATCCTCACCCAGTCGTCCTAGGCGATGCTTCCGTACTTTCCGGCGCGGAACTCTTCGATGGCTTCGACGATCTCCGCTTGGCTGTTCATCACGAACGGACCATAGGTGACCATCGGCTCATCGATCCGCTCTCCGGCCAAAACCAGAAACTCGGCGGGCTGCTCGGCCGAAACGACAATCCCTTCCCCATCTGCGGAGAACTGAACGAAGTCCGACTCGCCGACGGCGCGGCCCCCGACGGAAATCTGCCCCTGCCGCACATAGATGCCGCCCGGCTGGCCTTCCGGAATGGGAAGCGTCGCCTCGCCCGCCGAATCGATGCGGACCACCCACATGACCATCGGGGTGAAGGTGGAGGCGGCGCCAGGCGTTCCCTGGTAGTCGCCCGCAACCAGCCGAACCTGACCGATGCCCTCCGCCAGCGGAACCGACGGAATCTGGTCGGCCACCAGGGTCTGATAGTTCGGAGACGCCGCCTTGTCCTTCGCCGGAAGGTTGACCCAAATCTGCGCCATCTCCAGCACGCCTCCGGCCTGGGTGAAGGCCCGAGAGTGCATCTCTTCGTGCAGGATTCCCGAGGCGGCGGTCATCCACTGCACGTCGCCGGGGCCGATCTTGCCGCTGTTGCCGCGCGAGTCGCGGTGCTCCACCTCGCCCTGAAAGACGATGGTCACCGTCTCGAAACCCTTGTGCGGGTGCGTTTCCACGCCCCTCGGCTTCGCGGAAGGCAGAAACTCGGTCGGTCCAGCGTAATCCATCAGGATGAACGGCCCCAGCGCTTCCCCGCCCTGCGGACGGATAACCGGACGAACCTCAAATCCATCTCCCACCCAGTGAGGGTCCGGCCCTCGACGCACTTCGACGACAGTCTTCATATTCCAAGCTACGGCCTGCCCGCACTTCCGGTCAGCGATTCGGCGTCACAATAGGTAGGAGAGGGTCATGAAGAAGGCGGCGATCATCATCGGCATTCTGGCGATTGTGGCGGTTCTCGCCGTGGCTTTGACCGGCGGACAAAGCGACAAGGAGAAGATTCTGGCGGCGCTGGATGAGTCGATCGAAGCCAGCCGAGAGGGACGGGGCGGCGGAGTGATGGAGCACCTGAGCCGGTCGATCACCTTCAACGGAGAGCCCATCGCCACCAAGGGCGAGATCAGCAGCTACGTCCGCAAGGCCAAGCCGGATGTGACGGTGATCGACCGGGATGTGACGATCAGCGGCGAGACCGCCAGCATCGTGAGCCCGGTGGACCTGGAGCTTTCCTACGGCCCGATCAGCAGCACCCACCGGCTGGATGAGGTGGAGATCACCTTCCGGAGCGAGACAGGCACCCGGTTCGGAATCATCCCCGCCTCCAAGTGGCGGATTGTCGAGGTGAAGGCCCCGACATTTGACTTCGATGTTCCGATGCCTGGGCTACAATGAAGTCCATCATGAAGCGGATCGGCACTTTTGCTATCCTCGCTGCCCTGCTTGCCTTCGGCATCGGATGTTCCGCACCGGCTGAAGAGGGCGTCACCCCGCCCACCCCGGACAACTCGGCCACGCCCGGCGGAGGCGAGACTCCGGCGGATGACATGGCCGGCGGCGGCACCGGCACCACCGAGCCGGGAGCCCCCGGCGAAGGCGGAGAAGCAGCCCCCGCTCCCCCGACCGGTCGAGAAGAGGCCCGCGCGGGCAATGGCGGCGGCGGAGCCACCCCGAATTCCGCAGCCCCCGGCACACCGCAGCCAAACCGCCAGCGTCCTCCGGCAGAGATCAAGCCGCTCTCCAAGGACAACCCCTTCGACGACGGCGCAAGCATCGCTGCGAAAAAGAAGAACTCCAACAAGAACTAGGTTCTCAAAAAATGGCCGCCTCCCCTAGCTGGAGGCGGCCATTTTTTATTTTTGAACCTACTGCGATGAGAGGCAAATGAATATTTCATAAAAACAGAATGAAGCGGCATTTGCCTGCTTTGCTGGTTGCAGAGGAGAACTCTAATGAGACAACCCACTGCCAAGCAGGATTTCACCTCGGTGCGAGGTGCAGTCATTGCGGCCTGCCTCATCGCGGCCGCCCTTTCTTCCGCTCAGATACAGTCATCCGGCCCGGAGGATTCCAAGCTCAACAGCACAACCGGCGGCAGCCTGGGGATGACCACCGGCATCGGCTCGACCGGAACCACGGGCGCTTTGGCCCCGCTGGCCGGGGTCTACATCAGCGAACTGGATTTCGATTCGCTCCCCGCAACCGATTCCGCCTACTTCGCCAACGACGAGAACTACCCGGAAATCGAGTTTGAACAGATGTGGCTTGGTCCGCTTCCCACCCCCGCCCCGGGCGTGGTGTACGACCGCAACAACATCATGGACCTCAAGATCACCCTACGCAACGATTCGGGGATCAACGTCACCGGCACGTTCGACTGCCTGGGAATCCGCATCGCTCCACCGCCGGAGCTGACGGGCAATGTCCAGACTTATATCTATCTGAACCTGCCGACGATCTACCCAAATACGACCGTCAATCTGCCTCACGACAGCAGTCAGGAGTTCATCTGGAACGACATCGAACTGCCGAACTACGTCACACTGGGCGACTTCGAGGTGGACTACGAGCTCAGCCTCAGCGATGGGTTCAGCAACTACGACAACGGAAGCAACGGCTACACGGCGTGGACCTACATCTGGATGACTGAAGATGTGCCGCATGGCCACCAGGAAGTCCCGTGGACCGACCTGCTGGATCTCACCTGCCGCTGGGCTTATGGCTTGACCGCCTGGGATGTGCCCGAAGCGATCTGCAACAGCATGTTCGACAGCGAAGCGTTCCGGTTTGACTTCAGCACGACCAGCCTGCCGTCCAACTTCATTTCGTCGGGCGGAGTGTTCGACCTCACATCCTTCCTCGGCCAGATGGGATCGCCGATCAGCGTCACATCGCTGGATGGCACCAGCTTCTTCAGCTTATGCCTCGAAGGGCAGGGTGTCACACATTCCATGGCCGAGTTCCGCCATGCGTCTAGCGGCGTCGACTTCGTGACGAATCTCGTCTGCCCCACCGGTTCTGATGCCAGCAGCAACGGCAATTACCGTCACATCAGGCTGGATATGCACCCCGTTGTTTTGATTAACGGCGTCAGTGTTGTCTATGCCTACGACGTGATGTTTGCCCACAAGCTCGACCTGGCGGGATCAACCCACAAACTGCCCGCAACTCAGTGGCCAGCAGACTCCTATTGGCAGGTCTATTCGCCGAGTCCGCCAACGGCATACGGCTTGGTCTACCGTCGATTCCTGACGGCCTCCGCCGACTATGAGCAGTCGTTCAGTCAGAGCGGTGTGTCCGGCATGGAGACGGTGCTTGACCCGCTGTATCCCGCCCAAGCTGAAAGCTACGACACCACCGGCTTCGACCTGGACGACATCGAGTAGCTTCGAACACGCGGCCTGGCGGTCTTTCGCCGCTAGGCTGCGTGTTTCAAGAACCAGTCGTACGCCATCCGCACACCCTGTTCCAGTGGAATCTTGGGCTCCCATCCCAGCGCCTTCAGGCGAGAGACGTCCATCGTCTTCTCCGGGAAGCCGTCGGGCATCGAGGTGTCCCACTCGATGGGGCCGGTATGGCCCACCACGCGCTGAACCAGCACCGCGAGATCGCGGATGGCGACCGATTCTCCCGTGCCGACGTTGATCATGTTCTCGTCGAAGTCGGTGTTCAGCAGGTGCCAGCAGGCGTCGGCCACGTCGTCGGAGTGCAGGAACTCGCGCTTGGGCGAACCGGTGCCCCAGCAGGTGACCGGCTGATCCGGCTTCGCTTCGTGAAAGCGGCGGAGAAACGCTCCCAGCACATGCGAGGTCTTCAGGTCGAAATTGTCGCCTGGACCATACACATTCGGCGGCATCACCGTGTAGTAGCGTCGACCGTACTGCCGCGAGATCGAGTCGCAGAGCGTGAGCCCGGCGATCTTGGCGATGGCGTAGGGCGCGTTGGTCGGCTCCAGCGGCCCGGTCAGCAGAGCAGTCTCCGGGATCGGCTGCGGCGTCACCTTGGGATAGATGCACGAGGAGCCCAGAAAGAGGAAGTGCGGCACATCGGCCTGATGCGCGCCCCAGATCAGATTCTGCTGAATCGCCAGGTTGAGGCCGATGAAGTCGGCGGGCTGGGTGCGGTTCGCCTGGATTCCGCCCACCTTGGCGGCCGCACAGATCACGATGTCGGGCCGCTCTGCGTTCAGAAAGGACTGCACGGCAGGCTGGTCGGTCAGATCAAGCTCCTGCCGGGTGCGGACCAGGACATTCTCGCAGCCTTCGGCGATGAGGCGGCGATGAATCGCCGACCCAACCAGGCCGCGATGCCCGGCCAAAAAGACCTTAGCCTGCTTCTTCAGCGGGGGCATGCCACTGATATCCTTCGCGCTTCAGCGTCATCTCCTTCTGCGCCTCCTTCATGTCCGCATCCACCATCTCGTGGACCAGCTCTTGGAAGGAGGTTGTGGGGGTCCAGCCGAGCATCTCTTTGGCCTTGCTGGCATCGCCCAGAAGCTGTTCGACTTCGGTCGGACGGAAGTAGGTGGGATCGACGGCGATGACTTCCTTTCCGGTCTCGGCGTCGATGCCGACCTCATTCGCACCGCTGCCCCGCCACTCGATGGCCTTGCCCAGCCGGCTGAACGCCAGCGAGCAGAACTCGCGGACCGAGTGCATTTCGCCGGTGGCGATCACAAAGTCTTCCGGCTTGTCGAGCTGCAGCATCCGCCACATCGCCTCAACGTAGTCGCGCGCGTGGCCCCAGTCGCGCTGCGCGTCGAAGTTGCCCAGGTACAGCTTGTCCTGAAGCCCGAGCGTGATGCGGGCGGCTGCGCGCGTGATCTTTCGCGTGACAAAGGTTTCGCCGCGAATCGGCGACTCGTGGTTGAACAGGATGCCATTGCAGGCGAAGAGGTTGTACGCCTCGCGGTAGTTGACCACGATCCAGTAGGCGTAGAGCTTGGCCACTCCGTAAGGGCTGCGCGGATAGAACGGTGTGGTCTCGCGCTGCGGAACCTCCTGCACCAGTCCAAAGAGTTCGCTGGTGGAAGCCTGGTAGAAGCGGACCTTCTCCGTCATCTTGAGGATGCGGAGCGCCTCGAGGATGCGGAGCGTGCCGATGCCGTCGGTTTCGGCGGTGTATTCCGGTGCATCAAAGCTGACTCGGACATGCGACTGCGCGCCCAGGTTGTAGATTTCGTCCGGCTGGACCTCTTCGATCACGCGGATCAGGTTGGTCGTGTCGGTGAGGTCGCCGTGGTGCAGGTAGAAGGGGACGCCGCCCTCATGCACATCGTGAAACAGGTGGTCGATGCGCGCCGTGTTGAACATGGACGCGCGCCGCTTGATGCCGTGAACTTCGTACCCCTTGCTCAGCAGAAGTTCGGAAAGGTACGCCCCGTCCTGGCCGGTGACGCCGGTGATGAGCGCCCGCTTGGTTCGGAGCTTCAGGTCCGCCATAGTTCAGATTCTCGGCTTCTGTGCCGCCCGGCTTTACAGGTTGAGGGACTGAAAGAAGACGCGGTGCTGCGCAACGGTTAATAAATCTGCACTTACTTTCAGGTTGGGCAAACAATCCACCATAATCTATGTTTGGTGCGGATGGTCTGCCAGACGCTCCGAGGATGATTTGCCATGTTGGGGAGCTTTGCTCATACTGCCCTAAAACCTACACTCGCGGCGGCCGCTCTGGCCCTGCTTCCCCTTGCGAGCTTTGCGCAAACAAGGACCAACGTCAACCGGCTTCGCCACATCGAGCAGCGTCTCGCGCGTGAAGCCTTCGCCAGCAAGATGGCCGCGCTGCAGCTTGTGCAGGGCAGCGGCATGCCCGCCTCCGGCAACCTGCAAAACGGCGCCTACTTCGAGGTGGTCTCAGTCGAGAATGGTCGTCCGGTCTACAACATCACGAACAACCAAAACGCCGCCGATACGATTTCAACGGACGAGATCCGTTCGGGCGGAAGCCTTGCCCTCACCCTGAGCGGCAGCGGCATCACCCTTCTGGAGTGGGACGGCGGCACGCCGCGCACCACCCATCAAGACCTTACCGGGCGCGTCACCGTCGTTGATGGCGGATCGATGCACTGGCACGCAACGCACGTCGCCGGCACGCTGATCGGCTCCGGCCCCTTTGTCGAGACTCGCGGCATGGCTCCTTCGGCCACTCTCCGCGCTTTCGACTGGAATTCAGATTCTTCTGAAATGGCAGCGGAAGCCGCCGACGACCATCAGATTTCGAACCACTCCTACGGCCGCATTGCCGGCTGGACGGATAACGGCGGCACTTGGTACTGGTACGGCGCCACAGGCGCAAGCCAGACCGAAGATTACGTCTTTGGCTACTACGACGCGACCGCCCGCAACTGGGACGAGGTCTGCTACAACGCACCGTACTTCCTGCCCGTCAAGTCGGCAGGCAACGACCGCGGCGAAGGCCCCTCCTCGCAGCCCTCCGGCTTCTACTGGAACGGCAGCAGCTGGGTCGCCAATACGGTGAGCCGCGACCTCGATGGCGGAGCCACCGGCTACGACACGATCCCCAGCTACGGCGTCGCCAAGAACATCCTGACCATCGGCGCGGTGGATGACATCGTAGGCGGCTGGACGGAAGCCAGCGATGTCGTCATGTCCGACTTTTCCGGCTGGGGTCCGGCCGACGACGGACGCATCAAGCCCGACCTCGTGGCCAATGGCGTCGAGCTGATTTCGGCGTACGACAGCGCGAATGATGCCTATGCGATCAGCTCGGGCACCTCGATGTCCTCGCCCAGCGCGGCGGGCTCGCTCGCTCTGCTGGTTCAGCACTACAGCGACACGCACGCCGGCGCGCGGATGCGATCGGCCACCATCAAGGCCCTCGCCATCCACACCGCCGACGAGGCCGGCCCGAACACCGGACCCGACTACATGAACGGCTGGGGGCTGATGAACATGGCCTCCGCGGCTCAACTGATTTCCGACGACGTCGCTCAGACCGACCACATCAGCGAGCATGTGCTTTCTGACAGCGACACGTTCGAGTACAGCGTCTACTCTGAAGGCAGCGCTCCGCTCAAGGTGACCATCGCATGGACCGATCCGCAGGCCTCCGTCCCCGGCGCCGCCCTCGACCCGGCCACCAAGCTCCTGATCAACGATCTGGACATCCGGGTGAGCAACGGCTCCACCTACTTCCCGTGGGTGCTCGACAAGAACAACCCGTCGAATGCCGCCACCACCGGCGACAATGACGTGGACAACGTCGAGCAGATCCTGATCGCCGCGCCCGCTGCGGGCACCTACACGATCACCGTATCCCACAAGAACTCGCTCTCCAGCGGCGCGCAGGCGTTCTCGATGATCGTCTCCGGACACACCGAACCCGCCGCCGCCATCAGCGATCTGGTGATCGACCCGACCACCATCGCCGGCGGCCAGACCGCAACCGGCACCGTATCCCTTGAGGACCCGGCGCCTTCCGGCGGCGTGGTCGTCAGCCTGGAATCCGACGACACCGGAGTCGCCACCGTCCCGGCCACCGTGACCGTGCTTGAGGGCGATACCACCGCCGACTTCACGATCACCGCCGTCTATGTGGCCACCGCCGGTTCTGCAACCATCACGGCCGAAACAGGCGTGACCAGCGACACCGCCGACATCCAGGTCAATCCGTACCAGCCCGATCTGCAGAGCATCACGCTCAATCCGCAGAGCTTCGGCTGGTGGGAAGGCACGACAGCGACCATTACCCTCGATGCCCCGGCTCCGGCGGGCGGCATTGAAATCACACTTTTGACCAGCTCCACGCGAGGATCGGTGCAGCCCAGCGTCACGATTCCTGTCGGTGAAACCAGTGCGACAGTTCCGGTTTTCTCAAACTTGAATGATCCTGCCCAGGCATGGAACTTCAGAGTCTTCGCGTTCCACGACGGAGACAGGGTTGAAGTCTCGGCCACTGTCATACCGGCACGGTTCAAAATGCTCGGCTTCCGCTGGCCGACGGTTCCCATGGGCCACTCGGTCGTGATGGTGATCCGCACCAATTGGCCTGCCCCTCCGGGCGGCTGGACAATAGACCTTGAGTCAAGCAATCCCACCCTTGTTCCTGTTCCGGCAACGGCGACCATTCCGCAGGGCCGAGCCCATGTGGTGGTCTCGGTGCCCACAGGTTCTCAGCCTGGTGCCGAGAACGTGACGATCACCGCCACGCTCCACTCGGACAGCATCCAGAACAGCGTGTTCGTCTTCCCCTAAAACTTCAGGAGAAGCGAATAGGCAGGGGCCGGACTCGAGCAGAGTCCGGCCCCTCTTTCGTCCCCGAAGGCCCGCTTCAAATGACTCGGCTGTGCCGAAAGGGTACGGAAGGATACGCAAGCCAACGTAGCATCTCACTGCCATTCAAGATGCGCTCGGAAACCGGCTGCCCTCCGCAGGCCGACCCTTCCGCCCGGCACCTTGACTGGAGGGATTTGCTAATGATCATAAAACGCACCGAATTGTTGCGAAGTCTCTTGATAACTTCGTTGGGTGCTCTGGGGCTGGCCGGGGCTAGCGCTCAGCTCAAAACCAACGTCAACATCCTTCACCACCTTGAGCAGCAGTACGCCACGGACGCCTTCGTCGGGAAGATGGCGGCCAGGCAGAAGGCGACTGCCTTGGGAATGCCCATCAAAGGCACTCTGGCCGACGGCAACTTTTTTGAAGCCATCGATGTCGAGAATGGCCGACCCGTCTACTACATCACCCACAACGTCGATGCGGCGGATTCAATCTCCACCGATGAGGTCCAACCGGGCGGAAGCCTGGGACTAACGCTCACCGGCGCCGGCGTCACCCTGCTGGAATGGGATGGCGGCACCGCGCGGACGACTCACCAGGAGCTGAGCGGTCGCGTGGTCATCCCTGATGGCGGCAGCTTCCATACGCACTCCACCCACGTCGCCGGAACATTGATCGGCTCCGGCGTGAATGCGATCGCCCGCGGCATGGCTTACCAGGCAAACCTGCGATCCTACGACTGGGATTCAGACGCGGCGGAAATGGCCAACCAGGCCGCAGCGGGCTACCAGATCTCCAACCACTCTTACGGCAACATTTCCGGCTGGTACTGGAGCGGCTCGAACTGGTACTGGTACGGCGAAATCAGCTGGAGCGGCACCGAAGACTTCAAGTTCGGCATCTACAACGACCGCGCCCAGGAGTGGGACACCATCTGCTACAACGCGCCCTACTACCTGCCCGTCAAATCAGCCGGCAACGACCGCGGAGAAGTGCCTGCATCTCAGCCCACCGGCTACTTTTGGTACGACAATATGTGGTACGAAAACACCGTCTCCCGCCCGGCGGACGGAGGTGCGGACGGCTACGACAGCATCTCCACATACGGCAACGCCAAGAATATCTTGACCGTCGGCGCTGTGGAAGACGTGATCGGCGGCTATGACGGACCGGAGAGCGTGGTCATGTCCAGCTTCTCCGGCTGGGGTCCGACCAACGATGGCCGCATCAAGCCGGACATCGTCGGCAACGGCATCGGCGTCACCTCGGCGACAAACGTCTCCAATACCTCTTACGACAGCTTCAACGGCACGTCGATGTCTTCGCCCAGCGTGGCGGGTTCGCTTGGACTGCTGATCCAGCACTACGGCGACACCCATGCGGGAGCCAGAATGCGCGCCTCCACCATCAAGGGCCTGGCCTTGCACACGGCCGATGAGTGCGGCTCCTTTGACGGCCCCGACTACTCGTTCGGCTGGGGCCTGATGAACACGGCATCAGCCGCTCAAGTGATCTCTGACGATGTGGCGCTCACCAGCTCCATTCAGGAAGAGGTTCTGAACGACGGAAATACCTTCACCCAGACGGTCTACGCCCATGGCGCAGGCCCGCTCAAGGTGACCATCGCCTGGACCGATCCTCAGGGTCCGATCCAGAACGGCGGCGCCAACCCGAGCAATGTGGTGCTCGTCAACGACCTCGACCTGCGCGTCAGCAACGGCACGACCTACATGCCGTGGGTGCTGGACGGAGCCAACCCGGCCAATGCCGCCACCACCGGCGACAACGTCCTCGACAACGTCGAGCAGGTGTGGATCGAAGCTCCGGCTGCCGGAGCCTACGAAATCACCGTCAGCCACAAGGGCGAGCTGACCAGCGGCGTGCAGGCCTTCTCGATGATCGTCACCGGCCACACGGCCGCCGAGGCAGGCGAAGTCTCCGGCCTCGTGATCAGCCCGACCACCATCTACAGCGGCCAGACTGCCACTGGAACGGTGACCATCGGAGCCCCGGCGGAAGCGGGCGGCGTCGCCGTCAATCTTCAGTCGGACGACACCAACGTGGCAACCGTCCCGGCTAGCGTGACCGTGCTTGAAGGCGAGACCACCGCCGACTTCACGATCACCGCCGGACAGGTGGCCAGCACTTCCTCGGCCACGATCACCGCCTCCAGCGGCGAGACCAACAGCACGGCCATGATTCAGGTCGAGCCCGCTCCGACGAGCATCCAGACGCTCGCGCTCAACCCGCAGAGCTTCGGCTGGTGGGAAGGCACGACAGCGACGATCACGCTCAATGAGCCGGCCCCGGCAGGCGGAACGACGATCACTCTGATGACCAGTTCCACTCGCGGGTCTGTTCAGCCCAGTGTGACGATCCCTGAGGGTCAGACCAGCGCAACTGTACCGGTCTCCTCAAATCTAACGGATCCAGCCCGCGCGTGGAACTTCAGGGTCTTTGCCTTTCTCAACGGCAGCCGTGCAGAAATCTCTGCGACCATCATTCCTGCCCGATTCACCATGCTAGCTTTCCGGTGGCCCACGGTGCCGATGGGCCACTCAGTTGTAATGGTAGTTAGAACTAACTGGCACGCCCCGGCTGGCGGGTGGACGATAGGCCTTGAGTCCAGCAACCCAACGCTGGTCCCAATGCCTGAAACGGCAACCATCCCACAGGGTCGTGCCCATGTAGTGGTTGTGGTGCCCACCGGCTCTCAGGTCGCAGCAGAGAACGTGACCATTACGGCGACGCTCCATTCAGACACCATCCAGAACAGCGTGTTTGTCTTCCCGTAGCATCGGGAAGCGAATAGGCAGGGGGCCGGGCTCATGAGAGTCCGGCCCCTTTTTCGTTTGTGCAACAAATTGTTTTGCCGGGGGAACACCTTGGCCGTTGTGGTATTCAAAATAGGTTGGCGTCTCTGCTAGAGCGCTTTTGTTGGGAAGGATTGCTTATGTTCAAAAGTCGAAGCGCATCGCTGCGCTGTCTTTTATTGTCTTCGTTGGGTGTCTTGGGGCTGGTCGGAGCCAGCGCTCAGATCAAGACCAACGTCTCCGCACTTCGCCTGCTGGAACAGCAGTATGCCCGTGATGCCTTTGTGGCAAAGATCGCCGCAGAGCAGAGGGCGACCGCGCTCGGCATGCCGATCAAGGGATATCTGCCCAACGGCGCGTACTTTGAGGCGGTTGATGTCGAAAACGGGCGCCCGGTCTACAACATCACCGACAACGTCAGAGCCGCCGACTCGGTTTCGGCCGACGAAGTCCAGCCCGGCGGAAGCCTCGGCCTGAGCCTGACCGGAAGCGGTGTCATGCTGCTGGAATGGGATGGCGGCTCAGCCCGCACAACCCACCAGGAATTCGGCGGGCGCGTCACCAGCGTCGACGGAGCCGGCATCAGCAGCCACTCCACCCATGTCGCCGGAACGATGGTCGGCGCGGGCGTGAACGCCAACGCGCGCGGCATGTCCTACCAGGCTTCGCTCCGCTCCTTCGACTGGAACTCCAACACCTCGGAGATGGCCAGCGAAGCGGCTTCGGGCTACCAGGTCTCCAACCACTCTTACGGAAACGTCACCGGCTGGTACCACGACGGATCTGACTGGTACTGGTACGGCAATGTGAGCCACAGCAACAGCGAAGATTCCAACTTTGGCTACTACAACAGCACGGCCCGATCTTGGGACAACGTCTGCTACAACGCGCCGTACTTCCTGCCCGTCAAGTCCGCCGGAAACGACCGCGGAGACGGCCCCAACACGCAGCCGGCCGGCTACTACTGGGACGGCAACAGTTGGGAGCCGAACACCATCTCCCGGCCCAAGGACGGCGGCACCGATGGCTACGACACCGTTTCAACCTACGGCAACGCCAAGAACATCCTGACCGTGGGCGCAGTGAACGACGTGATCGGCGGCTACAACGGCCCGGGCAGCGTCGGCATGTCCAGCTTCTCCGGCTTCGGACCGGCAGACGATGGGCGCATCAAGCCGGATATCGTCGGCAACGGCGTCAGCCTCACCTCGGCGACTTCCAGTTCGAACACCTCCTACGGTTCAAGCTCCGGCACCTCGATGTCTTCGCCCAACGTTTCCGGCTCGCTCGGCCTGCTGATTCAGCACTATTCCGACACCCACGCGGGCGCAAAGATGCGCGCGGCCACCATCAAGGGCCTCGCCCTGCACACCGCCGATGAGTGCGGCTCCTTCGACGGACCGGACTACCGCTTCGGTTGGGGTCTGCTGAACGTGAAGACCGCCGCTCAGGTGATCTCCGACGACGTCGCCCTGACCGATGCGATCAGCGAGGAGGTCCTCAGTGATGGCGGCACCTTCACCCACAGCGTCTACTCCGATGGCACCGGCCCCCTGAGGGTCACCATCAGCTGGACCGACCCGCGCGGCACCGTTCCGAGCAGCGGGCTCGACCCCGCAACCGCCGTTCTGGTCAACGATCTTGATCTGCGCGTGACCAACGGCACGACCCACTTCCCCTGGCGGCTCGACCGGAACAACCCGGCCAACGCGGCCACCACCGGCGACAACTCGGTGGACAACGTCGAGCAGGTCTTGATCAAGACCCCGACCGCCGGCTACTACGATATCACCGTGAGCCACAAGGGCTCGCTGCAGGATGGCCAGCAGGCGTTCTCGATGATCGTCACCGGCCACAAGGACAACCCGACCCTGGTCTCCGGCCTCTCGATCAATCCGGCCAGCATCACCGGCGGCGGCACCGCCATCGGCACCGTCACCCTGTCCGGTCCGGCTCCCCATGGCGGAGTCGAAGTGGACCTCAGCTCCGCAAACCCGAGCGTGGCGTCGGTTCCGGCGAGCGTCACTGTTCTTGAGGGAGACACCTCGGCAGACTTCGATGTGGACGGAGCGTATGTGCTGAGCACGGCCTCGGCCACCATCACGGCAACGCTTTCAGATTCGGTTCGCAAGGCAGTAGTCGAAGTCTCGCCTAGAGCCCCAAGGCTCGCTGGCTTAGTAGCCCTACCACAGGCATTTCTTTGGTCCAGCGGCTCTCTGGGTACAGTCACACTTGATTATCCCTCTCCCTCTGGCGGAACAGTCGTAACCTTGGCCTGCAGCAGCGCCCGTGGCTGGGTTCCAACATCCGTAACAGTGCCCGAAGGCGAAACTTCTGCAGCTTTCCCAATCGCTTCTGCCCTCACGGACCCGCTGCAATCCTGGAACTTCAAGGTTTATGCATTCCTTAGCGGAGAGCGACTTGACTACTCAATGACGATTCTGCCTCAGCACTTCACAATGCTGGACTTCCGGTGGAATCCGGTGCCTATGGGTCACCAGGCCATCATCGTGATTCGCACCAGAACCCCCGCTCCTGGGAGCGGCAGATCAATCGACCTGAGCTCTTCCAACCCAACACTGGTGCCAGTGCCAAGCAAAGTTACAATCCCAGCAGGATCCACGTATGTGGTGGTATATGTACGGACAGTCCCTCAACCCAGCGCTGAGAATGTCCTCATCACGGCAAGGTACATGGGAGACTCGATCTCAAACACGATACACGTCTATCCGTAGAAGCCAGCCGGGCGGACCCCTTAAAAGGTCCGCCCGGACTGCTTTTGCCCGCGACCTCAGCCCCTGCCTGAGCGTAGACTCAAAGGGACGGATGCGGCAGTTTGCGGAGATGTTCCAGCGTCTGGACGAGACGAACAAGACCAATGCGAAGGTCGAGGCGATGGTCGAGTATTTCCGCACGGCCCCCGCTGGCGACTGCGCGTGGGCGCTGGCATTTCTTTCCGGCCGCCGCCCCAAGAGCCTGATCCGGCGCGCAACCATCAAGGAGGCGGCGATGGAGGCGAGCGGACTGCCGGAGTGGCTGTACGACGAGTGCTACAGCGCGGTCGGAGATTCGGCAGAAACCATCGCCCGCATCCTCCCCCCGCCGACCCTCGAAAGCGAAGAAGGCACCCTGGCCGAGTGGGTCGAGAAGCGCGTGCTGGGGCTGGGCGGGCTGGATGACACCGACCAGCGGCTCCTGCTGCTCGATTCGTGGCACCGGCTTCAGGCGGATCACCGGTTTGTCTACAACAAGCTCATTACCGGCGCGTTCCGCGTGGGCGTCTCGCGGGAATTGGTGGTGCGGGCGACGGCGCAGGCGCTGGAGCAGAAGCGCGCCATCATCGCCCACCGGCTGATGGGCGACTGGGAGGCGACGCCCAAATTCTGGGAGTCGCTGAGCGACCCGGAAGACCGGGAGGTCGGCCAGAGCCAGCCCTATCCCTTCTGCCTGGCGCATCCGCTCGAAGACCCCGCCGACCTGGGCGATCCAACCGAATGGTTGGCCGAATGGAAGTGGGATGGCATCCGATGCCAGCTCATCCGGCGCGGTGGAGAAATCTATCTGTGGTCGCGCGGCGAGGACATGATCCACGATGCCTTCCCCGATGTCCTCGCGCTGGGCGAACGCCTGCCGGATGGCACGGTGCTGGATGGGGAGATCATGGCCTGGCGCGAGGGGCCGCTTCCCTTTGCCGAACTTCAGCGGCGCATCGGGCGCAAAAAGCCGGGCAAAAAGGTGCTGGAAGAGGTGCCCTGCGAGCTGATCGCCTTTGACCTGCTCGAATGGCAGGGCGAGGACTGGCGCGAACGCCCCCTGGCCGAGCGGCGCGCCCAGTTGGAGAGCCTCGGCATCCTCACCTCCCCGCGCGTGCCGTTTCTCTCGGTGGAAGAGCTGACCCGCATGAGGGAGCAGGCGCGCGAAGAGCGGGCCGAGGGGCTGATGCTCAAGCGGCTCGATTCGCCCTACGAAGGCGGGCGGCGGCGCGGGCTGTGGTGGAAGTGGAAGGTCGATCCGCACTCGGTCGATGCCGTCCTGATCTACGCCATGCGCGGCAGCGGCCGTCGCGCCTCGCTCTACACCGACTACACCTTCGGCGTGTGGGAGGGCGGCGAACTGGTGCCCTTCGCCAAAGCCTACAGCGGCCTCACCGACGAAGAGATCCGCAAGGTGGACAACTTTGTCCGGCGGAACACCATCGAGAAATTCGGGCCGGTCCGGACGGTCAAGCCGGAGCTGGTCTTCGAGATCGCCTTCGAGGGGATTCAGCTCTCCAAGCGGCACAAATCCGGCGTCGCCGTCCGCTTTCCCCGAATGGCCCGCTGGCGCACCGACAAAAAGCCAAAAGACGCCGACACCCTCGATGCCGTCAAGGCTTTGATCGGGGAGTGAAAGTAGTGAGCTGTATGCCTCCCCCTCATAATGATTATGAGGGGGACCGAGGGGGAGGTTTAGAAGCACCAAGCCGCCTTGATCCACCCAAACAGCGAGTGCCGAAGGCACGGCGACTAGCCCACCAGCAAAGCCCCAAATAACCGCAACCCCCCGCTGTAGAATCAACCCATGAGCGATTTTGCGGAGACTTGGGTGCTGGTTCGGGGGCGGTTTGTGGATGCGGTCAAGGATCTGAATGCGGCTCAGCTCAATTGGCGCATGCATCCCGATGCGATGACCATCGGCGAGATGGCGCTGCATGTGGCGGGGGTGGAGACTTACTTCTGCCGGCAGCTGCTGGACCTGCAGCTGGATGCCTTTGGCCAGAAGATCGAGAAGTGCGCCACCGAGGGCGTGGTGAATGAGAATCCCTTCCCCTTTGCCGCGCAGGAGATCACTCCGGAAGTGGTGCAGCAGGCGCTGGAGTTGGGGCACAGCGTGACGGCGGGGCCGATCACCAACCTCACGCCGGAGTTGCGTGAGCGGCAGGTGACCACGGTTCTGGGGCCGGTGGTGGGCGGATCGGGCGTCATGGCGCGCCTGGCGTATCACCCGGGCTACCACCACGGCCAGGTGTATCTCACCCGAACCGCGCCGGGCTTTCCGCAGGCGTAGCTAATCCCAGCTTCGCTTCAGGGCCTCGGCCTCGGAGTGGGTCTTCTCTTTGAACTGGGCCAGCGAGATGCGCGGGCGCAGCCACAGGGCGAGCCAGATGATCAGGGCGGCGATGACGTAAGTCCAGAACATGCCGTTCCTCACGCCCACCGTATCCGGCAGGCTCATCCCCAGAAAGCTTCCGGAGAAGTTCTTCTCCATGATCGAGGGGAACGCACCGTAGGCGACATAGAGCGCACCGACAGCACAGACGGCCACCCGGTGCGTCTTCGCTCCGGCTTCCGGAAGGCTGAAAAGGATCGCCAGCGCGGTGACGGCGACAATCGGCTGGAGGTTGGTATCCGCCTTCAGAGAGTTGAAGAGGATCAGCCCAATCACCCCCAGCAGAAACACCCCCACCCAAGTCACCTGCTCCCGGTTCATGCTATTCATACGCGCAATATTCGCGTAAAGCTTCAACACGCACCAACAGATCTCCTCCCCCTCTCCCCAAGGGAGAGGGAGAAGGGTGAGGGGCAGCATAAAGCGCGTCGGAACGACGCATCAGTTTAAGGCACTAGCGCGCGAGCAGGGCTCGCGGAGGCTCTTCTCTCTTGTGGAGAGACCCCGCGCCTCGACGGCGCTCCCATCATGCGGAACCCCCTCACCCTGCCCTCTCCCCATGGGAGAGGAGAAGAATAAGAATCATCCACCCTCTCCCCTAAGGGTGAGGGGACAGCACGGAAGCGTGTCGGAACGACGCGTCCGCTTATCTAACTCTCTAAATCGGGTTCACTGCCCACAATGGAGAACGACGGGCAGAAGCATCCTTGGGAGGTGGAGCGCGCCCGGGAGTTAAGGCTGAACGCCACGAAGGCCTAGCGGATGCTGTGGTCGCGGCTGAACAATAGTCAGCTGGGCTTCAAGTTCCGCAGACAGCATCCTGAATTGGGCTACGTTCTCGACTTCTACTGCCACGAGGCAAAGCTTGCTCTCGAGTTGGACGGCTGGAGCCACGACGATCGCCAGGAGTACGACGCAGAACGGGAGGAAGTCCTGCGCGATGCCGGCATCGAAATTCTGCGCTTTCCCAATCTCGAAGTCATCCAGCATCTCGATCGCACAGTCGATTCGATCTGCCAAGAATGCATCCGAATCATCGGCCGCGATCCCGCAGGTGAAGAGGCGGAACGGCTGAATCAAAAGCGATTCGAAACATAGACTCTCTCCCTCTCCCGATGTCCAACGAAGGGCATCCATCCCCCCTCTCCCCAAGGGAGAGGGACAAGGGTGAGGGGCAGCAAAAAGCGCGTCGGAACGACGCATCAGTTTAAACTACTGGCGCGAGCGGGGCTCGCGGAGGCTCTTCTGTCTTGTGGAGAGACCCCGCCCCTCGGCGGCGCTCCCATCATGCGGAACCCCCTCACCCTGCCCTCTCCCCATGGGAGAGGAGAAAGATTATCCATCCCCCCTCTCCCCAAGGGAGAGGGCCAGGGTGAGGGGCAGCACAAAAGCGCGTCGGCACGACGCGTCCGCTTAGAATTCAGGCGTGAGCAGGACTCACGGAGCAGCTTCTGTCTTGTGGAGAGACACCGCGCCTCGGTGGCGCTCCAATCATGCGGACCCCCTTCACCCTGCCCTCTCCCCATGGGAGAGGAGAAGAATTAGAATCATCCCCCTCTCCCCAAGGGAGAGGGCTGGGGTGAGGGGCAGCACGGAAGCGCGTCGGTACGACGCGTCCATGAACCCGACTATTCAGTTCTCAGAAGTCTCGTCCGGGGAGGTGCGGTTGGGGGCGAGTTCGGTGAGGATGTAGAGCATGAAGAAGATGATCGCGGCCGCCAGGACGTAAACCAGGGCCGCTCCGCCCATGAATCCGGTGTCGGATTTCGCCATTCCGGCGATGAAGGGGGAGGAGCCGTAGGCGATGTAGAGGGCTCCGATGGCCGAGAGGGCGATCCAGTGGCGCATCTGGTTCAGGTCCGGCAGGCAGAACATCACCACCAAAGCCGTCACCGCCACAATCGGCTGAATCCCAACCGACCCGCCCATCGTCCCCGCCAGCAGCAACCCCACCGCCGCCAGAATCACCAACCCAGTCACCGACACCTGCTCTCGATTCATGATATTCAGACGCGTAATATTGGTTCAGTGACTCGGCTATTGAGTCTGACCTTAGGCTGCTGTGCCGCTTATTGACATCAGATCATCGGCTAGAACACTTAAGATGGGATCTCTTCTGTCTAATTTGTCGACGAACAGGCATCGAAGGCGTCTCGAAGAGTTGCGAAAGAACTGACTGATGTGAACAGTATCGGCAACCGTAATCGTTGTACCAAACGCTCGTACCTCCTCCCATTCATGCTGAGTCCCATGCTCCTTTATTATCTTTCTTGCAACCAATCGAGTTCGATAATGATCATGATCAAGCCGCCTCAATGCGGCTGCTAGAGCATTTTCAGTTATCAGCCCCTTCTCAAAAATTATGTGATCCCCGACTGAAGATTCAAGATCACGCGATTGTAATTTGCCAGACCAATAAAAATCCCCTATACCTCTTTGTAAGTCACATCGACCTAGTTGAGCCAAATAGAACGAGATTGATTCAATACAGTAAGCAACATTAAATGCATCTTGCTTCGAATTGGGAATTGCCACCTTACTGCCTAACACACCAAGCATTCGAAACGTAGTGTCTAGCGCCCTTGCATCAGATTTAGCAATATCTACTCTTAACTTTCTATACACCTCGTCCCAGTCAGTCTCGAACTGATAGCCTTCGGATTCATCCCCAGCAATGGCATCTGAATCAGGATTAAAGTATTCAGTAATATTGGCGCGATTAGAAGGACGTCTGCGCGATCGCCAGTAGTAAAGGACGAGTGACCTGGCGTTGCCCCATTCCACTCCATCAAAAGCTCCAGGCAGTTCAGCGTCATAAAGTCTACGCGACTTTTCTGGATTCACCTCGAGACCCACCAACCGGAGAACATTCTTGATCCTATCTACTGAAGAAATGGCTTCGTCTAGAGTTGATCCAAAAACCCTAATATCGTCCACATAGGCGCTATACACTAGACGGCCCGATGGATCTCTTAGTAGATCATAAAGAAAAATTCCTGCAAGAATATGGCTAGCAAAGTAGCCTTGTGGAATACCTCTTCCAGTATAGTAATTATAGGAGGGCATATAACGCAAACATTCATACAGATCTTCGCATAATGCCTTGGGGATGCCTAACCCCTCCAATCGATCTATCAGCAACTCGACGGGAATCTGGTCAAAGAATGTGACGATATCCAGCTTCCATACACAGGGACGTTCTTGATAATGTGATTCACATCTATCAAGAAATTGTCCCCATTGAGCAGATGGTTTGCTATCGAGATACCCAAAAGCCCATGTAAAGATCGTTTTTCTTAGCCGACACTTAAATTCATGATCTAAGAGTTGCCAGATGTCAGATACCATTTTATTATATGGCAACAAGAATCTATAGTCAATTAGATAGCCTTGTCTATATCCAACACCCGGCGGTCGTTTATAACGATCCACACGTATGCCCGAACCGAACGTCCAGTAGTCTCGCTTTGCAGAACTGAGTAGCCCTTGCTCTGCGGCCCTACCTATGTATCGGGATAAACCTGGCTGCTCTCCGAAGGAGGACCGCTCAGTATCAAGCCTGCTTAGTACAACTTCGGAGAGCATCTGCGTATCGTGACTCTACTGACAAGCCTCGCAGTCCGGATCCAGGATCGAGCATGCCTTCGGGGCCGCCTGCGGGACCGATACCGGAACTCTGTCCTTCTTCTTCGTCACCGTGGCTTTCTCGATGTTGGAGGCGCCGAGGGTTCGGAGGTAGTAGGTGGTTTTTAGGCCGACGTGCCACGCATGTCTATACATGTGCGACAGGGTCTTCATGTCGGCTTCGCCGAGGAAGAGGTTGAGGGACTGGGATTGGTCGATCCATTTCTGCCGGCGGGCACCGGAGTCGATGATCGCGTGGTAGTTGATCTGGAAGGCGGACTTGTACTTGGACTTGATCCACATCGGGATCTCGTCGATGCTGTCCAGGTCGCCATCGAAGTACTTGATCTGGTCGATGATCTCGGGCTGCCAGAGGCCTTCGCCCTTGAGGTCGCGGACCATGAACGGGTTGAGCACCACAAAGTCGCCGCTCAGGTTGCTCTTGACGTACATGTTCTTGTACATCGGCTCGATGCAGGGGCTGGTGCCCATGATGTTGGCGATGGTCGCCGTGGGGGCGATGGCCAGCACGTTTGAGTTCCGCATGCCCTGGTTGGCGATCTTCTCGCGCAGGGGCTGCCAGTCGAGCTTTCCGCCGCGCGGAACCTCCACCGGGATGCCGCGCTCGTTCTCCAGAATCTCCAGCGTGTCCTGCGGGAGCAGTCCGCGATCCCACTTGGAGCCCTTGTAGGTTTCGTAGGCGCCGCGGTCGGCGGCCAGGTCGCTGCTCGCCTCATAGGCGTAGAAGGCGACGGCCTCCATAAATTCATCGCTGAACTCGATGGCCTCTTCGCTCTCGAAGTCGAGGCCCTTCTTGAAGAGCGCGTAGTGCAGGCCCATCACGCCCAGTCCGATCGGCCGATGCCGCATGTTGCTGGTCTTGGCCGGGTCGGTGGGATAGTAGTTGATGTCGATGACGTTGTCCAGCGCGCGGACCGCGATGCGGACCGTCTCGCGGAGCTTGTCGTGATCCAGCTCGCCGTTGGACTTGACATGCGAATCCAGCACGACCGAGCCCAGGTTGCACACGGCGGTCTCATCGGCGCTGGTGTTGAGCGTGATTTCGGTGCAGAGGTTGCTACTGTGGACCACGCCCACATGGTCCTGCGGGCTGCGCAGGTTGCACGGGTCCTTGAAGGTCATCCACGGGTGGCCTGTTTCGAAGAGCGCCTTCAGCATCATCTTCCACAGGTCGATGGCGGGGATCTTCTGGCCGTGGATCTCGCCGCGCTCGGCCTTGGCCTCGTACTCGGCGTACTTCTCTTCAAAGGCGCGGCCGTACAGGTCGTGCAGGTCCGGCGTCTCGTTGCTGCGGAAGAGGGTCCAGTCTTCGCGGGCCTCCATGCGCTTCATAAAGAGGTCCGGAATCCAGTTGGCCGTGTTCATGTCATGGGTGCGCCGCCGGTCGTCGCCGGTGTTCTTGCGCAGCTCCAGAAAGTCGATGACATCGTTGTGCCAGGTCTCCAGGTAGGCGCAGCCGGAACCGGCGCGCTTGCCGCCCTGATTCACCGCGACCAACTGGTCGTTGTGCATCTTGAGGAACGGGATGACGCCCTGGCTCTCGCCATTGGTGCCCTTGATGTAGCCGCCCGTGCCGCGGACGCTGGTCCAGCTGCCGCCCAGGCCGCCCGCCCACTTGCTGAGGAAGGCGTTCTCGGCGATGCCGCGCAGCATGATCGACTCGATCGAGTCGTCCACTTTGTACAGGTAGCACGAGCTGAGCTGGCTGCGCTGGGTGCCGCTGTTGAAGAGCGTGGGGGTGCTGCTGCAGAACCGGCGGCTCTTGTACAGCGTGTAAAGCTCGACGATGCGCGCCTCGCGGTCGCCATCCTCGCCCCGGAACAGGCCCATCGAGACGCGCATCCAGAAGAGCTGGGGCGTCTCCAGGCGGCGGGGGTTGGTGCCGGTCTTGTCGGTGATGAGGTAGCGGTCGTACAGGGTCTGGATGCCCAGGTAGTCGAAGTCGAGGTCGGCGCTGGGGTCAAGCGCCGCGCCCAGCCGGGCCATGTCGTACTCGGCCATGTCGGCCGCCAGGCGGTCGATCTCGACGCCGCGCTTGATGTACGGAGCCAGAGCTCGGGCGTGGAAATCCTTGAGCTTCTCGATGCCGTCGCGGACGATATCCCAGCCCAGCGCCTCTTCATAGATGTAGGTGAGCAGGATTCGGGCGGCGAACTTGGAGTAGTCCACGTCGCGCTCGGTGAGCGACTTGGCGTTGAGCAGGATGGTCTTCTGCAGGTGCGGGCGGCTGATTTCGCCGGGCACAGAACGCAGAAGCTCGGCCAGCAGGCGGCTCTGGTCCAGGCTCAGGTCGAGGCCGATGGTGGCGTAGTCGAGCCGGCGGCGAAGGTCTTCGCCATCCCAGAAAGAGGTGGTGCCATCCTCCTCGAGGATGGTGATCATGCTGAACTGATCGGCTTCCGGCGCCTGCTGGGCTTCGCGCTGCAGGCGGAGCATGGCGCGCTGGGCGCGGTAGGTGATGTACGCCTCGGCGACCTTGAAGTGGCCGCCCAGCATTAGCTCTTCCTGAACGAAGTCCTGAACCCGCTCGATGCTGACGTAGGCCTGACCAAGCTGCTGCGCCCGCTCGGTGACGCGCTGGGCAATCTCGACGGCGGGGTCGCTGTCCAGCTCTTCGCTGAGAAACGCCTTGCGAACGGCGATCTCGATCTTGGCGGTGTTCCAGGGAACCACCATGCCGTTGCGGCGGATGAGCTTGGTGTCTTCGAAGACTTCGTGCTGGGCCACAGCCTGCGCGGCGCGGCGGGAGACGAGGGCTCGGGCCACGTCGAAGGCGCCCATCTCGATCAGGACGGCCTCGATGAGCACGCTCAGCTCAACGTCGGAAATGCGGAACTCGGCGACGCCTTCGGCGGCCTTCTCCAGCCGGTCGAGCACCTCGAGCACGGCGGTGACGATGAACCGCTTGGTCTCGTCGGTGCTGGCCACGGTCTGGCCGCGCGAGATGAGCAGGGCCGCCAGCGACATGCCGACAACCTCGGCCACATAGCTCGCCTGCAAGGCAACATGGTCATCTTCAAGTTCAAGGATCACTCCGGCAGGAGATTTCAGCCCGTCGACCATTTCGGCCCAATCGAGGCTGACCTGTGAGTCATCCGACGTCAAAACACGCTTAATATTAAGGTCCTCTAGGACAGGAAATTGCACCTGCATCCCTACTTACTCCCACGCTGAGCCCATCACCGACCGTGGCCTATTCCATCAGGCGTTCTGAACACTGGTCCAAAGGTTCAGACGGCGGCGGCAGTTCGGCTGCGCGTGATGTTCCAGACGACCCGCTGCGGCGAGAGGGCGCAGCTTTTGCAGCTGCTTTTTTCTCACCCGGAACCAGCATCGTTTCGTCTGGCTTTCTATGTATACCTCTTTCTACTCCTCGGTTTGAGGGGTTGTCGTCATTATGCGGGTCGGTTGAGGGTGAGTGACTCTAATCTTCCCCCGCGTTTCCCACACACTTTTCCCTGGGCCAGGTGGCGCAGTTGGGTGTTGATCAGTGCGATTAAGAGGCGAGGGAAACTGCCTCTCATTGCTTTTAAGCGCCGCCGAGTCCGGGCGTCGCGGCGGAGCCAGCCAACGCATGCAGCGCAGCATATTGAAGAGAGCCGGTAGAGGTGTCCCGAATCTCTTCGAGATTCGCCCGGTATTCCGAATGGCCGCAGTCGATCAGCACAGCATAAGCGCCCAGCAAAGCGGACGGATCGTCTTCGTTCGTGAGCATCTCACGGGCGCATGGTTCGGCCTCGGCACCGAGCAGGTCGTACAGGGCCACGATGGCATAGCGCCGAACGACTGGATCTGTATCCGATAAGCCCTTTCGGATGGACGGAATATCGCGCCTGTCTCCAATCCGCGCCAACGATGACAAGGCAGCCATCCGCAGCACCTCGTAGGGGTCCGTCAAAAATGGCTTGATAAACCGCCGATCAGCCCGCAGGCCTTCCTGACCCAGCAGCTCAACCGCATCCACCCGCATCGCCACATCGCTATCCGAAAGCAACAACACTGCGAAAAGCCGGGCGAGGAGCCGGTCAGACTTATTCAGCTTATTCCAGCTGAGGCGCGACAAAAGCTCTCTCCTCTCAGATGAACTCCCATCCAGGGCAATTCGAACCTGGGCTATGAAGGACTTGTCCAACGTTACTGCTCCTCAGGAATGCCTCTTCTGCACAGCGGCGGCAGTTCGGCTGCGCGCGATGTTCCAGACGACGCGCCCCTGCGAGAGGGAGCAGCTTTTGCGGCGGCTTTCCCCTGCGTTTCCAACATAGTCTCCCTGGGGTCTGGTGTCGGGGGATGGGGGTGTTTGACCATTTGGTTTAACTAGGGCGGACGCCGTGCCCTATCGGGCACTCGCTGTTTGAGCGGTTATCGGGGGTTTGGGTGCTTCTAAACCTCCCCCTTTATCCCCCTCATAATCATTATGAGGGGGAAGCGCGTCAGCCACTTATGGCGCGAACCATCCCCTCCCCCATCGTGGGGGAGGGTTAGGGAGAGGGCATCCGTCTGGTATCCGCCGAGGAACGAGGCCTTTGAAGTTGGTGGTTTGTAGTTTGTAGTTCGTAGACCACTCGTTGTCAGCCACGCAATCTGCCCCCG
>CBFGUV010000013.1:0-52241 GCA_965652385.1 uncultured Fimbriimonadaceae bacterium
CATCTCGAGGAGCCGCCGCTTTTCTGCCGGGTCCTCCTGCGCATCGGCGAGTCTGGTGAGACCTGTGCCCCAGTTGGAGAGCGCCTCGTGCTTGTCCGGTTTTATCTTCAGGGCCTGCTCGTACTTGTCGAATGCCGTCTCATAGAGCCGCTGCTTTTCTGCCGGGTCCTCCTGCGCATCGACGAGTAGCAACAACGCGTTCCCAATGGATATTGGAAGCCATACCTCGTTGCCAGGTGTGACGCCGTAAGACTGTGCTTCGTCTAACATCTGTAACGCTTCATCTGGCTCATCAGGAGTTAGCTCAATTGCAAAAGAAAGGAGGCCCTCGCCGACAGCTTGTGAAACGATGGATTTGGGGTTAGCCTGCACTTTTTCTCTGGCAATATCGAATCGCTCTTTATTTGAAGAGAGTGCGGCTCGATTTAGCTCAAGGACCAGGTTGAGGCCGTCTGGATTGTCTGAATAATCTGCTTGTATGCTCGAGTTTGCTTTTTCAAGGACCTCGATTGCTGAACTGACTAGATTTGGAGATGGCCCATCGGTCGGGCAAGCCTCAATTCGCCTCAGAGAATCAATCGTCGAAGGTATCGGGCTAACTAGCTCATCAGGAACATCAAGTTCAAGGCCCGCAATAAGGCTGTGCATAAACTCATCGGCATTTTGATTGTAACTCACCCAAGTGTCATCCTTAGCGAGTATCCGCGATGCTCCCTCCGAGGTTTTCTCACTGTAACAAGACCACCAAAGACCTTTTGGGAAGCGGTTCATCTCAGAAATTTTCGTGGCTAGCGGATCATTATCTCCGGAATAGCCTGCTACGATAAAATAACTGTTCCGTACAGCTTCGTCGAGGATGGATGCATAGTGTTCAGCAACCTTTTCGAGTTCTTTGTCTGAGTTTGCAAGAACTACACTATGCATCTGGCCATGCATGTATACAATGCTTCCCGGCTCAAAGGCATCCGGCACATACGTTCCGGCTGTACTAACATCAAATGTTCTGATGTGGGCTCTTACCATACTTAGAGCTTCGACAATAAGAGGGTCAAAATTAACTGTCAGTATTCGATTTACATAGCCGGCCTTCACCATGCTGGCAAGCATTAGATGTGCCTAATTGATCCTGTAAAGATTTGTAGGTTTATGCCGGGCTTTTTCTACGGCAAGCCTGATGTGATAGGCTCGTTCTTGTGGGCCAGCTAAGTGTCTCATTACATGCTGGTACTCACTAGTGCCTTCAGGTGCTTCCTGATGGCCTCCTGGTAATAGATCGCCGGATTCTTTGATGGATTGGACAATCTCAGAGGCAAGTGGTATTCCGGCTGATACAGAAAAACCAGCACCGATAAGAATAGAAACACAAGGGTCGCCAGTACGCTCCCTGTGTTGCTTGATTATTCGTCCTAAGTCGCTAGGATCAAACTCTTGTGCTGGCATATCGCTTGAACGACAATACCATGGGTGATGACTGGTTGAACATGTAAGGCCAGCTTGCCAATCATCAAAAGCAGGGAATTCTTGGAGGAGAGAAGGGGATTCGAACCCCTGAGACGTTGCCGCCTAACGGTTTTCAAGACCGCCGCATTCGACCACTCTGCCATCTCTCCGGGACCGCCCATTGTACCGCCGGTATCCTGACCGCATGGACTTCGGATTGAACGGGAAGGTGGCCATGGTGGCCGCTTCGACGCAGGGAATCGGGCTGGCCTGCGCCCGCGCGCTGCACGAGGCGGGAGCGCAGGTTTCGATCTGTGGACGCAACGCCGAGAAGTTCGCCGAAGCCCAGAAAGAGATCGGCGGCGAAGTCTACACCGCGGTCTGCGATGTGAGCGACGCGGAGAGCCTGACCGCCTGGCACGAGAGCGTGGTGAAGGACCTCGGCCACCCGGATATCGTCATCACCAACACGGGCGGACCTCCCGCCGGAAGCTGGACGGACATGACCGACGAGCAGTGGCAGTCCGGCGTCGATTCCACCCTTCTGAATGTTGTCCGCCTGGTGCGGCTGACCAGCCCGGCGATGCGCGAGAAGAAGTGGGGCCGCTACGTCCATATCACCAGCGTGGTGGCGGCAGAGCCGCTCGACCTGCTCCCGATTTCCTCCACCCTCCGCATGGGTCTGCGCGCCCTGACTCGGCTGCAGGCGACCGAACTCGGCCCGGACGGAATCAATGTCAACGCCGTTCTGCCCGGACACACCCTCACCGACCGCCAGCGGCATCTGGCCGAAGTGCGGAGCGAGAAGTTCGGAATCACGGTTGACGAGGCCCTGGAGAAGCAGGCGCAGCGCGTGCCGCTCAAGCGGCTGGCCGACCCGATGGAGATCGCCCGACCCGCGGCCTTCCTCTGTTCTGACCTGGCGAGCTACATCACGGGCGTGAGCCTGCTGGTGGATGGCGGGACGGCGACGAGCTTTGCCTAGACGCCGCGCAGATAGATGTTGGCCTGCTGCTCCAGAGAGGGCAGATAGCCTTCGGCAAAGCTGAGCGCCTGCCGCGCCGCCTCACGGCTTGCCACGGATTTTGCGCTGCGGTCCAGCGTGTCGGCGGCGTTCAGAAACGACCGGGCGGCGTCCTCCCGAAAGACCGTCTCCTGCGCGGGCTGCGCGTCGATCGCGTCCGACCAGAGCTGCGACGCCTTAGACCAGCTGCGCCGCCGCAGATCGTCGCTCTGCGCCAGCACTCCCTGCTGAACCAAGAGCCGGGCTTCATCCAGGCGGTCGGCGATTGGGGCATCCGCCCGGGTCCGCTCCGCGCTGCTGCTGGTGGCGGTCGCCACCGAATTGATGGCGATGAGGATCGCCACAAAGATGGAGCCGATGATGATGAACGTCAGGATCAGCCGGGCGAGAATCTGCTTTGCCTCGGTCGAGATCAGCGGCTGGCGGCGCGGCGGCGGGTAGTAGATCGGCAGCTGAGGGTTGCCCGGCTGTCCACCTGGCGGCTGTCCGTAAGGGTTGTACGGCTGATACCCCTGCGGCATCTGGGGTGGATAGGGCTGCTGCGGCATTTGGGGCGGCTGAGGCTGGCTGCCGTAGGGGTTGTACGGCTGGAAGCTGCCCGGCTGCGGCGGCGGAGGCTGATTGTAGTTGTAGCTGGGCGGCGGCTGGGGCGACTGCATGGGCGGCGCGCCGTAAGATGGCTGCGGCGGAGCCGGGTTGGGGTCGAGGACCACGTTTCCGGCGCGGATCGCGGCCAGGCAGCCCTTGAGGTCGCGGATCAGCTCTTCGGCATTGGCAGGCCGCATGGTGGGCGTCTTGTCGAGTGTGCGCTGGATGACCGACCAGAGCTGGCCATGAGCCTGCTGCGGCGGGCTCGGCGTGTTGTTCATGATCGCGTAGCTGATCGACATCACGCTGTCGCCCTGGAAGGGCTTCTGCCCCGAGATCATCTCGTACAGTATGATGCCGATGCTGAAGAGGTCGCTGCGGGCGTCCAGATCCTTGCCGTTGATCTGCTCCGGCGACATGTAGCTGGGTGTGCCGAAGATCTGCCCGTCCATCGTCAGGTTGGGTTCGAAGGTGAGCCGGGCGATGCCGAAGTCGGTCAGCTTGACCGCTCCGCCGGAAAGCAGCTGAATGTTCTCCGGCTTGATGTCGCGGTGGATGACGCCGTTCTCGTGGGCGTAGGTGAGGGCCTTGAGGATCTCGATGGCGATCTCGATGGCCCGGTCCTGCTCCAGGTACCCATGGGAATCCATCTCCTGCCGCAGATTCCGCCCATCCAGGTACTCCATCGCAATGTAGTTGCGTCCGGAGTCCTCGGAGACTTCGTAGATGGTGACGATATTGGGGTGGATGAGCGACCCCGCCGCCCGAGCTTCGCGGAGGAACCGCTTGAGCCGCTCCTCCTTTTTTGATTCGCTGAGGTTGCCCGGAACATTCAGCTCCTTGACGGCGACACGACGATTCATCACGGGGTCGTACGCTTCGTAGACGATGTCGTTCGAGCGCGCGATCTCCCGGATGATCTGGTACTTGCCGAGGGTGCTTGGAGGGCTCTGGCTCATCCTCCTGTCCTAGTATTTACGATTCAACGCGGTGCGGGGATTTCAGAATCCCGCGCCTGGGGCTCCTTCAAAGAGGGGGAAGGGGTCTTCGTCGTAGTTCTTGCGATCCCACTCCGCCCGCAGCGCCCGGACTCGATCCAGCAGCCCCGGCACCTGGTACGGCGCCTGCTTGCGGTCGCGGAAGGCGCGCTGGAACATCGGCCAATGCTGCGCGATGTCGTGGCTGTAGTCGAAGACCATCACGCCCTGCGTGGTGGACGCAGCGGCCTGCATCGCATGTTCGAACGCCTTGTGGTCGCGGGCGTAGTCCACGATCATGATGCCCGCCACGGTCCAGGTCTGGTCGCGCGCCACGCGCTGGCTGATGATGCCGCCCGCCTCGACCGTGCGGCCCGGAGCAGCGGCGCGCTGCAGCGCCTGAAAGACCGTGGGTACCGGATAGTAGCAGCCAGTGATGAGCAGGTCGAGCTGATCGGCAAACCCGGCATCGCGGTAGGCGCGGCTCAGGAAGGGGAAGCCCGCATGAAGCCGGGTATCTCCGTAATTCGCGCCGTAGCGCGGATAGTCGCCGTACCAGGAACCGGCGTAGATGCCGAAGAGCTTGTCGTCTCCCTCCGCCTTCACCTCTTCCCGCACGCGCTGCACAAATCGCTTCATCTCCTGCGCCCGCCACGCGATCCAGGCGTCGAAGAGCGGGCCGGGCTGCAGTCCCTGCGCCAGGCGCGGGCTGAAGGTGATCTTGTAGATGTCGTCCGGCACCGTGACCTCCCGCCCGACATGCTGTTCAAAGGCGAGGATGGTTGATTCGTGGAAGTCGGCATCGAGCCCGCCAAAGCGGAGCCGGTCGTCGTAGAGCAGGCCGTCCACATCGTAGTTCGACATCACCTCGTGGACAAAGGAGAGGGCTCGCTGCTGGTTCCGCTCGTCGTGCGGGTTCATCATCAGCGGAATCTGGTTCTGCGCATCGGCGGCGTTGTGGAACTCGGCCTGGCTGTCGATCTCGCCCAGTCCGCGCTGCCACTGCTGGCTCACCACGTTGGCGGCATCGCCGCGAGCGAGCATCAGGGTTTCACCGGTTGGGAGCGATTCGGGAAGCGAGGTGCCCTGCCACTTGATCCAGCCCTTCGCATCCAGCACGAAGGCTCGGTCGAAGGTCTGCGAGTTGGGCAGGCGGTCGTAAAGGGCGAGGGGTGTGGTCCACTGCGCGGGGGTGATGGTCGGGTGGATCTCCAGAGTCCGATCACCCATGCGCCAGGTCGGCACCGGGCGGTACTGCACGGTCTGCAGCTCGGGATGCTCATAGCCCCAGCCTGCATCGCCGAAGAGCGAATCGGGCTTGTCCTCGTCGCGCTTGGCGTAGGAGTGGCCTTCGCTGAAGGCGTTGAGCGAGACGAGCAGCGTCAGTCCGTGCTTCTTGGATTCCCGCGTGATGAGCGCCAGTGGATCGTGGCCCGCGGGCATCGAGACGCCCTTCCAGGAGGTGAGCTGGTCGGCAAAGCGGCTGGGGTACATCGTCCGGCCGACAATCGGCTTCACGTCATAGACCAGCGTATTGAATCCTGCATCCGCCGCGTTTTTGACCAATTGCACGACTCCGGCCTCGGTGCCGACGGGGCCGATATTGGCGGAGCCGTCCACCCATAGAATCCGTGCTTGCAGGTCAAGTCGGCTGGCTTCGCGGTTGGCGAGGCCAGCGCCCTCCATGCCCTGCATCGCCTTTATCCAAGAGATTCCGGGGAGGGGCGAAGCGGTTTCCCAGCGGCTGGGTGCAGGCTGCATGGCAATGGCAGCCGCGGCGATAAGGGCAGACATAGTGGTTATTTTGACAGCCGAGCAGGGTTCTCTAGACGTCAAACAGAGTTAGGAGCCGAAAGATGAAGATTTGGCAGTTTAGTGCTTTGACAGCAGCGGCCTTTGCGGGCTGCTTTGGCGGCGCCTGGCTTGCGACCCGGCCGATGACCGCCCACGCCCAGTATCGGATGAATCCCCAGCAGCAGATTCAGATGCAGGACATCCTCTTTGTACCGAGCGGCGGCCTGCGCATGGTCAACGAAAATGGCCGGGTGCTGGGCATGATCGGCGAGCGGAACGGCAGCGGATTTATCGTGCTCAACTCGCCCACCGGCCCCTCTGTGAACCTCTACGGCGGCGCGGGTGGACGGCTGGAGGCTGGCGTGGGCCAGGGAGCCGCCGTGTTCAAGCTGGAGAACGGCAATATGGGCATGGAGTTCACCGCCACCAACGCCAACGTGACGGCTCAGATCGGCAACACCGGCTCGCCGGGTGTGCAGATGACCGCGAACGGCAATGGCGGCGAGGTGAAGGTCAATGGCCGCTCCAATGTGATGGCGGCGCGCATGATCGCGCAGGCTGCGGGCGGTCGAGTGGAGATCGCCAACCAGCGCGGGCAGACCCTGCTTGAGCTTCTGGCGGACGGCAATGGCGGCATGGTCACCGCGACCGGCGCGACGCCTGGCACGGCGGCTTCGGTGAGCGGGCAGGGCAAATTCACGCTGACCAAAGATGGACAGGTGGCCTGGACCGTCCCGAGCGGCGGCGAAGACGACTAAAGGGCCTTTGCTTCGGCCTTGACCATGCGGACCATGTTGGTCAGTCCCATGGTCTTGCCCATCGAAAGCTCTTTGCCAAAGATGTCGTAGACGATGTCTTCCGGCACCTGCTGGATGGAGGACGCAGGTTCTCCATCCAGCCCCTCTTTCAGGATCGCCGCCAGCGCCATGGCTGAGATTCCCTGGGGATTCTCCACGGCAAAGTGAAGCGTGACGCTCTCCGGCGAGCCGTTGACCCACGCGAATGCCTCAGACTCGCATCCCTTGACGCGTTGGCTCTCATCGTAGGGTTTGGAGGCGATCTCTTCCGGCACGGCGCGGTACTTCTCAGCGACCGAAATCAGCGCCTGGATGCGCTCCTGCCGTTCCGGGAAGAACGCCAGGTTGTCCATGAATTCCTGCAGCTTGGGAGGAAGGCTCATGGGCGCTCGATCGGCAGGCCGACGCTGTTGCCCCACTCGGTCCAGCTTCCGTCATAGTTGCGGACCTTTTCGTAGCCCAGCAGGTTCCGCAGCACGAACCAGGTGAGGCTGCTGCGCTCGCCGATGCGGCAGTAGGCGACCACGTCGTCTCCGGCGGAGAGACCGGCTTCGTCCTCGTAGATGTCCCGCAGCTTGTCGGCGGGAAGGAAGGTTCCGTCTTCCGGATTGACGGCCCGCGCCCAGGGCACGTTTTTGGCCGTCGGGATGTGGCCGCCGCGGAGGGCGCCTTCGTTTGGATAGTCCTCCATGTGCAGCCGCTCGCCGGTGAATTCGGCCGGACTGCGGACATCCACCAGCTTTCCGCCAGCCTCCAAGTGGCGCATCACATCGTCGCGCAGGGCCCGCACGGTCTTGTCGTCGCGGACCGGGGCTTCGTAGCTGGAATTCTGGTCGGCAGGAGCGTCCTTGGTGGTCGGCCGATCTTCCTGAGTCCACTTCAGCCGTCCGCCATCCATGACGGCGCAGTTGGTGTGGCCGAAGAGGTGGAAGACCCAATAGGCGTAGCAGGCCCACCAGTTGCTGCGGTCGCCGTAGAAGACGATCTGGGTATCGCGGGTTGCTCCCAAGCGGGACATCAGCTTCTCGAAGCCCTCTTTGCCCAGGTAGTCGCGGACGATGGGATCGTTCAGGTCGCGCGTCCAGTCGACCTCGTAGGCGCCGGGGATGTGGCCGCTGGGATAAAGGAGCGGATCTTCGTTCGATTCGACGATCCGCACGTTCGGGTCATCCAGGTGCTCCTGAACCCAATCGGTCGAGACCAGCGCTTCCGGCCGGGCGTAGCCGCGTTCGTTGATTCCGCTCATTTGGCCCCGAGTCTAACTGAAGATCGGCAGCGACCTTGGGCAGTCACCTGCCACAATGAAGCCGTGAAGTTCGGCCCACTGACCCTCGCCCTGGCCGCGTCGCTCATGCTTGGAGCAGGCTGCGCGCGGTTTGATGTCAGCAGCGATTTGAAGGAGAGCGGCGGACTCGACCGCTCCATCCGCATGACTCTCTCCACCCAGAATATGTCGCCCGGCGACCCCGATGTGGACCCGGCCACGATCCTGAAGCTGGAGAAGCCGGGCGACTGGAAGACGACCCGATCGATGGAGGGAACCGATCAGGTCTACACCGCCACCCGCACCTATGCCGCCGCACCGAACGCTTCGAAGGAATTCACGCTTTTTGACGGTACGGACGACAACACGGTCTGCACCGTGACCGTGACGAAGAGCGGCAAGACCCTCACCTATCGCGAAGTGCATACCTGGATCGGCCCCCCGCCGGAGAAGTCGCCGCCGATGGAAGAGGCGAAGCAGGTGCTGAAGGAGTCGCTTCCCGTGGGAGCTTTGACCGAAGGGGAGGCCAATGAGCTTGCCGAGAATCTTGCCAAGGACGCCTGGCGAATCGTCTTCGGCCCGGCTCAGCCGATTCTGAGCGACATGATGACGAACCCGTCGCTCGGGATGCGCCGCCTGCGGATGCGGCTGGGTGAGAAGATGCTGGAGAGATTGAAGGAGGCCGCGCCCGAGTTGACCGAAGAGCAGCGCACCAACGCGGTGATCAAGTTCGGCCAGAAGTTCTCGGAGATTCAAGCCCAGCAGTCGGGCGGTCCGAGCGAAGAGGAGGCCAGCGGCAACAGCTTCATGCTGGTCCTCGACTGTTCGGTCAAAGGACCGGGCAAGCTGGTGAGCACCAACGGCGAGCACGACATCATCACGGGCCGCGTCTACTGGAGCTTCGCTTCAGACGCATCGGCGCTTGAGCCGGTCGTTCTGGAAGCGGTATACGAACTGCCGTAGAGGCAAGAAAGAAGCGGCCTGCGGAAGATTCCGCAGGCCGCTTTTCTTTTTCTTGCAGTGTGCTCTTAGCCCAGATGGGTAAGAGCGCCGTCCAGAACTTCGTTGGCCCGCCGCAGACGCGTGCAGAGCGTCTGGCAGAGATTCTCCATGATGCAGGCCTTCATGCGGGCGTCGCCCTCGATGAGGGTGCGCAGATGGGAGGCCTCAATGCAGGCGGTGCGGGTGTGGCCCACAGCCACGGCATTTGCCGAGCGGGGCTCCTTGTCGACCAGCGAAACTTCACCGATGACGTTGCCGGGCCCGAATTCGGCCAGTTCGTCTCCGTGGAAGCTCTTGATCTTCACGCTGCCGGCGAGGATCAGCATCATCTCGTTGGCCTTGTCGTACTGCCGGAAGATGACGTCTCCGCCGTTGTAGCTCTTCTCACTGGCAAGCGCCAAAATTGCATCGATCTGAGAACTGTCCAGACCCTTGAAAAGATAATTGTCCCGAATAGCTTCCGGCAAGAGCATGGGCTGAGTTTGCCCGATCAGACGGCCTGACTGCAATAGAGCCGCCAAGACCCGTCCTTACGCACCCCTCCCGACGCTGATTTTCGACCCTCTTTTTGTTAAGGTCTTTGTTGAAGGCCCGGTACTCTGGTGAAGCCTGTCCTGTTAAGGGGAGGCTAAAGCAAGGTGAAATAAAGATCATGTCCATTTCGCGAAGATCGTTCTTTGGTGCAGTGGCCGGCGTTGGGGCGACGCTTGCCGGACTGCCCGCTCTCGGCCAGCCCCGACGCTCAGGCAAGGAGGCCAAGAACGTGATCTTCTGCGTGGTGGATGGCATGGCGATGCAGACCCTCAGCATGTGGGACCACTACTCCCGACGCCATCACGGACGCCGTTCGTATTGGCTCGACCTGATGGAGTCGCCCGATGTGGTCAACGGCTGGCAGGAGACCCGCTCGCTCAGCTCGGTCGTCACCGACTCCTCGGCCGCCAGCTCGACCTGGGGCTGCGGCTGCCGCATCTGGAACGGCGCGGTGAACGAGTATCCGGATGGAACCAAACTCCGCCATATCAGCGAACTGGCTCAGGAGAAGGGGGCAAGAGTCGGCCTGGTCACCACCGCCCGCATCACCCACGCGACCCCCGCCGGATTTGCCGTGAACAGCCCGGACCGCGGGCTGGAAGACATGATCGCCGAGATGTATCTGACCTCGGGCATCGACGTTCTGATGGGCGGCGGTGCCCGCTTCTTCGACTCGGCGCGAAGAAGCGACAAGAAGGACCTGCTCGCGCAGTTCCGCCAGGCGGGCTATGCCGTGGCGCGGACGCGTTCGGAAATGAACCAGGCCAGCGGACGGCGGATTCTGGGCGTCTTCTCGGACAGTCATATCCCCTACACGGTGGACCGCGACAACTCAGATGAGCTGCGGGAGCGCGTTCCGACCCTGGCCGAGATGACCAAGACCGCCCTGGCCAAACTCAAGGGATCTTCCAACGGATTTGTGCTTCAGATCGAAGGCGGCCGGGTCGATCATGGGGGACACTCCAACGACTTCGGCGGACTGCTGTTCGACCAGGGGGCCTTTGAAGAAGCGGTCGAGGCGGCGGTCGAGTTTGCCCGCAACGATGGCGAGACGCTGGTGATCATCACCGCCGATCACGCGACGGGCGGACCGAGTCTGAACGGAGCGGGCGGCGGCTACTTCGACAGCAACGCGGCCGTCGAGGATTGGGCGAATATCCGGGCGAGCTTCGAGGTCCTGCTGCCGGTGCTGGCAACGGCCAAGTCAGAAGCCGACGTGCAGGACTTGATGAAGAAGCACCTGGGCATGGAGTATTCGGCAGGTGATGCCGCCGCGACCTTGGCCATCCTCAAGGGCAGCTCCCCCTATAAATCTTCTGAGTTCTACGGCGGCTCATCGTCCAGCCTGGCGGTCGTCATGGGCAATCATAGCAAGGTGACGTGGACCAGCGGCAACCACACCTCGGAGCATGTCCCCATCACCGCGCTTGGCCCCAGCAGCGAGGCGATTCACGGCATCACGCCGAACGTGGACCTGCACGACCTGATGTGCCGGGTCTTCGGCATCACCCACCGCAACCCACAGATGAGCTTCATCGAGGCCAAGCGGCACATGGATTCCAAGTCGCGACAGTCGCGGATGGAAGACCTTGTCGCCGCCTACGGTCTGGCCGATGATGACGGCATGCACCTCTAAGACTTGTTGGGCATCTCTTTGATGTAGATGTCCCGCTGCGGGTAGGGAATCGTGACGCCGCGCTGCTGGAAGAGCCGGGCGACCTCAAGGTTGTACTGGCTCACCACGCGCTGGAAGTACATCACTTCGTCGGTTCACACGCGGGCGACGAAGTTGATGCTGTTGTCGCCGAACCCGGTGAGGAGCACCTTGACTTCCGGCTCCGCGAGCACATGGTCGGTGTTCTTGGCGGCATCGTAGAGAACCTCCTGCACGGCGTCGAGGTCTGACTCGTAGTGGACTCCGACCGGGATTTCGACCATGCGGATGGGGCGGTCGTGCGTCCAGTTGACAAATTTCTCGCCCAGGATCTCGCTGTTGGGGACGATCACCGTGGCATCGAGGATCGTCTTGAGTCGGCTGGAGTACATGCCGACCTCCTCCACCCGCCCCGTGTAGTCGGAGATCGAGATGATGTCGCCGGGCTTGATCGTCTTGCTCATCAGCATGATGAGGCCGCTGATGAAGTTCTTGGCGACATCCTGAAAGCCGAGCCCGATGCCGAGCCCGAGGCCGCCGGTAAAGATGGCGAGGCCCGCCCAGTCGAAGCCGACGCCTTTCAGCGCCAGTGACAGCCCGAGAGCAAGGAATAGATAGTAGGCGATGGTGGAGACGGCGTTCTGTGTGCCTTCGTCCATCTGGGTTCGACCCAGGCCGGACCGAACGAGCCTTCGCAGCAGCTTTGCGACCAGAACGGCAAGGATCGGAAGAAAGATCAGCTTGCCCAGCAGGACCCAGGTGATTTTGAAGCCTTCGATATCGACAATGGGCTGGTCAAGGAACTGCTGCAGGCTTTCCCACGTCATCTTAGAGGTAATTGTGCCCGATGCACTCCCAGGATATCTGACAGGGCACTTGAGTTGTTTATGGTCCGTACGGCTTCACTGACCGCTTTGGCGGCAACCATCGTTCTTGTCGGATGCTCCTCAGGGACGCCCATTTCCTCCGGACCGCCGCGAACTCGGATGGTTCTTGCCTCGGATCGCACCGGGCACTTTGAGATATTCCTCTTCACCCTCGAAACCGAAGAGCTGGCCCAGATCACCGCAGGCGATGATGCGAAGCGAGACCCCTATATCAGCGGGTCGGGAGTTCGCATCGCCTACTCAGGCGACAGCGACCCGGGGCCGGATGTCAACTGGGACATCTACACGATGCTGTCCGATGGCGGCAACGTTGTGAAGGTGACCAGCGGCACCGAGGAGGACCGGCGTCCCTCCTATAATCCCGGAGCAACCCAGATGGTCTACATGACCAATCGCAATGGGAACTGGGATATCTATCTGACCAATCTGGTCGGCTCGATGGATGTGCAGCTGACCACTAATGCGGCGGATGACCGCGACCCGATCTTCAGCCCGGATGGCTCCAAAATCTATTTCTCGACCAACCGTTCAGGCACATCTGAGATTTGGCGGATGAACCCGGATGGCACCGACCAGGAACTGGTCCAGAGTGGTCCGGGAGAACTGACCAGCCCGATGATCGGCCCTGACGGAAAGCTCTACGCCGCTTCGCTCCAATTCGGCCGGAACCAGATCTATCGATTCAACCTTGCCAATGGAGCGGTGGAGCAGCTGACAACCACAGGCGACAACACCGACCCGCAGCCGCTGAATGACGAATTCATCCGCTTTACCAGCGACCGGACGGGCAACCTGGAGGCGTTTACGCTGAAGATCAGCACCAGCCTGCAGGAACGCCACGCTTCGTCCGCTTTTGCCGAAGTGATCCGCTGACGAAAAAGCCCGGGCAGTCCTCGCTGCCCGGGCTTTTCTCGGCGCGCTACATGCGCTTCATGATCGCGGAGCCGGACTTCACCCAGCGTCCGTTCATGTTGAACTGGATGACGAGCCAGAACTCGTTTGCGCTCATCTTGTCGATGGTGGCGCGGCTCTTATAGTCTGTCCCCATGATCTCCCACGGCTCGCTGAGGAAGACCCAGGTGTCCTTGTCCTTCGAGTTGCCCCACTCGACGCGCGGTGTGGCCGCGAAGTTGGTGAAGGTGTGCATGGAGAACTTGCCCTTTTTCGCATCGAAGCCGAGATAGCTGATCTCGAACATCTCGTCCCCCATCTCCGGACCGTAGCGGGTGGACATCTTGAGGAACTGTCCTTCCCAGCTCACCTCGGTCCAGGTCTCGGACTTCATGTTCTCTCCTTCGATGGTCATCTCGGTGGTGCCGTGCCATCGGCCGACAAGCCACTCAAACTTGCGAAGCTCCTGCGGAGGCTCCATGTCCTGCGCAAGGACGGTAGAAGACGCTGCCACCAGAGATGCCAAAACAAACAGCTTTTTAAGCATGTTCTTTTTGTACGCTGCTTTTCTTCAAGTTGGTGTTTTTTGTTATCCAACAATGGAGCGGAAGAATTCATTCAGAGCCGGCCAATCCTGATCTGCCTTGGGCGGAGTCGCTGCCTGGCGCAGGCGTTCGATCTCTGAATCGAGAAACTGGCTGATCTCCGGGATGGCCGGTCCGGTGGCGAGTTCGTCTCCGGCCATCTTCTGCTCCAGCAGGTGATCGATGGCCCTGAGGAGAGTGGGATCGTTCACCGTTTCACGAACCAGAATCTCGAACTCAACCGGCACCCACGCATCTTTCTGCTCCAGCCAGCGGCACGCGAGCACCGGGCGGAGGACGTACAGGTACTTCTTCAGCCAGACTTCATCGCCGCGCAGATACTCGCGGTAGTTGCCTTCGGCCATATGCAGATAGTGGTGCCAGCATCGGTCGGGGGCGCAGAAGACCGGCACCAACTCGCGCCAGCGATCCATGACGGCCTGATCTTCGCGGTAGATGATCGGCGAGTGGAGCCACTCAAGCAGCGGTGGATTGGACTTCGCGAAGAGCTGAAGCGCCTTCCGCAGCTCCCAGCCCGAGATGTCCAGCCCCTCCTCGCGCCACATCTCTTCGATGACATCGCGCTGGTCTTGAACGGAGAGATACCAATCGCGCGGATGGACATAAATGAACCGCACATCCCAGTCGCTGTCCGGCGACTCGAACCCCCACGCCCGGCTGCCCGATTCGACCGCCAGCAGCACGCGGATCTCATGCTCCCTTTCGATCCGCTCCAACTCGGCCAGGATTCTCTCCTTCATGAGCGATGATTCTGGCAGGTCCGCAAAATCGGAGAAGCATCTTGGAGCGGCATCTGCCTAGACTGGAAGCCATGCAGTTGGAAAAGTTGTGGGGCTGGTGGTCGCATCGGCAGGGGTTGGATGGATCGCTGAGCGACGCTTCGAGCCGGGAAATTCTGCAGCGCGTCGGCTGGCAGCGATCGGTCGGCGGGGCGAACCCCTACCTGGCCCTTTGGGCCAGAAACGGAGCCTCGCGGGAATCGGTGGATGCCGACAATGCCGCCTTGGAGCTTTTTGAACTGCCTTCGGCGCGAGGATGCACCTATGTTCTGCCCGCCGAGCACTTTGCGCTTGGACTTAAGGCGGGGGAAAGCTTCGCCGATGCGGCGGTCGCCCCGGCCCGCCGGCATCTGGGCGTCACCGATGCCGAAGTGGATGGGCTGGGCGAAAAGGTCTTGCGTGCTCTGGAAAGCGGCCCCGCCGATCCCCGGCAGCTTAAGGAAGTGCTGGGCGATGCCGTGCGCAGCTTTGGCGAAGAAGGCAAGAAGCGCGGCGTAACGACCGATCTGCCCCTGGCTTTAGGTCGGCTGCAGTCGCAGGGACGCATCCGCCGGATTCCGGCCAACGGGCGGCTGGACCAGCAGCGGTTCTCCTATGAACTGTGGAGTCCATCGCCTTTTGCAGGGTGTGGTCTTTCGCTCGATCAGGCTTATGTCGAGTTGGCGCGGCTCTTCTTCGGCTGGATCGGCCCCGCCACGGTTGGCGAGTTCCGCTGGTTTTCTGGTTTGGGAGCAGGCGCGGCGAAGAAGGCTGTGGCAGAGCTTGACTTGGTGGCGATGGAGGGAGGGTCGGATCGGATGCTATTGGCCTCGGACAAGGCGGCATTTGATGCTTTTGAGCCATCGGAGAGCGAGGATGTGCGGCTGGTCGGTTCGCTGGATTCCCACTTCCTTCTCCGCCGTGATGCCGCCGGGCTCATCCACCCAGACCAGCAGGGGTTGGAGGTGCTGGCCGAAAAGAAAGTGAGCAATGTCGGCAATCTCGTCGACTTGCCTTTCAATGCGATTGTGGATAGAGGGCCGGCTGGTCGGCTTCTGGGATTACGATGCGGATGCGGGCGAGGTGGTCTGGTCGGCTCTGGGCAAACCGAGTCTGGCGATGCAAGAGGTGGTCGAGCAGATGCAATCTTACATCCAAGCAGACCTGGGGGATGCTCGGACTTTCAGTTTGGACAGCCCAAAGGCGCGGGGACCGCGGTTGGAGGCTTTGAGAAAGTTGAGGGGCTAGCCTTGCCTCGCACAGTCACTTCTACTCTTCGGCTTCGTTGCCCTCATTGATATGAAGACAAAACCGTTGGCGTTCTTGGTAGCCCCTAGCTTTTTGAAAGCACAATGTAATAGAGGTATGTCTATATAGTAAGGTTAATTTTACTGATTATTAATGAAATTTTCACAATAATGGCTAAATAATGAGTACTGTTGTCTGTGAAATTGCTCCTCGGAATAAAACTTTAAATCGAATCGAAAAGTAATCAAATGTCCTATAAGATGTAGCAGGGGCTACAAAGATGGAGCTGAAACTTTACGTCGGATTTGCTGCGTCTCTCTTGACCGTTGCGGGCTTTGCGGCAGAGATACAAGTGGTTGATTGGGAGTTTGACTCTAGTGACTTTACCATTACGCGTCCTTCTGGGGTTTTTGGGGATGAGCAGGTAACTTCAAACGAGTACTGGGCTTGCTACTACAACTCTGCGCGGATGAGTTCAATAAATGGAAATGCAACGACTCCGGGGAATATCTTGTTTGACATTTCTTTTAGATTTAAGTTGAAGTGGATTCCCTCTGGGCCAGGTGATGATCCAACTCCTGCGTTTGCATATAGCGTGCTTGCGGATGTGTTCTCGAATTATCGCAGTGCTTCTGGCGTAAAAGACAGACTGGATCCTGGCGAGTATGCGTATGCAAATGGAGTGGTTCAAACTTCTCTCGATCTGGTGTCGAGTAGTGCTGCAATCAGTTATGGTGACCCCCCTGGAAGTGATTTTCAAGAAAATCCTAGTGCGTCTGGCTGGTTGTTTGAGGCAGGGAACTTACAGATCGCCTCAGTAATCTTTGCGTTGGATGGCAATGGTGATTGGACTGGCTGGACAGTCTGGACCGCGATGGGCGGCCTGATGTCAAATGACTTCTACGGAGAAATGAGCGGCCCATACGCGTTTATCCATGACGGTCAGTATCAGATTGACTTCATATTGCAAAGTGTCGCGGGAATTCATGAGTTCGTAGATACATATGATGTTCCTTCCATCGCTCCATGTCCTTGGGGGGGATGCGAGTTAGGGGGCACTGAAACGACAGGCGGCACTGGAGGCACCGGCGGACTCGACGGTGGATTCGAAGGTCCGAGTGCGGCCAATGTCGCGACCCCCGGCACCTCAAGCAAGCTGATGCTTGCCTTTGGATTGCTGGCGCTTGTGGGAGCGGCTTTTGGATTTGGCCGTTCCATCAAGAACCAGACCTGATGCGGTTGGTGCGGTGCGCTGGTTATGGCCAGCGCACCGCACTTATGGATAAGCGCTCCTTAACGTCATTCCTAGGTAGCATTCCGGCATGACCTACCAGGATCAGATCATCCGGATGACGGAGAATGCCAACCAGTCGTTTGTGGCCAACATGAAGGCGATCCCGGCGGACAAGCTGAATGAGGCTCCGGAGGGATGCCGCACGCCGCTGGACCTTTTTCAGGAAGTCGCCCAGAGCCCGATGTGGTGCATCAGCATGATCACCACCAAGGAGATGCCGGATTTTTCCCCGGAACTGATGGAGCAACTCACCGCCACGCGCCAGCAGTGGGATTCGGTGGAGAAGTGCGAGGCGGCGCTGAATGAGAACACCAAGGCGCTGTTCGACGCGATCCGGTCCACCGCTGATGAAGACCTCGGCATCAAATTCACCCTGCCCTTCGGCAAGGGAATGGAGCAGACCATCGCCGACCTGATGGCCGTCCACTACTGGAACACCACCTACCACACCGGCCAGATCTGCTACGTGCAGACCATGAATGGCGACACCGAGTACCACGACTAGCCCCGGTCCGGTTCTGATCAAAGGCCCTCGGCGATGACCGCCGGGGGCTTTCTGTTAAGGCTTCGCCAATTTTGCGAATCGGACGGTCCCGGCCGCGAACAACGGAATAGTTTATGCGTATAAACTATTTGACGTCCCATGAAGCGCTGGCTTGCAATCGGTATTCCCCTCATCCTCATCGGCGGCCTCATCTATTGGCGGCTGGGCACAGAAAAGGCCAAGGCGGCTGAAGAGGAGGCGGCAGGCGCCGCCCGCCGCGGAGCGGCTCCCGCCGTAGAGATCATGACCGCCGCGAGCCGTCCCATCATCGAGAGCATCGATGTGGTCGGCACGGTGGAGGCTCCCTACAACGTCTCGATTTCGAGCAAGGTGAGCGGCCGCGTCACCCACCTTGAGGTCCGCGAAGGCGATGCGGTGAAGCCGGGGCAGATCGTTGCCCGGATCGACCCCAGCGAAGCCGGAGCGCAGGTGCTGGAGCAGCAGGCCAGCCTCGCCGAAGCCCGCAGCCGCCTCGCCCAGGCGCAGGCGACCTCCCAGGCCAACGAGGTGCAGATTCAGAGCCAGATCCGCCAGGCAAAGGCCGGCGTTTCTGCCGCTCAGTCTTCGCTGACCCAGGTTCAGCGCAGCGCCAACTCCAAGGTGAGCGCGGCCGAATCGCAGGTTGCTGATGCCGCCGCAAAGGTCAGCGCCGCCGAAGCCGCCCACCGCAACAAGCAGGCCGAACTCAAGTCCGCCCAGGCGACTCTGGACAACGCGAAGATCCGCCTGGGGCGAATCCAGAGCCAGTACGAAAAGGGATACGTCGCCGCGCAGGAAGTGGATGACGCCAAGACGGTGGTCGCCACGGCTCAGGCCGATGTGAACGTCAAGCAGGGCGAAGTCGCCGCAGCCAAGAGCGCGGTGGACAGCGCCAAGGCGGTCAAGAACTCCACCGAAAAGAATCTCAACCTGGTCAACGAGCAGAATACGGCGGACATTGAAGCCGCCAAAGCCGCCGTCGAGCAGGCCAAGGCGAGCCTTGAACAAGCAGAAGCGAATCGGGCGCAGTCCCCGGCTTATCGAGAGAATCTGAATGCCCTCCGGGCCAGCGTCGATGCCGCCGAAGCGCAGCTGCGCGCCGCCGGCATCCGCCAGTCCGACACCGAACTCGCCGCTCCCTTCGAGGGCACGGTCACCCGCCGCACCGCCGACCCCGGAAGCCTGGCCACGCCAGGACAGGAGCTGCTTCAGGTGCAGTTTTTGGATTGGGTGTTCGTCACGGCATCTGTTCCGGTGGATCAGTCGAGCCGGGTTTACGAAGGGCAGAGCGTGAAGATCGCCATCGACGCCATGCCGGGCAAGGTTTACGAGGGCGAGATCAGCCAGATCAGCCAGTCCGCCGACAGCGCAAGCCGACAGTTTGCCGTGAAGGTCCGCCTTGAGAACCCAGGCCGACAGCTTCGTCCGGGCATGTTCGCCCGCCTCCAGATCGTGACGCAGCAGGTCGAGCCTGCGGTGGTTCTGCCGCTGGGAGCGGTGGCGGATGGCAAGGTGACGGTGCTGGATGGCGAAGGCAAGGCGGAGATCAAGCCGGTCGAAACCGGCCTCAGCGATGCGAATGGCATCGAGATCAAGGAGGGGGTTGAGCCGGGACAGAAGGTGATCGTGCTCAGCTTCAATCCTGTCCGCCCGGGGCAGGAGGTTGAAGTGGTTTCTGAACTCATGCCCGATGGCACCCGCCGCGAAATTGAATCGCCGAAAGAGGGCGAACAATGAGCGTCGCACGCTGGTCGGTCAACCGGCCCGTTGCGGTGACCATGCGCCTGGCGGCGCTGGTGCTTCTTGGCGTCGTCTGTTTCACGCGGCTCTCCGTCGATCTTCTCCCGAAGGTTGAGCTGGGCGTCATCTCGGTCAGCACCGATTGGCCGAACACGGCGCCGGAGGAAATGGAGGCGCAGATCACGCGCCCCATCGAACAGGCGCTCTCCACGCTTCCGGGCCTCTACAGCATCACCTCCCGCAGCGAGGAGGGCGACTCTTCGGTCCGCGTGACCCTCGACTACGGCGTGGATGTGGACCGGGCGGCGGTCGATGTGATGCAGCTGGTCCAGCGGGCGCAGCGCGGCTTTCCAAACGACCCCAACCTCCAGCGTCCCACGATCAACAAGTGGGACCCGAACAACTTTCCAATTCTCATCTTCGGCGTCTCGGGCATAGACGATCCGGTCAAGCTCCGCACCCTGCTCCGCAACGAAGTCGCACCGATCCTGGAGTCGGCGGGCGGCGTGGCTCAGGTCAGCGTCTCGGGCGGACAGGAGCGGGCGATCGTCGTGGATGTGGACCCCGAGCGGCTCCAGGCCTACGGCATCCCGATGGCGGAGGTCATCAGCCGGATTCGGGCGGAGAACATCAGCCTCCCGGCGGGAATCGCCGAGGTGGGCGGGCAGGAGTATTCCATCCGCTCAAGCGGCTACTTCAAGTCGGTCGAAGAGGCCGGGCTGGTGCCGCTGCGGTCGGTCGATGGGCGTCAGATTCTGGTCCGCGACGTCGCCGAAGTCCGCGACGAGGCGCAGGAGCAGCGCGTCTTTGCCCGGCTGAACGGCAGTCCGGCGGCGGGCATCACGATCAACAAGCAGTCGGCGGCGAACACGGTCGAGACGGTCGAGCGGGTCTGGGAAAAGGTCCACGAGGTCGAAGAGCGCTATCCCGAACTGAAGTTCGGCGCGGCGTACGACCAGGCGGGCTTTGTCGAAGAGTCGATCCATCTGCTGCAGGAGCACGCCATCATCGGCGGTTCGCTGGCCATCCTGGTCATCCTCTTCTTCCTCCGCAACATCCGCTCGACCCTGGTGGTTGCGCTGTCCATCCCCATCTCCATCACCAGCACGTTCGCGATGATGTACTTCTTGGGCTACACGCTCAACACCATCACGCTCAGCGCGCTTGCCCTTTCGACCGGCCTCATCGTCGATGACGCGATCGTCATATTGGAGAACATATTCCGCCACCTTGAACGGGACAAGAAGGGGCTGAAGGATGCGGCCATTGATGGGCCGAACGAGATCATGCAGGCGGTCATCGCCTCGACCTTCACGGTCATGGTCGTCTTCATTCCGCTGTTCCTGATCAAGGGGCAGTCGGGCCAGATATTCACCCAGCTTGCGCTGGTCGTCATCTTCTCGCTGGCGGTTTCGCTGCTCGATGCGACCACGGTCGTCCCGATGCTCGCCTCCCGCGTCATCAAGAAGAGCGAGGTCGAGGAATTGGAGCATCCTGGACTGCGCGCAGAGCGCGGCAAGAAGGCAACTCCGGCCACCTGGCTCTTCGAACGGATGGGACGCGCCTTTCACGGCTTGGACGAGTCGTACCGCCGCGGCCTGCGCTGGGCGATGGGAAGGCGGTGGGCCGTGCTGGCCGGGGCGGCTGGAATCACCATTGCGGTGCTTCCGCTGTGGGGAATGGTCGGCAATGAATCGCTGCCTCCCACCGACTCCGGAGACGTTAACGTCCGCATCCGCCTGCCCATCGGCACCGCGCTGGAGACCACCTATGCGAAGATGATGGAGGTCGAGAAGATTCTCCTCGCTGACCCGGATGTGGATGTCGTCTTCCTCTCGGCAGGCGCGAACATCGGCTTCAGCGGCGGCATCGGCGGCGGCGAATCGAACGAAGGCTCGGCCAACCTGCGGCTGAAGGCCGATCGCACGAGCAATACCGAAGAGGTGATCGAACGGCTGAACGAGAAGATGGGCAAGATCGCGGGCATCCGCGCCAGCGTCTTCCCGTTCGATCTGGTGGCGAACATCATCGGCGGCAACTCGAACGGCATGCAGGTGGATATCTTTGGCAGCGACCTGGATCAGATGTTCCGGGTCGCAAGCGATGTCAAGGAAGCCCTCAGCGACATTCCCGGCCTGGAGAATGTGGACACAAACATCCAGGATTCCGCGCCGGAGCTTCGCTGGCGGGTGGATCGAGAGCGGGCGCAGGCTTACGGCCTCAGCTTCCAGGAGATCGCCAGCGCGATCAGCGTCAGCACGAATGGGCAGTTGACCACCTACTTCCAGGAAGACGGCTACCAGTATCCGATCTACGTCCAAGTGCCGGTGGGAGACCGGCGAACGGTGGAGGAGTTGAAGCAGATCCCCGTACGGCTCGGAGTGAATGGCGAGCCTGCCGTGCTCCTTGGCCAAGTTGCGGAATCCTATCTTGAGAAGGGGCCAAACCAGATCAACCGCCAGAATCGGCAGAGACTGATCTCGGTTTCTGGACGCTTGGCGGATGTGCCGGAGAGCGTCATTCAGGAGGAGGTCAAGAAGCGGCTGGATGCCTTCGACTTCCCGCGCGGCACCTTCTGGGCGTTCGGCGAGCGGCAGCAGCGCAAGCAGCAGGAATTCGAAGGTCTGGGGCTGGCCGTCGCGCTGGCCATCGCGCTCATCTACATGCTGCTGGCGGCGCAGTTCGAGAGCTTCATCTACCCCCTGGTCGTCCTGTTTACGGTGCCGCTCTGTATCGTGGGCGTCATCTTGGCGCTCTTCTTGACCGATCGCGCCTTCGGCTTGACGGCCTTTGTGGGCCTGCTCATGTTGATAGGAATTGTCGTGAAGAACGGCATTCTCTTGGTGGATTACACCAATCAATTGAGGGATAGGGGCATGAGCCGCCTGGACGCCATCTTGGAGGCCGGGCCGACCCGTCTGCGGCCGATCCTGATGACCTCCATCGCATCGATGTTCGGCATGCTGCCGCTGGCGGCGTCGCTCGGTGCGGCTTCGGAACTGCAGGCTCCGCTGGCGACGGTCGTCATCGGCGGCCTGGCGACCTCGACCGTCCTGACGCTCTTTGTCGTCCCGGTGGTCTACACCTTCTTCGACGATCTTGCGCAGAAGATGAGGCGGCCGACGGAAGAGGAGATGAACGGCAATGGCAACGGCCACGACCCGATGCCGGAGGGCGGCCATGCGAAGGACTAACGAACGGGCTTCGGAGCTTGAGGCGCTCCTGCCGCTGCTGATGCGCTCGCTCTATTGGCGGGGCGAGCGGGATGCGGTGATGGATCTGCCGCTGGCTCAGCTGCGGGTCGTGAAGGTGCTCTACGAAGGAGACAAGACGCCCACCGAATTGGCCGAGGCGCTGCGGATGAGCCTGAGTGCCCTGACCCAGCTCACCCACCGCCTGGAAGAATCCGGCTGGGTGGAGCGGGCCGCCGATGCGACCGACCGCAGAGTAAAGCATTTGCAGCTCTCGCCCTGGGGGCGCGAGCGGATGGAGACAAGACGAGCCGGGCGCATCGACCGCGTACGGCAGGTGCTGGAAACAATGACCGAAAGCGAACAGGAGATGGTTTTGGATTCTTTGAGCAGGCTGCTGCAGGCCTGCCAGAGGACGTGCCCGCCGCAGGCGGAGTCGATTCAGTTGACTGCTGAGCTGGAGGAGGCGCGATGATCCCTGCGCTGCTCGCGGGCTCGGTCTTCAACAACCAGACCCCGCCGATCCAGCCGACCACCCCGGTTCCGCAGACTCCTCCTCCGCTGGAGATTCCCACGCCGGACAACCTTCAGAACCGGCCCCTGACCATCGAGGAGGCTGTGGAGTTGGCCTATGAACTGTCGCCCGTGCTGGAAGCCGCAAGGCAGGATGCCGAGGCGGCCAAGGGCCGCACCGAGCAGGCTCAGGCGCAGCTGCTGCCCCAGATCAACCTCAACGGCGGCTACAGCAGTGTCGAGCAGCTGAACGGGACGGCCAGCAACACCAACCAGAGCGGCTGGACCGCGGGGCTCTCCGTGGATCAGCTCCTCTTCGATTTCAACCGCACCCGCGATGAACTGCGGCAACGGCAGGCGCTGGAACAGGCGGCTGAACAGAGCTTCTCTGCGGCGCGGAACGATCTAGCTTTCCAGGTCCGCAGCCTGTACCACAGCCTCGCGCAGGCGATGGAGAACGTCGCCGTGAGCCAGGCGAACCTGACGAACCGCGAGGCCCAGCTTGGTCTGGCGCAGGCGCGGCTGGATGACGGGCTCGTCAACGCAGGCGACGTCGTGCGGGCGCGGGCTGCCGTGGCCGATGCGATGAACTCCCTGGTTGCATCCCAAGCGCAGGAGCTTTCGGCGCGCACGCAGCTTGCGATTGTCATTGGCGTCGATCCCCGCACTCCCTTCACCATCACTCCGCTCGGGGTTGGTGAGACCGGGGCTCCGGACCTGACCGCCCTTGTGGCGCAGGCCGTGGAATCTCGGCCAGAAGTGCTTGAGGCCCGGGAGCGGGTTCGGGCAGCCGAACTGGGAATCTCGGTGGCGGGGAAGGGCAACGCGCCCAGCGTCAGCCTCTCGGCGGGGCTTTCCTCGCGCGGAACAGGTGATCCTTTTGAATCGAGCAACTCGCGGGTGGGCGTGAATGTGAGCTGGCCGCTTTTCGACAGCGGCTTCTCCAAGGGCCGCAAGCGGGAGGCTTCTGCGCTCCGGATGCAGGCGCTGGCCGATCTGACTCAGACGCAGCTTGTGGTGACCCAGGAGGTGACCAACGCATGGGTCGCCCTCTCGGCGGCGACACAGCAGCTGCTGGCGGCGCAGGTTCAACTGGCCAATGCGGAAGAGGCGGTGCGCATCGCGCAGGGCCGCTATCAGGGACAGCTCGGCACCTTCATCGAGATCACCGACGCTCAGAACACTCTGGTCGCGGCCCAGCGGGCTGTCGCTCAGGCGCGGGCGGACTACCTTCGGGCGCGGGCGGCATTGCAAAGGGCCATCGGCTCTGCTGCGCCTCCGGTAGAGTCTGAGACTCCATGACGCCGATTCTGCTTTTGCTGGCTTCTTCGTTTGTGGTCCCTGCTTTCACCGGCTACATTGAGTCCGGGCCGGAGGCGCGGATTGATCGCAACGGCGTCTCGCGGTGGACCAGCGAAGAGACGGTTTTGCTCTGGGGTGGTCGGTTGAGCGCCGGCACTCTGAACATTGCTTTCGACGCCGAGATTCCCGCCGGGGAGACGGGCGAGTGGCGTCTGGAAGCGGCGGGGCAGAGCCGGGTTTTGCCTTACGCAGAGGGGAAGGTCCGCGGTGCTTCGTTGAGAATTGCGGAGGCGGGATGGAAGACCATCCGGCTGCGCGGAGCCAAGCGCAGCGGCGACACCTTTGGTCAGCTCAAGGGGCTGACGCTCTCCGGCGAGGCGGCAGAAGGGGCGCAGTTCAACCTCAAAGAGCGGCGCAACTCGGCTTCGGTTCATATCCGGTACAGCGCACCGCAGGAGCCGGTCGAGTGGTTCTACAACGAGGTCACCGCGACCGAGGACCCGATCCACACCTTCTACATGGCCTGCGGGTTCAGTCGCGGCTACTTCGGGATGCAGGTGAACAGCCCCACCGAGCGGCGCATCATCTTCTCTGTATGGGATGCCGGGGACGTGCCCGATGACCGCGAGAAAGTGGACGCCGAGAATCTGGTTGAGCTGGTGGAGAAGGGGCCGGATGTCTATGCCAGCGGCTTTGGCAACGAGGGCACCGGCGGACACAGCCACCTGAAGTACATGTGGAAGAAGGGCGAGAAGCAGCGCTTCCTGCTCCGCGCTCAGCCGGAGGGCAACAAGACGCTTTATTCCGCCTTCTACATGGCCCCGGAGATGACCGACTGGCGGCTCATCGCCCGCTTCCGCGCCCCGAAAGACGGCGGTTCCATTCGCCGACCGCACTCCTTCATCGAGAACTTCTGGGGCACCACCGGCCACCTCGTCCGCCGCGCCGAGTACGGCCCGGTCTGGATGCGGACCACCGACGGCAAATGGCACGTCTCGCGAGAAGCCACCTTCACCCACGACGCCACCGGCGGCGGGGATCGGTATGACTACGACTTCGGGGTGTCCGGGGCGAGGTTCTGGTTCCAGAACGGCGGGTTTGTCGGCCGGAGCCCAAAGATGGGCGACAAGCTGACCCTCTCCGCGATGCCTGCGGCTCCGATTCTCAAACTGCCCGAGTAGGTTTCTGGGGTGGAATCTTTCCGGCTTTCGCCAAGATATCAACTACGGCATCGAAGTCTGCTGGGTTGTCGAACGCAAATTCTGAGACCGGGTAGAAAATGCCGGAGGCAACGTACAAGACAAGCCAGCTTTTGATTCGTTTCGCACGTGTTATGTTGGCCGTGGGGAAGTCAACTATTGTCCCGTCTTTGATTTCAACATGCGTGCGTTCCTCTGATATTCTAAATCGCCGCCCCTGACGCACGTATTTGCCGGGAGAACTGTGGGCTATCAGGCTGATGTAACCCACCATCACAAGATATCCCGTCATAGTGAGCAATCCAAACAGAAGGAAAAAGCCATTCCTCAAGATAAAAGAAAGGGTAATGAGTGCCAACCCGATGATCAAGAAAGAAGCCAATGCGTGCCGAAAGATGTAGCGGTGCATCATTGAAAAGTCTTTCACTGAGATCTCAAACCAACTGGTGGTGAACTGCATTCAAGCGCCTCCCTCCTTGGCCTCCCGGCAAGCAAGAGCAATCATCCTGAACTCCTCCTTGTTGAAGGCGCTGCTGGGGGCGACGATCTGCGAAAACTCGTCCATTCTCACCGTGATCCAGTGCTCATCGGTATGGATATCTTGAGCAGACTCCAGGGGGATGGCGACTCTGAATCCATCGGATCGCTCCAATTCAAGCCGGTTGCCGTCAAACTGCACGATTTGATCTATCGTCCAGTTCTTGATCATCCGCGAATTCAGGAATCTGCAGTAGTATCTGATTGATGAGACCGGGGCCACAGCAGCGAGGATTGCTCCGGCCAGTGCGGTTCCCTTTGAACCAAGCGCCACCTCTCCGACGATCAGAAGCAAGCCAATCACAATCATGGCTATGGACTCGTACCTGCCGAGCATTTGCCAGGCAGTCCGAGCAGTCCATTGTCGAAGTGTTTCTTTTGAAACAGCGAAGGGTTCACTTCGGATAGGCAGCTTTGTCATCTTCTCTTCCCGCCAATCAAGAACCGGATCGATTATAGCCAGGCAATCAGAGAGACGCACTTCAATCTGCCTCCGCGTAATCAGCCCCGAGACCCGGCTGCAAAGTCGCCTTCAGACATGTAGAATAGTGTCTAGATGCCGATTGTCCGATACGACACGCCGCTGCGACTGAGTGAGGATTTTTCTCCGAAGGGCGATCAGGCCAAGGCGATTTCGGGGCTGGTGGATGGGCTGGACTCCGGGTACCGGTTCCAGACCCTGCTGGGTGCCACCGGAACCGGAAAAACGTACACCATGGCGAGCATCATCGCCGAGAGCCAGCGGCCCGCGCTGATCATCGCGCACAACAAAACGCTGGCCGCGCAGCTCTGTCAGGAATTTCGGGCGTTCTTCCCCGAGAACTCGGTCCAGTACTTCATCAGCTACTACGACTACTACCAGCCGGAAGCCTATGTGCCGGGCACCGACCTGTACATCGAGAAGGACTCGAGCATCAACGAAGAGATCGAGCGGCTGCGCCACGCGGCCACTCAGGGGCTGCTGGAGCGACGCGATGTGGTAGTGGTTGCCAGCGTCTCGTGCATCTACGGGCTGGGTTCGCCGGATGTTTATGCCGACTCGGTGATCACCTTTGAGACCGGGAAGGAGTTTCCGCTGGACGAGGCGATGACCCGCCTGGTGCAGATGCAGTTCACCCGCAACGACTTCACCCTGGACCGCGGCACCTTCCGGCTGAAGGGCGACGTGCTGGATATCCAGCCGAAGGACGAAGAGGTGGTGACCCGCGTGGAGTACTTCGGCGACACAGTCGAGCGCATCCGCATCATCGACCCGCTGACCCAAGAGGTGCAGGATCAGCCGACCAAGTGCTCCATCTTCCCGGCCACCCACTACGTGACCCCGTGGGAGAAGATCGACACGGTGCTGGGGCAGATCGAGCGCGACCGGGATGAGCAGGTGGCGTGGTTCGAGGCGCAGGGCAAGCTGCTGGAAGCCCAGCGGCTGAAGCAGCGCACCGACTTCGACCTGGAGATGATCCGCGAAGTGGGCTACTGCAGCGGAATCGAGAACTATTCGCGCTACTTCGATGGCCGTAAGCCGGGCGACCCGCCGTTCTCGCTGCTGGACTTCCTCCCCAAGGATTCGGTCGTCTTCATTGATGAGAGCCACCAAACCCTGCCGCAGATCCGCGCCATGTACAACGGTGACAAGCAGCGCAAGTCGGTGTTGGTCGATTACGGATTCCGCCTGCCCAGTGCGCTTGACAACCGCCCGCTGAAGTTCGACGAGTTTCTGAACCGAGTGCCGCAGGTGATCTTCGTCAGCGCCACACCCGGACCCTTCGAGATCGAGCACGAGAACAACCGGGTGGAGCAGATCATCCGCCCGACTTATATCGTCGACCCAGAGATCATCATCCGCCCGACCAAGGGGCAGATCGATGATCTGATCGGAGAAATCCAGAAGCGGGTGGAGCGGGGCGAGCGGACGCTGGTCACGACTCTAACCAAAAGGATGGCGGAGGACTTGACCGACTATCTGCAGGATTTGAACGTGAAGGTGAACTATATCCACTCCAACGTTCACTCTCTGGATCGTCCGGAAATTCTGCGCGACCTGCGTTTGGGCGTATATGACGTGGTGGTCGGAGTCAACCTTTTGCGTGAAGGCCTCGACCTTCCGGAAGTCACGCTGGTGGCGATTCTGGATGCGGATAAGGAGGGCTTCCTGCGCTCCGAAACCTCGCTCATCCAGACCATCGGCCGCGCCGCCCGAAACGTCGGCGGACAGGTGCTGCTCTACGCCGACAACATCACCGGCTCTATGGAGGCCGCCATCGAGGAGACCAACCGCCGCCGCGAGATTCAGGAGGCTTACAACAAGGAGCACGGCATCGTTCCGCAGACGGTCAAGAAAGAGGTCCGCGAAACCGTCCGCTCCTACGAGGCCACGGTCCAAGAGCTGGCCGCCCAGTACGGCGACGACGCCAGCACCATGACCCTTGACGACGGCTCCCCCATCCGCTTAGAAGACGTCCCCATGCTCATCGCCGGTCTGGAAAAGAAGATGAAGGATCTGGCGAAGGCGATGGAGTTTGAGAAGGCGGCGGAGGTTCGGGATGAAATCGACGGCCTAAGAAAAATGGCCGGCCTCTCCAGCGGCCGGATCGGTCAGCAGAAGCGAAAGAATCCTCGGATGCGGCGGTAAACCCCGCTGGCCGATGATCCATCTAGTCAGCTGCCGCGTCTAGAATCTTTGACATGTCGCTCATCGCGCAATTGGGGCTGCTTGCGGCGGCCCTTTCTTCTGCCTCGGCGCCGCCTCCGCAGCCGGCCCCCAAGTGGCTGATGCTGGCCTATATGGATGCGGACAACAATCTGGAGACTCCGCTGATGGAGGACCTGGTGGAGATGACCCGGGCGCGGGAGAGCGAGGATGTGGTGGTCATCGCACTGGTAGACCGCGGCATGTACCCGCAGCCGGAGGAGCTGTTCCCGGAAGGCAAGGTCGGCGGGCTGGATGATTTTGAGAACTCCAAGCTGGTCCGTGTGCGGCATGGGCGGCTGGAAGAGCTGGAAGATTGGGGCGAGCTGGATATGGGCAATCCGCTCACCCTGGAGCGGCTGCTCAAGAAGGGCTTGGAGATGTACAAACCCGACCGGCTCGGCCTCATCATGAGCGACCACGGTGCAGGTTGGCAGGGGGGCTGGTCCGACGACGATCCGACCGGCAAACCCGTGGATGACTTTGAAGACTTCGTCTACAGCGATCTGTCCCTGGAGGAGATCCGCTTTGGGCTGGCGCGGGGACTGGAAGGCCGAAAGCTCGATATTCTCGGCTTCGATGCCTGCCTGATGGCCAACCTGGAGACCGCCGTCGCCCTGGCTCCCTACGCCAAATGGATGGTGGCGAGCGAAGAGCTGGAACCCGGTTATGGCTGGCACTTTGAACCGATCTTCAACCATTTGACGGACAACCCGGACACCACCGAACTCGACCTGGGGAAGGTGATCTGCGACAGCTTTCTGAAGTTTTATGCCGACAGCCCGTTTGTCGATGTACAGGAGATGGGCAAGGAGTCGACGCTCAGCGTCACGAATCTGGCCGAAGCCGAGCGGCTGTACCGCGAAGTCGATGAACTGGGACAGATGCTGGGCGACTACATCACCGCCCGTCCCGACACCTGGGTGAAGATTGCAGACGCGCAGGCGGCGATGCAGCAGTTCGGCTTCATGGGCGACGAGACCGATTTCGCGCTCTTCGACATCGAGAGCATCTGCGAGCGACTGGGCGATGTGGAGAACATGACGCTCAACTTCCGCGCCAAGCTGAGCCAGATCAAGGCGATCCTCAAGGAGGTCGTGCCCCATTCGGTGAAGGGCGAATACATCGAGTCGGCGGGCGGCCTCACCGTCTTCTGGCCGTGGGCCGACTTCTATCTTTCCGGCGAATACGAAGATGTGCCGAAGTACTCCCAGGCCTTCTTCGACCGAAACACCACTCCCTGGAAGGACTTCGTCGAATCTTATGTGCGGTCGCTCAAGAGCGATGAGGAGCCGCCGGAGCTGACGCCCATCGAGCAGTTTATGGAGGACGATGTGGTGATGCTGCGCACCCGGATCACGGGAGAAGACATCGCCAGCGTCCGATACTCGCTCTTCCGCGAGGAATCAGAAGACAGCATGCTGCTGCTCGGTTCGTTCCCCTTCAAGGTCCCGCAGGATGGCGTGGTGACGGCTCCCTTCTTCGGCGGCTGGTACTGCCTGGTTTCGGGTGACGACGTCGCTTTTGTGCCGATCTATGATGCGGAGTTTGGCGAGACGACGGTGAAGATGTACGTCTCCATGCTGATGCGCGAAAAGCCGGATGAGGAGTGGAAGCCGGTGCTGGTCGCGTTCCGCAGTGGCTACGGACCTTCAGACTTCGGCCAGTTCATCTATGCGATCGACGCCACCGAAACGCAGACCCGCTATCTGATCGTGCCGGAAGGCGCTGAGTTTCGGATGCTCTATCCGCGCCTGACGGAAGAGGCCACAGTGCTGGTCGAAGCGGAGGACGGACCGACCTTCACCTACAGCAAGGACAAGCAGTTTGAGATCGGCTACACCGCGCTGCCGCCCGGTGACTATCAGGTCGGCTTCGTGGTGGAGGACTTCAGCGGAAACGTGCAGCAGACGCTCATCGGAGCGACGCGTCCGGCGCCGCCGGCCGGCCCACCATCACGCCGGTGATGCTCCGCTGGCGGGCCAGGTAGTCGCGGATCGTTCCATCGAGCGTGACCTGCTTGGCGAGGGTTGAGGCATGCAGAAGCCTCAACCCTTTCTTTTCGTCCCGCCACGCCAGCCCCAAGTGGGCGGTGTCGAGCCCGGCCTGGCTGGTGGTGAAGGCGATGATATCTCCCGCTTGGATGCTGGGCTCGGCTTGGCTGAACGCTGCCTTCGGGATGTAGTGCCAGGTGCGCTTATTCATCGTGTCTTCAATCTGCCGGATGCCGGGCACCAGGCTCGGGTTGGCCTTGAGCTGGCGGTACTGGCTCGGATGGCTGCTCATATAGCCCAGGTTCAGCTTCAGGCTCTTCGCGCCGGGAAGGGCGGCGCTCATGTCGGCGATCAGACCACGCTGGCTGTTGTCCTGCAGCCAGTCGCTGGTGTAGTGGAGACGGGACAGGTAGCCATCCACTTTTCCGCCTCGGTAGCGGAGCCGTGTGATTTCATTCCGTAGATCGGAGGCGGAGGGGTTGCCCGAGCGGTAGGAGAGGCGGGCAATACCTATTGCCGATTCGACCAGGGTCACGCAGTCGAATCCGTCCAGACGCACCACGCACTGCTCCTGCGTGTCGCTGACTTCAAGAGTCTTGGCCAGATAGGGCTTGCCTTCGAAAAGCCGCGCCGCCGCAACCACCCGGTCGCCCATCGCGCCGCCTGCTCGGCGGACCTGCGCGGTCCATGCGCCCACCTGGTCGGGCGATTGGAGCATGAGGGAAGCGGCGATCAGCGCAAGCACGCCTTTATGATGCCTCAAGGACGCCCGGCCAGGGCCGACGGAGGGCGGGAAGGGATAATATAAGGGCATGGCACGCCTTTCCATCCTGTATTGCCAGCAGTGAAACTATCTTCCTCATGCCGCCCGTGTGGCGGATGCCGTCAAAGAGGCTCTCGGCATCGAGACCGACTTCATTCCCGGAGGCAAGGGAATCTTTGAAATGAAGCTAGATGGCCAGATCGTCTGGACCAACGACGACCGGCGCGGCGTCAAGCCCAGCAATGAAGAGGCCGTCGAGGCCGTGCGAGCGGTCCTCTAGCCAAAATCGAAGTCCGCGCCCAGCCCCGCCGCCTGCGCCCGCTCGCACACCAGTCGGGCGCAGGCCAGATCCTGCACCGCGTTGCCGACCGACTTGAAGAAGGTGATCTCCTCATGGCTCGTGCGTCCCGGCTTCTGGTTCAGCACGACCTCGCCCAACTCGGTGTCGGCATGGTCGCGCGGAACCCCGGCCTGCAGCAGGTCGCCGGATTCGGCCCATGCGCTTTCTCGGTGATCGACGATCACGCGGGCGGCCCGCACCAGATCGGGGGCGACTTCGGCCATCTCCGGCGTGAAGGAGCCGATGCCGCAGATGTGCGCGCCGGGCTTCACGTCTTCCCGGTCGATCACCGGCGTCCGGCTGCTGGTGGCGCAGACGATGATGTCGGCTTCTGCGGTCGCCTCGCGCACCGAATCACACGCTGCGCCGCCGACTTCATCGGCCAGGGTCTGCGCCCGGCTTCGGCTGAAAATCTTGATCTCTCTGATCGGCCGGACCAGTCGAATCGCTTCGATGGCTTGGCGGGCCATCGCTCCCGCGCCGATGACGGCGAGGCTTTCTGCTTCCGGGTTGGACAGCAGATCGGTGGCGAGGCCGCAGACGGCCCCGGTGCGGAGTCCGGTCAGGACGCGGGCATCCATCAGAGCGAGCGGGGTTCCGGTTTCGGCATCCATGAGCGTCAGCATGGCCTGGGTAAGCGGAAGCCCCCGCTGCGGATTGCCGGGGTAAAGGGTGACGACTTTGACGGAGATATGCCGTTCATCGGTGACGGGCATGGTCAGGGTGATCCCGTTCTCCGCCTCAAGCACTCCGCGCTGAGGCAGCTTGACCTCGCCGCGCGACAGGGAAGCGAAGGCCGACCGCATCGCCGGGATGACATCGGCCATCGGCGCGGCCTGCCGCACGTCGGCGGCGGAGAGGAGCTTCACTGTCCGCGCCCCAAGAAGAAGCCGGAGCGCAGCGGGTCGCGGGGATCAAAGACTAATTGGCTGGTCCCGGTGATGTAGGCCTGTCCGGAGACTTCCGGAATGACGGCGGGCCTGCCGTGCACCTGCGTCAGCTCTTCAATGCGGCAGCGGAATGAGGTGCCGAGGATGCTCTCGATCTCGATGGTCTGGTCGACGTCGAGTTCGCCCCTGTGGCTGAGGATGGCCAGCCGCCCGCTGACTCCGGTCCCCGTCGGACTGCGGTCCACTTCGCCCTCGGCAAAGATGCAGACGTTGCAGCTGTGCACCGACCCGCGGGTTCGGATGGAAGAGAAGATGGTGCCGTAGAGAAAGTTTAGGTCTTCGCCGCCTTCGGGATGCCGGATGTCGCATGTTTCGGCCACGGCCCGCTTGATCCTCATGCCCCAGTCGATGATCTGATCGACATTCTCCTCGGCCAGATCAAGCGCGATCTCATCCGCCTCGACATACGCGTAGAACGCGCCGCCGAAGGCCAGGTCATAGCGGACGTCTCCGATGCCCTCCACCGAGACGGTCTGCTCGGGATGCAGAACGAAGGACGGCACGTTGATGAATGAGACGCGATCAAGCCGCCCCTGAAACTCGTGCAGAGTGGCCGTCACTCGCCCCGCCGGGGTGTCGAATCGGACCTCGCCTTTCGCGATGCCCGCCTCGTACAGCACGGTCCCCAAGGCGATGATTCCGTGGCCGCACATGGTGCTGAAGCCTTCGTTGTGCAGAAACAGCACGCCCAGGTCGCCGTCTTCGGTGACCGGCTCGGTGAGCCAGGCCCCGTACATGTCGGCATGACCGCGCGGCTCGCCCATCAGACGACGGCGCAGATGGTCGAGTTCGGCTTGGGCATGGGCGCGCTTTTCCAATATCGTCGCCCCGGGAATCTTGGGGAGGCCGTCCACCACCACCCGCAAGGGCTCGCCGCCCGTATGGGCATCAATGACGGAGATGCGGGTCTGGTCAGAAGCCGGAGACCATTGCCGGAGCGGGGAGAGATCGAGCGCCATGCGCCTGTATTATGCGGCCCGCGGAGTCGCCGAGATTCATGTCGGTTGCCCCCTTTCGGTCAACAAATCGGTTTTTGCGGCGTCTGAAAGGACATGACTGCCGCACTGATCGCCGGCGTCTCGCTGGCAATGCAGAATCCGTCCTGCGGTCTCCGCATCCATCAGCGGGCCTTCCTGCATCCCGACGGACGCACCGTGAGCGTCGCTCTCCGCTTCGATATTCCCAAGCATTGGCACATCTACTGGCGCAACCCCGGCGACTCGGGGCAGCCCACCTATGTGAAGTGGCAGACGCCTTCGGGCTGGAGCCTGCAGCGCGAAGCCTGGACCGCGCCTTCCCGAATGGTGGTGAGCGGCATCACGAGCTACGGATATGAAGGCACTGCCGATCAGTGGGCGACCTTCAAGGTTCCGGCGGGCCTGCGCGCAGGCAGCACTGTGAACCTCAAGGCTTCTGCCGACTATCTGATCTGCAAGGAGTCGTGCATCTCCGGTGAAGGTTCGACTTCGCGGACGGTGACGCTTTCCGCGCTGAAGGGTGGGCTGGAAGCAGCGGCGGGGCTCCCCAAGCCGATGAACAATGCCAGCGCGACCTGGGATGGCTCCCAGTACATTCTGCGGGCGAAGATCGCCCCGGCAAGGGGCAATGCCGTGAAGGCGGCCTACTTCTACAGCCAGGGCAACGAGGTGGTGGATCATGCGGCGGAACAGAAGTGGACGCCGCAGTCGGACGGCCTCTCGATCACGCTCTCGCCTTCCCGATATTCCGAAGCTCCGGAGGAAGCCTTAACCGGAGTTTTAAGAATTATGCTGAACGATGGCTCGACACAATCGTATTCCATAGGTAGAGCAGCCGTTTCTCGGCGCTCGCTGGAGTGAATCAATGGTTAGCATTCTCGCCGCGGCGCTTATCGCTGGTACTACGTTTACGTCCCCTGCGCCGGTCAAAGCCGCACCGGCCTTTACGGGCAGCACCAGCATGGGCAAGGAAATCAGCCTTTCCGATTTCAAAGACAAATATGTCGTTCTCGAATGGTGGAATCATCAGTGCCCCTATGTGGTCGGCCAGTACAACAGTGGCGCCATGCAGAAGGCTCAGGAGACGCTGACTAAGGACGGCGTCGTCTGGATCTCCATCTGTTCATCCGCACCCGGCAAGCAGGGCTATGTGACGCCCGAGCAGGCCAATGAAGTGATGAAGAAGAACAAGGGCAAGGTCTCCCACGTCATCCTTGACGCCAATGGCGTCATCGGCAAGGCGTACAAGGCCACCAACACCCCGCAGATGGTGCTCATCGCGCCCAACACTCAGGAGATCCTTTACGAAGGAGCCAGCGACAGCAGCAATTCGGCGCGGGCCGATGCGATCAAGGATGCGGAGAACTATGTTCTGCGCGCCTACAACGAAGCAAAGGCAGGCAAGGAAGTCAGCATCAAGTCGAAGAAGCCCTTCGGCTGCGGCGTCCACTACTAAGCCTTTTCGACCAGATTCAGCGGCCTGCCGGGTCTTCCCGCAGGCCGCTTTTCTGCGGCCAGATATCCTATAACCTCCGATGAATTCAAAGAGACTCTTTCGCCCTGCGTTCATGCTGGCTGCCCTTGTGGCGGCGCAGTTCGCTCTGGCGTCCGACCTCTTCATGGCCACCAATCGGGCGATCCGCTACAAGGATGAGAACGGGCGCGTCCGCCAGTGGCGCGGCCTGGCGAACACCTCGCCGCCGCGGGCGGAATCCTGGATGCGCGATGCCGACCTCGACATCTGCCGCATCTATCGACTGCCCGGCAAGTTCTCGATGAAGCGGGCGGCGCAGCCGAATGAGTTTGAATTCATCGGAGCCTCCGGCGAGCTGTCCCTGATGCCCGTCATCTGGGAGGCCAAGCGCAAGGCGAAGAACCACCAGCCGGTGGTGGTCGTCCACTTCCACGGCTTCCGCAACAACGTCAACACGGCGATGGAAGCCTGCGACAAGATGCAGGCCGAGTGCGGCAAGCTGGGCATCGAGCCCGCCTTCATGCTGGCAAGCTGGCCCACCGACACCAACTCCTTCGGCGACTTTCTCAAGAATTATCTGGCCGACCTGCAGGAGGCCAAGGCGTCTCGGGTCGCGTTCGGCCAGCTGATCCGCGAACTGAGTCCCCTCTGCCGCGCCAATGGCGTCCGCTTGGTGGTGACCGGGCACAGCATGGGCGCGCGGCTGCTGGATATGACCCTGAAGTCGATCTGGCAGACCGGGCAGCAGCCGTACATCGACGAAGCGGTCCTAATTTCCGGCGACATCACCAACAGCGCGCTGGAATCGGAGAATGCCTTCAAGAGCTTTGAGTCGGGCTGCGGGCGCGTGACCTGCTACTTCTCGACCAAAGACAAGGCCCTGCAGCTCTCGCGGTTCAGCCGCAACACGGGCATCGTGGGCGACCGGGGAGAAGACTTCGACTCCCGCATCGGCCTGACCGGTCCGCGCGAGCCGAAGAAGATGATCGCCAACGCCGTCGCGATCGATGGCACCACCGCGGTCTACAGCCAGCATTCCGGGTGGTTCGACAACAAGCGGTGGATCGAAGACTTCGCCCACGTTCTGCTGGGCGAGAGCACCGACACGATTCCTGGCCGGACAGCGGAAGAGCGGGTTGGTTTCTTTGCTCTGAGCGACTAGGCCGGCATAATGGGCGGCGGATTCAGCCGGGCTTCGTCCTGCCTGATTTCTGACACCCTAGCCCGAATCTTTGGTGTGAGAATGCTCCAGCCGATGGCTCCGCCGATGCCGCCACCGATCGCTCCGCCAATCGCGCTCCCGAGGACCCCCGGCATCACCATTGACATGATCACCATGCAGATGGGAAGGATGATCAGCATCGGCCAGTAGGCGGCAACAAAATTCTTGCTTCCGACATCTCGGTAGGCCTGCTGGTAGAGCCGTTTCTGTTCGGCACGGTCCAGCCCCTGCATTTCGGGCCACTTGTCAAGCGAACTGCTCATGGTGCATCTCCCTCGGGCCGGACGGCGGTGAGCCGCCGGTGCAATAATCCCGATTATGAACGGCACTCTCCAGTCCTGGCTCGGCGAACAGCTTGATGAGCTGAAAGAGCAGAACCTCTACAAAGTCCCCCGCATCCTCGAATCGCCTGCGGGCGGGCGGGTGAAGATGGATGGGAAGGAGGTGGTCAATATGTCCAGCAACAACTATCTGGGCCTGGCCAACCATCCGAAGGTTCGGGAAGCCGCGCTGAAGGCGGTGGATGAGTGGGGAGTCGGCGCGGGAGCTGTCCGCTGGATCGGCGGCACCATGCAGATCCACGACGATCTGGAAGAGCGTCTGGCAAAGTTCAAGAACGTGGAGGCGGTGCTGGTCTTCACCAGCGGCTTCACCGCCAACAGCGGCTGCATCCCGGCGGTGCTGACCAAACAGGACGTGGTCATCAGCGACGAGCTGAACCACGCTTCGATCATCGATGGCGTCCGCCTTTCGCCCGCCAGCTACCGCAAGTCCGAGGGCTGGGTCTACGCGCACAAGGATATGGATGGTCTGGAGGACTGCCTGAAGCGCGCCAACGAGAAGGGCTTCGCCAAGAAGATGATCATCACCGACGGCGTGTTCAGCATGGATGGCGATATCGCCCCCCTGCCCGCCATCGTCGAGCTGGCCGAAAAGTACGACGCCTTTGTGATGGTGGATGACGCCCACGCCAGCGGCGTGCTCGGCAAGAACGGAGCCGGCACAACCTCGCACTTCGATCTGTATGGCCGCGTCGATATTCAGCTCGGCACGCTCTCGAAGGCGCTGGGTGTGGTCGGCGGCTACATCGCCGGGTCGGCCCGGCTCAAGGATTGGCTGATCAACCGCGGCCGCCCGTACCTCTTCTCAACCGCCCATCCGCCGGTCGTCGCCGCCGCGCTGATCGCTGCGCTCGACGTGATGGAGAACGACCCCGAGCCGATGCGCCGCCTGTGGGACAACGCCCGCGCCTGGAAGAAGATGCTGGAGGACGAAGGCTTCGATACGATGGGCTCCGAAACCCCGATCACCCCAGTCTACGTCGGCGACGAAGGCAAGGCGCAGCGGATGGAGAAGATGCTGTGGGACGAGGGCGTCTACGCGCTCTCCATCGTCTACCCGACGGTCGGCATGGGCAAAGCCCGCATCCGAACCATGCCCAGCGCCGCCCACTCCGAGCAGGACTTGGCGGATGCCCTGGCGGCGTTCAAGAAGGTCCGGGATCAGCTCGGCTGAGGCTTCGGTGACGCAGACTGATTTCCGGAAAGAACTGCTGAAGCTGACCAATGTTGGTCCAGCGACGGCTCGGGATTTTCTGGACCTTGGATTTACCAGCCTGGATGAGATCAAGCGGGCCGACCCGGACGATCTGTACGAGCGACTGAACGAGCATAAAGGGGTGGTCACAGACCCCTGTTGCCGGGACGTCTTCGCCTCGGTGATCCACAACCTGCGGACCGGCGAGCAGAGGAAGTGGTGGGAGTTCTCTCCGGAGCGGAAGGCAAAGAGCAGGGAATAAGAACTGCAACTAAGCTCCCTAGCGGGCTCGTAAGGGGCCGTGAACGATGGGTTTCTGGAGATTTCACGACCGCAAGCCCGGCGCCCTGCATTGGGCGATCTTCACCATCCTTGGTGGGGCAGTCGTCTGGATGTCGGTGGACGGGATGGCCAAGGGCGAATTGTCGATGAGGGGCAACCGAGTCATTACCGGACAAGCCGCCGAAATCGGCGGCGCACTCGGCCTGATCGCCGGGCTTCTCGGCATCGCAGTCGGCATCCTCAAATTCATCCACACCCTCAAGAATCCGCCGAACTACTACGAATAGCAGGCCGCTTGTGCCGCATACTGAGGGATGTTGCGGAGCCAAGAGATGCGTGGAGCAGGTGTTCTTATTGGTTTGCTGACGGCAGCCGTCTGTGCTTCCCAGCCGAAGCCCATTCAGGTTGATATCGATCATCTCAAGTCGGTTCTGGCTAATGCCGACGCACCCCTGCTGATTGATCTGCCGGAGGGCTACGATGCGTCCCTTCGACTGGAAGGCATCGAGGTGAAGACGGACGGAGAGTTGTCCCGATTCGCGGAGACCCTCAACCGAAACGCAGCCAAAGTTGAAGGGTGCTGGGTGTTCCACCGTCTGGGACGCACCTCGCTTCGCACTGCCGGGCTGGGCGGTCAGATTACATCTTGGTTGACGGAGGTTGACGCAGACTCTCTTGCCCACATGATCAATTCGCCGACCAGCCTCTACAGCCTTCCGCAAGAGACGAGAAACCTGATCGGTCGGGAAGCGAGAAACCACCCCGGACTCAGTTCCAAGATCATAAAGGGAGAACCGGTCGGCATTCAGTTTGCCCCCAGCCTCACGGCGTGGGTCAGGCGTGCAGACGGCACGCTCAGTTCGGTTTCACTTTACGACACGGGATCTTCAAAGGGATTTGACTCGCTGCCAGATTCTGTTCGTTCAGATCGCTTGGATCGGGATGCAAACACCATCAGCGGACCGAAGGACGGCGCTCTCAGCTTTGACGAAGGAGAAAGGCTCACCCTGCGGGAACTGCTTGATCAGGCAGAGAAGACCTTTGAAGTTCAAATTGACTGTGACGGCAGGTTGAGCAGCATGCCGGTTTTTGTGAAAGGACGCTTTACGCTTGACCGTCTGCTGGCAGCGGTCAAGAAGATTCATGCGACGGATGGAGTTGCCGCCATCACCAAAGAGGAGGCAGCCCGGCTCGGAGATGCCCGACGACAAAGCCTTGCCCGAGTTCTGGACAAGCTGGAGACTCTCTCGCCAGAGCTGAAATCTTTGATGGAGAGAATGCTGGGCGGCGAAGAAGTGAGCTTATCGGTGAACGAACTTGTACAGCTGTTTCCCGGTCAATCCGGTTCGCCCGGTCTACGTGGGCTTGGGGACGATACTCAGCTCAAGTTTCGGCTCGGCTTCACCATGTGGGTGGTCGGCGAGGGCGCGCATCGGCTTGATCAGCAGACCACGCTCTCCAACGAAACTCGCTTCGGCTTGGGCAGTGGCTAGGCCATAGCTCCATTTCGCCGGAGAGGCAAAGCAAAAGCAGTCGGCAATCTTACGACTGCCAACTGCTTACTGCCAACTGCGAACTAAGAGCTAGTCGCCCTGGACCAGCTTGGCCTTGACTGCCTTCATGGCGGCTTCGGTTCGGCTGTTGACCTGGAGGGCCTTGAGGATGTTGCTGACGTGGTTCTTGACTGTCTTTTCAGCGATGCTCAGGTGGGTGGCGATCTCCTTGTTCCGCATGCCCTTGGCGATCAGCTCAAGGATTTCGGTTTCGCGGTCGGAGAGCACGTAGAGCTCGGTGTCGTCGGTCTCTTCGTCGTCCTTCACCCGTCGGAAGTCTTCGATCACCTTGGCGGCGATCTTCGGGGTGACCTTGGCTTCGCCGCGGTGGGCGAGGCGGATCGCGTCGATCACTTCCTGGGGCGTGGAGGTCTTGAGCAGGTAGCCCAGCGCGCCGGCGCGGAAGGCTTCAAAAACAACCTCGTCATCTTCATTGATGGTCAGAACGACAATGCGGATGTCCTTTTCCACCTTAAGCAGGCGCCGCATAAGCTCCAGGCCGTCCATGCGCGGCATATTGATGTCGGTCAGCAGCACGTCCGGCGTGTCGTTCTCGCAGATCTCCAGCGCTTCCTGGCCGTCTTTGCAGACGCCGATGAGCTGGCACTCAGGCATGAGCGTCAGAGTGCGCTGAATCGCACTGCGAAAAGCAGGTTCGTCCTCTGCCACCACCACTCGAATAGAGGATGACATGGGGCGGAGTATACACCTGGATCTCCGTGGATGCGGGGCGCGGCTTTAAGGGCTCATAATGAGAGCCTATGACTCTGCTGGAAGTCGATGACCTGAACGTCTCGATCCACCGCTCAAAAATCCTTCGGGGAGTGACCCTGCAGGTGGAACAGGGCGAGACGCTGGGCATCGTGGGCGAATCGGGCTGCGGCAAGTCCATGACGGGTTTGGCCGTGATGGGGATGCTTCCGCACTCCGCCGTGGTGAAGCAGGGCGAGATTCGCCTGGAAGGCCGGAACCTGGTCGGTCTGCCTGAGCGCGAGTGGCTCGACATTCGCGGGCAGGAGATCTCGATGGTGATGCAGGACCCCTTCACCAGCCTCAACCCCATGATGCGGGTGGGCGACCAGATCGGCGAGGTTTACCGGCTGCATCGCGGCTACAGCAAGGAGCGCGCGCGGCAGGAGGCTGTGGAGATGATCCGCCAGGTCGGCGTGCCCGACCCGGAGAGCTCCGCCCGCAAGTATCCGCACCAGATGAGCGGCGGCCAGCGGCAGCGCATCGTCATCGCCATCGCCTTTGCGAGCCGCCCCAAGGTGCTGATCGCCGACGAGCCGACTACCGCGCTCGACGTGACGCTTCAGGCGCAGATTCTGCGATTGCTGAGGCAGCTGCAGGAGCAGGCGGGCACGGCAGTCATTCTGATTTCCCACGATATCGGCGTCATCGGGGCGATGTCGCACCGCGTGGCGGTGTACTACGCGGGGCGCGTCGTGGAGTGCGGCAGTGTGGAGCAGGTGCTGCACAACCCGTCGCACCCCTACACCCAGGCTCTGCTCAACTCGATGCCGGAGCGGGGAACTGGACGGCTTCAGGTGATTTCCGGCCAGCCGCCGCAACTGGACTCTTTGGGAGAGGAGTGCGCCTTTGCGCCGCGGTGCCCGCTGCGCTTTGAAAAGTGCGACGTTGATCCGCCGCTCTTTCAGGTGGGCTCAGGCCACGAGAGCGCTTGCTGGAAGGCGGAGCAGCTGGCTCACTCGCCAAACATCGAAGCGTAGATACGGTCGAGATGTTCGGCCGGGGAGAGCGCCTTCTCCGAGACGTGCGCCGCCGCCACCACGCCAAAGAGGCTGGAGGAGAGGAGCATGGGGTCCTGGAAGGGCGACCGCTTCTTCAGCTTCAGATCGGGAACGATCTTGGCGTGGAGATCGGACCACTCCTTCCACAACGCTTCGACCGGCTTCTTCAGTTCCGGAGTGCTGACGCTGGCGGCGCAGAGGCCGACCATCACTTTTCCGAAGCGGCTCTGGGAGCGGGCATAGGCTTCGGCCAGGGCCAGCTCGTTGTCCATGATGTCGCTCGGACCGGCGGCATCGCCATTCAGCTTCTGGCGGTCGCGCTGCAGCTGCTCTCTCGCAAATTCCGCGATTCCAACCAAGAGGTCAGGCCGTTTGGCAAAGTAATAATGAACCGTGGCGTGATTGATGCCCAGCTCTGCGGCAACCGTCCGGGCATGAACTTCCTCTAGGCCGGCTCGGCCCATGAGGTTGTAGGCCGCTTCCAGTATTTCATCCCTTCGGTTTGCCATCTTGGGCTTATTATAACCGATTGGTTGCTCGCTCTTATGACAAAATGAGGTTGTGCAGCCGTATCCAAGGGTCTGGGCAGAGATCGATCTGAAGGCGCTCGACCACAACCTGCGCTACCTGCGCGGGGTGATCGGCGAGGGTCCGCAGATTGCGCTTGTCGCAAAGGCGGATGGCTACGGACATGGCCTTGTGCCCATCTCGCGGCAGGCTCTGCGCTCGGGCGCGGAGTGGATCGCGATCGCCACAGTTTCCGAAGCGATTGGTCTGCGGGATGCCGGAATCGATGCGCCCATCCTCGTGCTCTCCCCCATGCTGCCCATCGAGGCCGATCAGGCGGTTTTTTATGAACTCGATGTGATGGCGGAGAACGATTTGATCATCGAGGCGATGGAAAAGGCCGCCGAATCCCAAAATCGCAAGGCGCATCTCCACCTAAAGGTTGATACGGGGCTGCACCGCTTCGGCTGTCAGCCGGATGAAGCGCTCCGGCTGGCGCAGCGAATCCACTCTTCCAAATGGATCGAGTTTCGCGGCATCGCCCAGCACTTCGTCGACAGCACCGGAGACGATGAAAAGACGAAAGGACAGATTGCTATCTTCCATCGCGTCTTAGATCAGCTTGAAGAGGCGGGCTGCCTGCCGCCGGTCATCCATATGGCGAATAGTGCAGGCACCGTGAAGCATCCGGCCGCGCGCCATACGCTGGTCCGCATCGGACAGTACGGCTACGGCCTCGACCCGCGCAACGTCTGCCAGGGCAATCTAAAGCCGGTCATGCGGATGATGGCCCGCGTTACCTCCATCCGCGACGTGAAGGCCGGAGAGACCATCGGCTACGCTTCGACCTACAAGGCCGAGCGGGACATGAAGATCGCCACGCTGGGCGCAGGGTACGGAGACGGCTACCCCCGCCACCTGGGCAGCAAGGGCGTGGTGTGGCTGAAAGGGAAAGAGCGGCCCGTGTGCGGGCTGGTCTGCATGGACCTGATGATGATCGATGTAAGCGAATCGCCCAGCGTCGAGCTGGGCGATATCGCAGTCCTCATCGGCGATGAGATCAAGGCCGGACGACTGGCTGACCTCTCGGGCACCAATAGCCACGAGATCGTGACCCGCATCATGTCGCGGGTGCCGCGCCGCTACTCTGATCCCGCCTAATCTTTCGCCGCCGCCACCTGGATGGCATCGAAGACATCCGGGTGCATCTTGAGCCGATCCAGGCCGGACTGGCTGAGCTCCTTATCCAGCGAAATCTGGGCGATGGCCGACTGGGCTCCACCCAGGACGATGTTCTCCATCTCCTGCACGCTGATCTCTTCATCCTTCAGCGCATCGAAGATCGAAGCGAGCACACCGACCTTATCCATGTGGCGGACAACCAAAAGGTGGGTTGCGACTTCGCCCTTGGTGATGTTCACCACGTTCGGCACCGTGCCCGTGGACTTGTAGACGGCGATGATGCGGACGGTCTCCTCGGCCACGGCGGTCTGCGCCTGCTCCGTGCTCGCCCCGATGTGGTGCGTGCAGACGACGCCATCCAGCCCGGCCAGCGGGGTGGAGAAGTCGCCTTCGCCGAACGAGGGTTCGTTGGCCATCACGTCGAGCCCGGCACGGATTTTTCCGCTGTTGACGGCGGCGATCAGAGCCTCCTCATCCACAACCTCAGCGCGGCTGGTGTTGATGAAGCTCGCGCCGTCCTTCATGCTGTTGAAGAAGTCGGCTCCGATCATGCCCTTGGTCTGGGCGCTCATGGCGACATGGACCGAAACGACGTCGGACTGTTTCGCCAGATCCTCAAGACTCTCCGCGCGGCCGATTCCCAGTGCGGCGGCGATCTCGGGCGACATCCACCGGCTGAAGGCGATGACGTTCATGCCGAAAGCCTTGGCCCGGGGAATCATCTCCTGCGCGATCTGGCCCATGCCGACCAGGCCGAGGGTTGCGCCGTACAGGCCGTTGCCCTTGCTGTAAGACTTCTTGTTCCAGTGGCCTTCCTTCAGGTCGGAGACGCACTGGGGGATGAAACGGTCGAGGGAGAGCATCAGACCGAAGGCCAGCTCGGCTACGGCGATGCTGTTCTTGCCCGGACAGTTGGCGACGTAGATGCCCTTCTCGCTGGCGGCGGCCACGTCGATGGTGTTGTAGCCGGCACCCGCGCGGATGATGAGGCTGAGCGAAGAGGCTTCGATGGCGGCCCGGTTCACGTTGGTCGAGCGCACGATGAGCACATCGTGGCCCTTGCCCTTGATCGCCTCGGCGAGAGTCTCATCGTTGAGATCGGGCTGGATGTCCAGTTCGCATCCCAGCGCCTTCAGTCCATCCACCGCAACCGTGTGGAGCTTGTCCGCTACAAGAACCTTCATGCGGCGGAGTTTACTGGAGTCTGGTTAAGGAACTATGACGACTCCGCTCAAAGATTTTTCCTGGGGCTCGTAGCACTCGGTTTCGGTGCAGGGCTGGTAGCGGATGGTAAGTTCGTAATCCGCGCTGCCGCTCTTTGGCCGCAGACGCACCGGAATATTCACTTCGCCTTCGTACCGGTCGTCGTCCGACTCCTGGAATCCCGCTTCGCCGTAGACGCCTTCCACCTTCAGGGTGGTGGGGATGAGCCACCGCGCAGACGGAGAGTTGGTGTTGATGTGCAGGCCCGCAGGCAGGCTTAGGGTCACCATCACATGCGCCCAGCCCTCTTTGTCCACCTTGGCTTCTTTGGGGCTGAGGGCAACCCGAATCTGATCGAGCGCAGGGGCAGCGATGACGGGGGCGGGCGACGACTCTTCCGGACGGTCGCTCGCGGCCAGCCACAGAAGCAGCGCCTCCAGCGTCGTTTCGCTGGCGTGCGGCATCCGCTGCGCCCATAGCAGGGAATGTCCCAGGGCCTTGCCCGCCTCATCCCACCGCTTGAGGCGGATGAGCAGCCGGATGGCCGCACTGTTCGGGCTCGGTGCGGCTCCGTCGAACATCGGGGATGTCCGCGAGAGGATCGGGGTCTGGCGGCTGGAGGTGAAGAAGAAGCGGCCCCCCTGCGGGTCGTAGTACTCGCTGATCAGCAGGTCGGCCAGCCGATCGGCTTCGGCGCGCCACTCGTCGGAGGGCATCGCTTCGGCAAGATCGAGATAGCCTGCGGCCAGATGGGCAATGTCATCCAGAAACGGTTCGCCCTTTGCCTGTCCCTTGGTGATCTGGTGCGGCGGGCGTCCGTCGGTCATGGCGTCGCGCCACGTCCGCGCGCACTGCTCGGCGCGGGTCAGGTCGCCCGCCGCAACCAGGCCGCTGATCATCAGTCCGTTCCAGCCGCAGAGAGCCTTGTCGTCCAGGCCCGGACGCTCGCGGTCGGCCCGCCGCTCCCTCAGCTTTTCCAGGGCCGCCGACCAATCACGCCATTGGGCCGGATGCAGCACATTCTGTCCGGTGGTGCGGTGGGTGGCTTCGTCTTCAAAATTTCCTTCGGCGGTGCACTGGAAGGCCGCGATAAAGTCATCGGCTTCTCCCCCCAGCACGTCGCGGATCTCCTGCACCGACCAGTTGTAGAAGACTCCCTCCTCGCCTTCACTGTCGGCATCCAGGGCGGAGTAGAACAGCCCGTCGGGGCCGGACATCTCTTCGACGGCCCAGCGATGAATTCCTTCGGCGGTCGCCTTGAGCGGCTCGCTCTCGAAGGGCATGAACGACTCGGCGTACGACCGCAGGAGCAGCGCGTTGTCGATCAGCATCTTCTCGAAGTGCGGCAGCCGCCAGATTTCGTCGGTGGCGTAGCGGTGGAACCCGCCGCCGACCTGATCCTGCAGGCCGCTGAGGGCCATCTTTTCCAGCGTGAAGTGCGCCATGTGCCGCGCCTGGTTGACCAGTTCGCCGCTGCGGACGCCCATTGGAAGGGAAGAGCGCCAAGCCTGATAGGTGAGCAGGAATCGAAGCGCCGTGTGGGGCGGAAACTTGGGCGCGCCGCCGAAGCCGCCGTGCTCGAAGTCGAACGACTCGTGCATCGCTTCGATCGCCGCGTCGATCATTTCGACATCAAAGGCGGGCGCACTGCCGGAGAGCGACTGCGCGAGCATCCGGCGCAGCTCCTGCGCGAATAGCTCGGCCTGCCGGCGCACCTCCTGTTCCTGCTCGCTCCACGCCTGGGCCAGGCTGGTGACGATGGTCATGAAGCCCGGGAATTCGCCTCGCTGCTCGCGCGGAAAGTAGGTGCCCGCAAAGAACGGTTCCAGGTCCGGCGTCAGGAAGACGGTCATCGGCCAGCCGCCGTGTCCGGTCGCCATCTGCACGGCGGTCATGTAGATTTCGTCGATATCGGGCCGCTCTTCGCGGTCGACCTTGATGCTGATGAAATCCTTGTTCAGGGCGTGAGCGACGGCGGGATGCTCGAACGACTCGTGCGCCATCACATGGCACCAGTGGCACGCGCTGTAGCCCACGCTCAGAAAGATCGGCTTGTTTTCGGCCTTCGCCTGGGCCAGCGCCTGGTCATCCCAGGGCTGCCAGTCGATGGGGTTGTCCTGATGCTGGACAAGGTACGGCGAAGTCTCTTCGGCAAGCCGATTTGGCATTGACTAGAGCATACCGGTGGGCGGCAGACCGACCGCAGACCGCAGCTTGTTGATCTCCACCTTGCTGAGCAGGCGGCACTGGCCGGGGGCCATCCCCTTCACCACGAGCGGACCCACCCGCACGCGCCTGAGGGTCATGACCGGGTGGCCGAGCGCCTCCATCATGCGGCGGATCTGGCGATAGCGGCCCTCGTGCAGCAGCAGCCGGACCTTGGTCTGCGCCTTCTTGGTGCGGGAGGGGATCACTTCTGCGTGGACCGGAGAGACCTTCTTGCCATCAAGGTGCAGGCCGCCCTTCATCTTGCGGAAATCGCTCTGCGTCATCATGCCGCTGACCAGCGCGATGTACTCTTTCTCGATGTTGTAGCGGGCGTGGGTCAGGCGGGCGGCGAGATCGCCGTCATTGGTGAAGAGCAGCAGTCCCTCGGTGTTGGTGTCCAGCCGTCCGACGGGCTTCAAAGCGCGATGCTGGGTAGGCAGAAGATCCATCACGGTCTTGCGGCCTTCCGGATCGGACATGGTGGTGACGTATCCGGCAGGCTTGTTGAGCAGGAGCACTGTGGTGTCGTCGAGCCGGATGTGCTCACCGCGGACCTCGACCTTGTCGTCGGGGCCGACCTGGATGCCCATTTCGGTGACGATCTTGCCGTTCACCTTGACCATGCCGTCGGCGATCATCTCTTCCGCCTTGCGGCGGCTGCATACGCCGCACTGGGCGATGAATCGGTGGAGGCGCATCATCGTCGTCTCATCCTTCGTCGTCGGGCCATCTGCCTGCGTCTGCGCTTCAAAGTGAGCCCGCCGATGACGGCGGCCAGTCCGCCTCCCCAAAGGGCGGGATGGGTGGCGGCTTTCACGATAACCGGAATCGGCTCCACAGTCGCCGCGGCTTGAAGCGGAATTTCGAAATCTTCGATGCCCGGGGCCTCCATGATCGCCAGGCCGACCATCGCTCCCTCCTGGACCGGAGCCTTCAGCGCGCTCACCCGCAGCTCTTTGAGGTGAGCCTGTCCGGACGAAGATGTGGGGAGCATCGCCGTGTAGTCGGTCTGTGCGACAAGGGCGACCTCCTTCTTGCGACCGTTTTCCACTTTGGCCGAAGTGATCTCGGCGCCTTTCTGAATCATGGTTGTCCGGTTGAAATTGTGGTACGTCCACTCGGTCAGCGCCATCTGGTCCTGAAGCCAGTCCTGGCAGTTCAGCACTACAGTGATGATCTCTCCGCCGGGCCGCTCCGACGATCCGACGAAACATCTGCCTGCGTCATTGGTAAAGCCTGTCTTGATGCCGATCGCGGTGGCGTCCTCATCCAGGAATTTATTGCGGTTGAGCATCAGGCGGTCTTCAGAATTCATCGACCGCTTGATCACCGCCGACTTGAGCCCGACGATTTCGCGGAAGGTCTCGTTCTTCATCGCCTCACGGGCGATGGTCGCGAGTTCGCGGGCCGTGGTGAAGTGGCCCTCATCGTGGAGGCCATTTGGGTTCTTGAAGGTGGTCACCGTGCAGCCCATCTGGCGGGCGCGCTGGGTCATCAGCTCGGCGAACGCTTCCACCGAACCTGAAACATGGTGGGCCGCAGCCACACAGCCATCGTTGGCGCTGCGCAGCATGATCGCCTTGAGCAGATCGCGCACGGGCACCCGCTCGAAGGGGCGCAGGTGCATGCTGGAGCCGGTGACGTCCTCGATGTCGATGGGGGCGCGGACCAGCTCGTCAAGATTCTCGCAATGCTCAAGCACCAGCAGGGCGGTCATGATTTTGGTCGTGCTGGCCGGATACATCTTCTGATCCGGATTTCGGCTCCACAGGGTCTGGCCCGACTCGGCATCAATGACGATGGCGCTCTGCGCCGAGATATTCGGCTGGGCCGAAGCGATGGTCCCGGCAGCCAGAAAGACCAGGAGTGCGGCTCGCCTCATGTCGCCTCCGCCTCGGCTTCTGCCGCTTCGGGCTCCTCAGCCGGATTGAATTCCAGCGCAGGCTGATTCTTGTTGTCTCGCCCCTCGATGGAGAGCACTTCGCCGTTGGTCACCGCCAGGTTGGGGAGCTGCGAGAGGTCGTCGAGGTTGAAGAGGTGGAGGAACTGCTGGGTGGTGCCGTAGAGCACCGGCCGCCCCGGGGCATGCTTGCGGCCGACCTCCACAATGAGCCGCTTTTCAGCCAGCTGTCGGATGGAGTAGTCGCTCTGCACGCCGCGCACGGCCTCGATTTCGGCGGCGGTGACGGGCTGCTGGTAGGCGACGATGGCGAGGACCTCCATCAGGGACCGGCTGATCTTGGCTTCCTGCGGCTGCGTGAACTTGGCGACGTAGCTGGCAAATTCGGGCTTGGTGCAGAGCTGGTAGCCGCCCGCGATGCGGATCAGCATGAGCCCGCCGCTCTGGTCCATCCGCTGCCCCAATCGCTCCAGGGCTTCCTCGATTTCAAAGAGGGGACGGTTGAGCGCGTCGGCCATCTGTTCGGCCTGGGCGGGGGAGTTGGAGGCGAATAGGAGCGCCTGCACGGCGTCGATCAGATTCAAGAAGCGGTCCTCCTGCCGAAGAGTACGGTGCCCTCCTTCGCGGTCACGAATGCCTGTCCCAGACGGATCAGCTCCAGCAGGGCCAAGAACCACCAGACGGCCTCGATTCGGGTGAAGGGCTCGTCCACCAGATCGACCAGTTCCGCCGGCTCAACCGGGAGCTTGCGGAGGACGATCTTCATCTGATCGGCCAGTGAACGGCGCGGAGCGGCGGGCGTGTCCACCGGGTCGGGCTGGGCTTTGGCAAGAAGCTTCTCCAGCGAGCGGGCCAGGTCTTCGGCGGTGGCTTCGCCGATCTGGAATGGAACCTCGTAGTCGCGGTCGTCGCGGCTGATGGGGCGGAAAAAGAACTGATTGCGTTCGGCGCGCATCTCGTCCAGCGCCTTGATGACCGGGGCGAACTCCTGCACCCACGGCTCGACGTCGTCGAGGAGGTCGGATTCTTCGGGCTCCTCTTCGGGAGCGGGCAGAAGCATCCACGCCTTGCGCTCCAGCAGATAGGCGAGCGCGGCCATCGCGGCGGCGGCCGATTCGATGTCCTCTTCGCTCCGGGCGATCAGATATTGAAAGTACGCCTCGCAGATGGGGGCCAGGGGCACGCTGAGCAGGTCGATCTTGCGATCCCGCACGCACTGGAACAGCATCGCCAGCGAACCCTGAAAGGCTTCACACTCGACTTGTATATCGGGCGGATTGACGAATCCAAAGGCCGTGGGTCCGCTCTCCGCCGCCAGTTCCGGTTTCTTGGTCACGGCGCGAGGGTTCATTATGGCCTGCACTGCATCAAAAGACGGGCTGGCCCCGCCCTCTGCATCAGGACCCGGCCTGGGTTGCGAGGCGAAAAGCGAAGGGAATCGTCAATCTTTCCCCATAGAGCAGCTCGGCAAAGGCATTTCCTGCGCTGAGGATATTGAGCTGTCGGGGCCAGGCGATCCAGCGCGTCTGCCATCGGCTGGGCCGCAGCTTTGAGCGGAAGGCCTCGACGCCGCAGTACCTGTAGCCGATGTCTCGCCGCTTGGCGAATTGGAGCACCGGTCGGAGGCGGTTCGGACATTCCGCCAGAGCGGCTCCCGCAAAGGGGATGACGCCCATCGAGGCTTCGGCAAAACCCTCTCGGTGGGCGTGCCGCATCGCGTAGTCGACCAGCATCTCGACGGTGCCCTGCGGCGCATTCTGATTGCGGCAGATCGGGGCGAGAAGCGCCTTGCCTTCGGCGAGGGGCATGGAGATCAGCCAGCCCACGACGCGATCCTGATGCCGGGCCGTGAGGATCGAGCCATGCTGGGCCGCAGCCTCGATATCGTATTCGCGGTCGTGGCGAAAGTGCGGTCCGCCCAGCCGCTCCATCCAATTCTCCCGGCAAAGCTCCATCTCGAGCAGAACGCTGGGGCGGGCGTCTTCGATCTGGCACTCGACGCCCTTGGCCCGGGCGCGGCTGATCTGGCTGCGCAGGCTGCGGCTGGATTCCAGGCTTTCCCTCCATCGCGCCGTCTCCCAGACCGGCTCCGAGCCGAAGGGAACCGCTCGGTAGTCATGCCTTCTCAGTCGGTGCGGATCAAGCCCGCCAAAAACGACTGCGCCTTCGGCAAGCTGCTCATTGGTGGGGACGCCGACAACCGCGCTTCGCTTGCGGGCAGAGTAGAGGCCCGAACAGTCGGCCGTAGCGATGGGATCGAGGAAGGAAGTCCAGCCCAAAAGTGGATTGGGAGAGCCGGATAATTGGAGGCGTCGGCCGGATTCGAACCGGCGCATAACGGTTTTGCAAACCGGCCCCTTAACCACTTGGGTACGACGCCTCAGAATCAACATGTTACCCAGCAGGTCGGGCGGCAAGTAAGACCCAAGTCAGGCAGTAGAATCGAGCAATGGCCAAGATGCATGAGTATCCGGTTACGGTCGAATGGAGCGGCGGACGCGACGGCTCCGGCAAGGTGACCGCCGATCACAGCAACGCTGTCAATAACCTTAATGTTCCACAGGAATTCGGCGGACCGGGCGGCGATGGGACCAATCCCGAAGAGCTGCTGACCAGCGCTGTGGCCGCCTGCTACTCAATCACTTTTGGGATCATCGCCTCAAATCGCAAACTTCCGGTGAAGAACTTCACGGCGAAGGCAGTAGGAGAAGTAGAGGAGAGCGGCGCCACGTTCACCTACAAGAAGATCACCGTGCGGCCCGAGATCACCCTGGAAGCAGGCTCGACCGACGACCAGATCAAGATGGCGGAAGACATGGCGCACAAGGCCGACAGCTACTGCATCGTGACCAATGCCATTAGAGGTAAGGTCGAGATTGCAGTTGAACCGTCGGTCACGACGGCATGACGGAGGGTGATATGCGGACACGGCTGGTGGCCGGCAACTGGAAAATGAACTTGACCTCCCGCGAGGGCACGGCCCTGCTGGAGGCTTTTGTCGAGAAGGCGAACAATCGCCCCGACCTTGATATTGTGGTGTGCCCCTCGTACACAAGCCTGCAGGGCATCGGCGCGCTTCTCAAGAAGTCCGGCGTCAAGCTCGGTGCGCAGGATGTGTTCTGGGAAGACAAGGGCGCCTTCACCGGGCAGGTGAGCGCGGCCCAGCTCTCTGACCACTGCGTGGCCTACTGCATTGTCGGGCATTCCGAAAAGCGCGGACGCTTTGGCGGAGCCGCGCCTGATGAAAGCCAGCTGGCCTACTTCTCCGATACCGCCGCAACGATCACGCCCAAGATTCAGGCGCTGATCAACTACGGCATCACGCCCATCCACTGCGTCGGCGAGACCAAGGCCGAGCGCGACGCCGGTCAGACGGATGCGGTCATCGCCTCGCAATTGGAAGCGGAAGTCGGCTCGCTTCACCCGGACGAGCTGTACTTCTATGTTATCGCCTACGAACCCGTCTGGGCCATCGGCACGGGCGAGACGTGCAGCGCAGAAGAGGCGAACCGGGTGTGCGGAATGATCCGCCAGTGGTTTGTCGACAAGATGGGTGCAGAGACGGCGGAGACCCTGCGCGTCCTCTATGGCGGCAGCGTCAAGGGGAGCAATGCCCGAGAGCTTTTCGACCAGCCGGAAATCGACGGCGGGCTGGTGGGAGGCGCGAGCCTCAATTCGGAGGAATTCACGAAAATCGTGATGGAAGCATGACGGCCAAGCGTGTTACGGAAACGTTCACGCGCATGGCGCAGATCATGACGCCAAACGATGCCAATGTCCTTGGCAACGTCTTCGGCGGGTCGATCCTTTCGCTGATCGACCTGACCGCCAGCGCGACATCGCAAAAGTTCTCCGGCCACGTCTGCGTGACCGCCTCCTTCGACCGCGTGGACTTTCACGAGCCCATCGAGGTGGGTGAACTGGTGGAGCTGGAGGGCGTCGTCACCTTCC